>CAVOIK010000027.1:2500-28554 GCA_963695895.1 uncultured delta proteobacterium
CTTGGTAGGCCGTTACCCTACCAACTAGCTAATGGTACGCGGGCCCATCCCTGGGCGGAAGCTTGCATGCAGAGGCCCCCTTTGATTCCAATCTCCGAAGAGATCGGAACATTACCCGGTATTAGCACCCCTTTCGAGGAGTTATCCCCAACCCAAGGGTAGGTTACCCACGCGCTACTCACCCGTGCGCCACTTTACTCTCTCGATTGCTCAAGATTTCTCGTGCGACTTGCATGTGTTAAGCACGCCGCCAGCGTTTGTTCTGAGCCAGGATCAAACTCTCCAGTTAAAACTTGAAAATTTTGATCCGTTATTCAAAAAAAGACAAAAACCCGAAAATGATAACCCCTATTCTATTGTCAAAGAACATATCTAAAGCCAAAGATCAATATAACTGACTTCATCGTTCTTGTCAAGAAAAATATCTTCGGAACCCATCACTGGTAGATTTTTAGTTTAACACGTTCTCATCAGTTGTCAAGCAATTTTATCCGGTGAAATTTCTTTTTCCCCGCCCTCAGAAGGATCTCGCCTTTATCCTCAAAATCGTCTCGGCACACCAAAGCATCAAATCGATCAACTCTCTTTTGATTCAAATACCCCCCTCCCTGCTCAATCAATCTCCTTGCTTCTGATCCTGAGGCGCAGAGACCCGTCATTTCAAAAAGCCTAAATACTGGAATTCCCTGCTTAATTTCTTCCTTAGACAAGGGAGTTGTGGGTATCGAGGCTTCATTTCCTCTTTCCTCTGAGAAGAGGGCCCTTGATGCGGCTCGGGCTTTCTCGGCTTCCTTTTCTCCGTGTACAATCTTCGTTGCTTCAAAAGCTAAGACCTCTTTCGCTTTCCTTAGGTCCGCGCCTTGCAGTTTCCCGTATTCTTCCACCTCTTGCATAGGAAGAAAGGTAAAGAGAGCCAAGAACCTCTTCACATCCCTGTCGTCGCTATTGATCCAAAATTGATAGTACTCATAAGGAGAGGTGCGCTCGGTATCCAACCACACGGCACCCCTTTCCGTCTTTCCCATTTTTCTTCCATCGGCCGTCATGATGAGGGGAAAGGTAATGCCGTAGGCCTCCTTCCCTTCGAGGCGACGGATCAGGTCGATGCCTGCAACGATATTCCCCCACTGGTCGCTTCCGCCCATTTGAATCAGGCAATTGCAGTTTTTGAACAGGTGCCAGAAGTCGTACGCCTGAAGCAGCTGATAGTTGAACTCAATGAACGAAAGCCCTGTTTCCAAACGCATCTTCACAGATTCAGTCGTCAACATCCGATTCACACTGAAGTGGACTCCGATGTCTCGAAGGAAATCAATGTAATTGAGCTTAGTCAGCCAATCCGCGTTGTTGAGGAGGAGCGCCTGATCCTTTGAAAAATCCAAGAAACGTGAGAACTGCTTTTTCTGAGCCTCCGCATTCTGATCGATCTCTTCCCGAGTCAACATCCGCCGCATTTGATCCTTCCCACTCGGATCCCCGACCAATCCGGTTCCAGCTCCCACGAGGGCAATGGGGCGGTGGCCGTACCTTTGCATCTGTGCAAGCGCCATGATCGGAACCAAATTCCCAACATGAAAGCTCGAGGCCGTTGGGTCAAAACCAATGTAGCACGTTACCTTTCCTTTCAATAATTGACGCAGGCTCACCTCATCCGTTACCTGTTCAATAAACCCTCTCTCCGTGAGAACATCAAGGACTGTCTTTTCCTGTCCCTTCATCGCCATGGATTCATCCCCGTTCTTTCAATGGAACGCTCATCCTTTGGATGTCGGTCGATCTTCCTGTCTTCGGGTTAATATCGATTACGACGCATTGAAGTTCAATCTCGTCTGTGGCCACATCAAATTTCCAAGGCACTTGGGTCAGGAACCGCCCCAAAGCCACATCCTCCCGAATGCCAATCACAGAAGCCATGGGACCTGTCATCCCCACATCGGTGATGTAGGCTGTTCCATGATCCAGAATTCTCTCGTCAGCTGTTTGGACATGGGTGTGAGTTCCCAGAATGGCACTCACCTTTCCATCCAGAAATCGACCTAAAGCCACTTTCTCAGAAGTCGCCTCTGCATGAAAATCGATGATCATTACGGGAGTTTTGTGACTCACTTCTTCGATGATTCTCTCTCCCACTCGAAAAGGGCATTCGAGGGTCCTCATGAACACTCTTCCCTCGAGATTCGCTACGGTGATTCTTTCCCCGTTTTTCAACTCGAACGTTCCGACCCCCCTTCCCGGAACCTGGGATGGGTAGTTAGCCGGTCTAAGGAGTCTGGGTTCTTCGTCGAGAAAGGGGATCACTTCCTTTTTTGCCCAAACATGATTCCCAGAGGTCAAAACATGCACACCCATTTTGAACATCTCAAGAGCAATGGTGGGTGTGATGCCCATTCCTCCTGCTGCATTCTCACCATTGGCGATGACAAAATCGATTTTTTCATCTTTCACAATTCGCTTCAAGAGAAGTTCAACGGCACGTCGACCCGGCTTCCCGACAATATCACCAATAAAAAGAACTCGCATATTCTGGCAGATCCGAGTTCGGGGTCTCAGAATTCGGAGGCGAACACCCCTGTCTCCGAGCCCCGAACGAATGACTCCAAACTATTTGGCGACTTCAACGGCTCGTGTTTCCCGGATCACGATCACCTTGATCTGACCCGGATAGGTTAGTTCCTTTTCGATTTTTCGAGCAATGTCTCGAGATAGAGCCGCGGAGTCATCATCCGTCATGCGGTCGGGTTGAACCATGACTCGAATCTCTCTCCCCGCTTGAATGGCATAGGCTTTATCAACCCCTGCAAAAGAATGGCTGATCTTCTCCAAGTCCTCAAGCCGTTTTACATAGGTTTCAAGCATTTCCCTTCGGGCACCGGGACGTGCTCCTGAAAGGGCATCTGCTGCCTCCACCAACACGTCGATCATCGATTCCGGCTTTTCTTCCTCATGGTGGGCACCGATGGAATGAACAATGAGGGGAGACTCTCCATGCTTTCTCGCCAGGTCGGCTCCGATCTTCGCGTGAGATCCCTCAATCTCGTGGTCAACGGCTTTACCAATATCGTGCAACAGACCTGCTCTCTTTGCCTGTTTGACATTGAATCCCAACTCCGAAGCCATGATCCCACACAGAAAGGCTACCTCAATCGAGTGCTGGTAAACGTTCTGCCCAAAACTAGTCCGGTACTTCAGTCGCCCGATCAGTTTGATGAGCTCGGGATGAATGCCGTGGACACCCACGTCAAACGTCGCCTGTTCCCCCGCTTCCCGGACTGCCACCTCCAGTTCTTGCTCCACCTTCTGAACAATCTCTTCGATTCTCGCCGGATGGATCCGTCCGTCACTTACGAGACGTTCCAAAGCGATACGTGCGACTTCTCTCCGAATCGGGTTGAATCCTGAGAGAATCACGGCCTCGGGCGTATCATCGATGATCAGGTCCACCCCCGTAGCTGCTTCCAGAGCCCGAATGTTCCGTCCTTCTCGGCCGATGATCCGCCCTTTCATTTCTTCGTTGGGCAGGCTCACCACAGAAACCGTCTTCTCGGCAACATACTCTCCAGCATAGCGCTGGATCGCCAAACTCACGATCTCCTTTGCCTTCTTATCGGACTGTTCTTTTGCTTCTTCTTCGATCTTTCTAATCCTCTTCGCTGCTTCGTGTTTGGCTTCTTCCTCCATCGATTCCATCAGCGACCGCTTGGCTTCCTCCGAAGTCATCTGGGCAATACTCTCTAACTGGGCCCGTTGGCGCTCAAGAAGGGCATTGACTTTCTTCTCTTGCTCCTGGATGGTTTTCTCTTGTTGGATCAGGTTCTTTTCTCGTCGAGTGATATCCCCTTCCTTCGTGTCAACAAGTTCGATCTTCTTGTCGAGATGGGACTCTCTCTGGATGACCCTTTTTTCGAGGTTCTGGAGTTCCTGCTTTTTCTCGATGGTTTCCTTCTCAAACTCTGATTTCTCTTGGTAAAATTTGTCCTTGGCCTGGAGTAGGGCCTCCTTCTTCAAGATCTCCGCCCTCGTCTCCGCTTCCTCGATCACCGCCTTGGCCACCTCCTTTGCCGAACCTACCCTTGCATCATAAAAACGTTTTCGCAGCAGGAACCCGACGAAGATGCCAAGAATGGCGATCGCAATCATAACAATCGGATACAATTCAACGGTTATCGCTTTCAAAGGATAATTCACCTCCCTCTTTCATTCTATGACGTGAAATGATCGGTGAGAGGAAAACGATGGGGAGAGGACTGTTGCTTATGGAACGGAAGGGAGGATGGCGTTCTGCAAAAAACCTTGGGATCCCAATCG
Source organism: uncultured delta proteobacterium (assembly GCA_963695895.1). Taxonomy (GTDB): domain Bacteria; phylum Desulfobacterota; class BSN033; order BSN033; family UBA1163; genus CAVOIK01. The sequence continues at coordinate 6,806 of CAVOIK010000027.1, forward strand.
TGAGTATCGAATTAGTCTATTTGTAAATCGAAACCTTGGCAGCCTGCTGCAAAGAGGTGATCCGATTCGTCGCCGACTTTTCACCCTCGTCTTTTCTCTGACGAAGGCAGGATTGAATCGCCGATCAAACACCCTCTTAACACTCTTTGCGTCCCCTACGACCACAATCCATAAACCGAAAAGCCTTTGGAGGACTTCGGTTAATCCTGAACCTGCCGAAGGTACGAAACACAATTTTGGTTCAACTTGGGATCCACACATCCCCGTCCACCCTCTATCCATCTACACCATCGACAAACTCTCATCGGTGTTAAGCTTAGTCGTCAACTCTTCCTCTATCGGACCCTTCCGGTTGTCCAGTAGAGGAATGTCGCGGGCAAGTCGGCTGGATGCCCTGCCCTGCAGGCGGGGAGGAAGCCGACCCTGTTACCGTCATAACATCTCCCGGAAGCTCCTGCCACCCTGTGCCTGCCAGTCGGCAGACAGGAGCAGGGAGCTTCACTCTCGAACAGGAAACTTTCCAGCCTCCTTTCCACTCAAGCTGATGTCAATTCTCTCAACGAGATCTTTCGATTTCAAATTCACCTCTCTGAGAAGCGTCTTCCTTTTTTCCCTCTCTTTGAGCAGGTCATCGGCGATATTCAACGCCGCTAAAATAGCAACATTCAGCGACGAAACACTCTTCGTCTTTGTCAATATCTCATCTATTTTCTCGTTGACATATTGGGCCACTTCTTGAATATGCGGCTCACCCGCGTCCGCCTTAACCGTGAATGTCTGTCCCAGAACCTTAATCTCGACGAGATTCTCTCTTTCCATCAATCCCCGTCATCCACCCCCAGCACCTAAAGATCGAACCCCTTCAGGCGATGCAGAAGCTGGTCAATCCGCGTCTTGACCTTGTCTCTGTCCTCCGAAAGAAGCTCCAATTTCCTTTCGAGACGATCAGCCCTCTCCTTCTCATGCTTCAGTGCAACGACCAAATCCTCTCTCGCTTTTCTTGCTTCGCGGTACTTCAGGAGGAGAAGACTTACCTTCTCTTCAAGACTCGCGAAGAACCCCTGATCCTCACTCGGGGAACCTGGTTCCGTTTCCTCTTCTAATAATATTTCCCCATCCATGAAAAGTCAAACCGCATTCTTGAGTTATCAGGCCGCCATCAGATAGGCCTTCATGAATTCATCGAGATCCCCATCCATCACTCGATCCACGTCATGAATGACTTTATTCGTACGATGGTCTTTCACCATGCGGTACGGATGCATCACGTACGAACGAATCTGACTTCCCCAAGCGATCTCCTTCTTCGAATGATGAAGCACCTCGATTTTTTCTTCCCTCTCCTTCATCTCCTTTTCGTAGAGCCGGGCCTTCAGGATCTTGAGAGCGGTTGCCCTGTTCTTGTGCTGAGACCGCTCATTCTGGCACTGGACGACGATGCCCGTGGGAAGATGGGTGATTCTCACCGCCGAATCTGTCTTGTTAACGTGTTGTCCTCCTGCCCCGCTCGATCGGTACGTATCGATTTTGAGATCTTTTTCATCGATGGCAATTTCGATCTCATCGGAAACCTCAGGGATGACAAACACCGAAGCAAAGGAGGTGTGTCTTCTTGCTCCCGCATCGAAAGGCGAGATCCGGACAAGGCGGTGAATACCTGATTCAGCCTTCAGATACCCATAGGCGTAAGGCCCTGTCACCGTGAAGGTGACGTTTTTCAAGCCGGCCTCTTCTCCAGTAAGGATGTCAATGATCTGTGTATGGTATCCCTTTTTCTCGCCCCATCGCAGGTACATCCTGAGGAGCATTTCCACCCAATCCTGAGCCTCTGTTCCGCCTGCCCCGGCATTGATACTGACGATCGCATTGTTGGGATCGTTTTCTCCTCCCAACATCCTGTGGAACTCCATCTGAGCGACCGTCTCTTCGGACTTCTTTACCTTCTCTAAGAGCTCCTGTGTCTCAGCCTCGTCCTGTTGTTCTTCGACGAGCTGGAGGAGAATCTCCATCTCCTCCAATTCTTTCTGCTCTTGTTTCCAAGGGGTAATGCTGTCAAGAATGGAAGCCCGCTCTTTCAGTATCTGCTGACCTTCGCCATCCCGTTCCCAGAAGCCGGGCTCAGCCATCATTTTACTGATTTCTTCGAGCCGCTTTTCTCTGCTCTCGAAGTCAAAGATAACCTCTTAGGCCTTCGTGTCGTTGCTTCAATTCTTTGAGTCGGTCCCTCAATTCCGTTAGCATATCCATCCACCTTTTGCGATTATTTATAGTTATTTAAATAACACAAATCAAAAAAAAGGTAAACCTTTATCGCTAACATTTCAAAATCATTTTGATTCAGCTCTCTCTGACTTAAGCCAATCTCCCTCTGCTGGCTTCGGCAGGTGCCCTGCTGCCGGAATGAAAAACAACCCGAGAAATCCATAAAATAGAAAAGCCCGCGTTCCCAGCGGGCCTTTCACTCATCGCGAACCTGACGACATCAACTCGTCGTTAGCGAAGGGTGCCTATGTAATGGGAGGTAAGTTGGCGTTCACGGACCTTGGGATTGGAGTAATCAGGAAGCAGCATTGGAGCAACCCGGTCGGTTATAATCCCTGCCTCTTCCAGCTCTTTGTGATACCTCCGGACGTGATCCAAGGACAATTTTCCGTCTTTGAATTTCTCTTTGATGTAGCTCGCCGCACTGATCCCTCCAATCCTTCCAAAGACACAGACGTCGAGAAGAGAGTTTCCCATGAGCCGGTTCTCACCATGAACCCCGCCCGAAACTTCTCCCGCAGAGAAGAATCCCGGGATGGAGGTTTCACAACGGTTGTTATATTCTAACCCCCCATTCTGGTAATGGAGGGTGGGATAGACCAGCATGGGTTCCTTTGAAATGTCGATCCCGTATCGGCTGAACAGAATGAATTTGCCAGGGAATTCTCGCTTGACCGCCCCCTCTCCCATGAGGATTTCGATCATTGGAGAATCGAGCCAGATGCCTATCTTGCCGCTTCCTGTCGGAATCCCTTTCCCGACTTCCCTACATTCCCTGATGAAAGAGGCTGACTCCACGTCTCTGGGTTCCCGTTCATTGACAAATTGCTCTCCATCGATATTGAGGACATTGGCCCCTGCCCCCCTCACCTTTTCTGTAATCAAAAGACCTTCTGCCTGCTCGGGAAAGATGGCGCCTGTGGGATGGTACTGGACGGTATGGAGAAAACAGACTTTCACACCGGCACGGTAACCCATGACGAGACCGTCCCCTGTCGCTCCATAATGATTGGTGGTCATGAAGCCCTGCATGTGAAGTCTTCCGGACCCACCGGTGGCCATGACCACGGCCTTTGCTTTCACAATGAAGTATTCTTCTGTTTCAAGATTATAAAGAACTGCCCCAGCACAGTGGCCATGCTCGTTCAGGATCAGTTCGACGGCCGGTGAAAATTCAAGGACTTTGATATCCGCAGCACGGTTTCGAGCCTCGTCCCTCAACGTCCTCATGATCTCCGCACCGGTGATATCCGCTGCATAATGCATCCTCTTCCGGCTGGTCCCTCCGCCATGGAGTGCTTTCATTACGCCGTCCGGAAATTTAGTGAGCATGCAACCCAAGCTTTCAAGCCAGGATATGACCTTTGGAGCTTCTGTGACGAGGGTATAAACCAGTTCCGGCGTGTTCTTGAAATGGCCTCCACCCAGGACATCAAGATAATGGTAGTAAGGAGAATCTTTTGTTTCTCTGGTAGCTGCCTGAATGCCACCCTCTGCCATCATCGTATTCGCATCGCCATGTCTTAGCTTGGTGGCAATCAGGACCTTTGCTCCCTTCTCCTGAGCCGTCAACGCAGCCGCCGTTCCTGCACCCCCGCCACCGAGGATGAGGATATCCGTTTCGTAAGCGATCTTGGCCAGATCGATGGAATCAGGGTTCACCCGGCTCTTCGCTTCCAGCAAAGCAACAATCTCAGGGGAGATGGCATATCCCTTGCTTGGACCCACACGAATCTCCTTTCTCGCCCCTTCCACGAAATCGGGATGGTACTTCCTGAGTCGCTCTTCCCTCTCCTTCAAAGTGAGTAGGCGAAATTCCTCTCCCCTCTTCTTTTTCTCGATTCGCGCCGGCCGAGTGGCCTCTACCTTCTTAATCAACCCTTTTAATTCCGATGTGTAAGGCATATTTCCTCCAACCCATCTGCCGCAAGGCGCAAAGCGCAGAAAAATAAGAGGAATTACGCTATGCGCCATGCTCTATGCCTGCCTGCCGGCAGGCAGGCGCTATGCTTTTTTTAAAGGTATGTTTTCTCTTTTGGAACCCAATCTTCACCCGCTTGTTCGGGTTCGATCTCCCGTTCGTTATAAAGTTCCTTCATGGCCTCTTCGTCGGTGTCCATCAACTGTCTGAGCATCTGTTCGTATTTTCCCTTTTCTACCTCCTTCACCATGGAGGCTAGATGCTCCGCTTTGAGAGCCACATATTTCGCGTAGAGTCGCCTTCCAAGAATCGCGATGTTATACTGGCAGATCTCAGCGGGACACCGGGAAGTGCAGAGACCACACATTACACAGTCAAAGGAAAGTTCGGCCAGCCGCTCAATGTCGCCCCTCATGGCAGCGGCGATGTAGTCCATCACCTCAATCTCCATCGGGCACGACTTGGTGCACGTATTACACTGAAGGCATCGCAGGAGCTCGGGGTAGTTCTTCACTAGGGTTTCTATGTTGGGCTTTACCTTCTCAATATCATAGACACTCTTGGTCGCCGGGAAGAAGGGGATCTGGGTGAGATACATGTTGGGTTGGACGATCGTCTGGCAGGCTAACCCAACCTCAATTTTGTAACTCCCTGGAATTCGATAGACCGTCCCACAGGCTCCGCAAATTCCTCCCCGGCACCCACATCCTCGGATGAGCTGATACCCTGCGTGCTCCATCGCTTTCTGAATCGTCAGCGAAGCAGGGACTTCATACCGCTTTCCCATAATGAAAATTGGAACAACCTCGTCTTTTCTGTTCGTTTCAGCTTCCATCGGTACACTCCTTAAAGTTGATCGCAAGTGGCAAGTCGTAAGTCGCGAGAGGGTATCTCCTTGCACCTAACACCTTGCACCTTACGCCCTGCACTTGACGCCTCACGCCTCTGTTCAGTGGCTTCCCGATTCAATCTTCAGTTCCTCTTCTCTAAACGTAGCCACGGGGGGCACTTCTTTTACATCCCGTCCGGGGACGTACTCGAACATCTTCTGGATTTTATGCCCCACGCTTCGAAAAAGCGATGCTACGGGCAACCGGCTCGGGCAAGCGCTGTCGCACAGTCCACATCCAATGCAGGACGTCACCATGTGAGCCATCCGGATAAGATGAAAGATCATCGTATCCGTCGGCATCCGGATACCGCCCTTTCGGTCTGCCCATCGGAGAAACTGGTCGCCGTCGTGCTCAAAAACAGCTGTTTTGAAAACACACTCCTTGCAGTAACAGATGGGGCAGGCCACCATGCAGTTGTGGCATCGGACACACGTGGAGAATTGATCGAGGAAAGTTGAAAGATCCTTCACCATCCCCTTGAATTCCTGAAACACAGCATCCCTCTTCTTGGTCCTTTCGGCGATCACCCTGTTCACGACCTCCCTCCTCGCGGTGGGGTCGCTTCCAGAAAAGCTGAGAATCCCCTTCTCTTCAACTTCCTTCTCGAATTTCTCTCCGATCTCTATTCCGATCTCCTGATCCGCAGGGTAGCCGAAGAGCTTTAGCATGATGTCTGCTTGAGGGACAGGATACTCGCACATCTGACACGCGGTTCGGAACGTATACTCCAGAAGGAGCAACACTTTCTCCTTTTGATGCTCCTGCCAGCAATTCTTTCGTCAGCTTTTCTCCACCCTTCCCTTCCTGAACCATCTTGGCATAGTCGGCGACCTCAAATGTTCCAGGACAGTCGATCCCGATGAGGCAAAGGTTCTCCGGCTTGACCTGCAAAAATTTTGTCAACTCAACAATCGCTCGCATCTCGCACGACTTCAAGACAACGCCCACCTTCCGCCCTAGGTTTTTAACACTCAGGTTAGAGATGACCCTTGCCGATTGGACCGGCATGGTGGGTGCAAGGGCACATGCCCCGTCGAGCATGGAAGCATCATGGATCAGTGTTTGCACAAAACCCTCTTTGGAGGGCAGCGCCTTGGGGATCATGAGGTCCTCGATCACTCCCTTTTCAAGCAGCGATTTCAGGAAACCAAGGATGGCTTCTTCTGTTCTCCCTTCCTTAACCTTGATCGTAGCTTGCTTTGCCATACTCTTTGTGTCTCCTTTTCTTATTCACCCAATAGCGTGTCCGTGGGGCCAAGTGTTTCAGTAAAGCGCTTTGGCGCTATGCAGCGTCCTGCCGGCAGGCAGGCGCTTCTGCCTGTATTCATCGTCTACGCGTTCCAGAGTTGTTTCATGGGGTTGGGGCCCATCTTTTTCAAATCATCCACCATCTTCGTGACAGTATCTGCGAAGAGCTTTCCCTCGCTGGCGCTAATCCATCTCAGCCAAATCCGGTCGTCCTTAAACCCCATCTCGTTCAGGATCCCTTTCAGGATGGCAATCCTTCTTCGGGCCTTGTAATTCCCTGTCTGATAGTGACAGTCGCCCGGGTGACACCCCCCGATGAGTACACCGTCCGCCCCGTCTATGAGTGCCTTCAAGATGTAGATGGAATCCACTGCCCCTGAGCACATGAGATGAATGACACGGATGTTCGGGGGATACTGGATGCGCGTTGTTCCCGCCAGGTCAGCTCCTGTGTACGTACACCAATGACAAAGAAATGCAACGATCCTGGGTTCAAACTCAGCCATTGTCAAACCTCCCTCCGCAAATCGCTAGTGCGTTAGAGCATGGCGCAAGTGTTTAAACCTATTTTCGCTCAAGATTGAAGATCCCTTTCGTTCCTTGTACCTACGTCTTCTTACTCCTTGCGCCTTACCCCTTGCGCCTTGCGTCCGTGTTAGTCGATTGCGGCATCCACGACCGCGAGGTTCAATCCCTTTTCAAAATTCCGCTGCTGGGACGCTGCGTTTCGGCAGGCGACAACGCAGTTTCCGCACCCCTGACAGAGCGATGGAATGACCTCGGCCTTCCATGTCTCCTCGTTGATGACTCTGGCCTCGTAAGGACAGACCGAAACGCAAAGGCCACACCCACAACAGAGCCTCTCAATCACATAGGCCAACTGGGCTTTCTCCTCCACTTCTTCTTTGGAGAGGAGAGCGGCTGCCCTGGCAGCGGCTGCATTTCCCTGGGAGATCGCATCTTCGATAAAGTTGGGAGAATGGCACAGGCCACAGAAAAACTTGCCCCGGTCTACCGAATCCAGGGGAGCGGACTTGGGATTCGCCTCCATGAAAAATCCATCGGCGTTTAAATCCACGTCAAAGATCTTCGCCAGGTCACGATGGTCATTGGGTTCGATCCCTGCACTCAGAACCACTCGGTCCGCTGGTAAGTTGACCCGACTGCCGAGGGCAGGATCAAACAGTGACACCTGGAGGCCTCCATTTCGGAGCGCCACCTCTGGCCTGTTCTCGAGATCATAACGGACAAAAATCACGCCTTTCCCTCTGGCATCGGAGTAGGCCGTTTCATAGAACCCGTACGTTCTGACATCGCGATAGATCACAACCACATTGACGTGTGGATCCTTCTCCTTCAGCTCTCAGGGCGTTTTTCACCGCGTGGCCGCAACAAATACGGCTGCAGTACGGGTGTTCCTCATCTCTGGATCCGACACATTGGATCATCACGACCGAGTGGACATCCTTCAATTCTGGGTCGTCTGAATGAATCATTTTCTCCAACTGTCTCTGGGTCACGACCCGAGGATCATCTCCATAGAGATATCCCTTGGGCTTTACTTCTTTCCCACCCGTGGCGAGGATCAAAGCTCCATGGTCTAAGACTTTCTCCTCTCCCTTGGAACGAATCGTTGTCCTGTAATGACCGTTCCTCCTCTCACATTTTACGATCTCCGTCTCGAAATGAGGATGAATGGATGCACAACCTTCAACCTGTTTGAGAAGATCCTGCAATAGGGTTTGCGGGTGAGCGCCTTTCAGGGTGTAGAAGGAATCTTTCAAATTCCCTCCCAACTCTTTTCCTTTCTCAATGAGATGGACCTCAACGTCCTGTTCTGCCAAACGGAGAGAGGCCGTCATCCCCGTGAGGCCTCCTCCGACAATCAGAGCCTTCTTCTCGATCTTCTGTTTTCCTTTTCGGATGGGCTGAATTCGCCTTGCCCTTTCGACAGCCATCTTGATCAGGGTCATGGCCTTCTCTGTCGCCAAGGCTGGATGGTCCCCGTGGACAAAGGCGCACTGCTCCCTGATGTTGGCATACTCAATCAAGTAAGGATTGAATCCCATTGTCTTCGCCATGTCTTCCATGGTTTTCCGAATCTCTCGATGAGAGCAGCCAGCCATCACAATCCGGTTCAGTCCCTGCTCTCCGATTCTCCTCTTAATGAGATCCGCGTCTTCCGGCAGACAGCCCAAGCCAATCTCTTCCACATGGGCGACCCCCCTCAATTCTTTCGCACGGCTTACCAAATCAGAAATGGCGAGAGTTTTCTTCAACTCTTCTCCGCAGTGGCAGACAAAGACTCCAATCTTGGGGATCTCTTCTCCCAAGGATCCCTCGGCCGGGAACTCCCTTGCTTCTGGCGCCTGACGAAGAGGTAAGAGAAGTGAGGCTGCCATGGCCGCTGCGCTTGATCCTTCGACCACACTTTCAGGAATGTCTTTGGGGCTGCGAAAGGCTCCTCCGACGAAGACCCCTGGAACAGACGTCTGGGCAGGAGAAAACTCATCGGTCTGGCAGAATCCCTGCTTGTTGAGCTGGAGCCCCATCTTTTGGGCCAGATCCCTGACGGACTGGGGAGGAGTAAATCCCAGAGAGAGGACAACGGCGTCAAACTCCTGTTCTTCAAAGGTTCCATCCTCTTTCACGTACGTGATGAGGAGGTTCTTCGTTGTCTGAAGCTCCTTAATCGACGAAATCGCACATCTCTTGTAGTCGATCTGGTACTCGTTCTTAGCCCGCTCGTAATATCGCTCGTAATCCTTCCCCATAGGCCGAATATCCATATAGAAAAAAGTCACCTGGAGGTTCGGGCTCCGATCCTTCGCAATCATGGCCTGCTTCATCGCATACATGCAGCAAATCGTGGAACAGTGATCTTGGCCGCAAGAGGGGTCACGGGACCCCACACACTGGATGAACGCGATGCGCTCCATCTTCTTCCCATCGGAAACCCGAATCGGAATTCCTTGGGTGGGGCTCGAGGTAGAAAGCATTCTTTCAAACTGAATGCTGGTCAGGACATTGATATGACGACCCCACCCGTACTCCCCTTTCTTCTGAGCCCAGAAGGGTTCAAATCCGAAACCGAGGATGACAGCCCCTACTTCCAGCGTCTCTTCCTTGTTTTTCATGTCGAGGTCGATCGCACCAGGTGTGCACACCTGCACGCACTCTCCGCACCGGATGCACGTTTTCGGGTCGATAACCAAACTGTGAGGAATCGCTTGCGGAAAAGGAAGATAGATGGCCTTCCGCTTTTCAAGACCTCCCCCAAATTCTCGCTCCACCTCGACAGGACAAACCTTCAAACACGCCTCGCAGAGCGTGCACTTCTTGGGGTCAACAAATCTTGGTTTTTCAACGATGGAGACTTTAAAATCTCCTGCGTTGCCCTCAATGCCCGTGACCTCTGAATAAGGTAACAGTTCGATGTTGTCATGGAGGTGACATTCGTAGATCGGGCAAAAAGCAGGAGGGGTCGGACTCATGAAGCAGACACCGCACGAGTTTGTGGGAAAGGTCTTGTCAAGCAGCGGGAAGTAGCCACCGATCGCCGGCCCCTGCTCCAAGAGAAAGACCTTGGTTCCCATCTCGGCGAGCAAGAGCGCAGACTGCATTCCCGCGATCCCTGCTCCTACCACGAGTACTGAACCTTTATCCCCTCTTTTTCTGCTTTGTTCCATTTTGACCCCTTATTCAAACTTATTTCGGATGTCGTGCATAGGATTTCTAATCTTCACTGATTTCCTTCGTCAACGTCAAAGTTTTGAGCCACTTGCATCAAGCTAATCCCAGAGATTGTAGCAGGCCCTTAGGTGAAATCATATGTTTCTTCCACCACTGGTCTCTGTGTTCCACATCAAAGGCCACGCCCATGAGTTCGGTAAAATAGAAAACGGGGAAATCCAGGTCCTGCCTCATTTCAAGATTGGCTTGACATAAGCCACAGGAGGTGACGATACAATGCGCTCCCGCTTCCTTCGCCATGGCGACGATCTTGCCCACCATCTTCTCAACGACCTTGCCGTAAGTCAGGGCCAGGTCTGCCCCACAGCAGTCCACCTTGTAAGACCACGCCACGGGCTCCGCTCCCAGAGCCTTCATCATTCGGTCCATGTATTGGGGGTTTTCGGGATCGTCCAACTGGGTCACCTTGGGATGCCTGACCAGCGCACATCCATAGTAACAGGCGGTCTTCAATCCCCTGAGAGGGGTCTTGACCTTTTCTCGAATCCGTTCCAGACCAATTCGATTGACCACCACATCCATCAGGGCCATCATTTCGAAGGACGGATCGAAGGAGAACCCCACGATGTCCTCGATCTCCTTCCGCTTCGTTTCGTCGTTTCTGAGAACATGCTCGGCCCGCTTCGTCATGTTGAAACATCCTGCACAGGGAATGACCAGGGGACCGGCTTGGCTCTTCTGAGCCTTCGAGATATTTCTGGCCGGCAGACAGAGGGACAAGAGATGATTCAGACTATGGGTCGCTGCAGCACCGCAGCAGTTCCAGTCTTCGATTTCGGCCAGCTCCACACCCAGTGCCTTGAAAACGGCATGGATGGACAGACCGTACTCAATGGAGGTGGAGTGATCCGTACAACCAGGGAAGTAAGAGAATCTCATCTTGAGTCTCCCAAAAGAGAATTCCGGAGTAATGGGAAAATGGAATATTGGAATAATGGGTTATTTAGATCCAAATTGTTTTTTGTCATCCCATTATTCAGTTCTTGTCTCACATCATTCCACCATTCCATGATTCCAATGTTCCGCCTTCTCTATTCTTCTTTCGTGCATCTCTCAAAAATGTGCTTGATCTCGTCTCTCCCTTTGATCAGGGTGGGAAGGAGTGGAATCTTCCCTTTCAGAAAAAGCTTCATTCCAGGAATGAGATCCGTAAAGAAATCTCTGCTCCGTAGTTTATACTCCATCAACATCGTCGCCTCATGGACTCTTCCTCCCCTTCGTATGCTTTCGACGAAGGCTTCGTGGAGAAGATGGATGTTTTTCTCTGCGGCAGGGACTTTTTCCTTCACTGCCATCTCTCGCAGGGCATCCATGAGGACTCCGATATCAATCTTGTTGGGGCACCGTGTCCCACACGTTTCGCACGACACACAGAGCCAGATGGCATGGCTTCTCAGCACGGCATCCTTCATCCCCATTTGGATCATCCGAATGATATTGTTGGGCCGAATGTCCATGTGGGGGGCGGTAGGACATCCTGCGGTGCATTTCAAGCACTGGTAACAGAGGCTCAGATCCTCCCCGCTTTTTTCCTTTGCCTCTTCCAGGAATGTAGGCGTTCCCTTTTCCAATTTGGCAGCCACGTTCAAAGGGCCTCCTCCCTTCTCATCAAAAGACGCTAAGCGCATAGCGCCTACCTGCCGGTAGGCAGGCAGAGGGCATAGCGTCAACCCTAAATGAAAACCTCAGGAAAAACTCCCGTCAGCGTTCCTCTTTTCGTCTTCACTCTCGCTTCCTTTTTCGCTATGCCCTACGCCCTATGCGTCCTTTTATGTTGTGAACGTTTCCAACATGCTTAGCACTTGAGACGCCTTGCTGTTTCTCAGTTCACAGGCATTGTTTGGGCAAGCAGCAATGCAGGCTCCGCATCCCTGACACAGGGCCTGATGAACCACGGAAATCCCTTTCTGAGGATCCATCTCCCGGGCCTCGTAGGGACAGATCGCGACACAAATCCCGCATCCGCTGCAGATTCCTTCATCGACATGGGCGATCAACGGATCCTGCATCAGTTGATCTGTGGAAAGCAGCGCCTGAACTTTGCTCGCCGTCGCCGAAGCCTGAGAAACCGTATCCGAAATATCTTTCGGCCCTTGACCACACCCTGCAAGATAAATTCCTTTGGTCGAACTTTCCACGGGGTAGAGCTTGATATGAGCCTCTGTGAGAAATCCATGGCGATCCACCGTGGCCCGCAATTTTGCCGCCAGGTCTTTCACTCCATGGCTCGGAACAATGGCTGTGGCGAGAACCACCATGTCCGCAGCCACCTCGACCATCTTGCCAGTTAAGGTATCCACCCCGAGAACCTTGACTCTTCCGTCCTCCTGGAATACTCTGGAGACCCGCCCCCTGAGATAGAGGATTCCCTTCTCTTCGATGGTCTTCTGAACAAATTCCTCATATCCTTTGCTATCCGAACGAATGTCCATATAGAAGACATAGGGTTGTCCGTCGGGCACCTGCTCTTTGTAAACCGTTGCGTGTTTTGCCGTGTACATGCAGCAAATTCTTGAGCAGTAGGGCATGTATCGGTCCGGATCTCGCGAGGCCACACACTGAATGAAGACGATCTCCTTGGGAACCTTTCCGTCCGAAGGACGAAGGATTTTCCCTTGGGTCGGTCCATTCGGAGCAAGCATCCGTTCGAAAGCAAGACCATCGATCACATCAGAGATCTCGCCGTATCCGTATTCCCCCAGTCGGTCCGTCGGGTAGAGATCATAGCCGGTAGCCACAATCACGGCTCCGACCTTCTCCTGAAACCGCTCGTCTTTTTGGCGAAGGTCGATGGCGCCCTCGGGACACACCTCCTCACACCGCTTGCAACTCCCATCCAAAAAATATCGGCAGTGGGCTCGGTCGATGACAGGTCGGTTTGGGATGGAATTCGGGGAAAGAGTATCAATGGCCTTCCGGACGCCTAATCCCCTCTCAAATTCTGAGGCAAATTCCACTGGGCATTGCTCTATGCAGATTCTGCAAGCATTGCATTTTGTCGCATCCACAGACGTTGCTTTCTTCCGAATCGTCAGATCAAAATTGCCCACGTACCCTTTAACGTCTTCCAACTCTGCATAGCAGCATAGGGTAATCTTTGGATGTTTTTCAACCTCTGACACGCTGGAGAGAAGTCCCGTCAAAGCGGGGTTAAGATCTGGAAAGGTTTTAAAAAGCTGGGCCATGTGGCCACCGAGAGCGGCTTCCCTCTCAACGAGGACAACCTCGTAACCCCCCTGGGCCAGGTCGAGAGACGCGGTGATGCCGGCGATCCCTCCGCCGATCACCAACACTCTTCGATTAATCGCCACGGCGATTGCTTCCAACGATTCATTCTGACGGACTTTTTCGAGTGTGGATTGGATGATTTCAATGGCTTTCTTCGTTGCTGTGTCCTTCTCCTTCTGGTGGACCCAGCTACACTGTTCCCGAATATTCGCAATCTCACAGAGGTAGGGATTCATCCCCTGGGATCGGACCGCCTTGCGGAAGGTGTTCTCATGCATGCTGGGTGAGCAGCAGGCCACCACCACCCCTTCCAGTCCTTTTTCTCGAATGGCGTCACGTATCGTCTGTTGCCCCGGGTCAGAACACATATAGATGTAATCCGTGCTGTGGGCCACGTCGCCGATCTTTCCGATCTTCTCAGCCACCGACTTCACGTCGACTGTTCCCGCAATGTTGACGCCACAATGACAGATGAAAACACCCAGCTTCTTCATGACCTCAAAACCCAGTATGGAGTATTGGAATGCATGGAGTATTGGAGTAATGGAGTATTGGGTAAAACCGAAAAACGTTTTTTGTTTTTGAAACCGTTACTCCAGACTCCAACACTCCATTGTTTCCAGTCTTCCGTCCATTACTCCATTACTCCAGTACTCCATTTTTTCTATTCAGTGTTGTGCAAAGAGCCCTTGGACCTTGCTTGCTGCCGCATTGGCATGGGCGACCGCATCCGCAATGTCTCTTGGCCCTTGAGCGCACCCCGCAAGATAGATTCCCTTGACCTCTGTCTCCACAGGCCTCAGCTTTCTCTCAGCTTCCGTCATGAAGCCATGGGTATCTGTAACGATCCCCAGCTTCTTCGCAAGTTCCTTGGCGCCATTCTGGGGAATGATCGCTGTGGCCAAAACGACCATATCCGCAGCAATCTCAACCTTTCTCCCTGTCAGCGTATCCACACCCCAGACCATGACTTTTTCACCGTCCCGGTAGATCCGAGATACCCTCCCCCTCAGATAGAGGATTCCCTCTTCCTCCATCCCTTGCTGAATGAATTCTTCATACCCTTTCCCAGTAGACCGAATATCCATATAAAAGATGTAGGCTTGACCATCGTGCACCTTGTGCTTGTAGAGACGGGCGTGCTTCCCCGTGTACATACAGCAGACCCGGGAGCAGTAAGGCATGTAGCGTTCCGGATCTCGGGATCCTGTGCACTGAATAAAAACGACCTCCTTCGGAATTTTTCCGTCAGAGGGTCTCTTGATCTCTCCGGTGGTGGGTCCTGAGGCCGAGTTCAACCTCTCAAAGGCAAGGCCGTCGATCACGTCTGCAACCCCGCCGTATCCATATTCACCAAAGCTCTGCAGCGGAATCAGATCAAACCCCATCGCCACAATGATGGCTCCTACCCTTTCCTCCACGAAACTGTCCTGCTGCTCGTAGTCGATCGCCCCGACCGGGCAAATCTTCTCACAGACCCTGCATTTTTTCTCCAGGAAGAAACGACAGTTCGCAGGATTGATGACGGGTTTGTTGGGAACCGCTTGCGGCGAGAGGGTATAAATCGCTTTTCCCAGTCCCATCCCTCGATCAAACTCCGAGGGTTTTTTCGAAGGACACTTTTGCTGGCAGAGACCACATCCCGTGCACTTCGTCCAGTCCACGTAGCCTGCTTTTCTCCGGACCTTGACCGTGAAATCGCCTGCCGTCCCTTGGACGTCGTCCACCTCGGAATAGGTCAACAGTTTGATTCTGGGATGCTGGCCTGTCTCCACGGTCTTCGGCGTTAGAGTGCACTGGGCGCAGTCGAGCGTCGGGAAAGGTCTCGGAGAGCTGAAGCATACGGCCCCCGATGGAGGGAAGTTTTTCAACCAGAACCACCTCGTAGCCAGCATTTCCCAGGTCAATCGATGCGGAGATACCAGCAATGCCTCCGCCGATCACCATCGCTCTCTTGATGAACGTCTCCGAACCCTTCATCTAAAGAAGTCCCTTCTCTCTCAGGAGTGGTTCCGGATTCACGAAATTCTGTTCAAACCCCAGTGTCCGATAATCGAGACCCAGTGCCATCCCCAGCACCTGCGTAAAATAGAGCACGGGGATCTCTTTGAAATCGAGATACTTCGCTTTGATGTCTGCTTGCTTGTGATCGATGTTGAACGTACACATGGGACAGGTTGAGACGACAACCTCAGCTCCTTGCTTAATGGCAGAGCCGAGAATGCGGTAGGCACACTCCGTGGCCACCTCGGGGGATCCCACGGATTGAAACGACCCGCAACATTCGATCTTATAAGGAAAATCAACCGCCTTTGCTCCAAGGGTTTCCAAAAACTCCTCAAAAATGGTCGGCCTCTCCTTGTCATCAAACTTCATCTCGTCAAAAGGCCGCAGGAGCATGCACCCATAGTAGGCCGCCGCTTTGAGTCCAGAGAGATTTTTCTTCACTCTCTCCTTAAGTTGAGGGAACCCGACCTCCTGTTTCAAGATCTCCAGGTAGTGAAGGATGCGGAGGTCTCCCTGATAGTTCTTCTCGATGAAGTTGTTGATCTTGTCACGCTTCTCCTGATCTTCTTGGATCAACCGATTCGTCCTTTTGATCACGTTGAAACAGACCGCGCAGAGGGTGGTGAGAACTGATCCCTGCTCTCTCGCATTGGCCAAAATCCTTGACGGAGGCAGCAGGGCCATGATGTTGTCCGTGGCCAGCGGAAAGGTGGCTCCGCAACAGGTCCAGTTCGAGAGTTCCTTCAGCTCAAACCCTAACCGGTGGGAACACTCCCGGGCCGTTTGGTCGAAATTCTTCGCTTTGGTGTAGAGGGTGCATCCAGGAAAATAGAGATAATCCATTTTCAGCTCCTAAGGCTATCTTTCACCACAGAGGCACAGAGATCACGGAGAAATGACACGGAGAAGCAGTGTTTTTTCTCCAATCGGGAGATGCCGATTGGAGAAAAGGCTCTTCCCCAAGGAGCTCATGTGAACCAGAAGGGAGAGGCCAAGAGTTCTTGGTTTGCGGGCACCTCCCCGCAAACCAAAACAATTTCGTCCTCTGTGCCCTCTGTGTCTCTGTGGTGAAATGAATTCATTTATCTAAACGTCGCCAATCCTATGACAGAAATTTCCTGAAGCCACTCACAAACGCGATCTGGGGAACTCTTTCCAGAAACCCTTCCGGAAAATCCGGAATCTGGATATGGTCCTTCCGATCCTTCTTTCTCAGAATGACCGTTCTCAGGGCATCCATCACCCGTGCAATATCGATCCCCTTCGGACAGCGTGAGGTGCACTGGAGGCATGAAGCACACAGCCAAAAGGTATTGACGCTCAACGCCTCATCCTCCAACCCCAAGAGCGTGTACCGAATCACCTCGTGGGGCCCGACCTCCATGGCAAAGGCCACCGGACATCCGGCGGTACAATTCCCGCACTGATAACACGCGAAGAGGTTCTGGCCGCTGATCAGTTCGACTTTCTTGGTGAATTCGTTGTGTACCTTCTGCCTCATCAATTCAATCTTCATTCTTTTTCTCCGAACAAGGGGTTCACCCGTTTTAAAATTGTAAGATGCCCTTTTCTCTTCTGCTACGAATTCCTCCATCCTGCGATCACATAGCCTACCGCCAAGAGTGCCTGCGTTCCCAGAATCGTCATCACGTTGGCACCTAAGGCGGGCACCAATCGGTTGACGTCATTGTAGTCCTTTAGTGCTCCTTTCGCCGCCTTCCAGCCAAACATGACCGTCCCCAATCCGATCAGAGTCATCCAAGGCATCATCCCGGTAACCACACCAATCACGATGAGAAGATAAGCGACAATGATCAAAGCGACATACAAGAACCGGGCACCCTCTCTTCCCAATGCGATCACGAGGTGTCTTCGCCCCCCTCTTTCGTCCGCCTCCCGGTCTGGAAATTCATTGAGAAAGAGAAGATTAGCTGTCAGGACCCCTGGTGCCAAAGAGGCAAAAAAGGCTTCCCAGCTATACCTGCCCGTCTGGACATAATAGGAACCGAGGACCATCATAGGGCCGAAATTCAAACCTGCAAAGAGTTCACCCACCCACCATTTCGAAAGGCAGACGTTATAGAAATAGGCCGAAAACCCTGCAACAAGAAGAAGAGGAAAAAGAAACCATCCTCTCTCCAACACAAAATAGATGCCGATCACCATGGCCATCAAGAGGCTCACCGTCGCAACCCAGAAGGCTTGCCTCGGCTTAAGAAGACCTCTCGTGAGGACACCACTGCCCCCGCTAAAAGGCGTCCTTGGAGTGCTGAGGTCGATTCCGTCCACATAGTCGTAATAGTCGTTGATCACGTTGACCGTTATGTGAACCAAGATCGATCCGATCATGGCAAGAACAAAATAACCCAGGTCAAAAAAACCTTCATAGGCCGCTATCGCCGTTCCCAAAGAAACCAAAATGACCGTCAGGGGAATGAAATGGAAACGGGGAAGCAGTAGCCATGCTTTCAAGGACCCAGGTTTTACCTCGCCCATGATCTAATCCCTTCGGTATTTCTTCTGACCCTCGACGTAGAGATCGTTCCCTTGAATGTCATTGACCACGATGGCAGGGAAATCTTCGACCTCGAGTCTTCGGATGGCTTCTGTTCCCAAGTCTTCGTAGGCAATCACGGTGGCCTTTTTGACCTTCTTGGCCAACAGCGCCCCTGCACCTCCGGTGGCAGCAAAATAGACCGCTTTATGTTTCTTCATGGCTTCTTTCACTGCATCCGATCGCATCCCTTTGCCAATCATTCCCTTGAGTCCCTGTTCGATTAAGGACGGAGCATAGGCGTCCATACGGTAGCTGGTTGTAGGCCCGGCTGAACCAAAGATCTGGCCTGGTTTGGCAGGAGTAGGACCCACGTAATAGATCATCTGACCGCGAATGTCAAAGGGAAGATCTTTCCCTTGTGTCACGAGATCGAAGAGCCGTTTGTGGGCTGCATCTCTTCCCGTATAAATAACCCCGCTGATCAGGACGCGGTCGCCGATTCTCAATTTCTCAACATCCCGATCGCTCAGCGGCGTCTTCAATCGAATCGGTTCACCCATGGGTTCCTCCACAGGGCTGAGGGATGAGTGATGAGGACTGAGCAAAAAAGAGTTCTTGACTCGGCCCTCAGTCCTTGCACCTCAGTCCTCAAATCACAGTCTCCTTATGTCGTTGCACGTGGCACTGAATGTTCACAGCCAGAGGCAGACTCGCAATATGGCATGGCATCATCAAGACATGAACGGCCAGCGACGTCGTTCGACCTCCCAACCCCTGCGGTCCGATCCCCAGTTGATTGATCCCCGCAAGCATCTCTGACTCCAACTGATCCAGTTCTGGGCTCGGATTCTTGCTCCCCAGAGGTCTCAGCAAACTCTTCTTTGCAAGGAGGGCGGCCTGCTCCATCGTTCCACCAATTCCGACCCCGACAATGGTTGGAGGGCAGGGATTGGATCCCGCTTCCTTCACCCTCTGAATCACGAACCGTTTTATTCCTTCGACCCCTTCAGAGGGCGTGAGCATGACAACGCGACTCATATTCTCACTGCCTGCCCCCTTCGGAGCCAACGTGATTTTGATCCTATCTCCAGGGACCATCTCGGTATGAATCACGGCAGGCGTATTGTCGCCGGTATTCGTCCGAGTGAACGGATGACAGATCGACTTTCGGAGGTAGCCCTCTCGGTAACCGCGGCGGACGCCCTCGTGAATAGCCTCTGATAGGCTCCCCCCCACGAGATGAACGTCCTGCCCCAGCTCGACAAACACCACCGCGAACCCGGTATCTTGGCAGATGGGAACTTTCTCTTCTTTCGCGATTCGAGCATTCTCCTTCAGCTCTTTCAGAATGTCCACCGCCACCGGAGATTCTTCTTTTTCAATCGCCCGATCGAAGGCCTGGAGCACGTCCTCACCCAAGTCAATATTCGCCTGGATGCAGAGGTCTCGCACCTGTTCGGTGATTAGCCTCACGTCGATCTCACGCATGGGTTACCTCACCCCCCTTCTCCGTGCCTGCACGCCGAAGTGCCGGTTTCCGCTGAAACGCTTCATGCAAGACGCGTTTCGGCACGCAGGCGTGTTCGTGTCTCTTCTTTCTATTTATCTTGATCTCCGAACTCCGAGCTCTGAACTCCGAACTATCTCCATCAAAGCTTTAGTTCCAGAATCGTCTTCTTCACACTCTCCGCTGACTTTGCCACGAGAGCTTTTTCAGCCTCGGTCAGTTCAAGTTCAATGATCGACTCAACCCCATTTGCTCCCAGTTTAACGGGAACGCCGAAGCACAGGTCTCTCAATCCATACTCACCGTTTAGATAAACGCAGCAAGGAAGGATCCTCTTCTTATCCTTCAAGATCGCTTCGACCATCTGGATCGCTGCCGCAGAGGGGGCATAAAAGGCACTTCCTGTTTTGAGCAGATTGACGATCTCCGCCCCGCCCTTGCGGGCGCGATCGACTAGCCGATCAATTTTCTCCTTCGGAAGAAGATGGGCAAGTGGGATTCCACTCACGGTGGTGTATCGCGGAAGGGGAACCATTTCGTCCCCGTGACCTCCCAGGAGAAGAGCTTGAATGTCTTCGACCGAAACACCCAGCTCCATGGCGATGAAGGCTTTGTATCTTGCCGTGTCAAGGATTCCCGCCATCCCCAGGACCCTCTCCTTGGGAAATCCGCTTCTCTTCAGGGCCAAATAGGTCATGGTATCCAAAGGATTCGCTACCATGATGAGAATCGCCTTCGGAGACCATCGAATGACTTGAGCCACGACGGATTCGATGATCTTCTTATTCGTCTCCAGCAGATCTTCCCGGCTCATGCCCGGCTTTCGTGGAACGCCAGACGTAATGACCACAATGTCCGAATCTTTTGTCTCCTCGTATCCATTGGTTCCAACCACTCTTGCATCAAAGCCCTCAATGGGGCTTGCCTCGAACAGATCCAGTGCCTTTCCCTGAGGAATCCCTTCCAGGATATCTACCAAGACGATGTCACCCAATTCTTTTTCAGCAGCCCAGTGGGCTGCCGTCGCACCGACGAAACCTGCTCCGATAATGGAGATCTTTTTCCTTGCCATACGCCCTCCTTTTTCCTTGAAACCAAATCCCCCAATTAAGGGAGGTAGAATGGACGTAGACCGCGGGGGACGGGTCGTCATCATTTACTGAAAGATGACTTCGATGCCTGTCCCCCTTCGTTCACCGAAGGGGGTAGCTCCCCGGAACCCAACTTGGCCCCCTATCCAAACCCGGCCTTTGATATCCTTTCAAATGGAATCCGCAGCTCTTTCGAATGATCAATTCAGGCTCCAGAATGACCTCTCTTGAAGATTCCACCTTTTTTCCTTCAATTCTCTCGACGAGCATCTTGACCGCCGTTGCACCCATCTCATATTTTTTCTGACCAATCGTCGTTAGCTCAATGCCTTTGATGGCGGCAAACTCGATGTCGTTAAACCCGACGAGGGACATCTCCTCCGGGATCTTCACCCCTTCATTGACGATCGCTTCATAAACACCGAGGGCCATGTAATCGTTTGTAGCAAAGATGGCGGTTGGGGGATGAATCATTGCGAGGAAACTCTTGCCTCCTTCATATCCGGACCCCTTCAAGAAGTCTCCATTTAGAAAATACTCGTTCTTCTTTTCCAGTCCATAAGCCTCGAGAGCCTTCTTGCCCCCTTCCAGACGCTCATACCCAACAGAGGATTCGTAAGACCCGCCAATCACCCCAATTCGCTCATGGCCGAGTCTGATCAGATGCTCAACAGCCAGATATCCTCCCCGAATGTTGTCAATACCCACATAATCCACTCTTTCTCTTCACGATCGGAAAGGTACGTTCTCCGATTCACCAGAACGATCGGAAATCCTTCTTCTGCCAGTGCGACGATGTTCGGATCATTGATGTGGGCAGAAGTAAAGATGATCCCATCCACTCCCTTGCTTCGAAGCATTTCGATGAAATGTTTTTCAGTCTGAAGATCAGAATGGGTAGAGCAGAGGATGATGCTGTATCCCAGATCGTTGGCTGTCGCTTCGATCCCTTGAGCCAACTCAGTATAAAAAGGATTGACAATCGTGGTGATCACAAGCCCCAGGGTCTTGGTTCGTCTGTTCACCAGGCTTCTGGCGATGAAATCCGGCCTGTAGTCAAGATCCCTGGCAATATCAAGAATTCGCTTCTTTGTTTCGCTACTTATGCGAAATTTATCATTGAGTGCCCTGGACACTGTGGTGTGAGAAACATTTGCCATCCTGGCGATATCTTTAATGGTAACCTTTTTTTTCATGGGTTATGCGTTAACGTTAACACAATCGATAAGAAATATCAATGCAGATAAAATACTAATAGTTTCAATATATTAAACAGCATAATGGCCAAGTGTGCGTTAACGTTAACATCTTTCAGAATATGTTGTCAAGAAAAAAATATGGG
>CAVOIK010000028.1:0-22217 GCA_963695895.1 uncultured delta proteobacterium
TCCCTTATTGGATCACCCCTTCCTCCTTGAGGTTGGCGATATCAGCGCTGTTATAGCCCAGCTCTGAAAGGATTTCCTCAGTGTGCTGTCCAAATGCCGGGGCTTCGCGCCGCCATGATGCCGGAGTTTCGCTGAAGTCCCACGGAAAGCCTACCATCTTTGTCCTGCCCCACTCCGGATGCTGGACGTTTATGAAATAGTTGTTGGCGATGGCTTGTAGGTCGTTGGATACTTCTAAGGGCGTTTGGATCGGGGTAAAGATACATCCCTCCTTCTTGAGAATCTGAATCCACTCGTCTCTGGTTTTGGTGACAAACCTTTGATCCAGAATGGCAACCAATTCCTTGGCATTTCGCCCTCTGGCCTCAATACTGTTGAACCTCGGGTCATTCTGTAGATTCTCTATGCCCAAGGCCTTACAGATTTTCGGCCAATATCGATCCGGGTCGAGGTGGGCAATGGCAATCCATTTGTCATCCTTACATCGATAATGATTGTACAAAGGGTTGCCAGCCTCTGCCCTGATTTCCCTGGGAAATTGTTGACCCAGTATTGCCGGGGCCGCCATAATGAATCCAAGCATGGCAATCAGGCTACCCATCAAGGAAGTGTCGACCACCTGCCCTTTCCCTGTTTTCTCCCGGGCATAGAGGGCAGCAGTCACTCCCCAGGCACACATAAGCCCGCCTATCTCGTCGCCGATCCCCGGCAGGATTTGGGTCGGAGGAGTCCCTCGTTCACCACAGGACATCATCATCCCGGTGCGGGCTATTCCCGTATAGTCAAATGAAAGCTCATTCGCATCAGGTCCCTTTCTTCCCCAACCCGACGCTTGAGCATAAATGAGCCGGGGGTTCCGGGCCAGCAAGATATCGGGCCCAATGCCCAATTTGATGGGCGCCTCAATGCTCATATTATTAAGGAATACATCCGCGGTATCGATCAGTTTGAGAAATATCTCCATCCCTTTCTTGCTCTTAAGATCTAACACGATGCTTCTCTTGTTCCGGTTATTATGCTCAAAGTAGTAATTCCGACCCTTTAACCCGGCCATGGCGCCAATAATCTTCATAAACCCTCTTCCCGGGTCTCCGGTCTTGGCTTCAATCTTGATGACATCTGCACCCAGATCTCCCAACCTCATTCCAGCCACAGGCCCCTGCTGAAACATCGTTATCTCGACAACCCTAACTCCATCCAATGGTCCTGCCGTCATTTCAATACCTCCTCCAATGATTTGTCGGACTTTTCTGAGATCGGCTCAAGACTCTCTTTAAGCGATCCATATCGTCTCCAGTGAAACGCCTGAAATATCCACGTGAACCCGGGGAATGTTTCTTTCAATATCCCAGGGGAAAAAGTAAGTGAGATCTTCAATTTCCTGCCGGAACCGGGACTTGAATCTCGCCTCCAACCAGTCATTGATATCATTGATTGTCCTGACCATAGCCCGGTCGATCCCCACGGCACGATTCATCTCTTTGAGGTATGGAGACGTCCTGAGTTGATCCAAGGCCTCCTGTGAATGGATACCCTCCACCTTCTTTCGCAAGGCGTAAATGTTTCCCCTGTCCCGGAAAATGAGAAGCGGAGGATTGGTTCGAAGGATTGCCCCCGCAAATTGCACCCCTGATACACAATTTCCGATGTTCCTCAGGAACCTTCTCTTCTTTACGAGGGAGGCAAAGAAATGGGGAGATATCCTTTCGAAGATGTAGTCGACTCCTTCATGATGAAATTCTCTCAACCTCGTGGGATCAAAGCCAAGATCAAGGAGGTCGGATATTTTTAGTGATTGGGATGGACGGGTCCTCATTTTCTCCATCCACTCATGGAGATAGGGTCTTTTATAAGTGGGAAGGCCTTCTATAAAAAGGGTTGGCTCCTCCTTCAGCTTGCCGGGCAGAGTTCGCAAGAGCTCCTTATCTCCCCATATTCCAACATGATCCTTTTCCACGTCCCACAAGGAATACGGCTGAATGGAAAGCTCCTTGATCCGATCGGAGAAGGATATCTGCTCAAGGGATTCACCGCCTGTGTAGCCAATCAATGTTGCAATGCGTCGACGGAATCCGATCAATTTCGTTGTCAACCGGGTAAACATAAATCGCATGAGAGGATTTGAAGCCCCTGATGAAATCTCTGCATCGAAGAGTTCCTCCAAGGCCCGATAGACCGAACGAAATTCTTCGATCGTCCTCTTAACCATGTCCTCGTTGTCGTGCATGTCGATGACAGGCCTCTTCTTGCTGAGATCGAAGAGAAATTTGACCAGCTTATCTTTGAGGTCATGAGCCTGAATGGAGTCTGGGACAAAGACCATATAGTTCCCCCATCCATCGGCTACGCCATTACCGATATGATCCTTGATGTTCCTCCAGCCGAGCTTACTGTAGATCTCGAAGGTTACTTCCCCAGGAGGAATGATGTTATCGAGAAGGCCTACGGCCTTCTTATCCCTTACAAATTCCATGAAAGCATTGAGGATTCTATCTCCCAACCCTAAACCCCGAAAGGAAGGCATAACCTCCACGTAGACGAGGTAGTAGCATGGGATGAACTTTTTCCGATACATCATGTTGAGGTAACCGATGCCCTCTCCTTCTTCCGTACGGATCTCCAAGGTGTGGAAAGGCTGACGGTTGTCCTTTGGCTTGAAGCGCTCGAATCTTAGCTCCATGAACAGTAAGGTCGATTAACTTGTTAAGATCCGTGAACGGTTCATAGGGAGAAGGAGTCTTAAGCCGTGCGACCTGGTCCTGGAAGGTCATGTCGATGACGGATAGAGCGTCCTTCAGACCCATGCCGGTCCTTTCGATCCGTTTTCTGATCTCGGCAATCTGTTCTGTGAGCATCTTCGCCTATATCCTCCCCCAAAAAATAAAGGCCATGGGTTCTGTTGACCCATGGCCTCGCTTTTCCAAGATCCATGGGCAGTCGCTACGATCTGCCCATGTCCTCTTTTGGTTTATCTAAATGCTCCGGAAGAGGAGAGCAGACCTGTATTTAAAGCTAAAAAAACCGAAATAAAAGAAACTGGCCTGCTCTTTTCTTCCCCTCATGCGTAGTTACCTCTTAGAAGGATGAACCATCTTATAATTTGTTCCTCTTAAGAAGTCAATAGGGCAGACGATCGGGCAGAAAGATTGGCACTGAGAACAAAAGGATCAGATCTATAGAATTTAGGAATTCCTGCTTAGCGAATATATTCTCGTTTGCTTTCTTGTCTCCTTTTGAATGACCCCCTCCTCTTCAAGGTATTTCAGATGCGAAATCGCCTCCCCGGTGGCAAACCATTTTTGTGGAACAGGAAATAGATCCCAAGAATCATACACAATATCCCAGGTCATCTGGGACGCCACCTGGAAAGCACTCTTCCCGCCCTTTTCCAAGATGGAAATGATCTCATCAAGCCTCCTTTGGTGATGATCCTTCAATTCCTGAATTCTCTCTTTGGGGTTCCTGAAGACTTCCCTATGGCCCGGCAATACCAGTTCAATATCGAGCTGACTGACCTTGTCCAGGCTTGCCAGATATTCCTTTAAGGGATTCCATTCATCAGACCACAATGTGATGGTGGGCGTTATGTCATCAAGAATATGATCTCCAGCCACAAGGATCTTCCGGTTCGGTTCGTAGAGACACATATGGCCCTTTGAATGACCCGGCGTTTCAATACATTCGAATTCAAAGTCTGAGACACGCAGGATGTCGCCCTCTTTCAGAATATGGAAACTCAATGGTCCTGTTGATCTAAACTTAAGACCGGGATGGGTGTGAATGACCTTCTGAAGCTCTTTTTCCGGAAAACCGTTCACACGTGCAAAGTCTATAAGATCATCTACGGGGATGCCAGATTTAATCCAATCGCCATCTGGGCGATTGAAGTATATCCTCGACGACTCTGTGACAAGGTTTGAAACGAGTCCGAGATGATCGGTATGGAAATGCGTAATAAAAAAATCTGTCTTCTCTAAATCGATTTCAAGTTCCCTCAGCCCTGCCTGCATAGCATCCATACATTCTTGTTGATTCCACCCTGTATCAATAATCAAATTTCGCTCTGGGCTCTTGATTGCATAGGCGTTCAGGGCTTTCAGAGGATTCTTCGGAAGAGGAATCTCAATTTTGTATAGATTGGGTAAAATCGGCGTCATTGTTTCACTCCCGGACGTACCTCTATACCATAAATGCTTTTTCATTTCTACTTGGAATTAGGTCTGTTCTTAAGGAGATTTCTTGTAGAATGAATGTTGGTCAATAGAGGGTGACCCTATCTGCCTGTAGAAGACATCGTGAAACCGGTTCAGAGCAGCAGACGAGCGTGGTTTCATGCCATGGCTTGGGATATCAGCTCATTGTAACCATCTCGGCCGGCATACCTTAGCCGGACCCAGAATGCCCAATCCAAGAAATAGATCTTCATTATGGCCGACTGGGCAAAAAGTTTACAAAAATTGGTAACTTAGTGACAAAAAATTGTTTTTTCCGGCTTCTCTGTAGCTCTTGCCAAAGTTGATTAAACACTAACGATATCAAATTGTTAATACCGTTTCTGTATACCATTTCCAGTGGCACTTGGCACAAAATATGCTTAGATATCTATGAAAACTCTACTAAAGTTCAGTAAAGAGAAGCATGAGAGGTTGCATCATGTTCAGAAAGAACCGGGAAAAGGGTTTTACATTGATAGAGCTTCTGGCCGTCATTGCCATCATCGGCATTCTGGCCGCGATTGCCATTCCGGCCTATAAGGGCTATACAGTCCATGCGAAGATGGCTGAGGCTGTTAATGGCGTGAGGTATATCGCAACGGCCTTGAACAATTACGCCCAGGAATTAACAGTTAGCGGTGGAGCGAGCGCTTGGCCCAGCTGCCCGGACCTCGCGGCCATTCAGACTACACTGGGAGTGGGTCTCTCGAGCGTAGAAAGAATTAGTGCTGCTCGGATATCGCAGGCAAATGGGGAGATCGAAGCTACACTGGTGAATATTGACGGATCAGTCGATGGACAAACTCTATCACTGCTACCTACGGTGGCTAGTGATGGTTCCATTCAATGGACCTGGAGCGGCACGGTCCCCACAAGGTATCTTCCAAAACAGTAAGCAAGATTTCAGAAGACTCACTTGCTGTTTCGATCATTCCTTTCTATCCCTTTCAATTCTCAGCCAACACTAAGAGCCCTTCGTGCTGTTTCCGACAGGCATTTTGCGCCATATCCACAACCATCTTTCCCACGACAAACAATAAGGATACTATCCCCACTCCTAAAACGAATGTGATCGCCATCATTCCCACTGAACATGTTCTCATTTTCCTTTCCTCCTCCAAACAAAAAGCCCGTAGTGAGTGTGCACCACGGGCCCGCAAAATTTCTTTTGCTTCGGCAACCCGGCTATCCCAGGCATTGGGACCCGTGGCTTTCCGTCCCCTGATTACTCAGGGTTTGGCTTTATCGGCAATTTCTGTTTATTGAATCTGGATTACTATTCAGCAATTTTGGTGCCAAACCAAGTAAATGATATTAACCATTTGATTTCATTGAGTTTATATTAAGACTAAAACCATGTGAAGATGGAAAAATGACTTTTTTTGTCTCTAACTGTTAATCATTTTTCAGAGACGTGGCTGAATGAGCCGAGACGGCTTGTTGAGACAATGATGTGATCACTGATTTCAAGTTTTCAATGGGAGATTGAGAATATGTTCACGGGCAAGCCTGACCCAATGCCTGACCGCGTACCCAATCTATGCTGTGAGCCACGGATATTCGCTGAAAGAAATTGTGCAATATTTGGAAATTTATTATACTACCGTTAACAGGCTGACAGCGAAGGCAATGGTAAGC
Organism: uncultured delta proteobacterium; assembly: GCA_963695895.1. Classification (GTDB taxonomy): domain Bacteria; phylum Desulfobacterota; class BSN033; order BSN033; family UBA1163; genus CAVOIK01. Next base: position 5,853 of record CAVOIK010000028.1, read on the forward strand.
AAGAAGTGATATTTCAAGACCTGACCGATCCGCTATCTGCCCTACTCTATCTGCGGGCCAACACGAAAGGAAAAAAACCCTCAAGGCTTTTTCCGTTTCATTGAGGATTCAAGGAGAATGAACTTATGCCTACAAAGCGCGCCCTGATCATGCACCCGAAGGATAATGTGGCAACGACCATTGAGGAAGTCCTGCCCGGGGACGAGGTCCGGATCCCCCAGGGCAGGGAGGTTCGCACCGTACATGCAATAGAGGCCATTCCCTTCGGTTTCAAAATCGCCCTGGAGGAGATTTCGCAGGGAGCGATCATCTTAAAATACGGGGATACCATCGGCAAAGCCAGTCGGCCGATCGCCAGAGGTGCACTCGTTCACGTTCACAACCTTGAAGGCACCCGCGCGCGGGGAGACCTGGTAGGGAGGGTAAAAGGATGAGTTTCTTCGGTTACGTGCGACCCGATGGATCCGTCGGAACGCGGAATTACGTCCTGGTGATCCCCCAGGGCCTTATCGCCAAGGCAATCTGCGACTTCGTTGCCGGAACGCGGATGATCACCACCGTGGATCACGGCTCGGGCCGCACCGGCAATGACCGGGAACGGATCGCCCGTGTTATGATCGGGCTCGGCCGGAACCCCAATGTCGCCTCCGTGATCATCCACGCCGCCAGTCCGGGCGTGCAATACGCGGAACTCACCGCGGAACGCCTGGCAGACGAAATCCGGGCCAGCGGCAAGCGAGTGGAAATCATTGACCCAGCCAAGGACGGTGGCGTATACGCGGCCATCGCCAAAGGGATTCAATTGGCCCGGTTGATGACGGTCGAGGCTTCGAAGCTCCGGAGGGTGGAAGTCGGAGACGAGCATCTTTGCCTGGGGGTCAAGTGCGGGTATTCCGACACCACTTCTGGTATTGCCGGCAACCCGGCAGTGGGTTATCTCTTCGACAAGGTCGTAAAGGCCGGAGGTACGGCCTTCTTCGGCGAGACCACTGAGATTATCGGGGCGGAGCACGCTCTGACCAACCGCGCCGTGACTCCGGATGTGGCCAAGGCGATCCTGGATGCCGTCGCCTACCGAGAGGGGCTGGCCAAATCTACGGGTCTAGACATCCGGACCATAAACCCCATTCCGGCCAATATCAAGGGGGGACTCAGCTCCCTGGAAGAAAAGAGCCTGGGAGCGATTCACAAGGCGGGAACGGCGCCGATTCAAGGGGTCTTGCAGTACGCTCAAAGACCGAAAGGCAAAGGACTCTATTTCGTGGACAACTGGATGGGGTCCTTTTCCATTTTCGCCGGATATGCCGCAGCGGGTGCCAACCTCGTCCTCTTCCAGATCGGGGGGGGAGGCCTCGCGGGTCGGGATCTCCTTGAGGGTTGTCCAACGGTTGTAGCACCCTTTCTCTGGTGCACGGCCAACCCCAAGACCTACGCCATGGCCAAGGACAACATGGATTACTACTCCGGCAGCGTCATCGAAAGCGGTGAGGATCCGGAGCAGGCGGGGGAACGCCTCTACCGGACCGTCATCGATATCGCCTCGGGCACCCTTTCTCGAAGCGAGACCCTCAATTACAGTGATCCGATTGACCTGTGCCTGGAGGAACCGCGGTTCTGATCGCTAGTGCAGTTCTGGTCAAAGGAAGCCCGGGGCAGGAATAGAAAACCTGCCTTCACTTCCGCCTATCCCGCTAAGGCGGGACGGGGCACGCTCCGGCCAATTTGTACTTTTCTGGAAGTCCCGGAAGCTCCAGTTCTGAGGAAGTCCAGTTTTACTATTTTTACGCTTTGTGCTATTGATGTTATGTTTTGATTTTCAAGCAATTCAAGATTGACATCGATTGGGTGAGGTATAACTGACATCCATGGGACTTCTCAGACTTTTCATCAACGATCCAATCGCTTTTGTTCTCCTTATCATTCCACTTTTGTATTCCGTGGTCATTCACGAAGTGGCTCATGGGTGGGTTGCCAACCGGATGGGCGACCCTACAGCCAAATTGTTGGGCAGGTTGAGCCTCAATCCGTTCAAGCACCTCGACCCCATCGGAACCCTAATGCTTTTTCTCGTGGGGTTTGGGTGGGCTAAGCCCGTTCCCATCAATATGAACAACATTGCGGACCGAAGAAAGGGGCTCATCTTTGTCTCTTCAGCCGGAATCCTTGCCAATATCCTCCTTGCTTTTGGAGCTTTGCTTGTTTACAGGCTTCTGGATATTACATCCGCCAGAACGGTAGCTCTGATTGCCAACTACACCGCCTACATCAATATTACACTGGCGGCACTCAATCTCATTCCCATTCCTCCCTTGGATGGCTCCAAAATCCTGATGGGATTCGCTTCGAGAAACACTCAATACTTTCTTGCCCGCATTGAGCCTTATGGATTCTTTATCCTCATCGCGTTACTCTACCTTGGATGGTTGGACGACTTCATCGGCTTCATCCGCGGAATTATAGTCATGATCATCAAAGTCCTTCTTCCGTGATGGATTCTTGAGGAACAATTGTTCCGTCTTCTCCACCCGCTACCCTTGCAGATCGAAGTCTTTAAGGACGATCCCCTCTATTCTCAACGCCTTGACGTTCCAATCCCTTCTGTGCTACCTACATTGGGGTTGAGTGAAGCTTCCCGCCCGCCTACCGCAGGCAGGCAAGGCGGGGCATCCAGCGACTGCCCGTGAACCTCTCGTTCAGGAGAAATCATGGATTTCAGTCTCTGTAAGAGGATTGTTGAAAATATCTCTCATGTCATTGTGGGGAAAGAGCAGTCCATCGAACTCCTCTTGGTGACACTTCTCGCGGACGGTCATGTCTTGATTGATGATATCCCCGGGCTGGGAAAGACTTTGATCGCCAAGTGTCTGGCTAGGAGCATAGGAGGGTTCTTCAGAAGAATTCAATTCACGCCTGACTTGTTGCCTGCGGATATCACCGGCTTTAATGTTTATAACCAGCAGACAGGACAGTTTACCTTTCAAACCGGACCCGTCATGACCAACATTCTCCTTGCCGATGAGATTAATCGTACGATCCCTCGAACCCAATCGAGCCTTCTGGAAAGCATGGAAGAACGCCAGGTCACTGTGGATGGGAAAACGTATCCTCTCCCTCACCCGTTTCTTGTGATGGCCACCCAGAACCCCATTGAGCTGGAGGGAACGTTTCCTCTGCCCGAAGCACAGTTAGACCGATTTCTCCTGAGAGTGCGTTTGGGATATCCTGAGAAGGATGAAGAGATCGCCATCCTGGAACGATTTCAGTCGGAAGATCCTTTGCTCACACTGGAGGCGGTGGCACACCCCGAACAGATTGTTGAGTTACAGCATGCACGAAGGAGAATCCGTATTTCGTCTCCAGTGAAGGAATACATTACAAACATTGTGAGAGCGACCCGCAACGCTCCCTCCTTACGTCTTGGAGCGAGCCCCCGAGGCTCTCTCGGTTTAATGCGTACCGGTCAAGCACTGGCTGCGCTTCGAGGGCGGGAATATGTGCTGCCCGATGACATCAAGCATCTGGCAGTGCCTGTCCTTGCTCACCGATTGATCCTGAGGGAAGAGGAACGACTTCGAGGAGAAAACCAAGAGCACTTCCTGGATGAGATCATCCGTCAAATACCGGTGCCTGCCCCTACTGAATAAGGGATCAAGATGCAAACACAGGAGACCGGAGTACCCTCTTTTTTCGTTATCCCCCTGATGCAATTCTTCGTCGGGGCCCTCCTCCTCATTGCACTACTCAATGGTCAACGGGATCTCATTGTTCTGACACTGCTTGTCCTAGGAGTGATGGTCGGTGCAAGGCTCTGGGCCCAAATAAGTCTTGTGGGACTCCAACACCATTCAAGGATCGACAAGCTCAAAGTTTTCCCGGGCGAAAAGCTCACCCTGAAGGTAACCGTAGAAAACGCCAAACTCCTTCCGATTTGGCTTCAAATGGACATCCCTGCCAAGGGTCTTTTCCCGCCATCCTCCGGGGAAACTGCATTAACGAAGGAAAGCAGCCTCTTGTGGTATCAGAGGATACACTTCGATTGGGATTTTATCGCGGACCGAAGAGGGGTGTACCAGGTGGGTCCCCTTTATCTCCAAGCGGGTGATCTTTTCGCTTTTTTCTCCAGACAAAAGAAGGCTGAAGAGCCTCACTCCATCATTGTTTACCCAAGACTCGTCTCGCTCAGATCCTTCCCTTTGCCACGGCTTGATTTCTTCGGTGTTCCCAAGGCGAAAAACCCCGTTCAGGATCCGGTCTACATCTTAGGGACAAGAGATTATCAGCATGGGCAACCGGCGAAATATATCCACTGGAAAGCGAGTGCCCGCCACAATCGACTTCAGGAAAAAGTCTTCGAGTCTACACACCAAGAAAAGATTCTTCTCGTCGTCGATGTAGGTTCATTCGCCCGACACCAAGCTGAAGAGGACTTCGAACGTGCCCTCGAAGTCGTAGCCTCTTTGGCGGTGCGGCTAGACCAGCAGGGGCACGCATTAGGGCTGATAGCAAACGGGTGCCTCGTAGGAGGAGGTCCTGCCATCGTACCCGTCGCAAGAAATGACCAGCAAATGCCTGCGATTTTAGAACTCCTCGCTAGGCTTCAAATGAAACACGATGGAGATATCATAGATGTGTTGCGTCATAGGCTGACGTTTTCATGGGGAGCAAGCTGTATCCATTTCTCCTGTGAAGAGGATGAGACTGTCCACTCTATAAAGAGTTACCTTCACCAGCGCAGAATTCCAGCAATGTTTTTTGTCTGCCAACGTCCTGTGTTACCCGAGAGAGACAGATTTGATTTTCGACATGACATCTATCCTCTCGATGAGATTCGGAGCAGAGAGGAAGGGCATGAAGGGACGAGGTAAGACATTTCTTTTCTTGGCCTCTACGGGGATGGAATTGAGCACCCTCTATGCCTGCGCCAATTTTCTTACGCTTGCCGTTTTCAATCACACGTTCCCATTCCCGGAGGCGGTAGCTTCCTTTGTTCTTGCTGCGGTCCTAACCCGTTTTACTCAGGGAAGAGGATGGCGGGTGATAACCATTCTGGGGATACAGGCCCTTGGCTTTATTCCAGCTCTTTGGGTAATGGTCAAGGTATTCAATGCTTGGTCGGACTCTTTCTTAAGTCAAACCTGGTTTACAAGAAACTACGAGAACCCGACGGGTGTCATCGGCTGGTTCGTCGTTTTTCTTCTCGTACTTTGGACCTATGGGTTTTGGCACGGAGGCACTGGCCTCGCTAAGAGGGCAACGGATTATTCGACTATTTGCTCCCGTTTTGACCGGGGCCTTTTTGCTTTCTTTCTTCTCTTCCTGACAAAATTCCTGCTGCGGACAAGGGGAAGTTTTGAAATAAAGGATCCCACGTCCGAATTTTTAGTCTTTTCATTCTTGATATTCGGCCTGCTTGCTATTGGGCTGGCTCGGAACCGGGGCGATATTCCAAAGGACTTTCTTCCTGGCTACCAGGGCATCGGGGTAATATTGAGTTTTACGACAGTCGTCCTGTTGGTCGGTACAGGCCTGGTTCTGTTCTGTCTGCCCTACTTAACGCTGGTTGCCGAGAAGGGATATGACATCCTCAAGATTGCCGCCGGCCCCGTTGGCTACGTGCTATTGAAGGTTTTGCTGTTCATTTTCGGCTACCAGTCCCTCAACCTGAAAGGCCCCAACCCCAAAAGGAGATCGTGCCTCCAGACCTGACCTCCCAGACAAAAAGCAGCGAGTGGATGGAACTCCTTGGAAAAATCTTAGCCTATGGCATGTGGGCCCTCCTGGGAATCGTCTTGCTGATGATCGTCGGCGTGACCGTGTTCTTGTTATTCCGGTGGCTCTTTTCGAAAACTCCCGTCAGGCCAGGAAGGACAAAGTCCGTGGTATCTCATCAGGCTTTGGGTTGAAAGGCTCAGACGATTTCTCTATTCCTGCTGGGGCTGGTTGCTCCGAAGATTCAAAGGCCATAGAGGGGTGATCCAACTGTATATCGCTCTCCTGATCTGGGGACGACACAGTGGCTTGGCTCATTCTCTAAGCGAGACGCCCAAAGAGTACGGTTTGCGCCTGAAGCATCGGTTTCCCATCTTGACGAGGGACATTGAATTGATTGTCGAGTCCTTCAACGAGGTCGTTTACGGAGAGATGGACCTTGGTAAACACCAATTGGCCTTGACTCAAACCGCCTGGCGCAGGCTGCGCAGCCCTCGCCATTGGCCATCGCGTTTCAGAAACTGGTTTCTTGGTTCTTCTGATCGTAATGCTTCTTGAAACGGTCCGTGATCTGGAAATTCGTAGACCCGTAAAAGGAAATTTGTGTTATAGTGTCTTCAGAATGAAGTACTAAAGAATGGAGGAAAATGAGCATGGCTAAGTACAAAGTGATCGCCACGGCGAAAGACAGCAAATGCCCTTACGTGAAACAGGGAGACAAATTTGTCATCGAGGGGACGATGGTTAACTTGAAAGAAACAGATAGTTTATGTACTGTGGCTTTAGGGGCCATCCAGTACTCCTTGTTCATGATGGGCAAAGCCAAAGACCCAAAAGACTTCGGCAGAGACGACGTCTATACGCTACAGTGCCCTGACCCAGAAACAAGGGTGATTTTTGAGATCTCCAGAAAAGTCATTGGAGACTAATACAAACGCATTAAATTAATTGACAATTTCAGACTTTTGTGAAGGGTCGTCCTATCGCTTCACAGCCTCCGCAGTGAAGCCCCCTGCCCATCTCGTTAAGACGGGACAGGCAAGGCGGGGCATCCAGCCGGCCGGCAAGTGCCCCTTAACTCCGCTCTTGAGGGCGAGGTTAAGGGGCACAATATAATAAGGAAAGTACCCTACCGGGAAGCCACGCCCTTTAGGGCGTGTAACTTCACTTGCCGTGACCCTTTAAGGAGGGATTCTCAATGACATCCCATCAGAAATGGCATCTTCCTGAGGATCGCTATTTTGATCCTGACCCAGCGCAACGCCGGGTTGCCATGGAGCTATACCAATCGGTGGCCAATCTCCCCTTGATCTGTCCTCATGGGCACGTGGATCCTCGGCTTCTGGCTGATGAAAACGCCTCCCTGGGCACACCTGCTGATTTGTTGATCATCCCTGATCACTATGTCTTCCGCATGCTCTACTCCCAGGGGATTCCTCTTGAGCATCTCGGTGTCCCTCGGATCGACGGAGGTCCGATCGAAAGCGATCATCGCAAAATCTGGCAGGTTTTTGCTGACCACTTTTACCTCTTCCGTGGAACTCCCACCGGCGCATGGCTGTCTCACGAATTGATCAGCCTGTTTGGTATTGAGGAGAAACTCAGCGGAAAGACAGCCCAAGGGATCTATGATCAGATCGAGGCCAAGCTCGGATCTCCCGAATTCAGACCTCGAACGTTGTTCAAGCGCTTTAACATTGAGGTGATGTGTACGACCGATGGAGCCACAGATACCCTCGCTCACCACCAGACCCTCCGGAAATCCGGATGGAGCGGCAACGTTCGGCCCACCTTTCGGCCCGATGCCGTCACGAATCTCCTGACTCCGGGCTGGAAGAAAAACATCGAGACACTGAGTAAAGTGAGTGGCATCCCTGTAAGCTCCTACAAGCGATATATCGAAGCCCTCGAGAATCGTCGAGTCTTCTTCAAGAAGATGGGCGCAGCGGCCACTGACCACGCAGCCGAAACCGCCTACACCGGTGAACTAAAGCCTTCCGAAACCAATATCATCTTTCAGCGTGCCCTCAAGGGGAAGGTCACCCCTAAGGATGCGAAGCTCTTCAGCGGCCACATGATCATGGAGAGTGCCCGGATGAGCATTGAGGACGGCCTCGTGATGCAGTTTCATGTAGGAGCACTCCGTGATCACAACGATCTGATCTATCATCGGTTCGGCCCTAACATGGGTGCGGATATCCCGGGCCCATGTGAATTCACTCAAAACATGCGGCCCCTGCTCAACAAATACGGCAACGACCCTCGCTTGACGTTGGTTCTTTTTACGTTGGATGAGTCAACCTACGCTCGAGAACTGGCCCCTCTTGCAGGACATTATCCGGCGGTGAAGCTGGGTCCCCCGTGGTGGTTCCATGACAGCATCAACGGAATGAAACGTTATTTCGACCGGATCATAGAGACTGCGGGAATTCACAACACGGCCGGATTCAACGATGACACCCGGGCTTTTCCTTCCATCCCAGCCCGACATGATCTGTGGCGTCGTGTGAGCGCCAACTGGATTGCCAGTCTGGTCGTTAGGGGCATCGTCGATAGAGACGACGCAAACGACATGATTCTGGATATGGCGTACCGTCTCGCCAAACACGCATACAAGCTCTAGTTTTCTCTAAAGGTTGATCATGGAGGAACAGAGCTTTAAACCCCTTTCTGGGTTTCCTAGTTCTGCGAATCGCAAGAATCGAGGTAACATCTAAGTTATGAATCCAGAAACATTCTTGAAAAATGGTAGCGTTCATGTTTGGGATCAGAGCTTTGCCATGATCCGATCGCGAAGAACCCATCCCGAAGCGTTTGCCAACATCATTGACCATAATGAAATCACGGTTATCATGGACGAAACCAAGGTTGATGAAGAAGATGTCATTGAAATCCAGAAAGGCTGGAAGCTTTTAACCTTCGAGATGGTTCTGCCGTTTGAATTGGTTGGATTCTTGGCCACTGTTTCCACTGCCTTCGCAGAAGAAGAAATCCCTATCTTCGCTGTTTCTGCCTACTCCACCGATCATCTCTTTGTCAGAGAAAAAGACCTACCCAAAGCCAAGGGAAAACTAAGAACCCTCGGATGCCGGATCGATTGACGGATAGCCCACCGCATTTTCTTCTCTCTTAATCGAAGCGTCAACTTAGTCCGTGAAATAAGGTGGAGACACTTGACGTAACCCTCTGGCATAGTTAAATTCTTGGTATTGTCCAATGAATTCCAAATCGTAGACTTGGGAGGTTATCGTGATACTTCGAATGTTAGTGGTAGGCCCCATCCAAGCCAATTGCTATGTTCTGGGTTGTGAGAGGACAAAAGAAGCAGCGGTCATTGATCCGGGCGGCGATGTGGACAAGATCCTAATGACCCTTGCAAAAGACAAGCTTCGTTGTGTGTACATTATCAATACCCACGGCCATTTTGACCACACAGGAGATAACAAACGTTTAAAGGAAGTTACTGGGGCCAAGCTGGTGATTCACCGAGCGGATGCGCCCATGATTCTACAGCAAGGATCGAACGGTACCATGTGGGGAATGGAGGTGGAGGATTCTCCTCCCCCTGACGTTTACGTTGAGGAGAGGGATGTTATTACTTTCGGAGACATCTCGCTCCAGGTCCTTCACACCCCTGGTCATTCTCCCGGAGGTATTTCGTTACTGAGTGATAAGATGGTTTTTGTCGGGGACACGCTTTTTGCAGGATCGATCGGCAGAACCGATCTTCCTGGAGGAGACTACGAAACACTGATTCGAAGCGTCAAGGAAAAGATTTTTCCTCTGGGAGACGACGTCGTTATCTATCCGGGGCACGGGCCAAAGACAACCGTCGGTCGAGAAAGAAGATCCAATCCATTCTTTGCCAGCGGCGGATCACGTTGGCCCTGACAAGGTTACGCGGCGTGATCCCTCCTGTGGCATTCTTTTCATCTCCGATCCAGATTTTTACCATTGGCCATTCCAACCGAGGTGTTGCCACTAGACTTCCCCCCGGCACACTTTTCTGAAATTACACCGGAGGCTCACTCGCTCATCTTCGACCTTCCTGAAATGCTCTTCATCGAGCGGAATGTTGTTTCGAACATCGATGAGGAGCGATTGCATGTCCTTCATGCTCCCCCGCATGTACCCAGCAATATTTTCGACGTCTTCCTCGGTCACCGCAAAGGAGGAGGCCTTGTTGTAAAGGAGGTTGAACTCCATGATTCGGATTCGGTCCAGGGGAACGTCCCATTTTCTTGTCGCATAAAGGGCATAACAACCCAGTTGAATGGATAAGTCCTCGTGGAGGCTTCTTCCGGTTTTCCAATCGTAAATGAATACCTCGTCCCCTTCCTGGATAGCGCAGTCAATGGCAACAATCACCCTCGTTTCATCGATCTGGAAAGACGAGAATTCCTCTACCTCGAGCCATCCGTCTTTGCGGTGGGATTTGAGGGCGTCATAGATGTCCGAGGCATAGAAATTCCTCAGACACGTTTCCACATCCCGGGCAAGGTCTTTCCATTGTTCGTCCGTTACGCTTATCTCGTATTCATGCTCAAAAAGGGCACAGGTTTTGGGGAAATTGAGATAGTGCTTGGATCGTGAGGAGCGAAAGTCCGTTCTCATTCTCTGCAGGGTCATCGAAACGATTTCATCCACCGAAAGCACCTTGATGCCTCTCCGGATATTGTTGAGAGTTCGCTCGATGCATTCATGGACGATTTTGCCTGCCCAAACCTGCCGGTTCTTCAGGTTTTTCAGAACGTAAATCTCCCTCGTTCTTACCGGAGCATCCTCACGCCAGCCGTTCCAATGGCCGTAATAGGGAACCAGTACTGTCGAGGACAGGTTCGAAACACCTCGTCTCTCGTTTTTGACCAGGAGAACTCGTTTTTCAGCTTCGAAGCCATGAGAACCGTTACCTCTTTAGAGGGAAGGACTTGCCCGTGATCATTTTCTATGAGTTTATCAGAACGGTCGCACAGAGTCAAAAATGAATGGTGAACCCATGGTGAATCGGCGTTTAAGACAACAAAACCAATCGTTAATTCAGATTGACAACGTGGTCAGAGTGGTGTAGGTTAGGTTTCGGAAGAAAACAAAGGAATCGGATTGACGCCTTACCGTGAAGGAGACGTACAGAGAATCGGTCAATGGTATGTTGCTAAGAAAGGAGGAACAAAAGATGAAAAGATGCTGTCTCATTCTCGTAACCCTCACTGTTTTCGTTACCTGGTTGTTACCTGCCGCCCATGGTGCACCCATTATCATCAGAATGGGCCACGACGGGGCAACAGCTCAACCCTATCATCCTGCCCTTGAACTCACGGCCAAAATCATCGCCGAGAAGACAAACAACGAAGTCAATATGCAGATCTTCCCCTCTGGTCAGCTCGGTTCCCAGCAGGAACAGATGTTAGCCACCATCCAAGGGACTCAAGAGATGTGGATGTCCAATCCTGCCTGGTTGGCACAGTATTCGCCCAGGGTCGGCATATTGGGCGCCGCGTACCTCTTCAGAGACCTTGATCACATGTATAAGGTTTTGAGAGGTCCGATTGGCGAAGACCTATTCAAAGAACTCCCTGCCAAGATCGGGGTGAGGATTATCGATGTCTGGTATCTTGGAACAAGGCAGACCACGCTCCGTGACAAACCCGCTTCAACGCCGGAAGAGTTCAAGGGCATCAAACTAAGAGCTCCTGGCGCTCCCACCTACATCGAAGCTGTTCGGGTTCTGGGCGCTAATCCAACGCCAATGGGATTTGGCGAGGTTTACATGGCCCTGAAGACCGGAGTCATTGACGGACAGGAAAATCCCTTGACAACGATTAAGTCCTCTAAATTTTATGAGGTGACCAAATATCTCGTTCTCACAAGCCATATGGTGGATTCCATCATTCCCCAGATCAACGAGAGATCCTGGAAGAGTTTGAAGCCAGAATTTCAGAAAATCGTGATCGAGGCGTTCAGAGAAGGTGGCAAGCTCAACGACAAGCTGATCCTCGATGGTGAGGCAAGCCTGGTTGAGGAGTTACAAAAGAGCGGAATGACTGTGATTAGACCCAATCTGGAGCCTTTCAGAGCAAGAGCCAGACAGATTCCGGACCGCTTCAAGAACCTCTGGGAAGAGGGAATGATCGAGAAGATCCAGGCGGTTAAATAGGATGGCGGCCTTAAGGTCTTGAGCTACAATGCGGTGCTTGGGGGCAGTGCCCGTTCCTGCCCCCAAATAATTTCTGGGGTCTCGGAATTCCTCGGCAGGGGATGAGAAGATAAGATGGGGTGACCGATGAAGGTCCTTGAAACCATTTTTGACGTCATTGAGCAGGGTCTTGGGGTCTGCTTCGTCTTGCTCATGTTCATCTCTGTTCTTCTACAGGTCTTTTATAGGTATGTACTGCAATCCCCATTGACGTGGACAGAAGAGGTAGCTCGGTACAGCTTTATCTGGACTGTCCTTCTCGGTGCAGCCTTCGCCGTAAGAAGAAAAGAACATGTCGCGATGAATTTACTATTCGACCGTTTTCCAAAATCGGTTCAGAAATACGTCACGGTGGTGATCAATGGGATCATCCTTATTTCCTTGATTTATCTCTTGCCGGTCAGTTGGAGCTTCTTCTCATTCATGAAGAACGTATCTGCCCCGACGTTGAACATCTCATGGGGATTCTTGTTTTTCGCTGCCCCTCTCAGCATCACTTTGATGACTATTCACACATTTATCCGGCTCGTCAAGGATCGGTAGTTTAGACTTGTCCCTTATTTCTCGGCGGTCAGCTTCAATGGTCTGATTTCCGTAACCCTTATAAAAGTCTTGCGGAGAGACAAAGATGCTGCTTTTCATCCTCCTTTTTTCCTTGGCCATCCTCTTCAGTCTGGGTACCCCTGTGGTCTTCAGCCTCATGATCTCTTCCCTCATCTACCTTTTGCTTGCAGGCATCGATCCAAGGATTGTGATTCAAAAGATCGTCATGGGACCTGACAGCTTTGTGTTGCTTGCCGTCCCTTTTTTCATCCTGGCCGCTCAGATTATGAATACTGTCGGGACGACCAAGCGAATTTTCAGATTCGCCTCCACCATTGTTGGGCACTTCCCAGGGGGGTTGGCTCATGTCAATATCGTTGATAGTATGATCTTCGCAGGGATGTCCGGATCAGCCATCGCTGATGCCTCGGGTGCAGGTCTCATGGAAATTGAGGCGATGGTTTCGCAGGGGTATGCCAAATCTTATGCCACAGCCGTTTCGGCAGCCTCCAGCACGATCGGGCCGATCATCCCACCGAGTATCCCCATGGTGATTTACGCCGTCATTGCAGAGGCAAGTGTTGGAAAACTCTTTCTGGGAGGGTTCATCCCAGGGATCTTAATGGGCCTATCCATGATGGTGATCACCCACTTCATAGCGAAAAAGAGAGGATTCTACCGCGATAAGAGGGCATCCCTTAAAGAATTTCTCGATGCCTTTAAGGGAGCAATCCTTGCCCTGCTAACGGTGGTCATTCTCTTAGGAGGGATCTACAGTGGAGTATTTACGCCTACCGAAGCTGCCGCTGTGGCGGCCTTCTATGCCTTGTTTCTAGGGACGGTGGTTTATCGGGAGTTAAAGGTTCGGGATATTTTCCAGATTTTCAGCAGAATCGTGATCAGTTGTGGGTTCATTACATTTATCATTTCCACCTCTGCAATCTTCAGTTGGATTATCGCAAGGGAAAGGGTTCCTCAGCAGCTCGCGGACCTCATGTTGTCGTGGACCACCAGCAAACCTCTTGTTCTACTCATCATGAATGTCCTTTTTCTTATCCTGGGAATGCTGATGGATACCAATGCCATCATGCTGATCTTCCTACCCATCGTTCTTCCAGTGGTAAAATCGGTGGGGATAGACTTGGTTCATTTCGGCGTCGTGGTCACATTGAACCTCATGATAGGACTCTTAACACCACCCTTCGGGGTGCTTCTCTTTCTCTTAAGCGGACTGACGAAAGTGTCCATTGAGGACATATTACGGGAGGTCTTTCCCTATATCATGGTGCTGATATTTGTGCTGTTCCTTATAACCTATTGGGAGGGTCTGGTGATGTTTCTACCAAACCTATGGAGCCAATAGAAATCGCATTGCGCAGGGAGCATACAGTAAGAACCCAGATCCCTTGGCAATTCCCTTTGCTGAAGAAAGCTTCCTGAAAGGAGCGCCTTAAGAGGAGTGAAGCTTCCCGCTCCTGCCTACCGGCAGGCAGGCACACGGCTGGGGCTTCCGGGTAATGTAAATATCATCACAGGGTCGGCTTTCCTCCCCGCCCCTGCGTACAGGCAGGAAGGCGGGGCATCCAGCCGACTTGCCCGCGAAACATCTCGTATGATGACCCCAGAGAAAAGAATCTATTCGGCGATGTCAGGACAGGTTCCTGATCGCGTTCCTGTCGTGCCCAAGATATGGGTTGACCTTGCTGCCCGAATAACAGGAACGCGGTTGACTGAGGTCATTACAGACCCACTCACTGCGTTACGGGTGATCGTAGAAGCAGGGGTTACGTGCCATGTGGATGGCGTTCGTCAGTTCCATTTTCCAAAGCGCCGCATTATTGAAAAGGAAGGAAAGGTTCTTGAGGTCGATGATAACGGTGGGCACCTTGGAGAAGTAGACATGCTCGGCGGCTTGATGACTTACTTAGACGATGCGAGAGACTTTCATCCTCAAGATCCTTACACCATGGCCCATTACCAGTATTGGTCATCGAAAGAATCTTTTGTGAGAAGTCTGGAAGAGGCCGCTCAGATCGTTGTCCCAGGGAAGACCTTTTATGAAGAGATCGGGTGCGGTCAAAGACAAAAAGAGGTGATGAAACGGAGCGGGGATGAACTTGCGATCCTCGGAGATTGCGGCTCGGCAACACTCGCGTTTTACGTGAGTCTCCGGGGGATGCATCAGGCCCTACTCGATTTAATCGAACAACCCATGCTGGTGCATCGCGTTATGGAAAAGGGCGTCGCCATCGCCATCGAGAAAGGCAAGTTCAATATCGACCTTGGACTGAAAATGCTTAGGTTAAACGACTCGGTGGGCAATATGTCCGTCATCTCTCCGCATCATTGGCGAACCTTTGTTTTTCCTCACATGAAGGACGTCTGCACCGAGCTTCACCGATATTGTCCAGACGTAAAAGTGTATTCCCACATTTGCGGAAACATCCTTCCCATTGTAGAGGATCTTGTTGAAGTGGGCCTTGACTGCATCGGCCCTCTCGATCCTTTGGGAGGATTTACTCCCTCAGAGATTAGACAAAGGGTGGGAGACTCCGTTGCATTAATGGGCGGAGTAGATACTCTCTCTTTCATCAATAGCACTCCCGATGAAATCGTCGAGGAGGCAAGGAAGTGTATCCATCAGGCTGGGAGAAAAGGAGGGTACATTCTCGGTTCAGGCTGTGTCGTCCCTCGCGGGGCAAAGAGGGAAAATGTCGAGGCCTTGCGAACCGCGAGTGAAGAATACGGGATTTACAGGAACGGCAGACTGTCAGTCTAAGACTGAGCAATACACCCACCGAAGGAAGACGTTCTCAAACGCATTCACTCACTGAAGATGTTGCCATCATGACCTTACTGCAATTGCGGAATCACATACCCATCGCCGCACCCGCGAATAGGGAACCTGCCGACGGCACGGAATCAGATCTGAGGGTTTCTCTCGGCTTCGAGCCTGCCTGGTACCATCAGAGGTGTGGAGTGGATTTCTCCGCACCATGGCACAAAGACCCCATCTATCGACACGAAACCCTCAAGAAGATGAAAGTCGAATTGGCGAGGGCCTTTCCTACCTTCTCCTACTGGAACCTTTCCTACAAAGACGACCTGGCAACTCTTTCTGGTTGCTACGGCGCTTACGTCGTCCCACAGATCTTTGGGATGCGCCTCCTTTATGCCAAGGATCGTTGGCCTGAATTGGACCCTGAAAGTAAACTCTCATTAAATGAGATCGAGGCTCTTAAGATTCAGGAACTCTTACAGGGCCCTTTTGTCGAGGAACTTTTCAAGCAGATGGGCGTGATCGAATCGAGATGGGGAAAAATCCATGGCTACCTAAACTGGCAGGGAGTACTCAATAATGCATTTCATCTCCGAGGACAGGATCTTTTCCTGGATATGATTGAACGACCCGAAAGGGTCCACGCTGTCTTCTCAAAGATCTGTGAGGTGATGATTCGACTCGCGACGACGGTTCAGAAGAGGCAGAGAGAGTCCGGCTTCACCATTAATCAGTTCAGCGTGAGCAACTGTGTCGTCAATATGATTTCACCTCAGATGTATCGAGCGTTCATTTTTCCTTACGACAGGAGAATTGCCCTCCGTTTTGAACGTTTTGGGGTTCACACGTGCAACTGGAATGTCAATCCCTATGTCCGGGCATTTCAGGAGCTCCCCAACCTTGGATATTTGGACATGGGCATGGAGTCCGATTTGGCAGAAGTGAAGGCCTTGTTTCCCGAGACTCGCAGGGCGGTGATGTATTGGCCTACGAAATTGCAGGACGCGCCGGTGGAAGAGTTGAAAAACGACATGGAGAGGATCTATCGGGAGCTCGCTCCTTGCGATGTGGTAATGGCAGATATTCAGGCGACGACGCCAGACAAACGGGTGAATGAACTCCTTGAGATTTGTAGAAACCT
>CAVOIK010000029.1:0-54040 GCA_963695895.1 uncultured delta proteobacterium
TCTTGCCAATATATACTGCTCCCAAAATGTCTCGGTCTGAAGAACAAATCACAATCCTAAATCGATTCAATTTATAGGATCTGCCAGAAAATCTTAGACTATTAAGGCTGGGAATGAATGACGCCCAGGACAGGATAGGGTTGAAGACACGTTTTTCTTGATGGGGACCGTTGAGGAAACGCGGTTTTTTTAGGAGATCTCCCCTGCCCCTATCGACTTATATAGGGGAGGGAATCTAACCGAAAATCGCAGGTTATAGAGCGAATTTTGATTGAGGGATTAAGGCCAGAAATAGAAATCCCCGAGTCAACCTTGAAAGCTAACTGGGGAGAGTCTGGGGAGAGTGTTTTTAATAGCTAACCTATTGAAATTATTGGTGCCGAAGGGGGGATTTGAACCCCCACGGGGATTACCCACCACCCCCTCAAGATGGCGTGTCTACCAATTCCACCACTTCGGCATTCAGCTCTCGATAATCTTCCTCGGTTCAACCTCCCCAAAGGGTGGCCCTATTTCGTTGTCTCAGATCAGGGTGCCTGTGGCTGCACTGGTACGGTTCCTGGTGCAACCGGCGCTGGAGCTGACTGAGCCGGTTTTTCCCTGACCACAGATGAAGCCTTCCGAGTGGAGGCAAAGGCCAGCAGGAGGGATGTAATCATAAAGATGACTGCAGCAATCGTCGTCAGCTTCGTAAGAAATCCCATCGCTCCTGCACTACCGAATAACGTTTGACTCGCACCCTCCGAAGGCTGCACCCATTTCAGCCCCCTTCCCTGCCTGGAGAAGGACAATCAGAACGAGAGCAATACAAACAAGGACGTGTATCAAGGTAATGGCGGTAAGCAATTGAACGCTCCTTCCTCCATCCCGGTTTCGAATGGAGCTTCTCTTAAATATTTGAAGCCCCCCGGCCACATGCTGGGGCTTCCCGGAAAGGAAGTATCGTTTTCATTGTGCCCCTTGCCCCCCCTATCTTGCTAAGGCGGGACGGGGCACTTGCCGGTCAAGATATTATATGTATCATATTTCTCTGAATCTGACAATCTTTGAGAAGCTGTCTGATTTCAGGCTGGCTCCCCCTACGAGGGCTCCATCAATGTCCTCTTGATCCATCAGGCCTTTGACGTTTTCAGGGGTCACACTTCCGCCGTACTGGATCCGAATAGCCTCTGCCACTCCTCGAGAGGAGAGTTTCTCCAATTTCTGGCGAATAAATCGATGAACCTCTTCTGCTTGTTGGGGGGTTGCCGTTTTGCCGGTTCCGATGGCCCAGACCGGTTCATACGCAATGACCATGGTCTTAGCTTCATTTTCCTTGATGTCTTTGAGCCCTCCCTCGATTTGCCGTTCGATCACCGAAAACGTCCGATTCTCCTCCCTCTCCTTCAACGTCTCTCCGATGCAGAAGATCGGCTTCATCCCGTGAGCGATGACCATCTTCATTCTGCGATTCACCGTCTCGTCTGTCTCTCCAAAAAACTGCCGCCTCTCAGAGTGACCTATGATCACGTAGGCGCAGCCCATCTCCTTCAGCATGAGCGGGGACACCTCGCCCGTAAAGGCCCCCTTTTCTTCCCAGAACATGTTTTGAGCCGCGAGGCGGACCGTCGAATCCTTGAGTTCCTTCGAGACCGCATACAACGCTGTGAAAGCTGGAGCCACGGCGACTTCGACCCCTTTGACTCCTGATATCGCGACTTTCAACTGCTTCACTAGGTCAACGGCCTCCTCCACTGTCTTGTTCATCTTCCAGTTTCCTGCCATCAAAGGTATTCTGGCCATCAGTCTCCCCTCCTTAAGGCCTCAATGCCCGGGAGCTTTCTCCCCTCCAGAAATTCAAGGGAAGCCCCGCCGCCACTCGAAATATGGCTGATCTTTTCTGCGACTCCGCCTTATTGACAGCGGCAACCGAATCTCCGCCGCCCACAATGCTGAAGGCTGATGAACTGGCGACAGCCTGGGCGATGGCCACGGTGCCGTGGCTGAAAGGTTCCATTTCAAATACACCCATAGGGCCATTCCAGAAGATCGTCTTGGCACCCCTTATTTCTCCAGAAAAGGTTTTGACTGTATCTGGGCCGATGTCCAGGCAAACCCAGCCTGAAGGAATTTCTCCATTTCTCACAACCCTCCGTTGGGCCTGGGCATCCATCCGTTCGGCAGCGACGTGATCGCTTGGGAGAAGAAACTTTACCTTCTCTTTGGCGTGGGTCATGAGACCCGAGGCAAATGTCAGTTGATCCTCTTCCACCAGTGACTTTCCTACATCCACTCCTCCTGCCTTCAAGAACGTATAGGCCATGCCTCCTCCGATCAGGAGTGTGGTCACCCTATCCACGAGGTTCTGGATGACTCCAATCTTGTCTGAAACTTTCGCTCCCCCTAGAAGTGCGACATAGGGCCGTTGGGGATTCACCAACGCTTTTTCCAAGCTTTCGATCTCCTTCATCATGAGAAAGCCTGCAGCCACCACCTTCACAAAGCGCGTCATCCCTTCCGTGGAGGCATGGGCCCGGTGTGCGGCGCCAAAAGCGTCGTTCACGTAGACGTCGCACAAGGAGGCTAGAGCCTTTGAAAAGGTCTCATCGTTCTTTTCCTCTTCTGGATGAAACCTGAGGTTTTCCAGAAGAATCACTTCGCCTCTCTTCATGCTTTGGACCTGCTTTTCCACAGCCTCTCCAACACAGTCACTGGCAAGGGCTACTTTTTTCTCCAAGAGTTGGGATAACCTCTCGGCAACTGGACGCAGGCTGAATTTCGGATCCTTCTTCCCCTTGGGCCTACCGAGGTGGGACGCCAGGATGGTTTTCCCGCCGGACTCGATCACCCGTCGAATGGTTGGGAGGGAAAGCTGAATTCGAGTATCATCTGTGATTTGACCTTGATCATCTTGGGGAACATTGAAATCGACCCGAACGAAAACCCTTTTGTCCTCCAACTCCAGTTGATCGACCCTTCGAATTGCCATGGTCCACCCCCTTGACGATTTCCTGTCTTTTCTGTAAGTGTCCTTTGAAAAAACACCATAGGATCGCACTGAATATATCTCTTTCCGCAAAGGATCGTCAACTTTTTTGTTCTAAAGAGATACCCATTCAGAACTGTGAAACATTGAATTCTTAGAAAAATAATCATTCGCCCGTAGGGACGAGGCTCTTCGAGAAACTCTTCGAGCGGCACCTGTCACCACTGAACCAACAGGCATCAATGCTACTAACTCCAAAGACCTACTACCGAGAGGGTTGCCCAACTTATAACGCTCCGCGATTCTAAAGTTTCGGATAGAGACTCGTCCCGAAAGGGCGAAGAAAGGAACAAACCAATTTTTTCATAGATTCTGAATGCTTACGGAAAAAGTAAGATTCTTCTTCACAAATGACTCCCAACCTGATATATACTTAAAAGATAGACGAAAGGCAAAAACGATGCAATCGATAGTACTTGAGTCCCGCGACAGGAATACCCTGACCATTGTGAAAGGCCTCCTCCAGTCACAAATCGCCTTCCAGGACATTTACCAGAAATATCACAAGGGAGCCCTTCATTTTCCCGAGATTGAGAACTGGGTAGACGACAGAGGCAGGAGTCTCCTTTACAAGATTAAAGAAAAATGCCACTCCCTCTTTCGTTCCAGCAAGGGAGGGACTTTTCACAAGAAGGAGTGGCTCCTTGATTTGGCCATTGCCTCCATCTTTCATGAGGCCATGAAACTCAGAGAGAATGTCTACCAGTTAGAGGTCTATCGGCCCAGATATCTCGAGTACAAGCGAAGGATGGGAAAATCGACCTATGAGAAAGACTACATGCCCCATTTCGAAAAAATCATCTCAAAGGCTAAGCTGGGAGTGTCTGAAGGGATGGAGGAAATGAGATCCCTTTTTCAAGACGCCGCGGCCCAGCTTATCGATTTCTTCAGGGAAAATCGCCAGAATCCCTTCTTAATTCGGTTTCTTATCGAAAGCCAACCTCTCCTGACAAAAATTTACGGAATCAAGAGGAGAAAAGAAATCTTCAGCCTTATGTTTGCCCGGGGGGCCTTCGATGCTTACCGCCTGGCTGCCCAAAGTTGCCTGCACAGCGAGCATTATGATCTCTCCGCCGCTTACTTCTCGAAAGCCTTCAAGATGGATCCTCGAGACGTCAATCTCCGATTTTTTCTGAACTTCAGTCTTGGAATGAAAGCTTATCTCTTGAATTCCTATCCGAAGGCTCTGTCTTGTTTTACAAAACTGGTTTCTTACGAGGAAAAGACTAAGTGGCAAAGGGAGTATTTGAAAAAAGCAGAGGAAGTGTGCCGCAAAATTTTTTCAGAGATGGAGGAAGAGAACAGACTGAAAATGGCTAAAAAAGCGGGTCGGATTGCCGATCAGCTCAAAAAGTGTTATTCGTAAGGCAAAGGAGTAACGTTCATGCCTATCTACGAATTTCAATGCAGACAATGCAATCACGAGTTCGAAAAACTCGTTTTCAATTCTTCAGAGAAGATTTCCTGTCCTGAATGCAAAAGCAAGAAAGTGACTCGCGTCATGTCTGCTTTTGCCTTCTCCGTGGGTGGAAAGTTCAAGAGCACGGCCAGTTCTTCGTGTGGCTCTTGCTCATCCAGTAGCTGCTCCGGCTGCAGCAAATAGCCTCACCCCGCGAGATCGAAGTTCCCCACTTCCCTCTGACCACCTCCAAGAGGTTCTCAAAGGACGTAATCACCGCCTTCTTGCTGCCCACAGCAACTACAATGGTCCCTCGATTTATGGAGCCCCACGGGTTTAGCCCGTGGTACCTCCAAGAAAATACCCTCCTACGCCAAGAAAACGTTTCAGCAGAAAAAGTTTTAGCAGTCTGTTGGCATTTATAACCAAGATCAGGTTTGAATAAATCGTTCGCAGGGCCGTCTAACCAGTAAAAGAAGAAGAAAGGAGATCATCTCATGAATAAGAAACTCACACTTCTAGGAATCGTGTTATTGATCGTCATGACTTTGACGAGTTGTTTCTACTACCATGGCCATGGCTATTCTTACCGAGACTATGACCGTCATTGGCAGGGGGACGACCGTGGCCACTACGATCGGGGCCACTACGATCAGGGTGATCGTGGCTGGGGCCGTCGTTATCGCTAAGAACTGACTCGGCTTGAAGGCCATTCATGGTCGTGAGGTCTGTAGGGGCTTCTGCCGTAAGAACAGAAGCCCCTCAGTTATCGGCTCTTTCAAAGTGAAGCTCCACGCCCAAAAGGGCGTGGTTCCCGGTGAGGCCTACTTCCTGCCTGCCGGTAGGCAGGGACCTCAAGGCGGCTCCCCTGGCCAGGCTCGCCATAGGAGCACCCTGGTAAGGAGGCCTTCGCAATTCCAATCACTGGGTTTTCGTCTCTTGCGCTTGGTACACCATGATGGGACCCACCTCGTAGGTTCCTCCTCGATTCACGAACGCCAATCCTGTGAAGTTTTGCTGGTAGTAAACCTCATAGGTCGAGAGAACTTCTTTCTCGTCAATAAGAATTCGCATTCTGCCCTTAGAGTCCCGGATCCACTGGATTCTGTGAGGAACATTGTCATCTAGGGAAACATACTGCTGAGCCGCGTCGATGGTGAAACTTTTGCCATCTCTTTCTCGGATGATCTCAATGGGACGTTCTCTCGAGGCAGACGGTCGATAACTCACTCGGTAGTAGGGAGTGTTTTGATCTCCCCCCAGGAGGACCAACTCCATGAAACCCCGCGTCGACCTGGACACCAGCATAAGATCCACTTCGAAGGCGGGTCCGATGGAAGCCAAAGTGTAGATCTGAGCCTCCTCCGCTGCGGGAGCGGTACTTGAGGTCTTCTCTTCCTCCGTCGGTGTCTTCAGAATATCCTTGAGAATCCCCCCGAGAGGTGTCGTCTTCTCTTTCTCTGCGGGAGCAGAAGGAGTTGGCTTCGTTTCCGCAGCAGCTTCGCTCAAAAGTCTCCGGTTCTTCGTGACTCGAAAGGTGCCCGAATTCACTACCCATTCAGGGTTGTTGTAGTAATCGCCATCGGAAAAATCCTCGCTAAGAAAGACGACCCGGATCTTAGCCCGGTATTCCTTCACGAGGGCACGAAGCTCCTCCAGAAATTTAGGTTGAGCCACCCTTCGCTGATCCGCATCCTTAATCTTTTGATCCAGGTTGTTGAGCAAATCAGTGAGAGCCTGCTGATCCGGTTCAGCAGCGTTCGCCAAGGCCGGCACCAGCCCTGCGAGACAGAGAACCATAAGCAATCCAATGATCCAAACATGTTTTTTCATACAGTCACCTCCTCACAAATTTGAATCCATAATACTCTGATAGACCCAAGAATATCAGCCTTGAAAGACCGAAACAAGCTGGTCCTGCTGTCTCAAGAATGACTCGCACCATGGCGTGGGAACAAACTGTTTCTAAACGCATTATGCATGCCAGTACATGTTACATGAGAAACATATTAAATCTATGAAGACTTCAGAAGCGAGATTCTTTTGTTGCTGGCACACTGGCTATTTTTGAACCACTCGAAGCAGGCGAGTTGACGTCTGGCGGCAGTAACTCTTTGGAAGCCGGTCCTCCTTGCGTGGCTGGGTTAAAGCTACATCTCCATGTCGAGTCGTCAGTAATTCCCGTAACAGAGAGCGGCCTGAATACACGAAAAGCATTGATGAAAATCCCAGTCGAGGAATAAGCTTGTCTCAAAAGTGAGGCAAGGGCTGAGCTACAAAAGCGCAAGACCAAGGGATGGAAACTTTGAGTTCCTGTCTCTCACTCGAACCCTGGACCCCTTGAACCCTCGAACCCTTTATTTCCTAAAGGTTCGTCAGGTGTCGCCTCGCCTCCATCTCCTCCCTTAACCCGTGGTCTTCTTTGAATCTGCGCAGAGCTTCCTCAGCCATCCCCACCATTCTTTCCTTTTCCTGAGGGAGTTTCCCGTGAAGAGGAAGCAGATTCGATATGTGGTCGCTCAAGAATTCCGAAGTCACTTCCAGCTTCTCGAGCAAAAGCTTTGTCTCTTTGAGAATGGTCTCCGGCCCAGGCGGCTGGAAACGACCGGCCTCCATTGCGTCGTAGAGTGGCGAATGAGGTTGAGGGATGAAGGTCCGGACACGGATGAAATGAGGATCGATCTGGTTTAAAACTTCTGCAGTCCCCCTGGCATGTTGTTCCCATTTCTCTTCGCCTCCGATCCCCAGAAGCACATACAAAGAATACTCGAACCCTGCCTGTTTTGCCTTCTTTCCTGCTTCAATCATCTCTTCAGGAGTAGCTCCTTTTTTGATCTCCTGCAGGAGCTCCCGATCCCCTGTCTCGAGGCCCACGTGGAGCCGAGTCAGACCCGCTTTGCAGATCTTCTCAAGGTCCTCAAAGGGCTTCTTGGCCAACGTCTTTGCCCTGGCGTAACTCGTGACACGCTCAACATGCGGAAAGGATGCGTAGAGGCTTTTTAGAACTTCGAGAAAAGTCTCTGTCTTGGTTACGAGGCTGTCGGAGTCTGCGATGAAGACCGTTCTCACCCTGTCTCCGTATAGCTCCCCGGCCATGTCGATGTCGCCACGAATCTCCTCCAAATCTCTGATTTCAAACTTGACCGTTTTGTACATCGAACAGAAAGCACAGCGGTTCCAGGGGCAACCCCGGGTCACTCTCAAGAGCAGGCTATTCGCCTCGCTGGGCGGCCTAAAAGGAGGAAAATCATAGTCTCGTCTTCTCAATCCGAATCTTCCAATCGTCATCTCAAGCCCCTCTTCTTAGATTCCCTATTCAGCAGTTCATTAGACTCGTGTATCGGGGATCACAAAATCATTGTGACAGAGATTCCTTTCCGTTCAAACTGCTTCTTGAGTTCGGTACCAAAAATATGAAAGTAGTTTTCCTCAAGATAGGAATCGAGCTT
This sequence comes from uncultured delta proteobacterium, assembly GCA_963695895.1. Lineage (GTDB taxonomy): Bacteria > Desulfobacterota > BSN033 > BSN033 > UBA1163 > CAVOIK01. The sequence continues at coordinate 7,874 of CAVOIK010000029.1, forward strand.
CTCCCTTCGGTAAATGGCTTTCACTTTGTTCGGATAGTTCATTCGATCAATGAGAACCTCGTCAACCGCCCCATCGAGCATGGCCACTAATGACCTCGGATCCAAAGGGAGCATAGGGCCTATGAACGCATATGTGGATACCCCTGCCTGGTGAAGAATCCTGAGGGCTTCAATCCGAGAGGCAATCGAAGGAGAATGGGGTTCAAAGAGTCTCTTGATCTTTTCATCGTGCGTTCCTATCGAAAACCCTACATCGATTTCCTTGAATTGCTTAAAGAGGTCAAGATCTCTCAAGCAGAGGGGAGAGCGTGTCAGGACGTCCACAGGAAATTGGACCTCCAATAGGGCCTCGAGACAACCTCGGGTCAATCTGTAGTTTTTTTCGAGTGGCTGGTAAGGATCGGTCACGGAGCTGATGCAAACCTCCCCTCGCTTCGCCCTTTTCAACTGTTTTCTCAACACCTGGGGCGCATTCACCTTCACGTCAACGAACTCGCCCCAGGGTTCCAGGTGGCCCGTGAATCGCTTCATGAAGCCGGCGTAGCAGTACCGGCACCCGTGCTGGCACCCCACATAGGGATTGATACAGTAGTCAAAGCTCGTGATGCCCGTTTTTGTCAGGACCGTCTTTGCGAAAATCTCTTTGACTTTCATCTTCAATTTATTATAACGGAGCCAGGAATAAACGGAAAGCACTAAGAGGCTTTTTTGCGCCCTTTGCGTCTTTGCGGTGACCGGCAATGTGCCCTTCCTGCCTGCTGGCAGGCAGGAAGGGCACAATATCAAAGGATACCACCTTACCGGGAAGCTCTACCCTTTAGGGCTGAGAGCTTCACAAGAGAATTTATTAGTGAATTTCCGAAAAAGACCACTTAGTCTGAGAGGGAAGACTGGCCGGGTAGGTCAAAGGAGAGCGAAAGAGAGTTCTCCATCTTTTTCGAAAAGAAAACACCGCCCGGGTGGGCATAGATCTGCTGAAACACCTTGAAGATGTCAAGCTCCCCTGCCTTGGCTTTCTGCCAGAGTTGATAGAGGTGGTGGGCCGTGATGACGCTGACTTGGTTTCGGCTAAGCAGCTCCGCAAGCTCTCGAGAGATATGACTAACATGCCCTCTTTCTGACAGTTGAAGACGAACGTGCGTGCTCGCAACGATGAGGGCCTTTTCACCCTCCTTTTTCTCGTTCTGAAATTGGAGCGCCCGTTCGATCTTGGGGTGGTTCTTGTCGAGATCTTTTTCGCTCATCAGAATCTCCAACCCAAAGGCCACCGTCTGAATCCGGAATCCTGACAATACGATCTACGGAATGGTAATGGACCCCAGTGGATACCCTGAATTTTAGATCCTTGAAGATGAAATGAACCGCCTCGGTGAGCATGAATTCACTCTTGGGCCAGAGTAAGGAGTCGATGGTGAAAAAATCCTGTTCTTTCGTTGATGACTCCTCTTTCTGAAGCATCTCTTCCATTCTCGCCCTTAGCTGCTTCTTCCTTTCATCACTCTTTTCCGAAGTCTGTTTGTCGATGCGGCTGATGACAAGCATGACAATGAGACAGCCCAGAGGCACAAGGAGCCTCAGATTCCTCGGAAAACTTGACGGCACTGAAGATTGCAAAGATAGCTAGGAAGAGCTGAAGAACGGCCAACATCGCATCAATCTCTCATTAATTTAATAAAAACGAGTAGATTACTCTTTCCATGCAATCCATGTACCAAGACTTCACTACAAAAATGAGTCGTAATATTAAAGACTTACCATCTATTTGCCCAAACACTGAGCCTCTTTGGTCAGAATTTTTTCACATGCCAAACGAAAAATGTCACGGGCAAGTCGGCTGGATACCCCGCCTTGCCTGTCCCGTCTAGCGGGATAGGCGGGAGGAAAGCCGACCCTATAATATATCTTCATTTCCCGGAAGCCGCCCTGTGCCTGCCTGTCGGCAGACAGGGGCGGGGACCTTCACTCCTTGAAAAGAGAACACGGAACGATAGAGAGATCGGGATTCTCGTCCGGCCATAACGACGCGCTAACAATCGAAGAAGGCGATGCTTCTGCAACGCAAGACAGATTCGGAGAGACTCATTACGTGGGAAACAAAAGGACGGCAGAGATAAGGAAAACGGAAGAGACACCGCCAAATGGCACGGTGTCTCTTTCCAATCCGTAAGGTCATGGAACGAAAAGGTGCTCGACCGTCCGGTTCAGCATCTTGGCTCCCTTGACCTCGGTCTCAAAGAGAGGGACAATCGATCTCACCCTGTCTCCGAAGATCTTCCAGATTTCTTCCATGTGTTCGTCCTGCATTTGTACTCGGTTGAGGACGAACTCGACAGTGTCTTTTCCGACCTGGTCTTTCTGGATTAGGCCATTGACGATGACGCCGCCCACTGGAATTCCGAATTCGTGGAACCAGTTGATGAATCGGGTAATCACTGCGATGGGCAGACTTTCGGGCAAGGTCACGAAGAAGAAGGCAGTGAGGTTGTCGTCCGTCAGCAAGCTCTTTGGCGTGACCCATCCGATCTTTGAAGCCGAGGAGATAATCCATTAAGGGGTCTTCCTTCTCTTTCTTCTTTGAGAAGGAGAGTATCTCTCTCAGGGACTTGCTCTCTTCCCGGCTCTTGAGCATCTTCTCGACCCACAGGGAATAAACCTTCGACATGCCCAAGAGACGCCTGGCGTTTGCTGTCGGCGCCGTGTCGAAGACGTAGAACTCATATTCATCCTTGAACATGATGTCGATCATGTTTTCGAACATGGCCGACTCTTCAAAGGCCGGGTTCATGGTCGCCGATTCGATGAAATCTTCGGCCTTGGTCGTGATGTCCGCGAATTGCAGGAACCAGTTGATCTTCTCTCGGATTTCCTGTTTCGAACGCTCGATGGTATCTCGTGTGTCGATCTCAAAGGCATAGCATTTTTCTTCATCGCAGACGACTGCCGCCTTCCCGAAGACATCCTTCTCCAGAAGATTGGAAAGGCTGTGGACTGGGTTGGTGGAGGCCAGGAGGGTCTTCTTCCCCTGCTTGGCTGCCCAGAGCGCAGCAGCCCCTGCCATCACGGTCTTTCCAACCCCTCCCTTTCCTCCAAAAAAGATGTATTTCAGTTTGGGGTGAACCCTCATGAACTCATTCATGCTGATCGTAATCTGATTTGCCATGGAACTTCCCTTTCAAGAGGTGCGTTCAGCCGTCAGCAATCAGCTATCAAATGCGAGAGTTTGCCTGAAAGCCGACCGCTGAGAGCTGTGGGCTTCATTCTAGAAATCACCAAACATGGCCTTCGCCATCTTCTCAATCATCGGAAGGCCTGTCACGTCCCGTTCCATCTCCGGAACAGAGGCCAGGATCTGCTTCCCGAAGGTGGTGTCAATCACCTTCAGGTAATGATCCTGCATGGCAAGGCGATTTTTCAGATACTCGGGAATGTTCTGACTTTTCAACGTGTCTGGCAGAACCCGGTTGATAATGTAACCACTCAGGGGAACATCGAATTTGGAAAAAAGCTCTGCCGCCTTCATCGTATCCTTGATCACCATCTCTTCGGCTGTGAGGACGAAGAAGAAGGCTGTTTTCTTCTTGTCCGTTAGAATACTCGAGGATTTGTTGATCCGGTCCTTGATATAAAGAAGCTCATTCAGGATGGCATCCTCGTCCAGCTCTTTTTCGCGCCGGATCACGGCGGCCACCTGGTCGTATTCCCGCATCTGCTCACGGAGGTCGGTGATCTTGCCGATCCAGGCATCATAAACCGAGGCCATGCTCAGATAGTAGAGCGCATGGCCCAAGGGAACCAGGTCGTAAATGTAGTAGTCGTACCCACCCTTGACGACGATATCCACCACCTGGTCGAAGATGGCGCTCTCCTCCATGGCAGGCTCTGCGGCTGCTGCCTGGATGTAGCTCTCGATCTCGTCTGGGATCTTATCCATCCCGTACATGTCGAAAATTTTCTGGCGGATCTCCTGCTGATAGTCTTTCACACGGCGGTCCGCGTCGATCTCCTGGGCATAGAGGTTCGGCATGATCTCTGTCGGCCCTTTTCCGAAAATGTCTTTTTCGAAGATGTCGGTTAGAGAAGCCTGAGGATCGACGGAAAACACCAGAACCCTCTTCCCCTTTTTCGCCAGGTAGTAGGCTGTGGCTGCGGAAAACGTGGTCTTTCCCAGCCCGCCCTTTCCGCCGAACATGATGTAGTGCCGATCCGGATAAAGATCAAAAATCGTTGCTAATGAAATGGGAATCACCCCCCTCTAGTTATTAGGTAATTCAGTTATTGGGTTATTAAGTTATTGGGTCATTAGTACTGGTAACTACAGTCTAAGGCAGTAACTTTACTTAACTGATTGGTGTTACAAATAACCTAATAACCCAATAAGTTAATAACCTCTTATCTTACGCGAGGGCGTCGGTCAGGTCTTTTTCCCTCAGCATTCTCCGCTTCCACGTGGAGATTTGTGGAACCACATAGGGCAATAAGCGGAGCGAGTAATAGGGCGGCAGGATAGGCACACCTAGCATGTCTCCCATGGTAATCAGGATGAAGAGATGCTCCATGCTCGCCCGCGTCTTCAGGGCAAACCGCGCAGAGTCATGGGCAGCCACTCCGTACACAAACTCTTTAATCGACTGGAAAAAACCACCTTTCTTCTTTTCTTGCTCAGCCATAAAGCCGCTCTCCTCCCGAAGAACATAGAGTAGCCGTTCCGGCTAAAACCGGAACGGCTACGTTGCACCATAACATAAGATGTTTTGTGTAAAACATCCAGCGAGTAGACCTCTCTTAGGCCTTGGCAGGTGCCGCCTGACCTTTCAGGGCACGATACCTCTGGAAGGCTTTCACTCCTTCCCATGCCCAGGATGATGGCCGCGATGACCAGGAAGAACCCAACAAGGCCCATCAGGGTGTTCCCGATCAGAGCCTCCCCTTTCACCGCTCCTGTAAAAACCTTTGCGAGAAGACTGTAGGATGTGTAGACCAGGGCCGCCACCGTCGTGAAGAACATGAAAATCATGGGGATGAAGGTCCAGGCCGCAGGCCTTCCCTTCGGACATGAGGTAAGCGGTGACCAGCATCAGAGCCAGCGAGGCCATCAACTGGTTTGCCCCTCCGAAGAGAACCCACAGGTATTGCCACCATCCGGTGAGCACCAGGATGATCCCGAGAATGCTCGCGATGAATCGTTCCAATGTGGGCATTCTTGAAGATCGGACTGACGTCACTCAACAGCTCTGACGTCGCCACCCTCATGAAACGGATGACCAGTTGCATGATCGTCACCGCCAGAACGATCATCATCACGCTCCCATAGGAGGCTCCCAGTTGAGCGGGCATCCCCAGGGCGCCGAGGAATTTCGAGACTCCACCGGCGAAGATCGCCCCAGGTCCCTTGGCGATGGCCGTGCTGTAGTCGCGCAAAGGAAGCGAAGGTCCCTGCAATGATCAGGGCAAAGATGGCGAGCATCATCTCGACAAACATGACGCCCTCCACCCACGGGTCGAGCATCGGTCTCGTATCTCCAGCTGCCGGGCCGTTCCGGAGCTCGAGACGATGCTGTGCCATCCGGAGATGGCCCCGCAGGCGATGGTCACAAACATTATGGGCCACAGGGGACCGATCTTGATGGAAAAGCCGGTATAGGCCGGAAGGTTAAAGTTGGGATGGAGGATGAACACTCCGATGAGCCCGAAGAAAAGACCCAGGAAAACGATGTAGGAAGCAACGTAGTTGATGGGAAGTGCAAATCTCCAGATGGGAAGCACGGAGGCAAAGTAGCAGAAGACAAAGGCCGCGATCGCCCACAGGACCCGGCTGTTGGCCAGACTGTCTCCGAGGATGGTATTGGAAGGCGCTACGGTTCCGAGCCAAATCCCGAGCAGGGCAATGATCACGGTGACCACGGTGGTCAGGATGATGTCCTTCTTCCACCGGTAGATCATCTGACCGGCCAGGATCCCTCCAATGGTCAGGAACAGCCAGGCCATGGGGGCTGCCTTCAGACCGATGGCCGTGCTGACCACGACGTTTCCGAAAGCCCCGGCAATGAGAAGGAGATAGAAGTAGATGAAGGAGAGGAGAATGACCCTCGCCCTCGGAGAAATCAGCTCATGGCTCAGACGCCCAAAAGAAGACCCTTCTCGCCTCATGGCGATCATGGCGCTCGAATAATCTTGAACCCAACCGATAAAGAAGGCTCCGGCCAAAATCCAGATCAGAGCAGGAAGCCATCCCCACTGGATGGCCATGATCGGTCCGATGATGGGCGCCGCACCGGCGATCGATTTAAACTGGTATCCGAAGAGAATGTTCTTGCTCGTCGGCATGAATTCCACTCCGTCCATATACATCTTGGCTGGAGTGGCCTTTTTCGGATCCGCCTTCATGACTTTCGTGTCGATGTACTTGGCATAGACACGATACCCGATAAAAGCAACTGCTAAACCAATTAATACGACCACGACTGAATTCATACGTTCACCTCCTTAGAGTCTATCAAAACCATGTGACCTACTTTCGCTTTTTTGATACCCCCCTCTCTCACCCCCTTTTAACCCCGTTTGAGGATTCCATTATATTCCAACAAGGAATTATGTCAAACTAAAAAAATTACTTAAAGCATCCGAGTTGACAGTACCCAATTTTGATCTTCATCTGGTTCAGAATCTCGCCCATCTCCTGCTTCGAAATACCGAAGTCTTCCGCAATCTTAAAGCAGGAAGCACAGGGGATTTTCCCTTCCTTGGCCTTTGCCAAAATCGCTTCTTCCAGTTTCTTTCGATCCATGATCTAACCTCCCTTTATGTGTTTTCTCTCGCGATGAGAATCCCGTATTCGAAGCCATCCACCAGGGCCAGGAAGGAGGACTTGTTAATGTTTTCAGAAAACGCCTTCACCCTCCAAGCATCCTTCCCGTTACTGAACAGAATCTCCACTTCCACTCCTGCTGCTGTTCCGGCGCCAGGGTCAAAAACCCTGGCGCTGAAGTCGATCAGTTTCACTTGGTCGATCTCGGGGAAAAGCGACATGAGAGACTTCTTCAAGACCTTGGCCAAGGCATCCACCGGCCCTACTCCGGTATCGGCTTCGTGCATTTCTCTACCGTTCGCTCGAACCATGATCGTGGCTTCCGGCTGGATTCCGTCGTCAATCAAACGATAATTTCCGAGAATTTCAAAATGAGGTTTGTAACCCTCCATCGACCTGAGAACGTTCAAAATCTTCGTCGCATCCTTCACTCTTTCCTCAACCAATGTCAGCCTCCAATTTAAATAGAATTGATAGAAATTTATACCATTTCAGGGAATTGTCAAGAAATTGTTTATTTGACCGATCATGAAATGTCATGTTATCTATTTACCTAATTTAGGACGGGCCGAATCAATCGGCATCAGAACAGTTTGGAGGAACAATCCATGACCAAGATTCTGGAAGGGATCTATGTCATCCCCGGGCAGGATGAATTTATTCCAGACTCCCACACGTACCTGATCGGCCAACTTTCGTCTGACGACCTCTCTCTCGTTGACCCAGGCCTTGTTGGAAAAGGAAGCTACAAGATCGAGTCCGTCCAGAAAATGGGGATTGATCTAAAAAGCATCAAGAGAGTCATCCTCACCCACACCCACCTCGATCATATCGGGTGCCTCTCCGAGATCCAGAAGAAATTGCCACGGGCGGAACTCTGGATCCATCGGCTGGAGGCTGAACCGCTCGAACAAGGGGATGAAAGAACCGTTTATGGCATGGACATGTTTCGTACCATGGTTCAGGGCCAGTACGGCCTGAAAGCAGGAACCTTTCGTTTTGACGTCCACCGAAAACTTGAGGGAGGCGAGGATCTTGAGATCGGAGGCATGACGTGGCAGGTACTCCATATTCCAGGGCACTCCATGGGAAGCATTGGCCTCTACCATGCGTCTGAAAAAGTCCTCATCCCCGGCGACGTCATCTATGCAGACTACGCCATTGGCCGTTTCGATCTCCACGGAGCGGACGCAGCCGAACTTAAGAAATCCTTGATGCGGCTCGCCGACAAGGAGGTGGGGGTTCTTCTCCCCGGCCACAATGAAGTCATGAAGAAGGTTCCTTCCGGCTACATTCGGAAGACTGCAAAACAGTGGGAATCGTATCTTGCGTGACGGCGAGGGGGAGAAGTCAGGAGCGAGGAGTGAGAAGTTTAGACTTACAGCAGATGTAATATCGGAGGAACATATGAGGCTCGTTGCTAAATGGCTACTGCAGATTCTCATTTTGGTCTTCGTGCTTGTCCCCATTGCTTTAGGACAACCGAAACAGAAAACGTTCACCCCGGAGGAGATCAAGAAAATGGCAGAGACCAAGGCGATCATCGAAACGAAGTTTGGAAATATCGAATTGAAATTCTTCCCTGAAGTGGCACCCAATCACGTCAATAACTTTATCGAGCTGGCGAAAAAAGGGTTCTATGATGGGTCAACCTTTCACCGTGTCATCCCAGGCTTCATGATCCAAGGAGGAGATCCAAACTCCAAGAATCCAGACAAGTCGAAGCACGGCATGGGTGGACCGGGGTACACGATTAAGGCGGAATTCAACAACAAACCGCACAAGCGGGGAACGCTCTCCATGGCCCGAGCCCAAGATCCTGACAGCGCAGGCTCTCAGTTCTTCATCTGTGTCGCAACCGCAGCTTTCCTCGACAAGAAGTACAGTGCCTTTGGTGAAGTGGTGTCAGGAATGGAAGTGGCAGACAAAATCGTCAACCAACCTAGGGATTCCAAGGACAATCCTCAGGAGAGGATCGAGATAAAGGTCCAGGTTGTAGAGAAATGAAGTTGTTTCCTCAAAGCCCCGTCACGGGCAAGTTGGCTGGATGCCCCGCTCCCTTCGCGGGATAGGCGGGGAGGAAAGCCGACCCTGCAATGATACCTACATTTCCCGGAAGCCCCGCCGTTCCTGTCCCGTCTTAATGGGATGGCGGGTAGCTTCACTCCTGATTGGTGCAGATCTGGCCAAATGGACAGCTTCTGCATGCCCGCCTTTCCATTCTCGGAGCTTCGAAAGGCCTGTGAGGGTCAACGATCTCTGCTAAGAGAATGAAGATGATGCGGCGGAGATCATTCAACCTCTCTTCACGATGATCTCCATCCTCAAAGAGAGGAAGTTCAATCCCTTCGTCCACTCTCGTCTTCCCCAACAGCAAAAACATTGAATCCACGTCTTTCGGCTGGGATTGAGTGGCCTCCGAGTAGATCAGCGTGTAGAGGGGGAGCTGTAAAGTTCCAATCACCTCTGGCCAAGCCTCCCTGGACTCTAAGTTGAGTTTCCGGAAATTGATGGTCAAGGGCTTTGGGTTCGCAGAGGTCTTGTAGTCGAGAATGACGGTTCGGTCTTCCCTTTTCTCTATCCGATCGAGGCGCACTCCGAACCTGAACGAGTCTTTGACGACCTCAATCCTCTGCTCAAGACCAATGATCTCTGTCGGCACCCTCTTGATCTTTGGGATCTGATATTCTCTGATGAAGTCTTTGAGATGCCTTTCGATTTGCCTCCTCAGAAGGTAGGCCTCACCCGCTGGACTGGGGCCATAGCTTTTCTCGAAACGACTTCGCAAGGTTTGCTCAAGCTCTCGAAGGCTCATCTCCTTCTCTGAGAGAATTCGTCCTATCTTGTTCCTAAAGTAGTCATGCAGGACTTGATGTACGAAGAGGCCCACCTCTTCCCTCTCGATCTCTTCTGTGATCGTCTCTCGCTCCCTGAGACCGCAGACATACTGATAGTAAAACTGAAGAGGGCATCGCAGGTAGGTGTCGAGGGAGGTCGGGCTGTAGGAGTAGTCTCTAAGGAATTCGATCATCTCCTCAGTTTTTTCGATTGGACGTGGGGCCTGGGTCTGAAGGGATACTCTGTACTGGACGGCGCGGACATCCTTTCCCTCGTCTCTTCGCCCTTCCCTCTTCTGACGCTCCCACAAGAGTTTCTCAACCCATCGACTTCTGACTCTCTGATCGCTTTCAACATACAGGAGATGGACTTCCTTCGCTCCCCTGATCAGGGTCTCAAAGGTGTAAGCCATGAGCCTTTCTCGATCCTGATAGGTGGGTAACCCCAAGGTCTGGCGAGCCTTGAACGGCAGGAAAAACTCTTCTCTTGTTGCGTCTGGAACGATGCCTTCGTTGACGTCGAGAAAGAACACCCGATCGAATGGGATGTTTCTCGTTTCCAGGAAACCCAAGACCTGAATCCCCCGCAAAGGGGTGCCTACAAACGGTGTATAGGCAGCCATCAGTGATTTCTTAACCAGGGTGAAATAACTTCTCCTCTCTTCAAACTCCATATCCTTCATCAAAGACCTTTGAACAAGATCGAGGTGGGTGACGAAGGACTCCGCGTAGGGATAAAAGAAAGGATGAAGCCGGGCCGTGCTGTTCTGATAAATATATTCAATCACTTCTTTAAGTTTTCTGGCAAAGTCCCCAACATTGTTGAAAAAGAGCATTTTCCCGATCGTGTTCTCATGGATCGACGTGAGGTGCTCTCGCAGTCTGTTTAAGATGTTGCCTCCTTCTATACTCAAGAGCCTTTCTTTGAGGTATTGGGCAACCGTTTCGTCCCTTTCAATTTCCTGAAGCGACACAAACTTTCTTGTCCTCTGACGAGTCAGACCTTCCTCGATGCCGTGAAAAAGGACCCGGGTCGTTTCAGCCTTTCCTTCGAAGTAGATATTCTTCACGTAAGGGTGAAGGACCACGTTTAAATAGTGAGGAACGTAAACGCGGTCGCCCTCCATCGAGAGAATGAGTTCCATCACATTATTGAAAAAAGTGAAGAGGGGTGTTCTCTGGAGGGGGTACCCGAGAGACACATTGTACTCGTCTGGCTTCAGGTGATTGAGGCTATGATGATAAAGAGGGAACAGGGTCTCTGGAGAGGGAAGAACGATGACCGTCTTCTCATCCAAAGCTTCTTCCGCTTGGAGTCTGTCCTTCAGGAGCTGGCTAACAGTAAAGACTTGTCCGTGCGTGTCTGGACTGCTGTAGAAATGAAGCTCAGGCTCTCCTGAAGGCAGTTCTCCTTCGAGTCTGATTCCAAAACCAGAAAGATCGAATCCGGATCCTTCCTGAAAGATGAAGAAAGTATTCTCATGCTTCAAGAGAGACCGAAAAAGCTCTTTCTCAGACCTCGTTAAGGCAAAGAATCCTGCAAAAATGATCCTCCGAAATGGGCTCAAGTCAACTCGGCCGATGTCGTCAGAAACCCTCCGATACCTTGAAGAACGGGTCGACCATCGCCCTTCCTCCATCTTCTTGTAGAAGCTCTCATAGAAATGGGAAATGGATTGGAGCCTTTGGGCTGTCTGCTCGGGGATTTTCTCTCGTCCCAGGGACTCGATCTCCTTCACACGGCGAGGAGAGATGCCTTCGATGCAGAGTTCTTCGAGGTCACTGTAAAGCTTCAGTCCGATCGGAAAGAACCGGTCAGGGCTGAGAAAGCTTTCTCGCCCGAGCGGGTGAGATGAGTTCTTGTGGATCTGGTGGAGGATTGCCACCGCATCGATGATCTCCAGCTTTCTGTCCCACTTTCCCAGACACCCTTCATAAACGAAGTCAATGAACTCATCCACGGAGAAGATGCGGGGCGGGATGAAACCCGACTTCTCCCTTTCTGCCAAGAACTTTCTAAGGAAATGGGCGGGCCTCTTACCGGGAAAGACGACAAGGCTTGACGAAAAATCCCTGTCTTTCTCAACCAGGTGGTTTGCCACTTCTTCGATAAGGTTTTTTGAAGGGGGAATGGCGTAGCTTTTCAATCAACCTTCCTCGTCTCTTTCAAGTGAAGCTCCCCACGCCTGCTACCGCAGGCAGGCGCGGGGCTTCCCGGCAATGATTTATATTATCTTTATATTGTGCCCCTCGACCCCGCCTACAAGGCGGGGCTTGCGGGGCACGCTCCGGTCAACGTAGGCAATCACGCCGCAGATTTCCTTGTCGGGGTATAGCCCTTTGAGAACATTCATGTAGTTCCTGAGCTGGGAAATATGGCTTGCCTCGGCCTTCCTCTCGCTTCCTGTTTTATAGTCCATCACGGTAAGCCGGTCTTCGTCAATGATGACTCGATCCATCCTGAGAAGACGGCCCTGGCTATCCACGTATTCCTGCTCCCGTTTGACCCGTCGTTCCGGTCTTGTCACAAAATATGGAAGAACCTCCTCTCCCATGACGAATTCGAGGAGGATCCTCTTGGCGTTCCCCTCAGGAAAATCCGTCCCCTGGACATGGTTTGCCTGACGAGCCGCCTCTTCGAGCCTGGATTCGATGTCTTCAGTGTAGAATTCGACCGAGGACAGGACCTGATGAAAAAACTCTCCTCGTCTCCTTTCTTCGATGTTGAGATCCTCAGGCTCGCCTCGTGTGAAGAATTCAACAGGCTGATTCGAATGGGTGGGGAAGAAAGTAACCCGCTCGCTCTTTTTGGAAAAGCAAACAGGTCCATCCTTTTTTCCCGCGCTGAATTCGATGTTCTCCATCAGATCAAGAGGAAACTGCTTTCTCTTGCTCGATACCCCCAAGAGATAAAGCTCTCCCTCGGCCCGTGTGAAGGCAACATAGAGCGTATTCAGTTTGTTGACCAAGCCCTTCTTTCGCTCCATCTCATAGAGCTTTGTGAGGAAGGAACTCGCTTCAGCAATTTTCTGGTTGACCTTGAGTAGAAAGGCTCCGTGAGGTCCTTCGTCCAAGACGTATTTGAATCCCCGGCTCGTCTCGTCATAAAGAAGAACAATCACGACAGGGAATCCGAGCCCTTTCGCCTTATGGATGGTCATCACCTGGACGGCCTCAATGCCCTCTGGAACGTCAATGTTCCAATCGGACTCCGTCGTCTCCTGTTCAGAGGCACGCCTGAGAAAATCGGCTGGATTATTCATCCCTTGGCTTTCAAAGTTCTTGATCACTTCCAAAATCTTGACGAGAGTTGCCTCTTCTTCCTGAAACGTTTCAAAGACGTCAAACACTCGGTAGACCTCGCTCACCAAGTCATAGAGCGGAAGATAGCCTGTCCCTCGAAACAGTCCATCAAAGTAAGCGTCCCAAAGAGCGGGAAAGTTTTCCCTGAATGCCCTGTAGAGGGGAGCCTTTTTTCGGTTCCTGAATAGGAATTCATGCAAACGTCGCAAGGTGAAAGAGGAATCCCTCCGGGCAAGGGCCCTTCTGAAGATGTCGCCCAGAAGGAACCCTGCGAAGGAGAGATCATCGAGCGGAGAGTCAAGAAAGGTGAGAAGAAAGAGAATCTCCTCCGTCAGCTTTCTGGTTCTCACGTCGAGGTTACTATAGGAGATGAACGGAATCTCGATCTCATCGAGCCACGTCGTGACGTCCACGACGTGCTCATTTCGAAAGGTGAGGATTGCCAGATCTGAACAGCGGTATCCTCTCTTTCTGAGATCCATGAGGAGGTCTTGAAGCTTTCTTTTCTCGGGAAGTTCCTCCTCGTTTTTTTCACACCGGATGACCTCTACGACTCCCGACTCCTGATGGTCCTTTCTGACCTCTTGTTCATAATCGGTAAGGCCACTCTGACCTGCTGCTTCTTGGTACGTCTCATGCTCACCCACAATCTTTTTGAAGAATGTCTCATTGAATTGGACGATCTTTTCGCGGCTGCGGTAGTTGACGGTGAGTTCCTTGACTTCGTGACGAGCAGAAGGGAAAGGATTCTCTGACTCTAGCCCCCTCATGATCCTGTAGTCTGCGTTCCTGAAACCGTAGATCGCCTGTTTCGTATCGCCTACGACAAAGCAACTTCCCCCCTGGGACAAGGAGTTTTCAATGAGCGGGAAGAGACTTCTCCACTGAATCGGGGAAGTATCCTGGAATTCATCGATGAGGTAGTGATAGATGGTCTCGCCAAGTCTGAAGTAAACATCCGGGACCATGGAGAGGTCAAGATAATGAGTGAGTTTTCGGCCCATGTCATTGAGAAAGACAACCCCCTCTTCCCTCTTCACATGTTCGATGAGGCCTTTGAGGGCTTCATACGTTTTTACGTAAGGCCAATAGTGGCGGAAAGCATAGAGCTCTACGTACTTCCGGATAACCTCCCCCAACTGGTCCCATTGGTCTGTGATCTGTTGGTAGGGTGCATTATCTGCGGCCTTCTTCGGCTTAATGACCGGAACGCTCTTGAGGCCCCTGCCAATGAGATCTGCGTAGGTGTCTCGTTCGATGGCATCGAGGATACTGGGAAATGTGGTCTGCCTGCTCCTTTGAAGCCCGGATTTTTCAATGAGCCTGTCTAACTCTTTTGCCCTTTTCGCTATGTCGGCCTTGACCGACGCCACGTCCTCTGCCTTCTTAGGCAACTCGACCTCTCTCAGGGTTCCGGTCAGCTTCTGGTAAAGCTCCATCATCTCGTCGAGGAGTTCCTTTGATGGATCCCAAGGGTATCTGTCTTCTGCGCCTTTGCCTTCAAGAATGAGGTCCAGGAGTTCTTCAACAAGGTTTGTTTCCTCTGACCCCTGCTTCACCCTTCTCAAGAAACGGTTAAATGCTAAGGTCATGAGCGTTTCCGGAGCCAGGATCACCTCAAACTCGGGGCTGTGCCCAAGGTCGATCGCCGAGGCTCTAAACAGGGAAGTCATGAAACTGTCGATGGTCTTCACCTGAAAATCTGTGTAGTTCGAGAAGATGTCATCGATCCGGATTTCTGCGCGTTTGCTAAGCTCCTCTTCCTTGAGGCTAAGGATTTGAGCCATCTCATCGAGTTTCTCTGGATCTTTGAAATAAACATCCTTAAGCCACGCGAGGGTTCTCTCTCGCATCTGTTTGGCAGCATTGTTTGAAAACGTGATGGCAAGGATGTTTCTTAGGTGGTTCCAGGGAATCCTATCGGACAGAATGAATTGGACAAATCGTTTGGTGAGGGCATGGGTCTTTCCTGATCCTGCCGAAGCTTTCAGGATGGCAAAGTGCGGAAAACGGATGTCTGTATCTTTTGCGAGAATGGGATCGGACATAAGGTTTCTCTCGGCCCCATAGTAACATAAACCGTTTCGGAATTGGCAAACCCGAGAATCGGTAAGTATTCCAGCCCCGGGTGGCGACCCGACCAGTGTGGTCTTCTCCTCACTCCTGTACGGCGGGTCTCCAGATGAATGGCTAACCGGGCCTACAAATCTGCGAAATCAGTTCCAAGGCAGTTCGTTTCTGCAGCTAAACAGGTAAAGGTCCGAAGACCGCACCGGCCCGCCCGCCTGTGCTTTCTCCACCCTTGGCTAATCCGTTACGGAAATCGGCTTGAATAAAATCCAGAAAGGGCCGTCTAAATAAGCAAAGATGAAGCGAAAGGGGATGATGGAATGAAGAAAAGGGTGGTTCTTCTACTGATCCTGTTCGTGATGACCTTCATGCTGTCGGGTTGTTGCTTCTGGGGCGGTTGTGGGTACTGTGGGTACCCTGTTGGGTTCGGCTTTGCTTACTCGTCGCCCCCTCCTGGTCACGGTCACCACCCGTATCAGGACCATGGGTACCCTCCCCCGGTGGGCACTATCGCCGCTGGTAATGACAGGCGCGGAGTGTTCGACTCGCATCTTCCTGAAGAAGTCATTCTGAACGGGCTGCTCAAAAAGGCCCAGGTGCAAGGCGCCCGAAATCCTGAGGAGTGAGGCGTACTCGGATGTACGCTGCAACGACGAAGGATGAGGGGAACGCCGCAGACTGGGCATTTTTCAGCAGCCCGCTATAGATTCCTCAGGAAGCCGAGCAAGGCAGCGTTAAATGCCTCGGGCTGCTCCACATTCGAAAGATGACGGGCAGAGGGTAGAATCACCAGTTTCGACTCTGGAATACGTTCGTGAATGGCCTGGGCAGAAGAAACAGGGGTCCCCGGATCCTCTTCCCCAACGATGATGAGCGTCGGGAGGGTAATCTCTCCCAGCCGATCCGTGTAGTTTAGTTTTCGGATCGCTTCACCGCAACCCACATAGCCCTCTACGGGCGTCTTCAGGATCTCCTGCCGAATCTTTTGAACCATGGGCGGGTTCAACCGGAGGAAAAAGGGTGTAAACCACCGCTCCATAGTCGCGTCGACCAGAGCCTGCATCCCCTCTTCCCGTACTGCATCGAATCGCTCTTGCCACAAGGGTTGCGCTTCTTCTGAAATGAACGAAGCCGTGTCGCACAGGGTGAGGCTTTTAAGCCGATTTGCATGATCGAGAGCAAGACCTTGCCCTATCATTCCTCCCATGGATAGCCCGACCCAGTGAATCGAACGGATGTTCAGTGCATCCAATAGACCAATGACGTCCTCCACAAACAATTTCAACGTATAGGGTCCCTTAGGTGCCTCAGTGTCTCCGTGGCCGCGAACGTCATAACGCAGGATCTGGAAATGGGATTTCAAGGCATCCATTTGAGGATCCCACATGATCAGACTAGAAGCCAGGGAGTGGCTAAGAACAAGGACCGGAGCATCTTGTTTCCCCGAGAGTTCATAATTCATCTGAATGCCGTTTGCTTTGATTCGCATGATACCTCCTCCTTCGAACTCCAAGACTTCACACAAACTCTCTTCACGGGACTTGTCTCCTACGTCATCATAAATTTCCCTCTATGCTGTGTGCCCTTTGTTTCCAGAGAGCAGTTCCTTCTCAAGGTGCTCGGGCATCTGAATGGCTACGACTTCCCCTCTAGCACATACTTCTCCTTTTGCAGAAACTGTCGCCGAAACAGTGACCTTTCGACCTTTGATCTCTTTCACGCGACCCCTCACCTCCAGAGGCACACCGAGGGGAGTGGGCCGAAGATATTCGACATGGAGTGAGCCGGTCAAGAAACGCAAGGCCGGTTCCGTATCCATGCCTCGCCCCTCTGCTCGATAAGCTGCCGCGGAGGCTGTTCCCGTGCCGTGGCAATCGATCATCGAGGCAATGAGGCCACCGTAAACATAACCGGGAATGGCCGTGTGAAACGGCTTGGGATGGAAGACGGCAACGCTCTCTTCTCCATCCCAGTAGCTCCTGATCTGAAGGCCGTTCTGATTAAGCCGACCGCAGCCATAACAGTGACTCAGATGATCTGGATAGTAGTCTTGAAAAGCCTTTTGATCCATCTTTTCTCCAATCTCGCTCTTTCGGAGCAGGAAACAGAGAGGCTAACGCAAAAGGTCCTGTAAGAAAACCTTGAGTTTGCTCATCGCCTCTTCTGAAATGTCAACGAACTTCACTCCCGACCGATACTCTCCTGAACCCTCGACCGCTTCCATGTCCATCCAAACGATTTCGACCAGGGCGTCAATCGTCACTAGACTGGGACCGGAAGAAAGGAAAAGCTTGACCTTCAATTGCTCGCCGATCTCCAGCCGCTCTGGAAAGAAGATACCGAACCCTCCTTCGCTCGCATTTCCCGTACGTGCCGATTGCTTTGTCGTTGAGTCAACTCGGCGATATTCAATAGGAAGCCTGACTTTGACTCTTGGGTATCCCCGTCTCTCGAAGTCAATGATACCGTAATGGAAATCTTTATCCTTCTCCTTCGTTCCCATCGAATTCCCTATTCCGATAGTAACGATGACGTTACACGTCCATTATTATGACTCAAAAAAGAGACGAATGTAAGCAATTTCTGACAGAGATGCAGCTTGGCAGGCTACCGAAAAGGTCATTTTTTGCAGGTTGCTCAAAAAGGACCAGATGCAAGGCTCCTGAAATCCTGAGGAGTGAGGCGTACTTGTTGGTACTTCGCAACGACGAAGGATGATGGAAACGCCGCAGATGGTCATTTTTCAGCAACTTGCCAGGCTCTCTTGGCACGGCTTTCAGATCATGGGTTATAATACTTCCGATCTTTTCCAGAAAGGGAGCATAGATGAATCACGGCGAATGGATCCGTAGCGAATTCAGAAAAATGAGTGAGGACCTTGGATTTCTCTTCACGCCCCGAGAAGAGATAGACAACCGTCTTGCCCGGGTCAGAGCATCCATGAGAAAGAAGGAGATCGAAGCTCTTCTGGTGGTTCAAAAAATGGACTACTACTATCTTTCTGGAACAACCCAGGACGCCCTCCTCTTCGTTCCTCTCGAAGGACTGCCGCTGCTTCTTGTTCGAAGAGAACTGGAGCGAGCCAAAGTGGATTCGCCCCTTGACAATGTAGTCGCGATAGGGTCTATGCGTGATTTTCCCCTCTTAATAAAGAATTATTATGGTCGACTCCCAGGAAATCTGGGATTGGAACTTGATGTCCTCCCTGTGAAGGATTACTTCCGATATCAGGAACTCTTTTCCAGCACTCAGTTCGTGGACTCATCACCCATCTTCCGTGATGTCCGTAAGATCAAATCGCCATTTGAGATCAACCTCGTGCGAAAGGCAGGGGACATAGCAAAAAAAGTTTATGTCGATGCCAGATCGATTCTTAAGGAGGGAATGACGGAAATCGAGTTCGGGAGTCTCTTGGATGCCGTCGCCAAAAGGTATGGCCATGAAGGACTGTTGAGAATCCGATCGCCCAACTATGAGGCCTACTCCTGGTTCGTGGTCAGTGGCCTTACCGGAGGTATCGTGAGTCAATCCGATTCTCCCATCGGAGGATTGGGCCTTTCGCCTGCCTTTCCTGTAGGAGCAAGCCGCAAAGTCATAAAAGCCCATGAACCAATCCTCTTGGATTTGGGTATCTGCTATCATGGCTATCAGGCGGATCAGACCCGAATGTATTCCATTGGTGAAATGCCTCGAAAATTCATCAATGCCTGCAATGCTTGCAAGGAAATTCATGACGCGGTTCTCGAAGATGTTCGACCAGGGGCAGATACCGAAGCTCTCTTTTTGAAGACCCTCGTCCTCGCGGAAAAGTTGGGGTACAAGGATAGTTACCTTGGACCGCCAGGACTCCAAACCCGTTTCATAGGTCACGGGATCGGTTTGGAATTGAGCGAACTGCCGTTCCTTGCCCAGGGCCAGTCCTACCCTTTAGAGGAAGGAATGGTGTTTGCTGTGGAACCCAAAATTGTGTTCCCAGGAGAAGGTGGTGTAGGACTGGAAAACACCCTGGTTGTCACTCGCAACGGGTATGAAATTCTTACACCTCTCGAGAATACGATTTTTCAGGTGTGAGTTTAGAAACGTTGGCAGTATCAGGAGTACGTCTGTTAGAATTTATGAAATAAATTTCACTTTTGATGGAGGAAACGATGTTCGAGGTTACGGAAAAAGCAACTGAGGTGATTAAACAGACGTTTAAGTCGCGAAAGAACATGCCTCCCATCCGGATCGAAGCCTCTGGTGACAGCTGAGGAGGGCCCTCCCTGGGCATGGTTCCGGACGAACCACACGACGATGATATGACCTTTACTGACAAAGGTCTTACCTTCTTGGTCAGCAAGGAATTGTTTGAACGAGTGAAACCTATTCGGGTGGACTTTGTGGATTCACCGATGGGTTCAGGATTTCAGATTTCATCCAATCTGGCCAAGGCCTGTGGGCCGTGTTGCTCCTAGGAGCGCTTTGAACGCTGCTCTAAATTATACCTGGAGGAAACAGAAATGAAGGTGGTTAAGATGAGTCAGGTTTCCAAAGAACCTTTTCCAAACCCCATCTTCACGGGATCTGATGTGACGAGGCAGACGCTCGTACCCGACAGCAAGGATTTTAATGTCAACATCGTGAATTTCGGCAAAGGGGTACGCAACAAACTCCACACTCACGATAGCGAGCAGATTCTCATCGTCACTGCTGGAAAGGGAATCGTTGCCACTGAAAAAGAACAGAAAACCGTCGCTGCTGGGGATGTGATTCTCTTTTCAGCCGGGGAGAAACACTGGCACGGCGCAACGGGTGATTCCGAGTTCTCACATATCTACGTGACCCGGCTTGACAGCAAGACCCACATACTGGAGTAGCTGGCCGGCAAGTCCCCCTTGATCCCGCCCTGAAGGGCGGGGAGCTTCACATTCCTATCTTGTCCAACAGTGTGGATCAACCGTAGGTTCTTATTCGACTGCTTGTATCAAACAGGAAGAAAGGTTGCAACAAGCGAGGAATGTGGAAAAGTGGTTAAAAGATCGAGCGTGCTATTGAATCCTTTCTAATCTCCCCTTCAATTGATCCATCTCATTTCTAAGCCTGTCCAGGTTTGCCTTTGTCTGAAGCCACTTGTCACTTTCGGTCCGTATGAAGCGAGTATAGGGGCCGATGGCTTCGTTGATGTGCTGTACGCTTCGATGGATCTCCTTTTCAAATTGCGCCCGAAGTGTGTTGATCAGGTTCGTGCGAACCGACGCAATTTTCTCCAACATCTTCCTCTTTCCCTGGCGACGGCGAGCAGGGATGATAAAGAGCCCAAGGGCAGCTACCACGCTTGCCATCAGCACTCCGGTCACATCAGCCGCTGCAGTGGTGGCCAGAGTGGTCACAAGCGCTCCCAAACCCAGAGCCCCCGCTTCCATGGCGGCTGAAGCTGCGATGGCCGTCTGGGCACTTTCAGCAATGGCCTTGGCCTCCCGGTTCTTGTCATAGGTTTCGATCACTTGTCGAGCTTCTCGACCGATAGCATCAATGAGCTTCTCCCGATCGTAACGGAACTTTCCCAGTCCGATATCCCCTACGATCCGGTCTTGGTGTTCCCTAGCCCGCCCTGACAGATGTTCGGTCACAGCCTCCCATTGCCGGAAATCGGATGCAACCAGCCAGTCGATGAGTTCACCCACCTTCTGTTCGATGCGCTGTGGAACATCAGCCACCACCTGCCGCTCAAAGTCATGTTGGATGCGAGTCTTGCTCATCAGGTCAAAGACACGGGCCAGTCTGAATGTGTCTTCGAAGAAAACCTGACCACGCTGCTCCATCTCGAGAAGGATGTTCTCAACCCCTGCCATACGAAGATTGAAACTCTGCTGCATGTCCTTCGCATAGAGGTCCAGTTGTGACTCCACATCGGACAAGAGGTCAAAATCGGTCTTGAGGAATTCGAGCCGTGAAGCGATCACCTCCAGATATTTTCCAACCAGATGAGCACCTACACCCAGAGGGTTCAATAACTTAAGGCGAAGACGGCTGCTTTCGTCTAGGGTATCGTGAATGTATCGCTCGAAGCGCTCGAAGCGACTCACTTCCCATAGAGCGGGTTCACCCGTTTTGGCACGCAATGCATGGCGCGCACTCACCAAAAAGGTTTCGGGGATGCTTCCCAATACGCCCCGAGCGTTTTCCCGAACAAAGTTTTGCACCTGGAAGATCTCGTCGTCGGTCTGCAGAATATCGATCTTATTGACGACAAAAACGACTTTCTTGCCCCAGGCGCTGATGTGCTGAAGAAAGAGTTTTTCACTTTCCGTGAAAGGGCGATCTGCGGAGGTAATGAAAAGCACCAGGTCGGAACGCGGCACGAACTGTGAGGTGAGGGTTTCGTGTTCACGGACGATGGCGTTTGTTCCCGGCGTATCGACAATGCTCATGTCTTTGAGAAATTCCACTGGAAAGGTGAGGACGATCTGATGATCGTTGACCACGGTTCGTCCTTGAGTCTCGCCGTAGTGCAAAATCTGGATCTCAGTGGTCGTAGGCGTGACCCCTTCTTCCAACAGCTTTTCCCCCAGCAGGGCATTGATCACTGTGCTCTTCCCCGAGTTGAACTCTCCAACCGCTACCAACAGGAAAAGCTCGTCGAGCTGACGGATGGACTGTCTGAGCGCCTCCTGGTCTCCGGACTCGTGATCGAATGCCACCAGGGCCGTGCGAAGGTCATTCATTAGCCCCCGTTCATCCTTGAGCAGAGCTTCCTGCTGTGGGTTCAGAAGACGCATGGCTTCCCTTTCTCGGGCGGATTATAACACTCCACCCAAAGGCGATCAACGCAATCAGCCACTCACTTTGCCAAGTTTCCTTGGATGACTTTCAAATCTGTTCAACAAGGCAACGTATTCGATTTCCGGGTTCGATCTGAACTTTCGGTCCACTTTGACTTGGGAGGTCAAAAAAGGTAACCTTTAGGAAAATACCCTCAGGAGCGAGAAAGATGGATGCAATGGAAGCCATTCTTACCCGGCGAAGCATTCGCCGCTACACCTCCAAGAGAGTACCTGGGGAACTGACCACAGAACTTCTGAAGGCTGCCATGAGTGCTCCCTCGGCTTCGAACGAACAGCCGTGGCACTTTGTTGTCATTGATGACCGCAAGATCCTTGACGAGATTCCCAGGTTCCATCCTTACTCTGACATGCTTCCAGAAGCTCCAATGGCCATCCTGGTCTGCGTGGAACTCATCCCGGAAAGAGAAGGTTTTGTCGTTCAGGATGGATCGGCGGCCACGCAAAATCTTCTTCTGGCAGCCCACGCCAAAGGCCTTGGAGCCGTCTGGCTCGGGATCTATCCCCGGGAAGAGAGAATCGAAGGCATGAGGAAGCTGACGAATCTCCCAAATCACATCGTTCCACTCGCGCTGATCGCCATAGGTTACCCTGCAGAAAGAATTCCCAAAGAGGATCGATATCAGCCACAGAAGAGTCCACTCAAACAAGTGGTAAACTGCAAGCATGGCCTGAAAGGGTTGGGCGAAATAGTCGATTTGTGGTCTGCCCTATTCTTAGACTTGACAGAGAGCTTTCTATCTCGACGCTCTACCATTTATGGGAGGAACCATGGAAACATTCATCGACCTTAGAAGTGACACCGTAACCAAACCGACGCCGGCGATGCGGAAGGCGATGGCAGAAGCCGAAGTCGGCGATGATGTTTATGGAGAAGATCCAACGGTCAATGCTCTTCAGGAGAAGGTGGCCAGAATTCTTGAGAAAGAGGCGGCCATTTTTGTTCCATCGGGCACGATGGCCAATCAACTGGCTATCAAATCACACACTCAGCCAGGGGACGAGGTCATCATCGAGACCACCTCTCATCCTTATAATTTCGAGGGTGGCAGTGCAGCAGCCCTTTCAGGCGTTCAGTTTCACTGCGTGAATGGGAATCGGGGGATTCTTGACCCAACTCAGATCGAAGCAGCGATCCGACCTTCCGATCACCACTATGCCTTCAGCCGGTTGGTCTGTCTCGAGAACACGCACAACCGCGGAGGAGGAGCCATCTACCCCCTTGAGAAAATGAAGGACATCCAACAGGTAGCCAAAGCCAAGGGGCTCATGGTCCACCTCGACGGGGCGAGGCTCTGGAATGCTTCCGTCGCCACTAAAATCAAGCTCAGTGACTACGCTCAGTGTGCGGACTCTGTCTCTGTGTGCCTTTCCAAAGGACTCGGAGCTCCCATAGGTTCCCTCGTTGCCGGTTCAATCTCGTTCATCGATCGGGTCCACCGTTTTCGGAAGATGTTTGGAGGGGGCATGCGACAGGCCGGGATCATCGCTGCAGCCGGACTCTATGCTCTTGATCATCACCTGGAACGATTGAAAGAGGATCACGAAAATGCCAAACGGCTTGCAGTAGGGCTGAAAGAGTTGAGGGGAGTATCGATTCGTCCCGAACAGGTTGAAACCAATATCATCCTATTTGACTTGACTGACCCGGGAAAAACCTCCTTTGAATTAAGAGACTCCCTGAAAGAGAAGAACATTCTCATTCATGCCGTCAACAAGACACAAATCCGGCTGGTGACTCATCTGGATGTCAACCGGGAAGATATCGAGACGGCATTGGTGGCTTTCGGGACCGTGTTGAGGAAAGCATGACTTCCCGTGGGTCGCATTTCTTGTGGACAGGCGTAAGGAGGGATATCGATGCCTGAATCTCTTGTTGTCTTTGTGACCTGCGGTTCTGAGGAGGAGGGTCTCAAGATTGCACACGCTCTGGTCCAAGAAAGGCTGGCTGCCTGCGTGAACCTCATGTCTCCCATTCGCTCGATCTACCGGTGGGAGGGAAAGATCTGCGACGAAAAGGAGTGGC
Organism: uncultured delta proteobacterium; assembly: GCA_963695895.1. Lineage (GTDB taxonomy): Bacteria > Desulfobacterota > BSN033 > BSN033 > UBA1163 > CAVOIK01. The sequence goes on from CAVOIK010000029.1 coordinate 31,736, forward strand.
TTCTCATCATCAAGACTCAAACGCCAAGGTTTGACGATCTTGAGAAGAGAGTGAAGGCTCTCCACTCCTATTCCGTTCCTGAAATTATCGCTCTTCCAATCGTAACGGGGTCTCCTTCCTATCTGAACTGGCTGGAAGAAATGACAGACTGAGTTCCAACATTCGAAATCCGGAATTCGAATTTCGAATTTGAGATTTTTCCAAAATAAGGAGGGTTTTATGCCAACGGTACTTATCGTCTATCATTCAAAAACTGGGAACACGGAGGAGATGGCAAGAGCGGTTGAAGAGGGCGTGAAAGCGCAAGGCATGAAAGCGATCCGGAAAAAGGTCAGCCGGACGACCCCCAAGGAACTGCTCAAAGTGGATGGGATCATTCTCGGCTCTCCAAATTACTACGGAACCATGGCGGCTGAGATGAAGGCTTTCCTGGACAAGAGCGTTCAGTATCACGGAAAGCTCGAAGGAAAGGTGGGTGCAGCCTTTTCTTCAGGGGGGGTTCTCGGGGGCGGCGTCGAAACGGCCGTTCTCGAGATGACGAAGGCTCTTCTCATTCATGGCATGATCGTGCAGGGAACTCCTCGGGGTTCCCATTTCGGTGCTGTCTCCATAGGGAAACCCGACCCGTCAGCCAAGAAGGAGTGTCGGATGCTCGGAGAAAGGGTTGCCCGCCTTATCAAGCGGTTAGGGCCGGTTCTCTGAGGTGAAAGTCTGTGCTCTGCTCAAAGGCGTAGGCGGTCTTTAGGAGCGTTCCTTCGTCGAAATGTTTTCCCATGATCTGCAGCCCGATGGGCAGCCCTTCGTGGTTGAACCCACAAGGGAGTGCAATCGCCGGGATCCCTGCCAGATTTACTGGAATTGTGAAGATATCCGAGAGGTACATCTGGAGGGGATCTTCCACCTTTTCGCCAATTCGAAAAGCCGGTGTCGGTGCGACCGGAGTCACAATCACATCAACTTTCTGATAGGCCTGTTCAAAATCTGTCCTCATTAACGTTCTGACCTGAGATGCCTTTCGGTAGTAGGCATCATAGTAGCCTGCAGAAAGAACATACGTCCCTAAGATGATTCTCCGCTTGACTTCCTTGCCGAACCCCTCTTCACGCGTATGCCCATACATCTCCAGGAGATCGCGGTATTCCTTCGATCGCAGGCCATACTTCACGCCGTCGTACCGAGCCAGGTTGGAGCTTGCCTCTGCAGTCGCGATGATATAGTAAACGGCCACCGCATATTCTGTGTGGGGGAGAGAAATGGGGTGAACCTGAGCCCCCAGCCGTTTGAAGATCTCGATCGCCTCGTTCACGGCTTTTTCCACCTCAGGGTCCATTCCTTCAACAAAATACTCTTTCGGGATTCCGATTCGCATCCCCCGGATATCCTTCGCCAGTGACTTCTTGTAATCGGGAGCTTCCACATTCACGGAGGTCGAGTCACACGGATCATAGCCGCTGATCGCATTCATCATGATGGCACAATCTGTCACATCCTTTGTCATGGGGCCGATTTGATCGAGTGACGAGGCAAAGGCCACCAGGCCATATCGCGATACCCGGCCGTAGGTAGGCTTCAGGCCCACGATGCCGCAACAGTGCGCGGGCTGTCGGATTGACCCGCCCGTATCCGTTCCGAGAGCGGCCATACACAGATCTCCGGCAACGGCAGCGGCGGATCCACCGCTCGATCCGCCAGGGATTCGCTCAAGATCCCAGGGATTCTTTGTGATCTGAAATCCTGAGTTCTCCGTCGAAGATCCCATAGCGAATTCGTCCATGTTCAACTTTCCAAGAAAAACCGCTTCTCTCTCTCTTAATCTCTGGATCACCGTACCATCATAGAAAGGGACATAGTTCTCTAGTATCTTCGAACCGCAGGTTGTCCGGATTCCTTTAGTACAGAGAATATCTTTAAGACCCAAAGGAATACCAGCCAGATCTCCGATCTCTTCTCCTCGGGAAGCCTTTTTATCAACTTGGTCGGCCTGCTGGTAAGCGAGTTCTTCCGTGAGAAGGAGGTAGGCCCTCGTCTTGCCATCCACTTGTTTTATTCTTCGGTAAAACGCTTCCGTGATCTCACGGGAAGTTGTCTTTTTCTTGACGATCAGATCGTGCAATTCATGAATGGACAGCTTGCAAAGATCCATAGGAACCTCATTCTGCTGGAAAAATGGAGTATTGGAGTAATGGAATTATGGAGTAATGGAGTCATGGAGTATTGGAGTAATGGGTTATACGATAGAAATAGATTCTGTCTTTTAGGTCGTTCCCAGTACTCCAGTCCTCCATTACTCCATTTTATTTTCACATCTTTCTATTCGATGATTCTCGGCACCCTAAAGAACCCTTCCTCTTCGCTTGGGGCAATCTTCATCACGTCTTCCTTCGGATAAGAGGGTTTTGTCTCGTCCTCCCGAAAAGCATTGGAAACAGGAATGGCATGAGAGGTCGGTTCCACGCCGCTCGTGTCGAGCCGGTTCAATTGCTCCATGTGCCCAAGAATCTGCTCCAACTGCCTGCTAAAAGTCTCTTTCTCTTCTTCGGATAGTCGCAGCCGGGCCAATCTCGCCACTTTTTCAATATCAACCTTCATTCTCGACACCCCCCTTCTTGTTTGGCAGGTTGCTGAAAAACGCCCCTGCCTACCGCAGGCAGGCATCTGTGTCGTTGTCCGGCCTGTTCACCGGCTCACAGGCGTGCCGAGAGTTGCTCCTTACTCGTCGCAACGGCACCCCTCACCATTAATAACTTTATGGATCTAGGATTTGACCTCCAAAGCGTCTTTGATCTTTTTTAGACTTTCTTCGAGTTTCGACACGTCGCTCCCGGTATTGGGTTGCTTTCCCCTTCTCCTCTTCCACTACGTCTTTCGGAGCCCGAGAGAGGAATTGCTCGTTGGAAAGCTTCTTCTCAACAAACAGGATATCTTTCTCGATCTTCTGGATCTCTTTTTGAAGCCGCTTTCCCTCTTCTTCCATCCTTGACCGATCCATCGGAACAAAAATCTCGATGTCTCGAATGACATTGAAGGCACCGTACTGCGGCTTCTCGATCTTCTCTCCGATCATCACTTCTTTAACCTTTGCCAGGTTCTGGATAAAGCTCTCATTTCTTTTCAGTCGCTCCTGAGTTTCGCGCGACCTGGTCCGCAGCAGCGTCACGACCTGATCTCCTGGAGGAATATTCATCTCTCCCCGGATATTCCGGATCGCTGTGATGACCTCGATCATCAGCTCCATCTCATCGGTGATCTCGGCGTCATCGAACCGTTCGTCAGGATGAGGAAAGTGCGCCACCATGATCGATCCGCCTTTTGGGTTCAGGGGAAGGTTCTGCCAGATCTCCTCGGTGATAAACGGCATGAAGGGGTGAAGCAGCCGTAGCGCGGCGTCTAAAACCTCCAGAAGGCTCTTCTGAGCCAGCGTCTTTCTCTTCGGGTCTCGATCTTGATAGAGGTCAGGTTTGATCAGCTCAACATACCAATCACAGAACTGATGCCAGAAAAATTGGTACAACGCATGACACGCCTCATTGAACTTGTAGCCCTCCAACGCCTCTCCTACTTCTCGAATCGTCCGATTCAGCCTGCCACGAATCCACCGGTCGGGAAGACTGAACTCGTCAGGCTGAGAGGTCTTGCTGAGTTCTCGGACATCGAAATCTCCGAGATTCATGAGGGCGAAGCGAGAGGCATTCCAAATCTTGTTTGCAAAGTGGCGGTACCCTTCGGTCCGCGATTCGGACAGTTTCAAATCACTTCCTGGCATCGTGAGGGCCGCCAACGTGAACCGGAGTGCATCCGCCCCGAAACGTTCAATCAGCTCAAGAGGGTCCACCACGTTGCCTCGCGTCTTCGAGTACTTCTCTCCGCGCTCATCTCTCACGAGACCGTGAATGTACACCTCTCGGAAAGGAACATCTCCCATGAACTTCAGGCCCATCATCATCATCCGCGCAACCCAGAAGAAAAGGATGTCGAAGCCCGTCACCAGCGCGGACGTCGGATAGAATTTTCTCAACTCCTGGGTCTCTTTCGGCCATCCCATTGTGGAAAAGGGCCAGAGGGCGGAGCTGAACCAGGTATCGAGCACATCGGTCTCAGGTCGGAGTTCGCTCGAACCACAGCCAGGGCATGACCGGGGTGTTTCCTTGGCCACAATCACTTTGCCACAGGCGTCGCAGTACCAGGCCGGGATGCGGTGCCCCCACCAGATCTGCCTTGAGATACACCAGTCCCGGATATTCTCCATCCATTCGAAATAGGTCTTCTCCCAGAGGGCTGGAACGATCTTGGTGCGGCCGTCTTTCACCGCTTCAATGGCAGGTTCTGCCAGAGGTTTCGTCTTCACAAACCACTGAAGGGAAAGATTCGGTTCGACGATGGCCTTGCAACGATAACAGTGGCCCACCATGTGAGGGTAATCTTCGGTTTTGAGAAGGATGCCCTCCCGTTCAAAATCTTCCACGATTTTCTTCCGACAATCGAAACGGTCCAACCCGCGGTACGGGCCAGCATTCTCATTCATCCGACCGTCTTCGTCAATCACCTTGACCTGTTCGAGGCCATGTTTAAGTCCGATCTCAAAATCATTGAAGTCGTGAGCCGGCGTAATCTTGAGGGCACCCGTTCCGAACTCTCTATCGACATATCGATCACCAATCACGGGAATGTCCCGTCCGATCACAGGAAGCATGACCCTCTTCCCAACCGCCCCTTGATATCGCTCGTCTTCTGGGTTGACCGCTACAGCGGTATCGCCCAACATGGTTTCCGGACGCGTCGTGGCCACCACCACGAAAAAGTTCCCTCTCGACGCGGAATATTTCAGATGATAGAGCTTTCCCTCCGTCTCTTCGTACTCGACCTCCAGATCGGAGAGCGCTGTTCGGCACCGAGGACACCAGTTGATGATGTAATGACTCCGGTAGATCAACCCTTCCCCGTAGAGACGGACAAAAACTTCCTTCACCGCCTCAGAGAGCCCCTCATCCATGGTGAAACGTTCTCGGCTCCAGTCACAGGAAGCCCCCAGCTTCTTGAGCTGGTTGATGATGGTTCCTCCGGACTGGTGTTTCCATTGCCAGACCCGCTCGACAAATTTCTCTCGGCCGAGTGCATGACGACTCAGACCTTCCTCAGCGAGCTGGCGCTCCACCACGTTTTGAGTCGCGATCCCTGCGTGGTCTGTTCCAGGCATCCAGAGGGCGACATACCCCTGCATCCGTCTGACCCGGATCAGAATGTCTTGTAAGGTGTTATTGAGGGCGTGTCCGATGTGAAGGACACCGGTGACATTGGGAGGTGGGATGACGATGGAGTAGGATTTTCGTTCTGAATTCTCATCGGCTCTAAAGTAGCCGCCTTCCATCCAGAACTGATACCATTTCCCTTCCACCTGATGGGGATCGTACGATTTGTCCAAAATCTTTGAGGCCATTGCTGCAACGGCTTCCTCCTTATTCCTTTTCTTCCTCCTGAAGCCTCTTAATCTCTTCTTGAATCGCCTTCTCTGCCATCTCTGGAACGATTTCCTTCACCATCTTCTCGATCCGGTCTACGGTGACCCCAACGATATTCTGGGTCATCTCAGGAACAATCTTGGTGATGAAATCCTCCATCATCGCCTGAACCCCCTTGGCAATGATGGCTTCGAGCTGTTTATCAGCGACCTGGAGCTTGGGAGCACCTTCTTCAATAGCTGGCCTGGGAGGAGGGATCTCCTCTGGCGCAATCACCTTCTGCTCGAGAGGCGTCTCGGCCACCCTGATCTCCTCCGCTGGGAGAGGCGTTGGAGCAGCCACTTCCTCCATCACCTTTCCTATCTCCTCGATTTCTTCCCCCTCTAGCTCTTCCAGAGCAGCAACCGCTTCTTCTCTTCTTTCCTCTTCGAGGAGAGCCTTAGGGAATTCTTCTTCGCGGAGTTTTTCCTCCGGCAACTTTTCTTTCGCCAATTCTGCCTCTGCTAACAATTCTTGCGGGAATTCTTCCTCAACCAACTCAGCCAAAGGTTCTTCTTCGAGGGTCACTTCTTTCGCTAGAGCCTTGGGAATCACTGTCTTCTTTGCCTCTGCTTGAACAAGGGGCCCCAGAGCTTGCTCGAGTGCCTCCATCGTCAGTTCCTCTTCTTCCAACAAGGACTTTGAAGGAAGAACCTCCTTCAAGGGCTCCTCCTTGACTCCCTTCATCTCTTCGCCCCAGAGGGCTTCGACGCTTGCTTTTTTCGCCTCGGGGACCAGAGGTTCCTTCTTTGTGGGTATTTCAAATGCAGGAAGGTCAAAGGGTGGTATCTCGGGAAGGACCTCCTTCTTGGACGCTTCTTTCTTGGGAGGCTCAGGCATGAAGGGCTGCACCATTTTCTCTTCTGGCTTGGGCATCGGCTCTTTCTCGAGGGCTGCCTCGAACTCCTCGAGGCTGAAGGGTTTTTCGACTGCCTCTGCTATCGCCGATGGCACTTCTTCTGCAATATGGACCTCTTCCTCTCCCAGAAGTTCTTTTTCAATGGCCGGTTTGAGTTGCTCCATCTTCAAAAAGATCTCTTCCAAGGCCACCTTCTCGAAAAGCTCCTCTCCCTTCGCCTCTTTGGGGGCTGACGGCGCGGCAGCTTTCGGCTTCACCTCCTCCTTGATTGCCTCTCCGAGAGAAAGTGAGAGTTCTTCCTCCAGAGGCTGGGTTACCTTTTCCAACTGCTTTTCAAGAGAGACAAGATCAGCGATCTCTCCTGGAACTTCTTCCTTCTCAGAGGCCATAAGATCGTCGATGCGGACTCTCGATTCAGGTTCCTCCACTACGTCCGTGAGCTCGATAATCTGCTGGTCGTCAAACTTGTCCAAATCTTCCAACAATGATTCGGTTTTTGTTTTCATAGCCCCTTCTTCCATGAGCCGATCAACGAGACCCAGAATTTCACCTTCATGGAGAGGCTTTGAGATGACGCCATCGGCTCGAGTATGCTCGAGATCTCTTTCCGAGATCCCCTCAAAGGTTCCCTTTAAAAGCACAATTGGAATGTGTTTGAACTCGCGATCCGCCTTGAGAGCACTACAGACCTGCAGGCCGCTCTTTTCACTGAGCGCCGTATCGGCAATGATCAAATCTGGTTTGAAGAACTTAACCTGCTCAAGCGCATCCTCCCCGTTCTCGGAAAAGATGAGCTGGTAATCCTTCATCTCAAATATCTTCTTGAACTCCTCCTGATCACCCTTGTCCGAATCGGCGATCAAAATCTCTTTGGCCATTTCGGTTCTCCTTCAGGATCGGAGGAAGAGATTCTTCATCCCGGTTGGAGAATTCTTATCACATGAGGGTCAGATTGTCAAGGAATTCCAAGCATTTTACCGAAATTTGTGCTGCTCCAAATGAGTCCTCAAGGACGCTTCTAAAGAATCATCCAAGGAAGAGGCAGAAACCGCTCCTCATAAAGGCGGAAGGCGTAACGGTCCGTCGTCCCGGCGAGAAAATCGGTCACACACCGCTCCAAGGAATCATAGAGTGACTTCTTCTCGACGAGCTTCAGGAAATCGTCAGGATGGTCGATGAAATAATGGTAGAGCTCTTTCAAAATCTTTGCGGCTTTGTCAAAATCCGCATGGACACTCTGGTTTTCATACACACGTTCCCACAGGAAATCTCTCAATTGCACGATCGCTGAAAGCACCTCTTTGCTGATCGAGAGATGACCGCCTCCGACGCGGAGCGTTTCCAGAACGATGTCGTTCACCATCGTGTTAATCCGTTTGGCGTGCGTGTCACCCAAGCGTTTCCGACACCCCTTCGGAACATCGTCCTGTGAGATCACTCCTCCCCGAATGGCATCGTCGATGTCGTGGTTGACGTAGGCAACGATATCTGCAATTCGGACCACCTGGCCTTCAAGGGTCATGGCCATCTCCGCCTCATCCTCGCACAGGATCTCCCCTTTCCCCTTGCTGTGCTTCAAGATCCCATCCCTGACCTCCTGCGTGAGATTCAACCCTTTTCCATCTTTCTCGAGGAGATCGACGACCCTCAAGCTTTGGTCGGCATGGCTGAATCCTCCCTGAACCAGTTCATTGAGCGTATCCTCCCCTGCATGACCAAAGGGGGTATGACCCAGATCGTGTCCCAAGGAAATGGCTTCCGTCAGATCCTCGTTGAGCTGAAGGGCCTTTGAAATCGTCCGGGCAATCTGGGACACTTCAAGAGTGTGAGTCAGGCGGGTCCGGTAATGGTCTCCTGTGGGAACCAGAAACACTTGGGTCTTATGTTTCAACCTCCGAAATGATTTCGAATGAATGATTCGGTCTCGATCGTGTTGGAATGCAGGTCGAAGGGGACACTCTTCCTCCGGTGATGGCCGTCCTCTTGTCTCTGAGCTCAGCATGGCAAAGGGAGAAAAGATCAATCGTTCTCGTTCCTCTAATTTTTCTCGAATCGTTTTATTCATTCTCACCTTCCCCGATCTCGCGCCAACCGATTGACAACATTCAGCTTGATCGACTATGCTCTTTGCTAGCTACGCTATCACAAAAAGGAGACTTAGGCAAATTTGGGGACCGCGAATCTCTTGACACTCAAGGACACCCTTCTTCGGGACCCACTTCTCTCCAAGCTATCTGGATTGGCCAAGAGGGAAGACACAGACCTCTTCCTTGTCGGAGGAGTTCTGCGAGATCTTCTTATCGGAGTCCACGGCAGAGATTACGATCTTGCCCTCTCCAGAGAGGCTTCCTTTCTGGTCCCTCATATTGAGGAAGTCGTCGGTTTCCATTTTTTTAAGGTCGGAAGAGAAGACACCACCACCTATCGGATCATCAAGAGCGATATGTCGATCGATCTAACCTATCTGCAGGGCGATACAATCCAGGAAGACCTCAGGAGACGAGATTTCACTATGAATGCGATCGCCTTCTCCCTTAAGGACGATACCTTTCATTGGGTAGAGGGAGCCTCGGAGGATATTGAGAGACAGGTGATCCGATCCGTCTCCCCTCGAGCGATTGACCAAGATCCCTTGAGAATGCTCCGAGCGATCCGTTACCTATCCTCACTCGATGGGTTCAGACTTGATGCTCTTTTGGTGAAGGACATCAGCCTCAAGAAGCACCAGATCGACAAGATGCCCGGAGAACGTCTCAAAATGGAAATGGATCACATCCTCCTCGCTCCTCATCGAGACCAAGGGCTGAGGACACTTCATGAATCCGGCCTTCTCGTCGTCCTCTTCCCGGAGTTGAGAGGGTTGGAAACCCTTGGACAGGGAGAGTATCACCATCTCAACACCCTTTCCCATACGCTTCTGACCGTCGAAAAGATTTCCTGGGCCATGGGTTGGTGCTCTTCGAATCATCACGAACTCCCATTGACGCCTGAGAGGACCCTCTCTGTTTCTTACGCAGCCCTTTTTCACGATCTCGGAAAGCAGGAGACCCACCACGTTGACGAGAAGGGAAAGGTTCACTTCTATCATCACGAATCATTCTCGTGTCGAGCCGCAGAGGGGATCATGGATCGGCTCCGGTTCTCACGGGCGATGCGGGACCAGGTCCTCCGGCTCATTCAGTATCACATGCGAATTCCGAATCTGTCCCGTGAGACGAAGGATTCTGCGCTGAAGAGATTGGTCAATCAAGTGGGGGACGAAACGCCTCTTCTGGTGGTTTTGACTCTGGCGGACAAGGAGGCGAGCCGTGGGATTCTTTCTGTCCCAAGGGACGACGTGGTAGAAGGCCACTGCCTCAGAATCCTCGAGTTCTACGGGAAGAAAGACATCGTCCATCCTTCGCCCCTGGTCACCGGAAGTGATGTGATGAGTCTCGGTTATGGACCGGGCCCGAAGGTAGGTCAGATTCTGAGGTTCATCCAAGAAAAGCAGGTGACAGGAGAGGTTGAGACCAGAGAGGATGCCTTGCGATTGTTGAAGGAAGAGTTTGGTCAGCTCAAGAGCTAATGGTGATTATGGGGCGCCCACCCTCCCCGCCTATCCCGCTAAGGCGGGGCACCTAGCCAAATTGCCTGTAAGAAAAGGCAAAATTCATCGTGATTATGCAATCTTTTCATAAGTCCTCTCCCCTACCCCCTTCGCCGTTCGAGAATCCAATTCCCATCTAAATCCTGTAAAATCAAGAAAAGTTCAATAAAAATAATGGACTATGAGTATCCCCTCCCTCTTGGAGAAATTTGTTTCACCCTGGAATAAAACTTGCAGTAATATCGACTCGTTGGCCTGATTTTGGCCTTTTCTTGCGGTCAGAAGGTAATCATCCTAATGCGGCGGTCAACGAACTTTCTTAACCATTCCTATTCGAACGGAGATTGTGATCTATGAGAGAAATCATGACGCCCCGAGAAGCTGCAGAATACCTGAGTGTTCATGTCCGCACGATCTATCGTCTGGCAAAGCATGGAGACATTCCAGGCCGCAAGATCGGTGGGAGTTGGCGTTTCAAGAAAGATACCCTGGATTCGTGGCTCTCAGACAAGAGAGGTCCATCCATTTTCGACAAAGCCTACGCGGGTGCAAAATAGTCTAGCGGTTTTAAGATAAAACGTTTTTAAACTTACTCTAGCATCCTTTTCTTGCCCTTAAGACCAACGGAGTCCACGACGAGACAAACTTCAAGTCTCATGAGTATTCTACAGTTGAATATCCTAGCTGAACTCTGATTATAAAAAGTGAGGCTCCACGTCCTGAAGGGCGGGGCTTATGGGGCACCAGCCGGTCACGTAGAAGAGTGTCTCAAGAGGAAGGTTGACTCCTGACCTTGATGAGTTGAGCCACGATGCTCACAGCAATCTCCTCAGGAGTTTCAGAATCGATGTCAATGCCGATGGGAGCATAGACACGATCGAGAATCTCTTTTGAAATTCCCTTCTCTCGTAAATTCTCAAACAGTATTCGGATCTTTTTCTTTGATCCAATCATCCCAACATAGTAGGCTTTTGTCTTTACCGCCTGCTCCAGGACGAACCCGTCGTAGAGATGTCCCCGAGTCACGATGACGATGTAGGAAGACTCATCAATGGAGAGATGCTCGAAACATCTTTCAAATTCCGAAACAAGGATCTCATCCGCATCCGGAAAACGCTTTTTGTTCGCAAAGATCTCCCGGTCATCGATAACGACCACCCTGAAATGGACTCGCTTGGCCAAAGGAGCAAGTTGTTGAGAGACGTGTCCTCCCCCAAAAATGTAGACAGTGGGTTCCGAAAAAACAGGCTCCAACAGAATCTCTACCCTCTGATTCTGAAATGTCAAGATTGAGATCCTCGGTTTGCTTTCCCTCAGTACCGTTTTGCTTTCAAGCCGTATCTTGTCTTCCAAGGCTTTTTCGTTCATGAGAGATCCAACCTTCTCGCCAGAAGGTTTGATCAAGGCCTTAGAACCCTCTTCTTTGAAATAAGCATCATTAACCGAGATAAGAGTGGCTAAGTTGGCTGCCCCTCCTTTTTGTCTTATCTTAACCACTTCTCGGTAGATCTCGAGGTGTTCCTTCCGAAGAGGTTCTACGAAGATATCGACCGTTCCGCCGCAGATGAGCCCTCCTGCTGCCAACTGTTCAGCAGTGAGATTGAAATGGAGAACTCCTCCTTCTTCCTTTTGAATCATCTTCTGAGCCCCCTGCCACACCTCTGCCTCCACACATCCTCCCCCGACAGAGCCAAAAGACAATCCGTCTTCCTTCACCAAATACTTGGCTCCCACGGCACGAGGGGCAGACCCTACTCGATTAATGAGCGTGGCAAGGGCTAATCGTTCCCCTTTTTCAAGGGCTTTAATGATTTCTAAATAGAGGTCTTCCATCGCAATCCTTCCTGGCTAAGAATGTGTGATCTTCGGCTTATTATAACAACTCTCTTGGATAGAGTGAAGCTCCTCGCCTCCCGTTAAGACGGGACAGGCACGGGCGAAGCATCCGGGAGATGTAAAGACGATTACAGGGTCGGTTGGATGCCCTGCCCTGCCTTGGCCGGATAGACAGGGAACTTCACTTCTTGGGGTTCGGCTTTTTCTCCTTGGAAGGGGATTTGACTTCAGCCTCTTTGTCCTTCGAGTTCAGGAGCGGGAGGAGGAAAAGTCTGATAAAGACAGGGTCAGCCCACAGCTCCAACTCGGGGCCTACGTCTCCTACGAAAGATGAGAACGAAGACATATTATTGTAAGCGTTGAAATTCGAAGCGAGATCCCTCAGCACCTTATAAAGGAGGATCGGCGGAGCAAGAAGTGGGGGTTTATCTCTCATCACCTTGAGCTGCTGAAACCCTGTTTCGATGGAGGTCTCATCTTCCTTGAATTTGGACATCCAAAACTGACCTTCTTGAAACGGAAGGGTAACATCCCCTGAAAGCATCACCTGAATCAGCTGTTGATGCGTTTGCCGGGCTTGTCCCATCACTTCCTCAATGCGATTTAAGAGTTCTGTTTTTTCTATTTTTGAAAGATCTCCCTCTTTTGAAGAAGCTTTTGCCAGGAAGTACTGTAACGTCAATTCCTCTGCCAGGCTCACTGAGGAGAAACCTGCAAGGATGACTACCAACATGAACATTTTCATCCATCGAGTCATCATCCGTCTCCTGTTCTATCCTCTCTTCTTTGAAGCCAAGAATACCTCCGTTGCTGGAGGATCGTGTTTCAGTTGTCCGAGAACAACCCTTTCGATCTGAGGATGTTTTCTCTTGAGGATTTCAACTGCTAACTCCCTCCCATTCTCCAGGCCACCCGGCAAATCGATCTTGTTAATAAAAGAAACCACTCTCGACCCTGTTGGCGCACCCTTAAAAATGCCCTCCTGATGTGTCATCAATATCGCCAGCAATGGGGCAGTCATTCTTTCCCCCATCCGAACCCCCGTCATCCTGGAGATGAGTCCCGGCTGAAATGCATTCTCATCATTCAACGGCTGACCGATTCCATCCAGGCCTACGAGAGCGATGACGAGGGTGGTATTGGAGGGAATGACGGGTTCGTGTTCTCGGGGAGCCTTTACCGGTCGGCCAGCAGCGCCATCGGCCTCAACGATGACCGTGTCCGCACCCGTTGAATCCCAGAGATTCGCGGCAACCTCAGGAGAGACTCCCTGCAACTTTCTCGATCCAAGACGTTCCCGAGCAACGGTGAGGTGACGATCTCGATCGAGATGAAGTGTGACAAGATGTTGAACCTCTTTTTCATCGTCATCAACAACAAGACGAGATGTCTCTTTGCTTGACGGTTCCAGGATCTTCGTCGTTGTGGTCGTGATGACCTTCTTTCCCTGGAGAACAAGTTCCTTGGCCAGACAGAACATCAGTGTTGTCTTCCCGCCCGCGCCTACCAGACTGATCATTTCTCTCTCCTGAAGACCAAGAGAATGCGTCAGAAGACCAGGCTGAGTCTCTTTTTTCTCCTTCACCCATTTCTCAACGATAGCCCCGACCTTTTTTAGATTTGGATCCATCAAGGGGGTCTCCAGGAAAATGATCGTGATCTATTGATTGAATTGGTGGAGAATGGCCTCCAGGACTCCTCCTCCGATAGCCCTGGCTTTCTCCGAAATCGTGAAACAATATTCCTTCTTCCCTCGGGGGTCAATATCGCCGACCTTGGTCCCCCTCTTCACCTCGGCTCCGTCACGAATAAGCCCACGGATCATACCGCTGATCTGGGCCATGACCGGAAAATCATCAACGACGGCCACCACGGTCCCCTTGCTGACCTGGTCACCGATGGACTTGCTCGAACGGAAGATTCCCTTCTTCATTGTTCGAAGAACTCGTTCCACAGGAGTATCCGCCGATTTCTCCAGGAATGCCTGTGTCAGGCTCTGCCTCTCCTTTGAGAATAACTCTTCCGAGATGATGCCCTCGATTCGTCTCGATCACCGCATGGACATCTCTTCCCGCAGTGAAACCCGGCCCCAACCCTATGACCAGAGGCGCATCGTCACTCTTCGTTCCGAGATTTCTTTTTGCCAAGATAGCATCCACTATGACATCCGGCTTCAAGAAGTCGCGCGTCTGGTTCGAATCAGGGTCAACAAGAACGGGAATCTTTTCTTCCTTCCACACGGAATGGATCTCACCCGGCGTGGCAATGAGCTTTGCCCACAATCCCTCTACTTCCTTTTCCCCATCGTAGACCGCTTCACTGAAACAGACCGTTCGTCTCACAGCGAGGGGCTTTGCGATCTCCAACAAACAGACTCTCAGACGACTCTCGTGAAGCCGATACGCCACGCCAGTGGCCATCTCTCCAGCGCCTCTGATCAACACAACCAGGTTCTGACATGTCATGTCTGCTTTCTCGCCTCCCATCTTTTCTCGATGATTACTTTATCACAGGGTTCTGCGATTTGCCAAGGAGGATCAGCAACGCACTCTCGCTCTCCTTCGATATTCCTCCCGCGTATCGATATCGACGACCACCCCTTCCGATTCCGAATTGACCTCGTAGACCTCTTTCCGATGTCTTTCAAGCAACGCTCGCGCTCCAACGTCTTTTTTCAATCTCAACAATTCCTTCACATATCTCCGGTCGAAAAGCACCGGGTGTCCCCTTTTCCCTCGAAAAACAGGGACAATAATCGTCCCCTTCTTCTCAGCATAGGCTCGGATCAGGGCATTGACTGTATTCGCTTTAAGAAGGGGGTGATCTCCCAAAGCGATCAAAACCGCTCGGCTCTTCTGACCCATGGCCTGAATGCCCTTCTGAATGGAGGTGCTCATGCCTTCTTGGGATCGCGGGTTATGAACGAGCGTCACTCGAGGCCCTCTTAAACGTTGTCCCAGTTCCCATGTCTGCTTGTTCAGAACGACCCAAATCTCGCCGACCTGCGAGCTGAGAAGGACACGGAGGCAGTGCTCCAGCACGGTCTTCCTCCCCCAGGGAAGGCTGAGTTTGTTCGTCCCCATTCGTTTTGATTCTCCGGCCGCCAATAAGATTGCAGATATTCTGGTCATCTTTCTAACTCAAAGAAAATCTGTTAAATTAAATCGGTTTTTCGATCTCCTGTCAAGTTCTAACTTCGAGAATCGTCTCTCGCGGATAAGTCTGCGGGAAAAAGAGGAGACACGATGGACTCATTGGATCGGCGTCAATTTATTAAACTCGTCGGACTAAGTGGAATCCCGTTCGCAGTTGGTTTTCCAAACATTTCTCTTGCTCAGACTTCCAAAGATCCTCTAGGTTATACCGCCAAGGACTACAGTACGCTTCTGGGAATGCCGGGCTTTAGTGAGTCTCTTCTAAAAAACCACTTCACCCTTTACCAGGGGTATGTCACGAATACGAACCGCTTGATAGACACCCTCAACCCAATGATCAAGGATGGAAAGACAGGAACTCCCGAGTATGCCGAACTCAAGAGGAGGTTTGGCTGGGAATTCGACGGCATGAGGCTTCACGAGTATTACTTTGAGAACCTCGGAGGTAAAGAGGAAATAGACAGATCGGGGAAATTGTTCAAGAAGATCCTCGAGAATTTTGGAAGTTATGAAACTTGGGAAACGGATTTGAGGGCCACGGCCACGATGCGTGGCATTGGCTGGGTTATTCTCTATCAGGATCCAATGAATGAGAAACTCTTCAATTTCTGGATCAACGAGCATGAAGCAGGCCACCCCGCAGGAGGAATTCCCATTCTGGTCCTCGATCTTTTCGAACACGCCTTTATGGTCGATTACGGGTTAAGGAGGGCGGACTATATCGCCGCGTTCTTCAAGAACATCCACTGGACAGCCGTCGAGACAAGACTAAAGTGAAGTTCTCAGCTGTTTTTCTTCCCATTCTTCACGAAGGATGGCCATAATCATGGAGTCCCAGTATTGGCCACCCACTCGCTGCGTCTTTCTTAACAATCCTTCTCTAACCATGCCAGCACGCTCATAGCAACGAATGGCAGCCGTATTGAATCCGAAGACTCGAAGGTCAATACGGTGCAGCCCGAGTTCTCGAAATCCGATCGCCAATACCTGCCGCACAGCTTCAACGCAGACGCCATTGTTGCGGTACCTCGAATCTACAAAAACCCGGCAAATTGTAGCAGTACCATTTTCCTGATTGATGGCACCCAATTCGATATGGCCCAGGGTCTCATTGCGTTCATTAACTATCTTGAAGATCTTGGACTGGGGATGTTCCCCCCGACCAAATTGCAGATAAGCATGGAGCTGCTCCTCATTTAACGGGTAAGTAAACAATTGTGGTCCAGCCCATTGAATCAATAGTTCGGGCGATGTGATCCACTCGAGCACTTGAGCAAAATCCATTTCGGTGAAGGGTATCAGTCTAACCATTTTTCCCCACAGCCAGACTTAAGGACTTCAACTCATCCAGTCCCCTCTCATTTTCGCACCCAGGGGAGTCAAAATACGCTTTCTATCCGCCGATGACCACAGTCCAAGGGCGCACTTTCCATTCTGTGATCAGCCTGTTGATGACATAGGGGTCATTCTTGGCAAACTCTTCGGCGACTGAGGGTCCGTCTCCCTTGAACACCAACACGGCACTATCCGCAGGTTCGGCAAGCGCTCCGGCCATGAGCAAGTCACCGCGTGCGTGGGCTCCATTTGCATAGGCGAGGTGCTTTTCACGGTAAGGAACGCGCTTTTCTACGTAGTTTTCGACTGTCTTGTAGAATAGGATGTAGTACATGCTCTTTCCTCCACGCGGTGATTGTCTTACTCGTCGCCCAACGTCACGGCTTCACTTTTACTTTGCCTGCCTTTGCAAAGCGCAAAGGCCAGCCGGTTGTTCTGTCCATTGTCAGTTTTCCCCTCCTACGCAGAAAGCCACGGCCTCTCAGACCGTGGATGAATGCGGAGAGGGGCCCCTTCGAAGCTCTGAAAGAGCGTAGTAGGGTATGCTTCGGAGGGTTCCGCCCTGTGAAGCATGTGGAGGGGCCACGGGCTTTATCCCGTGGGGCTCCTCTTCCAGCGCTTCAACATGGGAATCGTCCTCGACATCAACTCCTTCGCCTGATGTTCCGGCATGATCTTTCTCTGTGTCATGATGCCAACACACTTCTCGATCATCTGACTCAGGGTGATCGTTGTTTCCGTGAATTTTCCGTTCTGGAAACAGTATGTGCAATACTCAGCACTCTGAGTCCCATCCGCGTTCGTCCCGAAAAGATCCGGTTTCTCAAGTGGCATCGCACAGCTCTGACAGAAGGGTCCTTGGGGTTGCATGACCGTTCCTCCTTTCATGTCTGACGTGAGGCATCAGCCACTCCATGCCGCTATTCAGTTTTATCCGAGGGTAGCGGGATCGGCGGTCACCCGCATTTGGTTCTAACCTCCAGAGAATAATCAAATAACATCAATAGACGATTGAGACAAGCAATTTCTTGAGTCTACACCGTCGAACCTTGTCAATAAATCCGTGGAGTGTTAAAAAGTGTCAAAAGAACCGGTGGAAGCAAAATGATCGTTAAAACCTACTGCGCTCGGATGGATCATGGAGGCTGCGGACTCCTGGTTCATGTTGAGAAGGGAAAGATCGTTAAAATCGAAGGAGATCCAGAATCTCCGAGAAACCGAGGAACGCTCTGCGGAAAGGCCTATGCACAGACTCGAGCGGATCAATCATCCTGACCGTGTCCAATACCCCCTCAAGAGGATTGGAAAGAGAGGCGAGGGAAAATGGGAACGTATCTCTTGGGACGAGGCTCTCGAAACCATTACCGAGAAGATCAGAGTGACCATTGAGCAGGACGGCCCGAGAGCAATCTCCTTTGCTCAGGGAACACCCAAAGGCCTTGAACTCTACCTCATGCTTCGATTGGCCAATCTTCTTCAGGTAGCGAATATCGCAACGCCAGGCCACGTCTGTCACATGCCGAGAGAAACCGCTTCCACACTCACCTGTGGATTCTTTCCGGTCTCTGACTACGATCATCCACCGAGCTGTGTCGTCGCGTGGGGAAGCAATCTTTTTCAGACCAATGAAGAGGGCGTGATGGGGTCGCAGTTGAAACGGGTCCTCGATCAAGGAGCCAAGTTGATCGTCATTGATCCTAGAAAGACCGGGATGGCCAACAGGGCAGACCTCTGGATCAGGCCAAGACCTGGCACGGACCTCGCGCTCGCCTTGGGCATGCTCAAGGTTATTGTCGATCAGAATCTTTATGATCGGGGCTTTGTGGAAGATTGGACAACGGGATGTCCCGAGCTTATAAAGCATCTTCAGTTTTATTCATTAGGCGAGGTCTCTCGTATCACCTGGGTCCCAGAAGAGGAGATTGTTCAGGCAGCGCGGCTATACGCCCAGACAAAACCCTCCTCCATTCAATGGGGCAACGCCCTCGAACATAATCTCAACAGCTTCCAGTGTGCGAGGGCACTGCTGATCCTCATGGCGATCACAGGAAACCTGGAAGCCCCCGGAGGAAATGTCCATCGTGCCGCTCCTCGGATCCTGATGCCTGGCTCACTGATCCGGAGCAAGAAATTCCCAGACAAGAAAGAGAAGATCATGGGGACCGATTTCCGTATGGCCTCCAAGTTGGGATTCGTCCCGTCCCAATTGGTCGTGAAAGCCATGCTGACCGGGAAGCCTTATTCAATCCGTCTGATGTACCTCCAAGGCGGAAATCCCCTGCTCACGTATGCGAACGCCAGAGAAACCTTTGAAGCCCTGGACCAACTTTCTTTTCTTGTCGTGTCAGAGGTCTTTCTCACACCCACGGCACAGCTTGCAGATATCGTCCTGCCTGCAGCCACGAATTTTGAGTTCGACGACATCGGCCACTATGGGCTTCCGCACGGATTCATTCTCGCCCGGGCCAAAATCGTTGACCCGCCCGGAGAATGCTGGTCTGACCTAAAGATCTTGAACGCTTTGGGACGGCGCCTGGGCTACGCTGACGATTTCTGGAGTGACACAGAAGAGTGTCTCAACGACATTCTTAAACCTGCAGGACTCACGTACGAAGAATTTAAACAACTCGGCATGCTGAAAGGGAATTGGGAATATCGGGGATACGAGAAGAAAGGGTTTGCCACACCCTCAGGAAAAGTCGAACTCTACTCCGAACAGCTGAAGCAGTGGGGGTACTCCCCTCTTCCTGATTACAGGGAGCCTCCTGAGTCCCCTCTGAGTACGCCCAAACTCTTCCAAGACTACCCGCTGATTTTCACCTCGGCCAAGGAGCCCTATTACTTTCATTCCTCGGGCCGGAATCTCAGTTCCCTTCGAAGACACAGTCCTGAGCCTATCGTCTTCATCCATCCTAAGACGGCTATCTCCCTGAGTATTGCTGATGGAGACTGGGTTTCGATCGAGACCCAACGAGGAAAGATCAAGCAGAGGGCAAAACTGACTGAGGAGATCGATCCACGAGTGGTCATTCTCAGTTTCGGATGGTGGTTCCCAGAGCGTAAGGATCTTACACTTTCAGGATGGAAGGAATCCAACATCAATGTCTTAACGGATAGCAATCCCCCCTATGATGCGGTCATCGGATCTACGCCCCTTCGTGCGGTGCTCTGCAGGATTTCTAAATCTCAGGGATTTTAGCTGTTTGACAGAATGGGTCGAATGTGCTACATGTAAATAAAGATGGGTAGAATTTCTCACAAATTTATTTTTCTCTCCATCCTGGGTATTCTATTCATCCTCCTTGTTCCCTCCGGGGCACGGGCCGTGCTCGTTACGGACGTCAGAATCTGGTCAGCCCCTGATCACACCCGAGTCGTCTTAGATCTCACAGAGCCCATCGAGTATGAGAGTTCCTCCCAAGAGAGTCCTCCTCTGCTCCGTGTGATCCTTAAGGGAGCACTGTTACACACGAAGAAAAGAGAGGTGGTGGTCAACGACCCTTTCGTTGAAAAAATCCTCCTGACCCCTATAGACAAGGAAGGGTCCAGACTGGTCTTACAACAGAAGAAACCTCTCGACGTGCATATCTTCGCATTGAAGCCCGAGCTTGACAAACCTCACCGTCTTGTGATCGACCTGGTCGATGTCGCTCAAGAGAAAAAGGACCAGGAGGAGAGGCAAAAACAAAAAGAGGTTCGATCCAGAGGGACTAAGATCGTAGTCATCGACCCTGGCCATGGAGGCGAGGATCCGGGAGCCATCGGGCCTCGGAGGACCATGGAGAAAGATATCGTCATCAGGGTGGGGAAGAAGTTGATTCCAATGCTGAGCCAGAGCAACGGCATTAAAGCTTTTATGACTCGAAAGGGCGATTACTTTATTCCTTTAGAGGACCGTGTGAAAATCGCCAGGGAATATGGGGCCGACCTCTTTGTCAGTCTTCACACGGACGGAAGCTTTAACTCGAACGTGAGAGGCTCCTCGGTCTATTGCCTATCTCTTTCGGGAGCCACGGACGAAGCAGCTAAGGTTCTCGCAGACAAGGAGAATATGTCAAATCTCTTGGGAGGCGCTGTGCTGCGACCGGCTTCACTTACCAAAGATCCCAACCTGAACCAGATTCTCTTGGATCTCATGCAGAACAACTCTATGAAGGAGAGTATTCGATTTTCTGAATTTCTTCTTGACGAAATCAAGGAGATTTATCGTCTCAAGTGCTCGACGTTTCGCCAGGCCAACTTCGTCGTTTTAAGATCCGCAGACATTCCATCGACGCTCGTCGAGATGGCCTATATTACGAACGCGGATGACGAGCGCCTCCTCAATCAAGATAGCTTCCAAGAAAAAATGGCTCAATCCGTCGCTGTCACAATAAAGAAATTCTTCCAAGACCACCCTTGACTAATTTTGGTATTGACAAACTCAACTGTTCTTGCTTAAATAACTAATAAGCCACGAAGGCCGCGCATTCATCGAAGCGAAGCCCCGAGTGGCTTTTTTGGTGGTCTGGCGAAGCTCACCGCCCTGAAGGGCGGGGCTTCCCGGAAGGGTAGTTTTCTTCCATAGGGTGCCCCTTAACCCCACCCTCAAGGGTGGGCTTGAGGGGCACGTGCCGGTCAGATGGAGAAACGAAGAAAGACCATTGCTGTGATTGACGGCCAGGGTGGCGGAATCGGGAACCTCATCATCAAGCGACTCCGGGAAGTTTTCGGCGAGGAAGTGGAAATTGTCGGGTTGGGAACCAATGCGATGGCCACGGGAGCCCTTCTGAAAGCCGGTGCGAACAAGGGGGCTTCTGGTGAAAACGCCATTATCCACACCGTGAGAAAGGTTGATCTGATCACGGGAACGTTGAGCGTCATCATGCCTCATTCAATGATGGGAGAACTCACTCCCAGGATGGCAGCAGCCATTTCATCTGCAGGAGCGATGAAATGCCTGCTCCCTCTTAAAATACAAGAAATGGAAGTCATAGGGGTCTCGAAGGAACCCCTCCCCCACTTGGTGGAACAGCTCGTGAAACGGATTCAGGAACTTCTCATGTCCTGATGGGAGGAAGCTATGTGTGAAGCCAATGCCTATTTGCTCAAAGAAGGGAAGGAAGAATTGATTTTTGAGGACCTGATGATTCTGCGACCAGAACAGGAGGACATCTATCTCCAGAATATCTTCGGCGAACAGAAGAGGATCAAAGCACGCATCAAAGAGATGAACCTGGTTGAACACCGGGTCATCTTGGAAGAAGCAAAATAGATTCTATTGTAAATTTCAAGAACCATTTAAATTTGTTAGGTGAGCCACGAAGGTCTTCACTCCCCTCCAGAAGGAGGCAGTAACTTCGTGGCTTTTTTTGTTCCTAACACAATCTACACCATTCTTTGAATAGAAAGGAGGCCCCATGCACATTCCTGACGGATTTCTAAGTAATGGGCTAAATGCGGCCACTTTTGTCGTCTCAGCCGGAGCCTGCGCCTACGGAGTCAAGAAGGTCAACCAGAAGTTTGGCGAGAAAGAAGTTCCCTTAATGGGAGTAACGGCCGCCTTTGTCTTTGCTGCCCAGATGCTCAATTTCCCCGTGGCGGGGGGTACGAGCGGCCACTTCCTCGGAGCGGTCTTCTCCTCAGTGCTCCTTGGTCCGTGGGCAGCGCTCATCATCATGACCCTCGTCCTTGTCGTCCAGTGTTTGGGATTTGCGGATGGAGGACTGACCGCTCTCGGATCGAATATCTTCAACATGGGGGTCGTCGGCGCCTTAGGCGGGTACATCATCTTCTGGTTCCTCTACAGACTCTCTCGGAGGAGTCAGAAGGGGTTTTTTGTTGCCCTGGCTGTTGCTTCTTGGTTTTCTGTCGTTTTGGGCGCAACAGCCGCGGCCCTTGAATTGGCTATCTCGGGAACATCACCGCTTGTGATTGCGCTCCCTGCTATGGCTGGAATTCATGCCATTATCGGAGTTGGCGAGGCCATCATCACGACAACGGCGGTCTCGCTCATCCTCAAGACAAGGCCAGACCTGGTGTCTTGTTTTCATAATA
>CAVOIK010000030.1:0-11298 GCA_963695895.1 uncultured delta proteobacterium
CTTCCTCCGGAGACATGGGTTTGGCAAAGACTTGTCTTCGCTGAATCTTCGCAGGGATCTCGGGCTCAGTGGTCTCTTGGGTCGTCGGCCTGCTTCTCCAAAAAGGAATCTTCAAAGAGAAGGAGTTTACCCTCTTTCGTTGGGACTTCTTTTGTCGTTCACGGATCTGCCGTTCCATCTTCTCCACCATCTGATCGATGGCGGTGTAAAGATCCCTGTCCCGCCCCTGACTATTGAGCGCCATCCCATCGGCCACGATGGTAATCTCTGCCGTTTGACGAAACTTCTCCGCTGACAGGACGACATGCACCTCTTGCGGGTTCCCAAGGTACTTCTCGAGTTTTCCAACCTTGTCCTTTACATACTCTTTGATTCCTTCCTCTGCTTCCCGATGGCGAAAGGTGACTTCAATTTGCATCGAACGGCTCCTTACCCTAGAAATCTAAAATTCAAAGATCCGGGACCCAACCGAGTTTGATCCCCTGGGCCCTGGCCCAGGAAACAACGGCTCGTGGGCCTTTGGCCCACGCCATGCAGTGTTAGGCTTTTGACTCTTGGGTGCTGGTTGTTTGATATGGGTTCTCTTTATTGGGTGGATCAGTAGACCTTTCTCCTCTCATTGGAGGAGAGAATTTTCATCATCTCCCGATACTTCGAAATCGTCCTTCTGGCAATGTGGATGTTCATCCCCTTGAGGATGTCCACCAATTTCTCGTCACTATACGGTTTTCGTGGGTCTTCTTTCGTAATGATTTCTCGCAGGAGATTCTTCACCGACTCGGAGGCTAGGCTGTCCCCTTCCGTCGAGGTGATGCCGGTGTTGAAGAAGAACTTCAGCTCATAGATCCCCTGGGGAGTGTGGGCGTATTTGTTGTGGGTCACCCGGCTGATCGTCGATTCATGCATCTGGATGTCTTCTGCCACATCGCGCAGCACCAGAGGCTTCAGGTGCTGAATCCCTTTGTCCAAGAAATCTCGTTGGAACTTGACGATACTCTTGGCGACCTTGTAGATGGTTCGCTGGCGCTGATGGATGCTCCGGATCAGCCAGACCGCCGATCGGAGTTTTTCCTGGACATACTTCCGATCTCCCTCAACGCCTGAGCGACTCTCACTCAGGATATTCTTGTAAAAGGTGTTGACCCGTAGCCTGGGAATTCCCTCGTCATTCAAATGGACAACATAATCGCCCTCGAGTTTGTAAATGTACACGTCAGGAATGATCTCCTGGGCGACCTCCCCACCGAAAGCCCTCCCCGGCTTGGGCTCGAGCTTGGAGATCACGAAGGCTGCACGGCTCACCCGCTCCGTCGAGACGCCTAGCCGTTTGGCGATGACCGCGTAGTTCCGATTCTTCAACAGCTGGAGGTACTCAGAAACAATCTTTTCTGCGATCGAGTCTCGAGGCGTCATTTGTTCCAGTTGGATGAGGAGGCACTCTTTCAACTCTCTCGCAGCCACACCCAGCGGATCGAATTGCTGAACCCTCCGCAGAACTCCTTCCACCAACTCCAACGGAGCCTGCATCTCCGCGCTGATGTCCTCCACGGACACCTTGAGGTAGCCGTCTTCATCCAGGTTTCCAACGATCCAGGCCCCGACCCTCTCTTCTGTTTCAGTAAACCGGGAGAGTTGGAGCTGCCAGTGGAGATGGTCGGTGAGCGTCGTTTTCTTGCTCAGAAAATTCTCAAAGGAGGGTCTTTCCTCTCCGTCGCCGTCTGTTTGCCTCTGATAGGAAACCATGTTGTAGTTTTCGAGATAGTTCTCCCAATCAAACTCCTTGACACCCTCTCCTTCTCCTTTGACCTCCGAGAGGCGATCATTGCTCGGAGAGGACGTTTCCTCCGTTCCCTCGGTGACGGGCTCATCCTCGAACTCTTTTGCCTCATCCACTTCTTCCAGGAGTGGATTTTCCTTCAGTTCCTGGCTGAGCATGTCGACCAGCTCCAGCCGGGTGAGCTGAAGAAGCCGGATTGCCTGCTGAAGTTGAGGCGTAATGACGAGTTGCTGGGTCAGTTTGACTGTTTGTCTTAGCTCAATCGCCATTTCAATCCTGGGCTGTTCGTTGCTCGATCGTCTTTGTGTCCTTTTCCGCTTTGCTTCCCTGCATCCGAATCTGGCGGTTTCCAGAAAGCTGAAATCCGTCTCCCAGATAGATCTCACGTGCCTTCTGGCTTCCAGCAATCTTTTCTGGAGTCCCTTCTTCCAAGATGATCCCCTCGTTCAAAATGTAGGCGCGATCACAAACTCCTAAGGTTTCCCGCACGTTATGATCAGTAATTATAATTCCAATCCCCATTGATTTCAATTGACAGACAATGCTCTGGATATCCAGGACGGCAATGGGATCAATGCCTGCAAAGGGCTCGTCCAATAAGATGAAGGACGGGGAAAGCACCAGAGCCCGGGTGATCTCGACCCGTCTCCGTTCTCCTCCTGACAGACTGAACGCTTTCTGCTTTCTGAGGGAGTTGAGGCCCAATTCATTGAGGAGCTCGTTAAGACGAGCCTGTCCTTCTGCTCTGGTCAGAGGTAACGTCTCAAGGATGGCCATGAGATTCTCTTCGACGGTCAGCTTCCGGAAGACTGACGGTTCCTGAGGAAGGTAACTGATTCCTTTTCTCGCTCTTAGGTACATGGGAAGAGACGTGACGTCTTCCCCGTTGAGGAAGATCCTTCCTCCATTCGGCTGGAGGAGTCCCACGATCATGTAAAAAATGGTGGTCTTTCCGGCACCGTTTGGGCCGAGAAGCCCGACCACCTCTCCTCCTCGAACCTCCACATTGACATTGTTCACCACCGTTTTGTGTCGAAAAGACTTGGTCAACCCTTCACAACGCAACACGGTATCGGGCTTCTTCTCGTCCCCCGTGATAGGACACGCGTCAAGCTTAACAGGCCCCTTCTGCTGCAAAGGATTTGCTTCTTGATTCATTCTTTCACTCTCAATTCTTGACCGGAGCGTCCCCCGCAAGCCCCGCCTTCAACGCGGGGTCAAGGGGCACACTATAGAAATAATAAATCATTGCCGGGAAGCCCTGCGCTGCGCCTGTCCCGTCTTAACGGGATCGCGGGGAGCTTCATTCTGAACCTTCCCTTCACCCTTCTTCATTCCAACGTTACTCTTTCTTCTCTGGACTAATCGTGGTGGTCACCCGGCTTCCCTTCGTTCCTTCCACAACACTCCGCTCCTCATCGATGTAATAGGTCACCCGTTCCCCTCGGAGAACGTTATCTCCCTCACGGATGACCACGTCCCCATCGAGGATCACCTTGTTCTCGTTCTGATAAAACGTAGCCTTCTTGCTGGTAGCTCTGCGGTCCGACTGAACCACCCGAACATTGCCATTCGCGATGATCTCTTTGAGCTTTTTCGTTTCCGGATCATAGAAAACTACCATAAGATCGGTCTGGATGGTGATGTCCTCCTGCTTCGCGATCACATTTCCCTTGAAACTGACCGTGTTCTGCTTCTGGCTCCCCTCAACGGTGTCCGAGGCAATATCAATCGGAGCTCGACTCAGGTTAAATCCGAAACCTGCCCCCTCGGCTGGCTTCCCTCTCACCCTTGCGGTTTTTTTCGGTTCCTGGCCTTGCCCAACGCCGATGAGGAGGAAAAGAGAATAGCCGATGATTATGAGGAGACTGATGTTTCTAGTCTTTCTCATCCCTTCCCCACCTTTTGCCATTGGCATTTGACCCGGCCGAGGATCTTAAAGGTGCGGGCCTCCATATCTACAAACATGCCTTGTCCTTGGACTCGAAATCCTTCACCTTCCATTTCAACAGGATCCGAGGTATCGATCTGTTTCATTTCATGATGATAGGCCACAGACTCTGTTCTGAGTCGATATCCGTCGTTCGTTATTAAGGTCACGTTGCCGGTAAGTTTCGCGTCCTTTGACTGCTGGTTCACCCTGGCCCGTTCTCCGGTAAGCACGAAGCTTCGACCCTCCTTGGTGTAAACCGTCACCTTCACATCGTTCAGGTCAACAATGTCTTGGTCTTCGTGCTGTTCAATCGACTTCGCCTCCAGTTCCCAGGTTTTTCGTCCCTTTTTATCCTCTACAAATCGAATTTTCTCGAGGTACATTTTCGCGTCGACCGCGGTCTCGTTGGGTATGGGTTCTGGTTCTTTGATCTCTTTTCTCCCATGAAGGTTAAAAAAGAAACTCGCCAGGACTGCCCCACCGATGAGGATCATGCAGACAAGAATGGCCAGCCTGATTCTTTTCATGGTCAGATCGATGACCTCTCTCCTTCTTCAACCTCTTCCTCTGACAGGACGGAAGAAGGTTTCGTTTTGCCTCTCTTCACGGAACCCGAACTCTGAGTCGTTCCCTTCCCTTTTTTTGGCCCAGAAGGTTTCTTCGGTTCGTAGTTTAAAGAAGCCCTAATGAACTCTCGAAACAGAGGATGAGGATCCATGGGCTTCGATTTGAACTCGGGGTGGAACTGACACCCCAAGAACCAGGGGTGATCTTTCAGCTCGATGATTTCAACCAGGCCTTTGTCCGGGGAGACCCCGCTGTAGACGACTCCCGTTTTCGCAAGGGCATCCATATAAGCGTTATTGAATTCGTAACGATGACGGTGACGCTCGTAGATCAGCTTCTTTCCATAAGCCTCCAACGCCAAGGTCCTTTCCTCCAATCGGCAAGGATAAGCCCCGAGTCTCATCGACCCCCCCTTAGGAGTATCCGACCTTCTTCTCTGCAAGACGTGATCGCGGTCAGTCCACATCTCCAGGAGATAGATCACCGGATGGGGCGTTGCCGAATCAAACTCTGTGCTATTCGCCCTTTCCAGACCGGCACAATGGCGCGAGATCTCAATCACCGCACATTGCATGCCGAGGCAGATTCCGAAGTAAGGAACCTTTTTCTCCCGGGCATACTGGACGGCGCTGACTTTTCCTTCGATCCCCCTCGTCCCAAAACCTCCTGGAACAAGCACGCCATTGACTCCCTGCAAAAAAACCTGAGCCCCTTGCTTCTCGATCTGCTCGGAGTCGATATACTTCAGATGCACTCTGGCATCGTTCGCAATGCCCCCGTGGATCAGAGCCTCAGTCAGGCTCTTGTAGGACTCCACAAGGCTGACGTATTTTCCTACGACGGCGATCGTGGTTTCATGATGCGGAGTCGTAAATTTCTTCACCACCTTCTCCCAATCTTTCAGGTTGGGCCTTCCGGTCCAAATGTTCAACTTCTCGACGAGTTTGTCATCGAGACCCTCTTGGTGGAAATTAATCGGCACTTCATACACGGTCTCTACGTTTTTCGCCGTAATCACCGCATCTCTGTCCACATTGCAGAACAGGGCGATCTTCGCTTTGACTTCAGGTGCAAGGAAACGGTCCGTTCGGCACAGGAGGATATCGGGCTGGATTCCTATTTCACGCAGTTCTTTCACACTGTGCTGAGTGGGTTTGGTTTTCAATTCCCCTGCCGTCCCGATGTAAGGAACGAGTGTGAGGTGAATATAGAGGGTGTTCTCCCTCCCCATCTCTCCTCGGATCTGGCGGATCGCTTCCAGAAAGGGCAAGCTTTCAATGTCCCCCACAGTTCCCCCCACCTCGACGATGACGATGTCGACGTCCGGGGCCAGATCATAGACCTTGGACTTGATTTCATCCGTGATATGGGGAATCACCTGAACCGTGTTTCCGAGATAATCGCCTTGCCGTTCCTTTGAAATGACCGAATCATAGATCTGGCCTGTCGTAAAATTATTCTTCTTCGACATCTTCGCGTTGGTGTAACGCTCGTAATGCCCCAGATCGAGATCTGTCTCTGCTCCGTCATCCGTGACATAGACTTCTCCGTGCTGAAACGGATTCATCGTTCCTGGATCAACGTTAATGTAAGGATCGAATTTGAGGAAGTTGATTTTAAGCCCTCTCAGTTCCAGCAGAGCACCGATCGATGACGAAGCGAGTCCTTTCCCAAGTGACGAAACAACGCCGCCGGTGACGAAGATGAATTTAGTCCGAGTGTTTGCCAATCATTTACCCCATTACAGCTTGGTGAGTTCTTGGTGCCTTGGCTTGCTCCGCCCCTTTTGACGCACCCTATATATAGTAAAAACCTGCAAATGTCAAACTACAAAGACAAATATTAAGCAAAAGCTGTGCCAACACTGAAATACCTTGAAATCTTTGATAAACAATACCGTCTTCCTCAGTGGACGATTTTCGGAAAGACGTTCTTGTGGAGATACTCCACAACCCTCTCAATCTCCTTCCGAAAACTGCCTTCTAGCCCAGGGGGCGAAGGCGGGGGCTCCCCTCGCAGGTTCTTCTCACGAAGGCCCAGTCTGCCCGCCTTTTCCTGATAGGACTCTGGAACTGACTCCGCCAGGTCCACCCCGTTCATCACACCCCACGCCAGTGTCCATGCGCGAGCCACGTTGGAGATCTCGTACCCCCCCCCTCCCAACGCCACCCAACGGGGTGCCAGGTCCTTGATCCGTCGGACCACCTTTTCAAAGCCGTACATAGAGAGTCGAAGGTTGGCAAGTGGGTCATCATAAAAGGTGTCGACCCCTAACTGTGTCACCACGACGTCAGGGCCAAAACCTTCGACTAGAGGAGGAACGATCTCTTCGAAAGCCCAGAGGTAGCTCTCGTCATCCGTCATCGGTGGAAAGGGAACATTGACGGAGTACCCCACGCCTTCTCCCACGCCAATTTCGTCCTCGTGGCCCGTCCCAGGGAAAAGGGTATATCCGCTTTCGTGGAGCGAAATGGTGAGAACCTTGTCTGTGTTGTAGAAGGCTTCTTGCACGCCATCGCCATGATGGGCGTCGATATCGATATATACGATTCTCTTCCCTTCTTCGATCAGTTTTGAGATTCCGACGACCACATCGTTAATATAGCAGAATCCAGAGGCCCTCGAGGATTGTGCATGGTGAAGGCCTCCGGCGATGTTGAACGCCGTCTGTTTTTCGCCATTCGCCACACACTCTCCCGCTTGAAGGGTTGCCCCGGTCACCCAGAGTGACCAGTCATAAACCCCCTTGAAAATTGGATTATCACCTGGTCCCAGTCCATAGGGAATCAGTTCACTCTGAGAGAGTCCTTCATTCGCCTGTCTTAACGCAGCGAGGTAATCTCGACTGTGAAAGAGTGCTGCGTCTTCCTCGTTAGCTTTCCGGGTCGGAATGAACTGAACGAAAGGAAGACTCAGGAGCCCGTAGGCCTTGATGAGCTCATACGTCAATTTGAGCCGAACCACCTTCAGAGGATGGGTTGGGCCGTAATCATAGTCCATGTAAGCATCGGTGTAGACAAACGCCGTCTTCATCGCAGTCTCTCTTTTCCCCGTCGCCACAACATAGTGAAGCTCCACGCCCATGGAAAGGGCGGGGAGCTTCACTTCAACTCATTTTCCACGCGGATAAACCTCGTTTTTCCCCGGATCGCACCCAGCCTATCAATCTCATGAAGGGCGCGGTGCATGTTTTTTTCTTTCGCCTCATGGGTCATCATCACAATGGAAACGGCCCCCTTGATCTTCCTTCCCTTCTGGATCACGGAAGCAATGCTGATTCCATTTTTTCCGAGAATACCAGAGATCTTTGAGAGAACTCCTGGACGATCGACCGCTGAGAACCTCATGTAGTAAGGGACGATCACATCCTCCATCGGCTTGAGAGGAATCTTTTCAATCGCGGAAGCTTGATAAGAAAGACCGGGAACGCGTCGGTCACTGGCTTGAATCAGGAGATTCCGACCCAGTTCCACGAGATCGCTGACCACCGCGCTGGCAGTCGGCATCTCGCCGGCCCCCTGACCATAGAGAAGGATCGGCCCCACCGCATCACCCTGAATGTAGATCGCATTGAAGACGCTGTTCACCGTGGAGAGCAGATGTCCTTCTCTAATCATCGTCGGATGGACCCGGGCCTCAAGTTTCCCTTCCTCGAATTTGGCAATGGCCAGCAACTTGATCCGGTACCCGAACTCCCTGCTGAATTCGATATCGACAGGCGTAATCTCTGAAATCCCTCCCGTGAAGACCTCATCGAAGCGAAGTGGCGTCCCAAAGGCGAGTCGAATAAGAATGGTTAGCTTGTGGGCTGCGTCGATTCCCTCCACGTCGTAAGTGGGATTGGCTTCCGCGTATCCTTTGGCCTGAGCTTCCCTTAAAACCTCCTTGAAACTCTTGCCTTCATCCGTCATCTTTGAAAGAATGTAGTTAGACGTTCCATTTAGAATCCCAAAGATCGAATGGATGCGATTGGCTACCAGTCCTTCCTTGATAGATCGGATAAGAGGAATTCCGCCTCCCACGGAGGCCTCAAAGCCGACGTCCACACCGAAACGATGGGCTGCGTTGAAGATCTCATCCCCATGAAGGGCGATCAACGCTTTGTTCGCTGTCACCACGTGTTTCTTATTCCGAATGGCCTGAAGCACGAAGGTCTTGGCTGGCTCAATACCGCCAATCAACTCCATGACAATTTCTATCTCAGGGGCACGAAGGACTTCCTCCACGTTCTTCGTCAGAAGTCCCGGCCTTACCTTCACCCCTCGATTCGAGACGGTGTCAATATCAGCAATCTTCTTCAAAACGAGCCGGGCACCCATCCGCTTCTCGATCAGCGCTGCATTTCTCTGCAGCACTTTCACGACTCCTGATCCGATCGTCCCAAATCCAATCAGCCCTACCTTAATCTCTTTCCTCTTCATTCTGATCCACCCTTTCATGGCCCTCTGTCCCCTACCGAACCGACACAGACCCATACATCACGGGCAAGCCCCTGCCTGCCGCAGGCAGGCAGGTCCCATTCAACCGTTCCTGTACGGTGACATCTTCCGACCAAGACCGGGATGAGTATCGGGGGATCTTCCCTGTCGGGATGATCTTGAGAAGGCTCTCCAACCAAACATCACCCGGTTATAACACTTTTATTCGGTTTTCAACCATCGCTTCCACGCTCCCCAATCCACGGGATCTCAACGTTCCTCCCTGCTGGTCTTAGCTGATCGTGGCCAATTCGAGTCGACCACTCCACCGCTTTCTGAGTTCCTCTCTTAGCGGTCTGTGCGAAGAATCCCTCAGATCTGGATCTTCTTCCAAGAGGCGGAAGGCTTCCTTTCTGGCTTCCACCAGGATCGGTGTGTCACGGAGGAGATGGGCTACCCTGAAATCAGGGAACCCGGACTGCCGGATGCCGAAAAACTCTCCAGGACCTCGAAGACTGAGATCTTCTTCTGCGATCTTGAATCCGTCGCTTGTCTTTTCCATGGCCCGAAGGCGACTCTTGGCTTCTTCGGAGGAGCGATAGGGGGCCATCAGAATGCATTTCGAGGCGTAGCCCCCCCGTCCGATCCTGCCTCTCAATTGGTGGAGCTGAGAGAGGCCAAAGCGTTCAGCATGTTCAACCACCATAATGGAGGCATTCGGAATGTCGATCCCCACTTCAATGACCGTCGTCGCAACAAGAATATGAATATGGCCGCTCTTGAACTCCATCATCATCGCCTCTTTCTCTTCACTTTTCATGCGGCCATGAAGCAACCCCACTCGATAAGTTGGGAAGACCTCTCTTTGAAGATGGTCGGCCATCTGGGTTGCGTTCTTAAGATCGAGTTTCTCGGATTCCTCGACCAATGGGTAGACGATAAAGCACTGCCGACCTTTCTTGATCTCTTCTTCCACCATCCGGTAAACCCTTGAACGACCCGACTCCAGAAAGACCCGGGTCTCCACGGGCATCCTCCCTTGGGGCATTTCATCAATGATGGAAACATCGAGGTCTCCATAAAGGGTCATGGCAAGGGTTCTTGGAATGGGGGTCGCCGTCATTACGAGGATGTCCGGATTCGTCCCTTTCTTCTTTAACAATCCTCTCTGAACCACCCCGAACTTATGCTGCTCATCGATGATGACCAAACCCAGCCGCTGAAATTCCACTGCATCCTGGATGATGGCATGGGTGCCAATGACCAGGGAAATCGCTCCACCTTTGATTCTCCCGTAGAGGTCTTCCTTTTCAGCTCCCTTTACGTTGCTAGTGAGAAGCGACATCTTCCTTCCGGCCCATTCCATCCAGGGTTTCAAATTCATGTAATGTTGCTCCGCCAGAACCTCTGTGGGAACCATGAAAGCCGTTTGATAGCCGCACTCGATCGCGTCGAGGCAAGCCAGGAGAGCGACCATGGTCTTTCCACTTCCCACATCCCCTTGGAGGAGTCGATTCATCGGATGAGGCTTCGACATATCGTTTCGGATGTCACTCAAAACTCTTCTCTGAGCCCGGGTGAGTTGGAATGGGAGGCGTTCGATTAACCGTTCGGCAAGGAGACTCTTGGGCTGAAAGGAGATCCCCATCTCAAGAGTCTTCCCCCTTTTCTTCGTCGCCAACCCTAATTCCAGAAAGAAGAGTTCCTCAAAAATAATTCGGAGGTGTCCTGGAG
Organism: uncultured delta proteobacterium; assembly: GCA_963695895.1. Classification (GTDB taxonomy): domain Bacteria; phylum Desulfobacterota; class BSN033; order BSN033; family UBA1163; genus CAVOIK01. The sequence continues at coordinate 10,430 of CAVOIK010000030.1, forward strand.
ACCGTTGTAGATTGAGCGTCTCGACCCTCTCATGATCCAGGGGAAAATGGACAAGACGAAAGGCTTCCTGAAACTCGATCAGTCGTTGTCGTCTAACGATCTCCTCGGGCAGAGGGCTCGACAGTTCGTTGGCAAAACCGTCGACGATCGTCTTCATGAGCCTTCGGAGAGTCCTTTGATGAAGCCCTTCGGTTTCAGAATAGATGGGAACAATCCTCTTGAAGTTGAGGTAGTCCTTTTCGATGTCACCCTCAACAACCTCCACGTCGGGGTGATGGATCTCTTTCTGCTGGTTGAACCACCTCACCTCTCCTGAGAAGATCAATGTTCGCCCCTTCTTAAAGCGATCTCTGAGGTATCGCTCATGACCGCGAAACCACTTCAACGTGATCACACCGCTTCCGTCTCCCACCACAGCCTCGAAAACCCTTTTCCGGCTGATCCGGTAAAAGGTCGTGCCGGACATCAAGATCTCGCCGTAACCCGTTTCTCGCTGTCCAGGTTGAAGTTGAGAGATCTTCTTTAGGTTACGTCGATCTTCATAACATCGGGGAAGAAAGTAAAGTGCATCCTCCACGGTTCGAATTCCCTTCTTCTCGAACAGCATGGCGAGTTTTGGACCGATTCCCTTGACGTACTGGATGGACATGGAAAGGCGGTGATCTGGATGAAAAGCCTGAGGTCTTTTCATCTCTTTTCTTTTCCTTTCTTCTTTGAGGGGGGGGACGATTTTGAAAAACACTTTCTGGCAGGAGGGGCACGTGATTGGATTTTCCCCGGCTCTCAGATCGACGTGATCATAAGAGACCGCTTGATCACAGTAGGGACACCGTGGTTCGAGCTTTTGAACGACAAACTCCTCAGGTGTC
>CAVOIK010000031.1:0-20642 GCA_963695895.1 uncultured delta proteobacterium
GAACTCCACGCTCAGGGGAGGGCAATCTCCTCAACGCTTGTTAAGTTAAGTTCATGCTTATTCCATTTGACCTTTCAGTTTTTCAATTAAGACGGCTTTCGCTTTCTCTTTCTGCCCTGTTCGTACCAGATGGGTTAGCAGATCCAAATCGAGGGCTGTCTTGCCAGTCCTCCGCCCTCACGGTGATTCTTTGCCGTTTCAATGAAGAGCGGACGTCATTAATGAGAGTAACCAGCGATCCGTATTCATCGCCAAGGTTTCTCTTCCAGCCTCGTCCGAATCTTTCTCGCGAGAGCTGGACTCCTGCCGCCTGTGGAAATCAGCCACGGTCAAATCCCCCGTCGGCAAGAGTGAAGGCACAATGAAGTCGGATGGCTTCGGATCGTCGACCACGTTCACAAGAGCGCCAACACCCCCGGCCTCATCTGCAACCTTGCGATTAACTTTTTTCACGTCAGTCGCTGCCACAACAATCAATGCCCCTTTCAGATCGCCAAGTTTATAGCTCCGACGTATCACCTGAATCGATTTCCTATTGGCTAATTCAGTCAGATCTCGACGAAGCACCGGACTGATGACTGTGACACTCGCTCCGCAATCCAGCAGCATCCTCACCTTTCGGAATGCAACCTGCCCTCCCCCAACCACCACACATTTCTTCCGCCGGACATTCAGGAAGACTGGGAAATACGCCCTGGTCTTTTCCTTCATTCTCTTTTTCTTTTCTTCTCGGATTTGGAACACGGATTCTGATCGTACCAGTCAAGGGATTCACGGAAACGGACAACGTCGCCCACCACGATAACCGAAGGCGGCTCAAGTCCCTCCGATCTAACCTTCTCGGTGATATTGTGAAGTTCGCCGATTACGCACCGTTGGCGATGAGTGGTTCCGTGAGTAATCACAGCGACGGGCGTTGACGAAGGACGGCCGTTCCGGACTAACTGGTCCACCACGTTCTCCAAGTTTCCTATCCCCATCAAGATCACCAGGGTATCCGGACCCGCTGCCAACTTGTCCCAAGCGATGCTCGTTGCCCCTTTGCTCGACGCTTTGTGGCCCGTCACGACGGTAAATGAAGATGCCACTCCCCGATGGGTCACTGGGATACCTGCATAGGCGGGCACGGCAACGGCTGACGAGACTCCCGGAACCACTTCAAAGGGAATCTTGTTCGTTGCAAGCGCCTCTGCCTCTTCCCCTCCACGGCCCAGGACAAAAGGGTCCCCTCCTTTGAGCCGGACGACCTTTTTCCCCTCCCGCGCCTTTTCAACGAGGAGACGATTGATAGCCTCCTGGTCGAGCGTATGGTGGTTTGCTGCCTTCCCGACATAGATCTTCTCGGCATTCTTATGAGCCTCACCAAGAATCGTCTCATCCACAAGACGATCATAGACGACCACATCAGCCTTTCTCAGACACTTGAGTCCTTTGACCGTGATGAGACCCGGATCGCCTGGCCCTGCTCCCACCAGATAAACTTTCCCAAGCTTCTTTGACCGTTTTATGTTCATATCCCTCTTTGAAAAAATGAGGCCCGTTCAGGCGAACGGGCCCTGCTGTGTCCATCCTTTCACCCAAGGATTCGAGTCAGACTACGGGTGTCCCACTTCCGTATCCGGCATGTAGCTTTTCACCCTCTCCGCAACGGCAGCAGCCGCTTTCTCTCGGCCTTCCCTAATCTCCCAGACGGGAACGATGGGGAAGACTTTTGTGAAAAGAACGTAGAGGAGCATGAACAAGGAGATGCAACCTGCCAGAATTGACCATTCCACCCATGTGGGAATATAAAAAGCCCCTACCACAGGCATCCTTTGCTTGGTTAAAGTGGGAACAATAATGACAAACCGCTCCAGCCACATCCCTAAGACGATGGAGATCGAAGCGATGACCGTTCCTCGGATCGTTCGTAGCCTTCTTCGAAGCAAGGATGGGCAAGGGGATGACGAAACATAAGGTAAAATGGAGCCAGAAAAGAGGGGCGAACTTCCCCACCAGCTTGGACCAGAAGATCTCCATGTGAACGGGCTCGTTCCCATAAAAGACCGTCAGATACTCCGAAAAGGTGAAATAGAACCATAGGAGTGTCATGGCCATGAAGAAGACCCCGATATTGTTAAAGTGGACTGGCTTAATGTAGTGTTCGAGATGATAGACCTTCCGAAGGACCGCCATCACGACGATCACGCTGGCCACCCCTGAAAAGATGGCACCCACGACGAAATAGGGACCGAAGATGGCGCTGTGCCACATGGGCTGAATGGTCATGGCAAAGACAAAGGACACGACCGTGTGAACGGTGATCATGACTGGGATAACAAGAACGGACATGGCACCGATCGCTTTTTCGAGGACATGGTGCTGTCTCTCTGTCCCCGTCCATCCCAGAGCAAGACTCGATAAAACCACTGTCTCTTCCCTCCGAGTATCTCTCAGCAGGGCAATATCAGGAATGAGGGCAAGGTAAAGGCAGATGGAACTCACGGTAAGTATGTCGTGATGCTGCACACGTCCCAGAGCAGAGGAGACCGGAAATTGGCATATCGGATGGCGTATGAGCATCCGGTCTGGACGTCCCAAGATCGATCAGAACGCTTCCTACACCGAACATCAGGATAAATACGGTCGTCAGTTCCGAAAGTCGGCTAATGGGTCTTCGCCATTCCGCCTTGAGGACACGGAGGACGGCGGAGATGAAGGTTCCTGCATGGCTGATCCCGATGAAGAAGACGAAGTTCGTGATATAGACGCCCCAGAAGATCTGCCTTGAGAGTCCGGTGACGCCGAGCCCAGTGGTGTATTGGGTCACGTAGGCATAGAGTCCCCAGAGAACGAGGGCACCAAGGATCGAAACGGTGATGTAGAAGTTCTTTCCCGTCTTCCAGATGTGCTCAAAGAGAGCTGCATCTTCTCCAATGATCTTTCTTTGATGATCCATCATAGGCTTTTCCTAAAACGGAATGTTGGAGAATTGGAGAACTGGAGTAATGGAGTATTGGAGTAATGGGTAACCCAAAGTTTACTCTTAGGCTTGCCCCACTCTTCCATTACTCCATTACTCTATCGTTTCTTCAATCCATCACCCCATTACTCCACTACTCCAACACTCCAATGTTTTATAGCATGTAATACACGTTCGGTTTTGTCCCCAGTTCAGGTTGCCGCTGATAGATGACTCTGTTTTGAAGAGACCTTCTCACCTCTGACTCAGGATTCTTCAGGTCACCGAAAATCAGGGCTTTATCCTTACAAGCTTCCACGCAGGCGGGGATGAGTCCCTGGGCAAGTCTTTCAACGCAGAAGTTGCACTTCTCCACCACCCCCCTTGTTCGGGTGGGGTATTCCGGATTCACCTTGCTTGATGAAAGGCCGCGGGTCCCTCCAGTTGAAGCTCCTGGATCCGTACGGACAACCGGCCATACAGTACCGACATCCGATGCACCGGTGGAAATCCATCATGACGATGCCATCCTCACGCCTCCATGTGGCCCGGGTGGGACAAAACTTCACGCAGGGAGGATCATCGCACTGATTGCAGAGGAGCAAAACAGGGCTGTTATGATGCGGGCTTTCTCCGAGTATTCCATCTCGTGCTCAGGAAAGACCTTCTCGTAGGGCATCGTCCATATCCACTTGATCTCTTCCTTCAGGGTTCCCAGATTCGGTACATTGTGCACGCGATGACAGGCATCGATGCAGTCTCGGCATCCTTCTCTTGCCGCCCAGCACTTCTTGAGATCCACCGTCATCGCCCACCGAATCTTCGCCAGGTCTTCAGCCGTCGGTGACGGCTCCGGTTGACCCACCTGCGAAAAGACTTCCCAGCCCGGTTTGACAGAGAGTCCTAACACGGTCAGTCCGGCAAGCTTCAGGAGTTTTCTTCTGTCGAGTTCCATCTCTTCATTCCTTAGCGAATTGTTTCGGATAAATATGACAGTCCCAGCATTTATTGGTCACGCCCATAAAGTTGTGGCATTGGTCGCAAAACTTGGTCTTATCGGTGTGGCAATTCATGCAGGTCCGGTTCAGGCTCATGAGATACGTCTTATTGATTGGACGCCCGGTAGTTCCTCCCCCATTCCGTACAACCGCGGTCTTCCAGTCTTCCAGTAGCGTTTTGTGATTGGCCTGGATGAAGGCTTTCGGTTCAACACACTCCTTTTTGTCTTTGTCGGTAGGGAGCTCAAGCTTTGGAGCATAGCTCGTCTTTCCACTTGCCGCATTGTACCAGAGAGGGGATGTAACAAGGGCCAGGAAGATGAGCAGACCAGGAATGATCTTGCTTTTGTCGTACATCTAAACTCCGTTCTAAATTCGAACTGACCTATTCACCGCCCGCTCGTCCTTCACGTGAAGGACTCGATCGAGTCGCGAGTTCGCAGAGTAAGGACATCCTTATGGAGAATCGGAGAGGAACCGATTCTCCATAAACCTCATGTCCTCGTAAACCTCCCTCAAGCAACTGGCTTTTCATCCGTTCTCTGCACCCTTTGCGTCTCAGCGGTGAATTGTCTTCGCTCACCCTTCATCGGGGGTGAGCGGTTCACCGCGCAGATTCGTCGTTCGCTCTCTCTCCCCCTTCATCATCAGCGCATTCCCCACCAGCTCGTGCAGCCCTGCCACCTCGACACCGGGGACCCAGTATTCGAACAACGGTGGAAGAGTGGCCCGGTCAATGGCGCAAATACAGGTCACCAGGTTCACCCCATACTGCTCCCGCACATACTTCACCGCATTCGCCCGCGGAAACCCGCCTCGCAGCCGCATCTCCATATTCTCGTCTGCCCCTAACCCCGATCCGCTTCCACAACAGAAGGTTCTCTCGCGAATCGTGTTCTCGGGCATCTCATAAAATTCGGGGCACACCTGTCGAAGGATGTAACGTGGCTCCTCCAGAAGCCCCATTCCTCGTGCGGTGTTGCAGGAGTCATGAAAGGTCACCTTCCACTTCCTGTTTCGACTTGGATCCAGTTTGATCTTGTTGTTCTTGATGAGATCAGCGGTAAACTCAGCAATGTGAACCATTTTCGTTGACTTGGCGTTTTCGAAGTGCGTCCCCGTGATCGGGGAAACTGGTTCTTCCAGGAAATCTGCCGGGCCGTTGAACGTATCCATGTACTGATGGATCACCCGCCACATGTGGCCGCACTCTCCGCCAAGAATCCATTTCACTCCCAGCCGTTTTGCTTCGCTGTACATCTTGGCGTTGAGCCGTTTGGCCAGGTCTGAAGAGTGGAACAGCCCGAAATTTCCGCCTTCAGAGGCGTAGGTGCTCCAGGTGTAGTCCAGCCCAATCTCATGAAAAAGGAGTAGATATCCCAAGAACGTAAACCAGTGGGGACTGGCAAAGTAATCGGCCGAGGGAGTGATGAAAAGGATTTCCGCTCCCTTCCGGTTGATCGGAACGTCCACTTGAATGCCCGTGAGTTCCTTCAATTCATCAACCGCAAACTCAACCGTTGATTTGAAAGCGTGGGGAGGAATGCCCAGATGGTTTCCTGTCCGGTAACAGTTGGCAGCCGGCTCCAAGATCCAGTTGATGTTGAGGCCCAGCAGGTTGAGGAGTTCCCGGGCCATCATGGTGATCTCACACGTGTCGATCCCGTAGGGACAGAACACGGAACACCGCCGACATTCCGAACACTGGAAGAAATAGTAGAACCACTCTTTCACCACCTCTTCCGTAAGTTCTCGCGCTCCGGCAAGGGCTCCCAAGCATCTTTCCAGAGGTGGTGAAGTACTTTGCGATAGACCGATCTCAGGAGTTCCGCCCGGAGAACCGGCATGTTCTTGGGATCTCCGGAACCAATGAAGAAGTGGCATTTGTCAGCACAAGCCCCGCACCGGACGCAGATGTCCAAGAAGAGCTGATAGGACCGGTACTGGCCCAAGCGCTCCTCCATCCCTTTCAGGATAATCTCCTTCCAATTCTCAGGGAGCTTCCAGTCTTGTTCCGTGGGCTGCCATTCCCGTCGGGTACGGAAGATCGAGATACTTCTCATTCTTGGGAGTCGACCGGATAACAGAAGGTCCCTTTCCGAATCTCGACGTGAGGATCCATCCAGCTCTTCTCGAGGAGGCGTGTAGTCGATCTCCAGCGATTTGTTCTTGGCGGCGTCCTCTGCCATGATTATCCTTTCTCGACAGGCAATCCCACTTCTTTCATCGATTCCCTAAACTCCTCTTCGTACTCTTCGTAGGTGTGAACCTTGACCGTCGGGTTCCAGGGATTGATGGCTCTGTGGTTACGGCTGATGTTCTTCAGGTTCCGGGTCGGACTGAGAAAGATTCCCGGCATGTGCATCAGTTTGCTGACGGGAAAGTATGCTAACAGGAGACTGACAAAAAACAGATGGATGAAAAATAGGATATTCACGCCTTGGGGAAGCGTCGGGTGAAAACTGAGCATGGACATCACCCATGACTTCACCTGAAACAGATCGACGTTATAGACCAGTCGCATCAGAATGCCAGTGACTGCAATCCCTGCGATGACGAGAAGCACAAAGTAGTCCGAGGCGAGAGAAATGTATCGAATCTGCGGATATAGTCACACGTCTCATAAAAAGGTAAGTCAGGGCGAGGACGATGAGGATGTCCGTGATATAGAGGCAGGGAAGAGCCCCTGGAGAATTGAATCGACTCTCTGAAGAGTCACGATCGCAAGAGGGAACAGGCTCCAGGAAGAATCTGAGATGACTTAGCACGATGACGAGCAAAGACCAGTGAAAGGCCATGGCTCCTAACCAGAGAAGCATGCTCGCCCTGAAAAAAAGTTTCTGGGGCGCTGAAGCTCCACCTTTTCATTCTTCAAAAGAGAACGGAACAACAGAATTTCTAGAGCCAGTCTCCCAATCACCCCCGCAGTCGTATGAGGACTGTCAATGCTGCTCGCCTTGATCCACGGGAGCGACTTTTGTTGGCCGCATACGGTTGTGATGGAAAAAGGAACAGGGGCACTGGCCCATTTGACGACGCGGTAGATGAATCCGACCATGAAGAAGAGAACGGCTGCGTACGGAACCACAACAGCAAACACGGCATACCAACCGAGCCCCAATACGCCGACGGTGATCAAGACGATCAGCCCAATCACTCCAAAAATAGAATACCCGATGCCCATATCCTTCAAACCCCTGTAAATCAAAATCACGGTCCGACGCCAGGCAAAATATTTCGGATGTTCTCTCTTCTAGCTCTCTTCTTTCTCCCCTTTGCCTTTGGGGTGGGTCATTCGTTCCATCATCTTGAAAGCCATCTCTTTCTCGGCCCGTGTCTGCTTGGCCCTGATCTCGTAAATCTTTTCGCGGCAGTCGACGTAGATGTCAAAGGCTTGGAGGGCCATGCCGTCTATCTTTGATTGAAACGTCTGCCACTCCTCCATGGCCCCCTCTTTCTCAATGTCTCCCTTCAAGACCTCACCGATCACCCTCTTTAACAGAAATACAAATTCAACCGCTTTCGACGGAGAAAAGTCTTGAACCGATCGAATCTTGAGAATGGAATCGAGCGAGCCTGACATCTTTTTGGGATCACACTCTTCACAGAGGCCTGAGAAGAGAATCTCTATTTCACGCAAAATCGTCGAACCCACCGGGTTCGTGAAGGCGTCCCTATTCTTTTTCATTAGCGTTGCGGCATCAGACGGATAGGTCTCTACGATGAGATCGAACCATCTTTTTAGAATCGTGCTTCTGTTCTTTGAAAGCAGATCGCTAATCGTCAATGGACTACCCCACTCGAAGCCGGAACGGCTCTAAAGATTGACGACGTCATGATGAAGCAGGAGGTCAAGGATTTCGTCCATCGTCGCCGACTTTCCTGCCGCCAATTTTCCGGCGAGCTCAAGCTCATTCACACAGAGCTGTCCTCCCAGAAGCTGAACCCCTTTCGACTCCAGGGTCTTGAGATGAGGAACTGCCGGAGAATCGCTTGCCAGCAGCCTCACTGCCGTGTTCCAGAAAATGATCGCCACGGGACGATCGTCGCGCCCTGCCAGAGTCTTCAGCATCGTCAACAGGATTTCATACCCCAGGTCATCGTCTCCACGGCCAATGCTTTCGGAGCCCAACAACAAAACCTTGCCCCTTGTAGACCCCGGTTTTACTTCCATCAAAATGACTCCCATTCGATGAAGGGTTTTTCAATATCGGCCATGGCATTCACAACCAGCTCTACCAATCCCCCGTATCGAATGTTGTAGTCCTGGCCAAGATGATAGACGTCAATCAGGTCTCTAATTTGCCCTTTGCAATTCGAACACGGTGCACACACATATTTCTTGATCGCTGGATCCAAAACGTCCTTGAAGGCCTCGAGGATCTGCTTCAATTTCATTCTCCCCGAGACATGGACTTTCCAGTCCTTGAAATTTCGGGAGTTCATGATTGCAAATCCACTTCCTCCTCCACAGCAGTAATTATCGACGCCGTGAGGCTCCATCTCCACAAACTGAGGACAAATCTTTCTTAGAATCTGACGTTGGGGCTCCACAATTCCCATCAGCCGGACAATGTTACATGGGTCATGAAGAGTCACCGGAAAATTGTTCCGGTTTGGATCCAGACGGATCTTACCGCTCATGACCAAGTCTTCCAAAAGAGGAAACACACTTTCCCTGGGTATGTTAAGGTCACCTGTGAGGATGCGGTCTGCCATCACAATGAAGGCTTTATGGGCATGCCCGCATTCTCCGACGTTGATCTTCTTTACGCGAAGTTTTCTGGCCGCTTCAGCATGCTTGACGGCAACTCGAGCCATCTGGACATCGTCGTACCATACGCCATAGTTGACTGCGTCATAACCTGCAACTTCGCTGGACAGGGTCCAGTTGACGTTGGCCGCATCAAAAAGGATGGCAAAGGCTTCGATGTTCTCCGGCCATGACATAAACTCCCCTGCGTTGTGAAGCAACAGAACATCGGCATCTTTCTTATCTATAGGAATCTTGATGTCTCTGCCCGTCTTTTCCTTGATCTCTTCCTCGACAAAGGCGACGATATCGTGAAGGGCTGGAGGAGTCATCCCTGTCGTGGATCCTACTTTCAATTGCTGAACGGTCCCCTGCTCGTGAATTTCACGGGGTGCAATGCCCAGTCTCTTGACTGAAGAGTTTTCGGATCTCCCTGCTGACCAACGCATTGTCCACACCCAACGGGCAGACCTGAGTGCACCGCCGGCACAGCGTGCAGCGATACGCCAACTCCGCAAGTCTTGCAATCAGCGTAAAGTTGAGCTCAATATCGCTCCGCGTCATTTTTCGGAGAAAAGTCCCTTGCCCCTTGATGTACTTGTTGATGAGTCGTCTTAGCAATTCCGGTCTGAACGTCGGCCGGTAGATCTCTTTTCTCCCACTTGCCACATAGGCTGGGCAGGACTCGCTGCAGAGTTGACACTTCACGCAGTACTCCATGGAGTGAACCAGTGGCTGCAGAAAAGTCCAGTTGTTCTCCTTTTCAAAGAGCTTTTTCAGACCTTCGAGAAATTTCTTGACGAAAGCCTCTTCTTCCTGGTGACTCTTTGGTCGCGGGATCCCGATCGCGACAAATCCATCGAGAGAGCATTCGAGTTCCCGTTTCTGGTTTTCGGTTAGACCCTTTGACAAAGGTTCCTGAGGGGCATTGGCTAGAGATTGCCGGGATCGGCATGAGATCCTGACTCCGAATCTCAACCAGGGGATCTCCCTTACGACCCATGTCGCTAACTTTGACACGCTTACTCATCACTTAAACCCCATTTCGTCCCCGTGGGGCCTCTTCCAAGGCAACATCTCTCCAGGTAGAACCAGACTGAATGTGTGGTCCCCGCCAATTCAGTTTCTGTTTGAGTGCTTCTTCCACTTCCCGTTCGAGTAAACTACCGGGCAAATTCGGTTCATCGTCCCAGCGGATCAGCAAGAACCCGAAAAGTCTCGTGATGTAATGTAGGGACCGCGTAAACGGAAGATAGATGAGAAGAAAAGCGAAAAGCAGAATATGGACAGCCGCCAAAGCTTCAACATCGATCGGCTTGAAAACAATTAGCCCTTTCCAGAATTCTCGATATTCCGAAAAGGTGGGGTCAGCAAATATCCACGCCAATAACCCGCTCAAAAACACCATTAACAGGAAAAGATAGTTGAAATAGGTCTGCGGAGACGCATAGTCCCTCAGGTCGGACCTGACAAGCCGATTGATGAGCACACCGATGCTTCCAAAAAGCCCTGACACGAAACTGATCACTCCCGTTGCAAGGCTCACGTAATACAGTCCGATTCCAAATAAAAAAGGTGAGTTGGGGGCTACGGAGACTCCAAACCATTCAAACAGAGCGCCAAAAAAAGACAGGATGTGAAAGGTAATGATGAAGATGAAACCGATGTGCCAAGGGTAAACTACAAGCCAGTACCCTCGGTCACGGCGGAAATATTCTGCCAGGAGGAGGTAATCACTGAAGAGAAACCAGAGACGACGGAGTTTGTTTTGTTGCCGCGGTTTTGTCCACCATTCCAGGTTTTCATAATACGTCTTCTCTTTCGACAACTGGTCGCCCGGAATGACCGGATAGACTTCTGACCTGAGATGGATCGGAAGTCTGAGATATTTGACCACCTTCACCGAGTACATGGTAATGATGAACAAGTAGCCGAAATATGTGAAAGCTGCCAAGACAAACCGCATTTACTTTCTCCTTCTGCTTCTCCCTTAAATGCAACGCTTCCTCTCTCTTTGCATGGACTGAAGCGCCCACCCACGTCCTCACAGTAACCTGGGCTTAATCTCTGAATCAGAGAGAAGAAGAACAGCGTTTCTTACACACACCCGGTAGGTTTGGGCAAGCCCGCCACCTTACAGGCTCCCTTCGCGGGTCCGCCCGGGAACAACACATAGATCTTCTTCAGGTCAAATCCTGTCTGTTTCACCACCATACGGATGGGCGGAGCAATTCCGAATTTGAGGTAGTAATCGCGAAGGTAATTGACCAGTTTCCAATGCTCTTCACTCATGGATGATACATTCTCTGTTTTGGCCAGATCTTCAGCGACGCCCTTACTCCACTTATCGGGCTCCTGAATGAAACCATCCTCGTCAACCTCAACCTCTATGCCGCCCAATGCTGCCTTTGCCATCCTTCCACCTCCTATGCAAGAAACTTAACTTTCATTCTAATATGTCATCTTTCAATCTGCCATCGATCTTCCAATCGTTCTTCTATTCGTTGCCCTCTCGATGCTGTACTCCTTTCTCCTTCCTCATGAGCGACACAAATCCCGTCGCCCACTCAGGAGTTCCCAGGGCGTGGAGATGGACATAGGAGCCGAACACGTTTTTGTAAACGATCCCGTCGTTGTTGCCACTCACCCCCTGCCCCCTCTGCATTCGATAGACAAAGTGAAGGTCCTTCGAGCTGACGAGGTTGGAATGGTGAAACTCGTGACCACGAAGGGTTAACCCGACGGGAAAGAACGGATTTTCGCCCACCACGTCGGCAACAACGTAGCCGTGCCCTTGAGGTTTCTTCGAAAGCTGAACGTCCGACGGAATGACCCCAACCATCTCGTAGGAACGTCCCTTCCATGAAATAGTCCGGCAGAGATACATGAGCCCTGCACATTCGGCATACACGGGAAGGCCCGCTTCCACCGCATTCGCGATATCCTTTCGGAGGCTCCGATTCTTCTCCAACTCTTCAAGAAAAAACTCAGGGAACCCGCCACCGATGTAGAGCCCATCCACCCCCGGCAGTCGGTCTTTGAAGGAATTGATCGAGAGAACTTCGGCCCCTGCCTCTTCGAGTGCTTCAACATTCTCAGGATAGTAGAAGTTGAACGCCCGGTCACGAAGGACTCCAACCTTTACTCTTTCCGCCTGACCATTGCTTGTCCGTGTGGCATTCACGGTTCGGGGAGACAACGGAGACTCGCCCTCCTCCCCGCCAACCGGGAAACGTTGAGCTACTGTTGAACTCTGTGCAATCACCAGGATTCTGTCTAAATCAAAGCACGACGAGATCTTTTTCCCGATGCGTTCCACCGAGGACTCGGCTTCATCCGATTCCAGAGACGGGATGAGTCCCAAGTGGCGTTCCTCAATACGCAGGCCTTCATCTTTGGGAATGCTTCCAACGACAGGGATCCCGCAGTGTTGCTCAACCGCCTCTCTCAATTTCCGCTCGTGCCGGCTACCTGAAACGTGGTTGAGAACGACGCCCGCTACTCTCGTGTCCTGTTGGAAGTGTTGATACCCTGAGACCATCGCGGCGATACTTCCCGTCATTCGAACGGTATTGACAACCAAGAGGACGGGAGCATCGAGAAGACGGGCCACCTCAGCCGTCGTCCCGTGGTCCACTGAATCCATCCCGTCGTAAAGCCCCATGGCCCCTTCAATGATGGCCATGTCTGCTCCCCGGCAGGCCCTGCGGAAGGAGTTGATTAATTTGTCCTTGGGAATCAAGAAGAGATCCAGGTTACGGCAGTGTCTTCCCGTGGCCAAAGAGAGCCACGATGGGTCGATGTAGTCGGGGCCTTTCTTGAAGGGTTGAATCGAAAGACCCCGCTGTCTCAGACCATAACAGAGACCCACGGTGACCGTCGTTTTCCCCGAATGACCTTGTGGCGCAGAGATCAGCAGACACCCCAAACGAAGGTCATGAGCATTCCCCGTACCACCGATCACCTCGGATCTCAAGACTTATTCTTCCCTGGAACGGCGACGTAGGTAATACCGCCAAAGCTCCGATACTCGATCTTTCCCGCTTTCGCCAGCTCTGCAATCGCCTTGTCCACTTCTCCCTTGTCTATGCCCACAGCCCTGGCAACTTCCTTGTTTCTGGCCTGGCTTACCGATCCCAGGTATGTCAATATTTTTTCACTTAATTCTTCGCTCATCTCAATTTACCTTCTCCCTCTCTTCTTCCCTTCCTCTTTTGTCCACCGAGCAGAGCCAGCAGGCGCCAGAAGGAGGGAGTTCGCGGGAATGAAGCTCCACGCCTTAGAAGGGCGGGGCTTCCCGGTAAGGTGGTTGCCTCCTATATTGTGCCCCTTCCTGCCTGCCGGCAGGCAGGGACCCCGCCCTTCCCGCTAAGGCGGGACGGGGCACATGCCGGTCACACTTAAACGCAAACGTCAACTCTCCACTCAGGCCTACCATTTGAACTGTGTCGTCGTTCTCCAGGTTTCCCTTGCATGGGTGAAGTCATCGATATGCTGCTCCGTAAAAGGAATTCCCGTGAGCCGGAAAAAAGCCTCCCAGCCGATTCTCTCGATCCATTCTCCCATGCGCTCATACTTCTGGGCATGTTTGGCATAGACTTCGACGACTTTTTTGATTACGTCGACAACCTCTGGCCATCGAGGTGGATTGTTCGGAAGGTAGGGAACGATGAGCCGGGAGAACATCGGCGGCTTTCTCGCGTTTGAGACTTTTCCTCCGGCATAGATGGCAATCCCATCGCCCTCGCCGTCGGCAAGGGGCAAGGCAGGGCAGACGGTGTAGCAGTTACCGCAGTACATGCACAGGTCTTCTCGGATCACCACACTCTTGACATCCTTATCCGGGTGGCGCCGGATGGCCCCGGTGGGACAGGACGCCATCACAGTGGGAATCTCGCAGATGGCCGCCACCTTCTCGTGATTCACCTTCGGGATTTTGGTGTGGACTCCGACAATGGCGAGATCGGAGCAGTGAACCGCACCACACATATTGATACAACAAGCCAGAGAAACTCTTATTTTGCCCGGGAGTTTCATGCTGGTGAAATAGCCATAGAGCTCATCCATCAGGGCTTTGACAATGGGCGAGCTGTCCGTGGCTGCGCTGTGGCAGTGGGCCCATCCTTGGGTGTGAACGATGTTGGAAATAGCATTGCCTGTCCCACCCACGGGCAGACCGAGGGTTTTCGCCGCTGCGACGATCAGCCCCACGTTCTTTTTCTTCGGCGTCAGGAATTCGATGTTGTACCGGCTCGTGAACCGCAAGTGACCGTCGCAGTACTTATCGGCGACGTCACAGATGTCGCGGATGAAGTCGACACTCACCAGCCGCGGGGAACCCACTCGCACCGTAAAAAGTTCATCGCCGCTCTCCCCAACGTGCCGCATTACGCCGGGTTTCAGGATTTCATGATATTTCCACTGTCCGTAATTCTTCCTAATCACCTCGGGCATCATCTCTTTATAATCTGGGGGTCCGATATCCGTTCTTCCCATGTTTAACCTCCTATGTATGAATGATCGGGTTCAAGGGTTCGAGGGTCCAAGGATTCCAGTCAACCATAACAAGAACCAAGCATCTTGACCTCGTGACCTCGTTTTCTTGACTTTTCGCCTCACTCCTTACTCCTTGCGCCTTGCACCGTGTTCTTAGAAGAACACGTACGGGTTCGTCCTCGGGGCCTTGATCATCTGGGGCACCGGCGGTAACCCCATTGCTTTCAAGAAAACCCTCATGCTCATCCTTTCGATCAATTCCCCTACCCTTTCTCTGGGCCGTCCAAGCTCATCCCACCATTCCCAAATTTTTCGAGCGAGATCTTTTATCTCCGTGTAAGGTGGCTCAACCTTCATGAAGGGAATCAGCACGGAGGAGAGCATGGCTCCTTTGACGATCGGCGCCTTGCCGCCAATCAGGATCGTCACACCTTTATCGTCTCCCGGCCGGATGGCTTTGGTCATTTTGTTGATACAATGCATGCACCGGACGCAGTCGGCAGCCTTGACCTTCAGCTTCTTGGTCTTGCTGTCCCACGTCAGGGCATTTGTCGGACACCTGTCGACCACTAACCCCTTCACATCAAACTTCTTTTTCACGTACTCCTGGACTGCCTTCTGATCAATCTTCAGACTGTCTCTCCAGGTCCCGATGATCGTAAAATCGGCTCTCGCAATGGCGGCCACACAGTCGTTCGGGCATCCCGAGATCTTGAACTTGAACTTGTAGGGCCAACGCGGTCGATGCATCTCGTCCTGAAATTCCATCGTCAGGTTATGCACCATGTCGAGGGTGTTGATGTTCGTCCATTCACATCGGGCAGGTCCCACGCACGCCGTCGGCGTTCTCAATGCAGACCCGGACCCTCCGAGGTCGAAACCCGCTTCGATCAAGTCATTGAAACAGGGTTGAAGGTGGTCTGTGGTGGTCCCGAGCAGAATGATATCGCCCGTGGAACCATGCATGTTGGTTAAACCACTCCCGTGTTTTTCCCAGACATCGCAGATTTTCCTCAACTGCGTGGTGGTGTAGAACCATCCTGCCGGATGATTGACACGCATCGTATGGAAGGACTCGACATTCGGGAACTTATCGGGAACGTCCGTGTATCGCCCGATGACGCCTGAGCCATAACCGGTCACTCCCACGATCCCCCCGTGTTTCCAGTGGGTGACCTTGTCATGAAATGATAGTTCTTGGACCCCTAAGAGGTCCTTAGCCGCAGCGCTCTTCTTTGCCGCACGCTTCATCTCTTTCACATAGCTCGGCCACGGCCCCTTCTCTAACTCATCTGTTAACTTTTTTTCTTCAGCCATGCTTCAACCTCCCCAAGAAATTTTAAACACGATTACAGAATCCCTGAGCTTTCTCCCTTAGTCAAGGCTCAGAAAGCGTACCAAATTGTCCTGCTTCTCCTTCCCATATTTTCAATCAGAAGCGTCACGATGTTCTCGCAGGTAATCTTATGAAAGTCACATCAGACTCAAGTTTACTCGGTATTTGGCTTTTACGATTTGAATCATTACTGGCAGTGGACTTTAATAGAAACCCAGTATTTACAGCATTTCAAATGATCATTTCCATCAACGTTGGGACACTACCGACAATTCATATTTACACATTGTGGCCAATTTTGTAAAGACTTTCTTACGCAAATTCATCTTTTGGGCCCACTCCCATAAAATCATCAGTCCCTTTAGGCACAAGTCTTTTTGCTTCTCCTGCGGCTTCTGCTTGATCTTTTTCTATCCACTCATATTTTCTCACCGCACCCAAAGGGCAAATCCCATAATGGCGATTAAGACTGAAAGAATAACTTCAAAATGCCGTTGGCTCATGCGCCGGTTGATTTTCAGACCGAGCAAGATGCCCATAATGGCAAAGGGCACAGCCACTCCGCACATCTGCAGCACGGAAGGGGTGAGCAGGCCGTGGTAGCCATAGCTTCCAATAGTGATGACATTAGCGAATAGAAAGAAACCTTGAAACATGCCTACGACCTTTTCCTTAGGCCAGGGTTTGAGCGTGGCATACACCGCCACCGGCGGCCCGTTCATACCGAAAGCCCCGCCCAGAAGACCGCTTAAAAAACCCACGGGAAGTGCCCACATCTTTGAGAAGGCCAACTTCAACTCAGGGGCGGTGATCTTATAGACCGCAAACAGGATGAGCAGCGCACCTAAAATCTTCATCATGAGTCCGGCCTCCACGTTCTTAAGAAGAAGTGTCCCAAGGAACGCACCGGGCGCAGAGGCGGCGACTAAGAGTAGGGAATGATCCCACATGAGATCTTTCCGTAATATGAACAGGGTGGGAACACGGTTAATCGTATAGCAGAGAACGACAACGGGAACAGCCCATTTGGGGTCCGAATAGAACAGAACAAGAGGGATGGAAAGCAGCGCACTGCCGAAACCGGCAAAACCCTGTAGCAGGGCGCCGGCAAAGATGATCAAGACTGTGAGGAGCGCGTACTCGGGCATTAACGATTACTGTTATAGAAATGTAGCCTATTTTGCAAGGTAAATGTACTCTTTTCCAGCCGGATAACAAGTTTACCTCGCAGCATCCAAACATTTTTCAGACAACCACTTTTCTGTTGACAAGCCAAACGAGACGAAGTAATGTTACCCCATTCTAATCTACTAATTCCAAGAAGGGAGGGGAGGTCTGCCAAAAAGAAGAAAACCGAATCGATGGGGTCTTAAATGGTTATACCAACGTTGAGGAGGGAAAGTTATGGCAAAAATTGATTGGTCGTCTTTGTGGAAGAAGGAGGACTGGTGGGCCTGCTGGGTTGGCTGGTTCATCTTGTTGTTGGCGATCGCAGGCATATTGCCCAAGGCCCCGAGTATCGGGACCTGGACGACACTCTCCAAAGCACTTCCCCAGGGATGGGGCACGCTCGGCCCTCTGGTTGCCTTGTTCATCACCACGGCGATTTTGACCGATGATCGGTGCCGCGGTGATGAAGCGGGATGTGAAACGCTATATCCCCGGGTTCCTTGTCATCTTCATCATCGCCTTCATCGCCATGGTCATTGCCGGGCAGAAGGGGATCAAGTACTATGGCTTTGAGTATGTCCTCTGGGCGCTTTTCATCGGTCTGCTGATCAGTAACGTTTTTGGTGTTCCCGCGTGGTTGAAGCCCGCCGTCATGACCGAGTTCTTTATTAAAGTCGGTTTGGTCGTCATGGGGGCGACCATCAACTTTGTTGTGGTCATCAAGGCAGGCGGTGTCGCCATGATTCAGGCCATCCTCGTCGTCGCGGCGGTCTGGTTCTTTGCGTACTGGCTGTCGAGGCGCTTTGGAATCAATCAGCGATTTTCCAGCGTCCTTGCGACCGGTGTCTCCATCTGCGGCGTCTCGGCCTCCATCGCCGCGGGCGGAGCGGTTCAGGGAGACCCCAAAGAGGTGAGCTACGTCTTGGCATGGCTGATGATCGGTGCGGTCATCTGCATCGTTATTATGCCTCCTATGGCCAAATGGATGGGCCTCCCGGGCAATATGGCAGGAGCCTGGCTCGGAGGAGTCATCGACAATACCGGGGCGGTTGTCGCCGCCGGCGAGGTTTATGGCGGGAAGGCTGCTTTGAACGCCGCTGCCTTGGTCAAGATGGCACAGAACATCTTGATCGGGTTTGCGGCTTTTCTGCTTGCGATTTGGGCAACCGTGAGCCTGGAGAAGAAAGCGACCGGTGAAAAGCCGTCCTTTGCAGAGGTCTGGTATCGCTTTCCCAAGTTCATCGTCGGGTTCGTGGTCGCCTCCATCTTCATCACCTTCTTTCTTAAGCGCGGCCACCTCCAAGGCCGTTGAGGGTCTCTGCACAGCCTATCGAAACTGGTTTTTCGCCTTTTGCTTTGTCTGCATCGGCCTTGACACCCGCCTAAAGGATCTGATTTCCGTGGGCGGTGGCAAGCCGGCCATCGTGTACTGGATTGCTCAGGCCTTCAATGCCGTGTGGACACTGATCGTTGTGTGGGTGCTCTGGTCCGGATGGCTCTTCGCTCCACCTATCCCACCAGATTAAGCGTTAATGAGCCCATGAGTATAAAAGAAGGGGCCTATTCAGGCCCCTTCTTTTTTCCTCTTTGAGGCCGCAAAAACTCTGCTCTGGTGCGAAGGGAGGGGTATAGCGTCACCCTGGTTTTGCGGTCCAGATCAAATTGACACCCAGAGTTGGAGAATGGTATGTTATTGGCCAAGAAAAGGCGATGCAAGATACCTATCGGATCATTTTGGAAGCCGAGGAATCATTCGCCAGGACGGTTGCCCTCGGGGTCGTCGTGAAGAAGCCGCTGACGGCGTGGCATTTTATTATCCCGGGTATGTTCATTTTTGATTTTCTCAGGAGAAACAGTGAGACGAAGAGATATAGTGAACTTTTTCTCTTCCCAAGAAAGTCGGCACTCCACGGGACACTCGATGTTCTCAAAGGGGACGATAGAAAACAAGTGCTTTCTCGGGTGGAGGAGGACATCAGACAATGGCTGATCTCACTCAAGCTTTATTCCGAAAGACTCCTCCGCGGGCACATGGATCAAATCAATCTGCTGATCGATCATTACATCAAGCTTTTCCAGGCAGAGGGAAATAGCTATCCCGAGTTAGTCAGAAACGCCTACAAAACACAGGACCAGTTTATGGGTTATTTGCAGAGACTTGTCGCTGCTGAACAGGAGGTCGACGGGGCTGTTGCTGAGATTCATGGCGGGACCCCTGAGATCTGGGAACGCCTACGGGCAGAACAGGTTCAGGTGGAGGAGTTGAGGAAGAAAAGAGATCGAGCGCATCTCTCTAGAGAGGCGGACATGGGAAAGCTCCTGCCGACGATTCTGGATACTAAATACGAGAACATTCTGACCCAGGAAAACAGCCGTGGCCAAGGCCGTGGCCAGGCGCGTGATCGGACAAAACCCCGTAACCGTATGGGATGTTCTCATCCCCATCGTTTTCGTTTTCAATGTGTTGAAATTCAAGCGGGCAAGAGAGATTTTTGCACTCAATTTTCTTTTCACCAAGAAGTTGGCGCTCCAGGGCGCCTTTGACATGATCAAGACAGGCCAGAGCAGTGAAGACGCGTTAGCCCAGATCCGCAACAGAACGAGCGAGATTCTGGCTTCAGATAAAAAGGGGATCTATTCCATCAAGATCCGCCAAAAACAGATGCGGGAGGTGGAGCTGCTTCTCGACCATTACTACAGGCTCCTCAATGCAGATGGGAAGGATTACAGCTCGATGGTCAGAAATGCTTACTGGACTCGGAAGGACTATGTCGCCTTCGTGAAGCAACTCGAGGGGATCGAAAAGGAAGTCAATCGCGCTGCCAGTCAGACCGTCAAGACGCCGTCGGCCCCCGACATCATAATAAAGATGGAGGAGGCAACAGCTCGGTTCAGGGCAGCCGAGGCGGAAAACATTTTCCCATCCATGAACGAATGAGAAGGTGGAAAAAATCAAGATTCCGACAAAAATACGTCAAGGCCCGCAAGGATGGTTCTCTTGGAGAACTTTGGGGCGGAACGTCTTATAGGACCGCCAAACTCGGGCGATTCCATGGCATTAGAATTCGTGTGCTTACTCCCACGAAAGGTAATCCGACGTATGACGCCCGGCGTTCCAAAGTTTCGGAAAGAGAGCCATCCTGAAAGGGCCAAGGATCAATTTTTAGCAAGACTCAATTTTTTCACGCATTGTGAGCCATTATCGGGAAAAGACCTGATGAAGAACGACCTGATCATTAAGACAATTCTTTCTCCCCCGAAGGACACGAATGTCTACCTTCTTGTGAACAAGACTGAGGCCGCAGTGGTGGATGCCGGGGACTGCGTCGACGCTGTGCAGGATGCTCTCAAGGATCTGGGAGCCACCCTCAAGTACATCCTTATCACCCACGGGCACCCCTCCCACATCCGTTCCCTCTCACGGATGAAAAAGGACTTGAGCGGTACGATCTGTCTGCACGCCTCCGACCTGGATCTGCTTCGACAACAAGAAAGCGGCCTGGAAGCAGATCTGTTGCTTAACGACGGCCAGTCGCTGAAGCTCGGAGACACTACGATCGAAGCCCTCCATACGCCTGGTCACACCATGGGCTCTCTCTGCTACCACCTTCGGGAGGCAGGTGCCCTCTTCACGGGAGATACGCTCTTCAAGGGTGAATTCGGAAAGATACGGGGACCTCATAGCATGGGACTGATGCTACGAAGCCTGAAGCGACTGAACAGTGTCATCCCGCCCAAGACGTCGATCTTCCCGGGTCACGGCCCCTCCTCAACGATGTCGAAAGAAGCCTGGCTCGATACCCTCGACAATCTGTCTTAGACTCCAAGGATTTTATGGCAGGTCTTACAGGGGTCCGGAGGATCCGAAAAAGCCGGTCCCTGCAAATCTTTCAATTTGCCCTCACTGAGCAACGACAGATAAAGCTCCATGGACTCAGCAATACATGA
>CAVOIK010000032.1:0-44111 GCA_963695895.1 uncultured delta proteobacterium
TTCCTATGTGGCTGAACAACTGGGGCTTGTGGGAATCCCCCGAGAGTGCGCGGCGGCTTCTTGTGACAAAAGGGAACACAGCGCCGGAAGTGGCTGGCTGTTGGCCTGCCCCAGCCGGAGTTCGGGATCGTCACCGATTTTCATTCCGCCCTTGATGTGGCAAGGGGAATCGGATTCCCTCTGGTGGTGAAACCAACGGATTCCGGAGGAGCCAGCCGTGGCGCTAGCGTTGTTCGGGAAGGATCCCAATTGGAGTGGGCATTCCAATTCGCGCAGCCTTTTTCGAAGACGGGCGAGGTCATTCTTGAAGGCTATATCGAAGGCATTGAGTCCACGGTCGAGTGCTTGGTCTTTAAGGGGCACGTTGAAATCCTGGCCGTTTCCGACAAGGTCAAGCCCATCGACACCCGGTATCGCGTAGCCGTGGGGTTACATTATCCAGCTTTTTTTCCCTCAGAGGCGATTGAGCAGATTCGAGAAATTGTTCCCAGAGCGATCCTAGCTCTGGGTGTCGAGACCGGGGCTGCCCATACAGAGCTGATCCGCAGCCGGACGGACGTGTCCGTATTGTCGAAATGGCAGCCCGGCCAGGAGGAGGACATATTTTTCACACGGTTGTCCTGCAGGTCTCAGGAATCAACATGGTCCAGGAATTGGCCAAGATGCTTATGGGGATGGAGCCCCGCTTAAAACCCCACTATGCGAGGGGAGCCGCTTACCGGTTCTTTCACCCGCCTCAAGGGAGAGTCAGAGAGGTCAAGGGGGTCCAAGAGGCAACATCCATGGAGGGAGTGCTTGCCCTGGGGATCCAGGTGAAACCTGGAGACGTGATTGGTGAGCTGGCTGGGCAGCACCATCGAGCGGGATATGTGTGCGACAGCGGGTGAAAATGCGGGATGAAGCCGGTGGCAAGGGCTTATGCCGTAGAACGTGCGATCATCTTTGACATGGAGTAGACAGAGGATTGTGTGATGGATGATTTGACCCCCGTGTTCGATTTTCATCGTTTGAAAGAGAGCAGGCTTAACTGCGCTGATCACATGAAGGCCATTGTCCAGGCCATGTCCATCAAATACAATAACCGTGTCTATGAACTGAAAGCCCAGGGGATCGACGTGATCGTTCTTTCTCTCGGGGAGGCGTTCTTTGACATTCCCCTTTACCCCTGGAGCGACTTGCCCTATCCGACGATTTACCATTACTCCCACTCTAGAGGGATTCCTGAACTCCGTGAGAAGCTGGCCGCCTACTACGGCCGAGCGTATGGGGTTCCCGTGGATCCCGAGAAAGAGATCCCACATCACGGCAGGCTCGAAGATCGGCATTCACATGGCTTTCATGGCTATGCTCAACCCTGGAGATGAGGTTATCATCCACGAGCCGGCCTGGGTGAGTTATCCGGAGCAGGTGCGGCTTTGTCACGGCGTCCCCATTCTGGTGCCCTACAATGAGGGGACAGGGACCACTGCCAAATACGTGACCGAAGAACCCGGGCCATAGTCATCAACAACCCTAATAATCCGCGAGGGCACGTCATGTCTGAGCGAGGAGTTGGGCTTTCTTCACGAACTGGCCGAGGCGTGAAGGCTTTTACTTGTGTGCTGACGAGGCCTACAGTGACTTCTTGCCGGGGGGAGATCCGTTCCTCTCCTGTGGGCTTGATGATCCGCGGAAAGAACACACGATCCTCTGCAATTCTATGTCGAAAAGTCATGGGATCTCCGGCTGGCGGATCGGATATCTGATGACTCGCGAGGATCTCCTCTTCCAAATTTTGAAAATCAACCAGCACCTCATCACTTGTCCATCCACGGTCCTTCAGTATTATCTCGCAAAACACTTCGAGGACATTATCTCGATCACCAAACCTCAGATCCAGAAAGTGGTTCAGAAGCGGAAACAGGTGGCGGAATATCTCGACTCCCAGGGGATCGAATGCCTCCCTGGAACGGCCACGTTTTATCTTTTCGTTTCCCTCGGGAAGTCGAAGCTCTCGTCTGAGGCCTTCTGCACTCGGCTCCTCCAGGAATACCATGTGAGTGCAGTCCCGGGTCTTGGCTATGGTCAATCGTGCGATCACTTCATACGAGTATCGGTGGGAACGGAAAGCGTGGAGAGAATCCTGAAAGGCGTCCGGATGATTGATACGCTGATTCGGGAGACTTGCGCCTAGGCGGCAGTGAGTGAACGATGGGTTTCCTTGGGAAGCTACTTTACTACATCTTCTGGTATGGACAGGCGCCGTTCCTCTGGGGGGCCGTGCGGATTTTGCCCAAACGAGGGCAGGAACTGATCTGGGGGCCGGAAGCCATCATCAACAACAAATACTGGTCTGAAGCGATGAGGGCGGCTGGATACGCCTCGAAGACCTTGATGAGACAAGTATCCCCAATCAACAAAAAGGAAGATTTCGATCTCTACTTCGATGACGTGACGCCCCGATGGATCCGACCTTCACGTTTGAGGAAGCTCTTGGGACCTTCGTTTGCGCTCGTCTACATGATGACATATGCGAAGGTGATTCATATTCCATTTACGGGAGGTCCTCTGGGGACGAGCCCCCTGTGGAGATTGGAAGCCTATCTTTTCCGTGCGTCAGGGATCAAAACGGTTGTGGTGCCGTATGGAGGCGATGCCTATGCCTTCTCGCAGATCCTTGATCCCTCCCTTCGGAATGCTCTGCTTATCAATTATGGAGAGATGGCCCGAAAGGAGAGGGAGATTAGAAAGACGAGTCCAATTCTGGGCGGAGAAAGCGGATGCCATGGTCATCGGATTTTTGATCGACGGGATGGGCCGGTGGGACGTGCCGATCACTAATTCCATCTGTATCAATACGCATCTATGGCAGGCCAGGTTAGCCTATTCATTCTCAGATGGACGAAATGGACCTGTCAAAGTTCTGCATACTCCTAACCATCGAGGAGCCAAGGGGACCGAGTTCCTCAGTCGAGCTGTCGATAGCCTTCAAGGGGAGGGATTCAAGTTGGAACTCGTGCTGCTGGAGAAGATTCCCAACGATCAGGTACGCGAGAAGATGCAAACTGTGGATATTCTCGCGGATCAATTCATTGCGACAGCCTACGCCCTGAGTGCCATCGAAGGCATGGCCTCGGGGTTACCCGTGATGTCGAACTTGGAACACGAGGCTTACACAAGGGTTTTTCGTCGTTATGCCTTTCTCAACGAATGCCCAATCCTATCGACGACACCTGAGAACCTTACGGAGAATCTCAGAATCCTCGTTACGAATCCGAACCTTCGCGAGGAACTGGGAAGGGCAGGGAGGGCGTATGTGGAAAAGTATCATTCCTACGAGATGGCCCAATATCTGTTCGGTTCCATTTACGAGAAGATTTTGAAGGGGCGGGACGTTGATCTCATGAACCTCTTTCACCCCTTGACTTCGGAGTTCAATCGGCGAAAGCCGACGATCCAGCATCCCTTGGTCGAGAACAGGCTTCCCGGAACAAAGGGGGGGGTATGTTAGGAAGGCTTGCGAAAGACATGGCCATTTACGGGGCAGGTGACCTGGTTTTTAAATTCGTCGCCTTTGCCGTCTTCCCGATCTACGCCCATCTCTTCAAAGTGGAACAGTTTGGCGTGATGGAGCTGGTGAACACCCTGGCCACTCTGGTCAGTCTCTTTCTGGGCCTAGGCATCACGAGCGCGGTCCAACGATTCTACTGGGACCCTCAATTTCCTGAAGCCAAGCGGTCCGCTCTGATTAGCACCGGGCTTCACTTACTGATGGGTTGGTCAATTCTATTCGCCGTCTTCATCGTTTTCATCCTTTTCCCCTTCCAGGGCACGGATGAGGGAGGGATATGGCATTCTCTGGGTCTTTTTTGGTTCTTGCTTGTCCAGCAATGTTCCACTTCAGATTGTTCAGTTTTGTCTCGATGCTCTGCGTTTCCATTTTTCACCCTGGCGATTCTCGATTCTCGCGTCAGGTTGGAAGAATTTTTCGGGTGTTGTTCTTGGCCTGCTTTTCATCTGGGGCATGAAAATGGAACTTTTGGGATTCTTTCTTGGAATTTTTTTAGCCGCTTCCGTCTCGGTCCCGTTCGGTCTCTGGTTAATTCGCAAGGACCTCAGGTGGGTTTTCGACAGGCAAAGTCGCCAAGCAGATCTTATGTTTTCTCGGGTATCCGTTCTCGTGTTTGCTGGATTGGCCTACTGGTTTTTCGGGTCCATGGATCGATGGATGTTGGGGACTCTTCAGACAATACACAGGTCGGTCTCTTTAGCATTGCCTTTAAGTTTGCCTCGCTACTTTTCTTCGTGAACTTTGCCTTTGGTCAGGCCTGGAGCCCGTTCGCCATCAAGATCTATGCAGACCGACCGGACTACAGACGCATTTTCACCCGGGCCCTTTCATGGTTGCTCCTCGGATTAACCTTGATCGGAGTGACCCTAACCCTCTTTGCCCAGGAGCTTCTCTTTTCTGCTCACGCCCGAACCTTACTGGGCTGCGGCAACGATCATCGGTTTTGTGGCGATGGGAGTGGTGCTTCAGGGGACCACTCAGATCACGGCCCTGGGGATCTCCCTGGAACGAAAAACATACCTGCTCTCGGTGGTAGCGGGGATCACCGCCCTCGTGAACGTCGTGCTGAACTGGATTCTGATTCCGAAATGGGGAGCCCTTGGATCGGGGATAGCAATCTTGATTTCTTATGCTGTTCTTACGGGTCTTTATCTGTACTGGACTCAAAGGCTTCATCCCATTCCTCTCGAAATCAAAAAGCTAACTGTCTCCCTCGGGATGATTGTGGTGGCTCTCGGGTTTGCCTGGTTTGCCAATCAGATGACATGGAATGGCACGGTTCTCTTCAGCAAATTGTTTCTTCTGGGAATCTTACTGCTCCCCGCCTTGGCCATGGAAGGAAAGACCGTGGCGGCTCTGGGTCGGGTGGCCCTGAAGAATATGGGCCACAAAGCCGGAGGAGTGTTTTGAGAAAATAAGCCAAGAGTCCCCTGGCTGAGATGAGGTTTCAAGGAAAGTGGTCGAAAGATTTCTCAGACGCGCTGTGTCGTTAGGGTTGGAGATGGCGTTCTTCGTACCCATCTTGCTTGCCGCCCTCATCGCACGGTTGATCCCGAAATCAGTCGATGTGGGCCTTAGGGCCGGAACCCATGGTGAGCTATGTCTATCACAAAAGGGCACTTGAGAGGCAAGGGTTTTCGGCACAGACCTTTGTCCGGGAGGTCTATTTTATCACCGATGCCTTTGATGTTCGTGCGGACCTTCTCCTTCCGGGGCCTTTGTCGGCGTTGGCCAAATACTATCTCTTTATCCTGGTGGTGTCTCGATATCGATGCCTTTACACGTCCTTCAAAGGGGGACCCCTCGGAGTGTGTGCTCTCTTGTGGCGCATTGAACCCTTCCTCTATCGAGTGGGCAGTGAAGACCGTGATTCTACCTTATGGCTCAGATGTCCAGGTCCTGACACGGTCGCCCAACCTTCTGTACAAGCATGCGGTGGGAGTCGATTACCCGGGACAGCGATTCATGAGACGCTCATTGCGTCCAAGGTCGATCTCTGGACCCGGCAGGCCGATCACATCGTTGGCGGATGTGAGTGGGTGGACTACATGTATCATTGGGATACCCTCATGCTGAATCACTTCTCCATCGACACGGAACTATGGAAACCGGTCCCTGAGACAGGACGTCAACGGCCCAGAGATCCCATCCAGCGATTGGTGATCCTTCATGCGCCGAATCACAGGGCTCTGAAAGGGTCAGCCTATTTCGAGCAGGCCGTCAAGGAGTTGAAAGACGAGGGTTTTGAAGTTGAGTTGAAGGTCGTGGAAAAGGTCCCGAACAATGAGATGAGGGCTTTGATGCGATCGGCGGACGTGGTCGCTGACCAGCTCGTGATCGGTTGGTATGCCATGTTTGCCATGGAGGCCATGGCCCTAGGGAAACCTGTTTTGTGCTATCTGAGGGAAGACCTAAAGCGATTCTATATCGATGCAGGACTCATCAGTCGCGGGGAGATCCCGATTGTGGAGTGTTCACCCACCAAGGTGAAAGAGGTGATCAAAGGACTGGTGATGGATAGAGAGGCCCTGGACGAGATCGGGAAAAGATCTCGCGCATTTATTGAAAAACATCATTCTCTGGAGTCGGTGGGGGCAATCTTCTCAGCGATCAATCGTTCGATTGGTCTGAAGCCCGCGGGGCAGAATCCCCACCGGTGAGGTTTGAAAGAAAAAACCATGGGACGTTGTCTTTTGACGGGAGCTACCGGACTCATCGGTAGGCACGTGGTTTCACTTCTCCGGGAACGATGGCAATTGTTCCTGCCGATGAGAAAACCGGACTCCCGGTTCGGGGAGACCATCGAAACGATTCCGTGCGACCTGGCTGAAGAATGGGGGACTGAGTCATTCCCTGAGGAGGTGGATGCGGTCATTCACCTTGCCCAGTCCGAACATTTCCGAGAGTTTCCCAGTATGGGGAGCACATCTTTCAGGGTGAATACCACGAGCACCCTACGTCTTTTGGACTATGCTCGGAAGGCCAAGGCCCGGACCTTTGTTCTGGCTTCCTCCGGAGGGATCTACGGTCACGGGGATGAGGGTTTCACGGAGGATAGACCCATCGAGGCCAAAGGCGACCTCGGGTTTTATCTGGGCACAAAGCTCTGTGCCGAAGTTTTGGCCGAAAATTATACGTCTTTTATGGTGGTCATCATCCTTCGATTCTTCTTTGTCTATGGACCCGGGCAGCGGCCGACGATGTTCATCCCGAGGCTCCTTCGGGCTGTTCAGGAAGGTTTGCCCATCCTTGTTTTGCGGAGAGGACGGGCTAAAGTGCAATCCCACGTTCGTGACTGACGCGGCGTCAGCCGTCTGCAGGTCTCTTGAGTTGAAGGCGAGAGTCACAAGATCAACGTGGGCGGGCCGAGAGGTAGTCTGACCTTGAGACAAATCGGCCAGTTCATGGGGAAGGTTATGGGAAGGCAGCCGGTTTTCAAAGTTCAAAAAGACTAAGACCCCCAACACCTCGTGGGCGATATCAAGAAGATGGTCCAGTTTCTTGGAGCCCGCAGTCGTGAATTCGGGAGGGAATTCGCAATGCATGAAGGAGGACAAAGACATGTCTAAAACGATGGAGACCTTTCGGACAAGTGGGAACAAAACAAGACACTCGCCTTCGAGGAAACCCTGAGGGAAGGGTCGGACCTTTTTTCCTGGATCCTGGGAAGGAATGGTTTTTCGTCCGCAGAGGAGATGAGAACCTATTTGAAAAATAAACGCCGGATCTTGGATGCCGGTTGCGGGAACGGGAGGGTGACGGCCCTTCTCAGACGTTATGCTCCGAAAGAAGCGGAGATTGTGGCTTTCGATATCGTCTCGACTGGGATTGCCCGGGAGAATCTTCAGGCCTATGGTTTGTCGGGAGGAGTCAATTTCTTTGAGAAGGACCTCCTCGGTGATCTCTCGGATCTCGATAAGTTTGATTTCATCTACTGTCAGGAGGTTCTTCATCACACTCCCGATCCTGAAAAGGCTTTCCTGAATCTGCGGACTCTTCTATCTTCCGCGGGTGAGATGGCCATCTATGTTTACAAAGTGAAAGCTCCCGTCAGGGAATTTGTGGATGATTACGTTCGGGGAAAGATTTCGGACCTCGACTATCCCGAGGCTATTCGTGCGTGTGAACAGATCACAGCCCTCGGGAAGGTCCTCTCGGAGTATGGGATAACGTTGAAAGCCCCCAGGGTGGACGTCCTCGGAATCGAAGAAGGGACGTACGATCTACAGCGGTTCATCTACCATTTTTTCATGAAGTGTTTTTGGAATCCGGATCTCACGTTCCAAGAGAACGCGGCAATCAACTATGACTGGTATCATCCAAAAATTGCGTCTCGACATAGCGTTGAAGAGGTCAGAGGCTGGTTTGAAAGAGCAGGGTTGAAAATTGTTCATGAGCACGTGGACCTTTACGGGATCACCATGCGGGGGAGGGCGGTATGAGAGTGCTCCATCTGCCCACGGTGGTTGGCGGGATGGCCTGGGAGTTGGCTCAAGGAGAAAGAAGACTGGGACTTGATTCCAAAGTCTTGGTCAGTACCCATCCGCGGTTTGACTATCCCTATGATGTCTGCCTGGGGTGGGAGAGGAAGGGGCCCCTGGGAGTGCTTCTTAGCAGTCTGAGGGCGTTTATGAAGTATCGGAGCCAATTCGACGTGTTTCACTTTAACTATGGTTCAACATTGATCGACTTCCGCAGCCGTGGCATTCACCACTGGGATCTCCCTTTTTACCCAAAGGCCAAAATGGTTTTCACGTACAATGGATGTGATGCTAGGCAGAAGTACAGGACCATGACGAGAACAGAAATCGCAGCCTGCCATGAACCCGGATGTTATGGAGATATGTGCGCGAGTGGTGCTCGAGACAAAATGAGGGAGAGAAGGATTCGTAAGGTGTCCCGATATGCGCATCACCTCTTTGCGGTGAACCCGGACCTGCTTCATTTTTTGCCGGAGTCTTTCTCATCCTTTCTCCCATACTGCGTCGCCACCTGGGATGAGATCCCGGCACCTCGTTACCAAATCGACCGGGAGATCACCGTTGTCCATTCTCCGACGGACCGGGTTGCCAAGGGGACCGGTACGATCCTGGCCGCCCTCGAGAATCTGAAGCGGAAGTATCCCCTTCGCATTGTGCTGGTTGAAGGAAGATCGCATGCGGAGGCGCTCGACATGTATCGGCAGGCAGATCTGGTCATTGATCAGGTCCTGGCCGGGTGGTACGGAAGCGTAGCAGTGGAAGCAATGAAGCTGGGAAAGCCGGTGGCGGTTTACATCCGGGAGGAGGATCTTTCATTCATCCCGGAGACGATGGCGAAAGACCTGAAGGAGGCCGTGATTCAGATCGATCCGTTCAGTGTGGAGTCGGTTCTTGAGGAGTACTTGCAGAGACCCGAGGCTTCTGAGCCTGAAGAGTGAGGCAGGACAGACTTACGTTCACCGATGGCATGATCCGCTTTATGTCGCGAGCTTGACCAAGGCGGTTTATGAAAGCTAAGAGAAGGCTCGGAGCTGGGATGGGAAGTCTAAGACTGATATGTGCGGAATAGCGGGAATAATTCATTTTTGTGAGCCTCTTCGACCTAAGGCGATTTGGTTCAGGACCGCGCTGAAGAACACCATTTCAGAGATCATCGATTCGAAGTCTTTCTCGAATCGGGGTTACTTCAATGTGAGAGAAGTGAACGACGCTTTTGGGCGCCATTGTGAAGGAAAGATAAACATCAGCGCAACGATTTGGAGATGGGTGAACCTTGAGCTCTGGTGCAGAACGTTTGTCGATCAAAAACCAGGTTGGGCAGCCTAAAGTTTCAGGGAATGGCATCATGAAACCAGCGGCTCAAACTACTGTTTCACATCGGGCCACTCTTCTGGCTCTTGGCCTGGTGATGTTGGTGGCCGTCGGTCTGTACGTCAATACCCTGGGCAACGATTTCACCAACTGGGACGACGGATTGATCTACGCCAACTATTACATCCGTAGCCTTGATTGGGATGACATTCGCAGAATATTCACCTACGAAAGAGGCGCCACCTATCAGCCGGTCCGGATGCTGAGTTATGCCATCGACTATCGTTTCTGGAAACTCAACCCTCTCGGGTATCACATCACGAACATTCTTTTTTATGTGTTGACATGCGTCATGGTCTTTTTCACGATGAGGACCCTCTCGTCCCACTTAAGAGAGGGAGTCCAGGGAAGTTCCCATTTTCGGGCAGCCCTCTTGGGGTCTCTTGTCTTTGCAGCCCATCCTGTCCACGTAGAAGCCGTCACGTGGCTTGCAGCGCGGAAGGAAGTCCTTCAAGGATTCTTCTTCTTTACAGCGTTCTACCTCTATCTCAGAGGACGGGAAGGGGAGGGCCACCACACGAGGATCTATTTTGTTTTGAGTCTTTTATCAATCCTACTGGCCACACTCTCAAAGCCATCGGCTGTGGTTTTTCCCGGAGTCATCCTGGTTTATGAACTGGCCCGCAGTCAAGGTCGCTGGGTTGATTTCGTGAAGAAGCGCTGGGTCTTTTTTGTCGTGTCTATCTGCATTTCTCTTCTTTTCACATTCATTCTCGTTCAGGTCATGTGGGATGCCGGGGGAATCAAGCCTTACCGAGGGGGTACGTTTTGGACAAATCTCATGATGAGTTTCTTTGCTTTTGTTTACAACATCAAGCTTCTGGTTGCGACGATCAACTATTCGGCTTCCTATGCGATTGACGTTCCAGAGCCGCTCTTTGGCCTTCCAACGCTATGTATTCTGGGGATTACTGTCCTCTTTTTCGCGGTCAGTTTCTGGTCTCTCAGGAGACAGCGAGTGGTCTTTTTCTCTTTCTTATTCTTTTTCGTGACGCTTTTGCCTTATCTCAACATCGTTCCCACCAGTACGATTTTGGCGGACCGCTATCTCTTCATTGCTTCTTTTTCCTACTGTTTTCTCTTGGGGGTAGGTTTTGATCGTCTCTGCGAGCTTCGGCTTCCCAAGTTTTCAGAGGGGTTTCCGCAAGTTGCTTGCGTTGACTCTTTTTCTCTTCCTTCTGGTTGGATATTCGTTGATGACGATGCGCCAGAACACAATCTGGCAGAACAGTCTGACCCTCTGGGCGGACGCCGTGGAAAAGTCACCCAGGAGCAATACTGCGAATGCGCTCATGGGGGTGGTCTGCATGGATTTGGGAATGGATGAAGAGGCAGTGAAATACCTTGAGAGGGCGGTAGAGATTCTTCCTTACGATTACCAGTCCCGGAACAACTTGGGCATTGTTTATGGAAGATCGGGAGAGCCTGAAAAGGCATTACGGGAATTCGCGGTGGCCATACAGTTGAAGCCTGATGATGACACGATCAAGATCAACCTCTCTGTTTTTTACCATGGGCAAAAAGAATACGAGAACGCGGAACGCGTTCTGAAGGCATTTGATCGACAAGAACCCCAAGGATGCCAATCTCTATTTTCGGCTCGGCCTTGTCTACAGAGAGATGGGGAAAAAGGAGGCTGCCGTCTCCGAGTTTCTGAAGGCACGGGACTTGGCTCCTCACGTCATCAATATTTATGAGGAGTTAGGGAATATCTATCTTTCGAAGTTTCACGATAGTGAGAAGGCAAAGTTCTACTACTCCCAGGGTGTTGAAGCGATCCCCAATACGAATTCCAGATCAGAACAGTTGAGATGGATGGTTCATGATTTGGAAATCCACAGATGAGGATGCGATGTTGGAACTGTTTTCAGTTATTTTCGGGGCTTTGATTGGCAGCTTTTTGAACGTCTGCATCTGCAGGTTGCCCAGAGAGGAGTCGATCGTGACCCCTGGTTCTCATTGCCCGCAATGTAACAATCCGATTCGATGCTACGACAATATCCCCGTGCTGAGCTATGTCCTTCTGAGGGGCAAATGTCGTCACTGCGGAAAACCCATCTCTATTCAATATCCGGTCGTCGAAGGAGTCACAGCGCTTTCCTCTTGGGTGCTGTTCACGAGGTACGGGCCTTCGTTAAGCTATCTTTTCTTCTTTGCCTTCGTGGCGGCCTTGATCGTCATCACGGTCATCGATTTACAGCATCAGATCATCCCAGACGTCATCAGCATTCCAGGGATGGGGGTTGGACTGCTCGGGTCGCTCGTCCTCCCTCATCTTTCCTTCCCAAATTCCTTAGGCGGATTACTCCTGGGAGGGGGAAGCCTCTTTCTCGTCGCCACGATTTACCAATGGTTATTCAAGAGAGAAGGGATGGGGGGTGGAGATGTGAAGCTTCTGGGAATGATTGGTGCATTCATTGGATGGAAAGCGGTGATCCTGACGATTCTGCTCAGTTCTCTTATCGGATCATTGATCGGAATTCTCGTGATGGTCTTGAAGGGAAAAGACTTCAAATATGCGATTCCCTTCGGCCCGTTCCTCTCTTTAGGGGCGGTCCTGACTCTGTTTTACGGAGAAGCGATCATCCGGTGGTATCTGTATTCCCTGCCGGGAGGGTGAGGCGTGAGGGCATGGGGAGACCGTGAAGATCCATCGGAAGTCCAGAGGGATATGAAGGGACAATCTTGGCTGTTTAGGAAACTGAATCTGAGCCTTCGTTGGGAGATTATTACCAATATCTCTCTACTCATGCTCGTGGCGATTCTCCTGATTGGATTCACCATCTCCAAGATGAACGAGAGAAACGTCATCCAGGAGAAGGTCAGGTATGGGGAAGGGATGGTCAAGGATTTCCAAGCGATCATGGACTTCATATCACGAGACAGACCAAATCTTCAGTTGAAGGATCCCGCGGTGAGGGAAGAACTCCTCGACTTTGTGGCCCTGTATGCAAAAGGGAAAGGTTTTCTTGACTTGGTGGTCGTCGATCCCGACATGAGAATGATCGCAGCCAATAACCCCGAGGGGATCGACCTGTCGTATTCCAATGACAAGCTGAGACAGGCCATCCAAACAGGCCTCGTGGAGACAGAAGTCAAGAGGTCCGGAGGGTTCCTATCGACGGAGTATGAAAGGCTGATCCTCTACGCGCCTTTATGGGTTCAGGGAAGGACGGCAGGGGGAATCCAGATGGACCTTGCGATCGGCGACGTCATGACCCAACTATTGAAATCCCAGCGGATCATTCTGCTTTCTATCATTCTCGATGCGATTATTCTGGTCGCCTTCGGCAGTTTTTTGCTCTCTCGTGTCCTGGTGAAGCCTCTCCAAGGACTGGTCCAACTGACTCAGAAGATCAGCGAGGGCGATTTCAATGAGAAAATTGAGGGTTCGTCCACGAACGAGATCGGGCAGTTGATAGCCTCTTTCAACCGGATGATTGAACGTTTGAAGGCCAACCGAGAAGAATTGGAAGACTACGTGACATCTCTAGAGGTTGCCAACAAACAGTTGAAACAGGCGCAGGAAGAGTTGATCCGAACAGAAAAGTTGGCCTCCATCGGGAGGTTTGCAGCGGGAGTAGCCCATGAAGTGGGCAATCCTCTCGGGGCCATTCTGGGTTACACCAGCATGCTGGAAAAGGGACAAATCGAACCCGGGGAGTCGAAGGACTACCTCCAACGGATTGAAAAGGAGATTCAAAGAATCAACAGAATCGTCCGGGAGCTTCTCGATTTTTCGAGGCCTTCGAAAGGGGAGATCCGGGAGGTAGAAGTGAATAAAGTGCTTGAGAATACCCTTTCGCTCCTCTCCTATCAAAAGAGCTTCAGAAACGTTGAGACTCAGCTCGACCTTCATCCAGACCTCCCGCGAGTCTTGGCGGACGAATCACAGCTTTCTCAGGTCTTCCTAAATATGATGCTGAATGCCGTGGATGCTATGCCAGAGGGAGGAATTCTTCGGATCCAAACCGAGCCCCATGTGGTGGAAGATGCATTTGCGGACCCATTTCAGAGGCATTTTGCTCCGAGGCGAAGGGGCGATCCCGTGGAGTCTGATTATTTTCGTGTGCGGAAACCGGATCCTCTGTCAGCGATTCTCGCGAAGTTTTCCAGGGGGGATCTGCTTGGCGAAAATCCGTATTTCTGATACCGGAACAGGGATAAAGAAGGAGGATCTTGAGAGGATCTTCGACCCCTTCTTTACTACGAAATCCCCAGACAAAGGGACGGGACTCGGTTTATCTATTTGTCTCAGAATCGTCGAATCGGTGGGAGGTGTGATCCGAGTGGAGAGCGAAGGTGGACAAGGGTCAACCTTTGAGATTTATCTCCCGGGGAACCCTGTTGCTTCACCCACGGATTCGTAGATCGTTTTTGCCGGCAAGTGCCCCTTCCTGCCTGCCGGCAGGCAAGGAGGGGCACAATATAGAAGGAAAATACCTTACCGGGAAGCCACGCCCTTTAGGGCGTGGAGCTTCGCTTTGTTTAAGGAGGAAAACCCATGATTCCAAGAAAAATTTTGGTGGTCGATGACGAGGAAAATTTCAGACACATCCTCTCGGTCATTCTGAAAAAGGAGAGATATGAGGTGGAAACCGCCTCGAACGGCGAGGAGGCCCTGCAAAGGATTTCAAACAGCACCTTTGATCAGGTCCTCTGCGATATCCGAATGCCCGGGATGGATGGGCTCGATTTTCTGAAAGAAGTGAGAAAGACGGAGGCGGATGCGAACGTCATCATGATGTCAGCCTATGGGACCCTTGACACCGCCGTGGAAGCGATGAAGCTAGGGGCCTACGACTACATCTCCAAACCCTTTAAGCCCGACGAGATCATCCTGACCCTGAAGAAGGCGGAAGAGAGGGAACGGCTGAGGAAAGAGAACGAACTCCTGCGGAAGGAAGTGAAGAGGGAGTATAGCTTCGACAACATCGTTAGCAAGAACGAGAAGATGCAGGGTATTTTTGACATGATTCAGAAAGTCGCCCAGTACAAGTCCACCATTCTGATTACAGGGGAGAGTGGAACCGGAAAAGAAGTTGTGGCGAGAGCCCTTCATTACCACAGTGACCGATCCCAGTCGCCCTTCATGCCTGTGAATTGCGGAGCCATCCCTGAGAATCTTCTGGAGAGCGAACTCTTCGGGCACAGCAAGGGGGCGTTCACGGATGCGATCCGGACGAAAAAGGGCCTCTTTGAAGAGGCAGACGGCGGTACGCTCTTCCTAGACGAAATTGGTGAACTTCCTCCTCAGCTTCAAGTGAAACTCTTGCGAGTCCTCCAGGACGGAGAGATCAGAAGGGTGGGGGAAGCCAAGACCATCCAGATTGACGTGAGAATCGTCGCTGCCACAGTGAAAGATCTTGTGAAGGAGGTGAATGAGGGACGATTCAGGGACGACCTATTCTACCGATTGAATGTCGTGCCCGTTCACATTCCACCTCTCCGAGATAGAAAAGAAGACATTCCTCTTCTTGTCACTCATTTTATGAAGAAACATAGCCAATCCTTGGGAAAAAATATTGCAGGCATTGACCCGAAGGCCCTCGAGGTTCTGATCAATTATAAATGGTATGGGAATGTGAGGGAGCTCGAAAATACGATTGAGCGAGCCATTGTACTCGCTGACGGAGAGAATATTGAGCTAGAAAATCTTACCGCACGATATCCAAAATTTTCAAGAACGAGTTGAGGTAACTACTTTAAGTGAAGAAGAGTATTCGATCAAGAGAGCCTCCAAGGCTTTGGAGACGACACTCATAAGGCGAGCTTTGAAGAAAACGAAAGGCAACCACACCCATGCTGCAAGGCTCCTGGAGATAAGTCACCGGGCTCTCCTTTATAAGATCAAGGAGTATGGGATCATAGAGAGTGAATTGTGATTTTCCTTGACTTTACAGCAAGTTATACGCAAACTTTTCAGCGGTCTATGCAAAAAGAATAGGTTTTTTCTATGCCTCAACTCAGCGATATTCTAATGATTTTTCTTACGATGGCATTTTGTCGAGATTCAATAACTCTTTTTCATGGTTGGCCGAAATCTGCGGCGATCATGAGCCTTTTTTCGTCAGCGTTCTTCTGCCAGTTTTAACCTACCAGAATCATAAGACATTTCTTTTGTTTTTTCTTTCCTTCAAAAACTATCTTCTCCTTGGTACAGGTTTTGCTACCTCCATAAGTAACTCACGAATGGAGGTTGACATTGAAATCTTCGAATGCATCAAAGGGTTTTACGCTACTCGAAGTCCTCATTACCTTAGTTATTCTCTCTGTGGCCCTCTTGGCTCTCGCCGGCATGATGGTCACCACCACGAGAAATAACGCCTCGGGTGGTTACGTAACCGAGGCGGCGACCTTGGCCCAAGACAAACTCGAAGAATTCCGTGTGAGCTCATGGGAACGTCTCCTCCCGACGACCTCAGGTCCACAGACGGATCCCAGCATCAAAGGATCCACAGGCCTCAGTTACGCCCGCAGTTGGAACATCGCACAGGATAACAATCTTAAAACGATTACGATCGCTGTCAGCTGGACGGATCGAATCAATCATTCCATCCGGCTTGTTTCGGTGATTGCCCAATAGACGAGGAAGAAGACATGAAAACGCAGAAGCGATTTGATTCAAAAGGAATAACCCTCATTGAGTTGCTGGTGGTTCTCGTGATCTCCACCATTCTCATTGGAGGAATCTACCGCCTCTTTGTCTCTCAGAGTAAGGCTTATACCATTCAAGACCAGGTGGTGGAGGTTCAACAGAACACGAGAGCGGCCATGGAGCTCCTGCTGAAAGATCTGCGAATGACAGGGTTTGATAATGACCGCACCCCAGCCGTTCCTGTTCCGTCACCTCCGCTCACTCCTGAGGATCACGCGATTACCGTGATGTACGAGCAGAACGATGCACTGCGCCAGGTCCGTTACTGGGTTGACGGAGGAGCGAGACTCCTTCGCCAAGAGACCACCAACGGCGTCAGCAACACCGAGGCTCTATTAGAGAATGTCAATGCACTCAATTTTTCTTATGGGACTGATGAGAACGAAGATGGGATCATGGACGATCGAGATGGGAACCAGATGCTGAGTCTGAGTGACTGGGTTCCTCAGGCGACCGTGCAGAATCGAAAGGTGATTGCCGTTCGTGTGAGTCTGACGGCGAGACCCACGCAGGTGAATCCAGATTTGCAGAACACGGCTCCACGAACCTTGGTTTCAGCCATTACGCTTCGCAATCTCTCAATGACGTCGGTAAATGGGGGCACCACCAATGATACGGAAAACGACAAACATCCTCACGAATGAAAATGGAGCGGCACTCGTCATTGCCTTGATGATGATGATCATGTTGACCCTGGTCGGCCTTGGATCGATCTTCACGTCGACCTTCGAAGTGAAGCTCTCCGGCAACAAGCGAGGGCAGCACCAACGCCTTTTATGCGGCAGACAGTGGGATTCAGGTCATCATGGCTAATATCGAAAATTTTTCTATCCCTGGTAAGTACGTAGATAACCAGTATGATCCTTTTACAGATCCTGCCAACCCGAACCCAACGAATGCCAGAGTGATGAACACCTATGTTCCGGATCAGTCTGGATCGCCCAGAGGGTCGGGTTTCAGCGCAACGCATTTTGAATACCTGTATTTCATGATCCATTCCGTCGGCGAGGATCAGATCGAGTTTAGTCCGGTAAAGAGTTCATGTGCTATTGAGGAGAAAGTGGTGAGACTTGTGCCAACTCTCCAGGGAGGAAATTAAGAAGATGAAGCCGTCAAAAGCCCCTTGGATCTTGCTTCTTCTATGTCTCTTGTCTGCGACGCCTTGCTTCGCCCACGATACAGATCTCTACATGTCCAGTGGGGAGGGGGTTGAACCGAATATTCTCATTATTTTTGACAACTCGGGTAGCATGAACGATGAGGTTCAGGCGTACTTCTATGATCCAGGCATCACGTACGACCCCTTAGTCGTTTCCACGACCCATGCCAACACCGTCTACTATAGTACCCGCTGGGGCAGCTGGGCTGTATTCAAAGCTACCATCGCAGAGGTGCCCTGTGCGGCTGCGCGAACCGCCCTCACAAATCAGGGGCACTACGAGGGATCCACTTCCTCAACTTGCCGGTCCGATAGCAGAACGCTTCGGACTGGCAACTATCGAAACTACCTCGCCTCCATTGGTGGAGACGAATACTTGCCCAAACTGACCATCGCCAAGAGGGTCATCAACGATTTCTTGAATACGGTCAATGGGGTGAGGCTTGGAGTCATGGTGTTCAACAGGGTGAAATACGTTAATGGAATCTCCGAGACCGAAGGGGGACATATCCAGAGCACCATCAAGAGCTTGACGGACAGTAATCGAACCCAACTGACCAGTGATATCAATGACATTGTCGCCGAAACATGGACTCCCTTGGCTGAAACGCTTTATGAGGCCGGCCTCTATTTCAAGGGAGGACCCAGTTATTTCAACTCGGGCGTGAACTACGTGAGTCCGATTCAGTACTACTGTCAAAGGAACTACGTGATCCTTATCACAGATGGAGAATCGACGCGAGATAGGAATTCAATCCTGGCCTCGGCCATAGGGGATCGGGATAATGACGGAAGAGAACCCGGATACATCAACAGCGACTACGGGACCGACTATCTGGACGATGTAGCCAAGTACCTCTACGAGAGTGATCTTTCATCCTCTTTCGAGGGACAGCAGAATATTCTCACCTATACGATTGGTTTCACAATCAGCTCAAACCTCCTTGAGAGGACGGCAGCGCATGGCCATGGAAGGTATTTCTATTCGAGCAACGCACAAAGCCTTTCCAGTTCGTTTCAAAACATCATCGACGAGATCCTGGCAAAGACTTCCTCTTTCGTGGCGCCTATCGTTCCCATCAGCAGAATGGAGAGAACCTCCGCTGGAGACAAGATCTACTTATCCCTTTTCAAGCCACTCAAGGATGAGATGTGGACCGGAAACATCAAAAAATTCGGGATCGCCCAGGAAAACAACCCCTCCCTGGGTATTCATGTCGGAGATCTCATTGATGCAGATGGCCAAAAAGCATTGGATGCGAATGGTCAAGTTCTCTCCACAGCTCGATCTTTTTGGACGAGCAGTGGCACCTTGGATGGAGGGGATGTGGAAAAGGGGGGTGCTGGGGAAGTGATTATGAATCGCTCCTCGGCCCGAAAGATCTACACGTACCTGGGAGAGAATGGGAATCTCACCCACACGTCGAACGCAGTTGCCGTGGAGAACGGTCTCATCAGTCCGACGGCTACTAGGACTTGCGTCAGGGGACAATCCCGGGAGAAACAAGTTGATCAATTTTGTCCATGGACTTGATGCCTATGATGATAATGGAAATGGGAACACAACAGAAAAGAGGGATTGGATTTTAGGTGCCTTTCTTCATTCACGACCTGTCATCGTCCATTACAGTGAGACAGAGTCCGTACATCTTTGCCGGTTCCAATGACGGGATGCTTCATGCGTTCGATGATGCCACCGGGGAGGAGCTCTGGACATATATTCCCCCGAATCTTCTGAATAAGCTCCAGGCGATTCACCAAGATGTTCTTCAAATTTTTGTAGATGGTTCGCCCAAGGTTTACCTGTCAGAGGATAAAAAGGTACTCATTTTTGGAGAGAGGAGAGGCGGGAATCGATATACGGCTTTGGACATCACGAACCGTCTGTCTCCCACCCTGCTTTGGGACATCAGCCCAAGTACTTCCGGTTACGAGGAATTGGGTCAGAGTTGGAGCAGTCCGCAGATTGGCAAGGTTCGTTTTGGTTCTGGCGAGAAGTGGGTCGCTTTTTGGGGTGGCGGATATGACGAGAACCAAGATAATGATCCTGTAACCCTTACGGATTCAAAAGGGAGAGGAATCTATGTCGTCGATGTGTTAACGGGCTCTCTGGTGTGGCGCTATACCCACGGAGAGGATGGCTCCATGACGTATTCTATCCCAAGCGATATTGCGAGAATCGATACCGATGGAGACGGGTTCATTGATCGGCTGTATGTAGGGGACATGGGGGGCCGGATGTGGCGGTTCGACACGGCAGATCCCAACCCGGTGAATTGGACTGGGAAGATGATCTTTCGGTCCAATACGGCAACAGCGGATGCTCGAAAGATCTTCTATTCTCCGGATGTCACACTCGAGAAAGACAGCGTCTACTATGAGATGTTGTTTTTCGGGACTGGAGATCGGGAACACCCCAAGGACTCGGCAGTTGTCAACAGACTCTATGCCGTGAAGGACAAGAACCCTTCGACTCCGCTCATCGAAAGCAATTTGGTGGATGTGACATTGGACCTGCTGCAAGATTCAGGGACTACTCAGACAGAAAAAGATTCTATCTTGACTCAGCTCAGGTCGCAGTCAGGATGGGTCATCAAACTGGATCTGAATGCGGGGGAGAAAGTTCTCGCCGCTCCAGTTGTTTTCTACAAGACGGCCTACTTCACCACCTTTGCACCCACGTTCGGGAGCGAAACCGACCCGTGTTTCGTGGGCGAGGGGACAGGCAAGGCTTTACATTCTGAACTATACTACGGGAAATGCGGCATTCAATCTCGATTTGACCAATGACATCGGAGGCGAAGTGGTGAAAAGAAGCGATCGTATTGGGGTCATTGGCACTGCCATTCCATCCGGCGTCATCGTCACCTTTCTGCGAGGAACAGCCGTGGGCTACGTAGGGGTCGGAGGAGGCGTTTTTGCCCCCCGTCTCCCAAGCACTAAAAGCCTTATTCCAGTCAATTGGAGAATCCTTTTCTAAGGGAGGAGACTCGTGAACAAGAGAAGAGAAATTCTGCTCATTGTCTTTTTGGCTCTGCTGATCCCTGCGTTGACTTCAGCCCGTCAGGGAGATATAGTGAAAATGCAGGGAGTTGTCATGGCGGTGGATGTTAAACAGGGCACTTTTGTGGTGAACGAAAAATTGTTCGTTTGGGATCAGCACACGGCCATCCAAACTGAGAAAGGCATTCAAACCACCTTGGACAAACTGAAGGTTAAGGACTGGGTGTATGTCGAGGGTGTTGAGGATGGGGTGCGCAACAGAATTGAAGCCCAGAAGATTTACCTTCTTCAAAAACGAATTGACCAAAAAGAGAAACATAATTATCCTTTTATGGAATAGAGCGGCGTCGAAAGGGACGAAATCTTTGTTCAGAACTTTGCTACTGCTGCATATGGTTCTGTTTCTGTTGGGCGGTATCCTCTCCTGTCAGAGAGAGGGACAGGGAGGGGCGACCAGCAAGCCAAACAGTCCTCCCATCATCACCTCCGTGACCCTCCTGCCTGAGCACCCGGATCACGAGAGTGATCTGAGCCTCTTGGTCCAGTGCGAGGATCCGGAGAGAGATTCGGTTACCTGCGAGGTCCAATGGATGATCAATGACAGGGAGATTCCCGCAGGTGACGGCAGCTTGCTCAAAAGCGGAAACTTCAAGAAGGGAGATTCCATCCGAGTCAAGGTTACTCCGAGCGACGGGAAAAACCGAGGTAAACCCTTTCTCTCTCCCGTCGTACGAATTAACAACTCCCCTCCGGTCCTTGAGAAGGTTTGGATAGAACCGAAAGTCGTCCGTGCACAGGATCAGGTAAAGGTGGTCATCGAGAGTTCGGATAAGGATAAGGACTTCGTCTATTACACGTATCAGTGGGAGAAGAACGGGACGATTCTCACAGAAGAAAAGGCTGAAACGTTGGAGTCGGGCCAGTTCAAGAAAGGGGATTCCCTATTGGTCATCGTGACTCCCGATGACCGTGAGGTCCTTGGAAAACCCAAGAGATCGGTTCCCGTCGTGGTGTCCAACAGCGCACCCATGATCACGTCCTCTCCACCGACGTCGCTCAAAGGCAATGCCTATCTTTACCAGGTCAAGGCAAAAGATCCGGATCTCGATCCGATCTCCTTCAGTCTTAAATCAAGACCGAAGGGAATGGTGATCGATGAAACAACAGGCCTCCTTCGTTGGGAGATTCAGAAAGAGAATGAAGGCACCCAGGTTGTTGAGATTGAAGCGTGTGATCCAGATGGATCGAAGAGCCTCCAGCACTACACCTTGGCCGTCGAATTTCGTTGACCCACGATCCTTTCCTCCCTTTTTATCCCCATCTGTGAGCACTCTTTCGCGAGCTCTTGTGCAGCTTTTGGAACCTGATGATTCGCTTTGTTTTTGCTCTGTCAAGTCGTGTAAACTCTTGTAAAGTGAAGCGAATTGCGGCCTGAGGTCACACAGAGACACGGAGCTCGTGTAATGAAAATAAATATTGACAAAATCCTTAAATTCACTACAATTAGGAGGGTGAAGATGAATAAAAAAGGGGTTACACTCATTGAGCTCATTGTTGTTCTGGTCATCATCGCCATTGCGGCAGCGCTGGCCGTTCCGAATATTGCTGCCTGGCTGCCGAATTATCGTCTGAGGACTGCCACACGAGACATTGTTTCCACGATGAGGACAGCCCAGATGAAAGCCGTATCCACGAATCTCGACACATCGCGTTCAGTTCAACGCTGAGGGAGGCAGTTACATCGTTCAACGCATGACCACCGCAGGGGTCTGGGTTGACGACGGCGTAGTTCAAACGATTCCGAGCGGGATTCGTTTCCATCAGATTGACCTGGCGGGTAATCTTGCAACATTTAATCCGAATTCCACGTCAATCGTCTGGGAGTGTCACGCTGAGGAACACGCGAGATACGGAAAAGAAGATCGTTTTGTTCGCTGCGACAGGGAGGATTAGAGTTGAATAAGAGGATGAGAGAAGCGAAAGGGTTTTCTCTTCTGGAGGTTTTGGTGGCATTGGTCTTTCTTGCGGTGGGTCTCTTGGCGCTTGCAGGGCTTCATGTCACCTCGCTCCGGGGCAATAACTTCAGTCAGCATTTGACCCGCGCAACGTATCTAGCGCAGGATCGTCTCGAATTTCTGAAGAACCTGCCTCTGAATTCGGATCGACTTCTTCCGAATCAATACGATGATCA
This sequence comes from uncultured delta proteobacterium, assembly GCA_963695895.1. Lineage (GTDB taxonomy): Bacteria > Desulfobacterota > BSN033 > BSN033 > UBA1163 > CAVOIK01. Next base: position 22,414 of record CAVOIK010000032.1, read on the forward strand.
ACGGGTTACCTTTTCTGGGGTGCCTTTCGCAAGAACCTATCGCGTCACGGAAGAAAATAACATGAAGACGATTCAATACACGGTAAGTTGGAATGACGGCCGGAGGGATCACAGTGTCAGTTTTACGACACGCAGGGCTCAGTGAGAACGGGGCAAGGATGAGAGATTCAAGAAAAGACAGAGGGGTAACGTTAATCGAGTTATTGATAGCCCTTGTGCTGAGCAGCATACTCATTTTTGTCTTGTACAAGACCTTTCTTAGACAGCAGAAGACGTACACGGTTCAAGAGCAGGTCTTTGATGTGCAGCAGAACGCTCGTGCCACGATGGCCAGAATGGTGCGAGAGATCCGCATGGCGGGTTTTGGAAGGATAGCAGGAGAGCACGTGCCTGGCGTGGGGTATATCTCGAGGATACTACCGGTCCAGTTTAAGAACACGAACGGTACGGTCATCAGCTACCCGAGTGTCCTGAACCGAGATCAACCTTCCGCGGGATGGTTAACGATCGTCACTGCAGTCAATTCGGCTACACTGTCGGCTCGTTTGATCGGGAGCTCGTCCCGATATGAGATCACCGTAAACCGAGTCAACTATGAGCCCAACCGCGCTATTTTCGATAAGGACAATAAACGGTACATTTCAATCGACGGGGTAGAGAGCAACGTCATTACAGACATTAGGGAAGAAACCGTCGATGGGACGCCGGGGTACCGCCTGACGCTTCAGCATCCTCTCGAGTACAACTACCGACGACCGAATACCCTCGTCTATCCAATCACCGCCGTCAGTTTTCAGATCCAGGGGAGGGAGGAGCCTGGGGAATCCAGGCAGCCGATCGCTGAAAACATTAGAGAGTTGACCTTCGAATACTTTACCACGAACGGGGACCCGACTGCCAACGATGAAGACATCCGGATGGTTCGGGTGATCTGTTACAGCCGACCCCGAGCAAGGCAGATCCGGACTTTAAGGATAACGAAGGTCGCCCAAAAAGCGAACCAGGCAGATGGCTTCGAATATTCAGATTCGAAATCTGGCGCTTTGCACCCTGACAGGGAATAGGACCCATGGCGAAAAAGAATCACATGAGATCAGAAAAAGGGGCTGCCCTCATTAGTTTCCCTGCTCCTCCTGCTCGTTTTGACCGTTCTTGCCTTAAGCCTCATCAATACGTCCACCTTTGAAATCGGCATCTCTGGAAACGAGAAGACCAGACTGGAAGCTTTTTACGCTGCAGAAGCTGGTATCCAGATGGCTCTGAGCCAACTTCCGAGTATGGAGGCCATTCCACGAACAACAATTGGAAGCGACTCCCGGTACTGGAGCGGGAGCGTAAGAGACCGAAATAACCCTACACCGTCGGAGTCTCTCGGTTTAGCCTTCCAATACGGCAGTGACCTTTCCCAGTTTGGATTCAGGAGGATTCGGATCCACGTCACAGGGGAATCTCAAGGGGCCGTTCGGGAATTGGAAGTCCAGGTCAAGGGGAATCGCCCGATTTCTCCCACAACGGAATACTAAACGCTGAGCCTGTTAAGGTTTCAGAAACGCCCTGAAAGACCAATAGAGAAAGGTGAGAAAAAGATGAGAAAATCTGTCTTCATCCTTTTCATCGCAGTTGTCGTGGGAATATCTGCGACTTCAGTCCGGGGAGATGATACAGACCTCTTCATGACCCAGATGCCACCGGACGCTCTGATCATCTTGGATATGTCGCGCAGCATGAATTTGGAGTTTCGCGGGAAAAACGAATCCGCTTCCGCCGCCGTACCGTCGAATCGATATCGCAAGAAAGGTTCTTTTCGATCTCCTCGCGACAATCTCGGCGATGATGGACGCGTGAAAATACCTTGGGATACATGAGGTCTGATTATAGGCGGAGTTGCCCACGGGAATATCCAGTCGCCCATCCCATCGCCCTCTTGTTGATATTCGGAATCAAGTCGATCAAGGCGCACCGGCGGGCGGGACGCCGCTAGCAGCATCGCTTGAAGAAGCCAAGACGTAGTTTCCGAAGGATCGACTAGCTGCCGCTTGTCGGAAGAAATTTGTTATCCTGATCACCGACGGGGAGGACACTCTAGCCTGTGGGGGAAATGGAGGTATCGAAGAAAGTGCAAACGGGAATGCTTAGGCGGCGCATGAAAACTGTCCAGAGAGCCAAAGAGCTTAAGGAGTCCGGGATCCAGGTCTTTGTAATCGGGTTTGGAGGGGACCTGCCTGACCGACTCAAGAAGACCCTGAACTGGGCGGCGAAATATGGTGGAACAGATAACCCCCTGGACACTAATAGTGGAGATCCCTCTGCATACGATTTGGCAATCTATTGGCCAGCCACTGGAGATACGAAGTGTAAATATGCAGAAACGAACGCAGACCCAGCGAATTATCCTCTTTCAGGATACGCATTCCTGCCTCAGAATGCGAACGAGCTGGCCGCCGCGTTGAAATCGATTTTCGGAGAGGTGGTGGAAGCCTCCTACTCTTTTGGCACACCTAGTGTACCTTCCGTTCGGTTGGTTGATCAGGAGATGGTCTATATGGGGTCCTTCGAACCGAATTCGACTCCCTTCTGGCAAGGTCATCTGAAAGCTTACCAACTGCAACTGAATGGGGATGGCGTTTGGAGCGTTCCGGTCGATACGAATGGCAACCCGGCGAATCCTGTGTGGGAAACCTCGACCATAGCTCCGGAATCGAGAAGAATCTACACGGTCCTGGACGACGGAAATGCCCTAACAGAATTTACAACGACGAGCATCAAGAATAGTGACCTCAATGTCGATAAGAATCAGGACCGGGAAAAGCTGATCAATCACATTCGGGGATCTAAAGATCCCTTTGACGTCAATCGGAATGGAAATACGGAAGAGGCGAGAAATTGGACCATTGGGGACATCTTCCATTCAAGTACCGTTGTAGTGGGTTCTCCATCCCCCTCTTTTGAAGATACTGGGTATAATGGAACTGGTGGATTCTATCAAAGCAAGAGTGCCCGGGCCAAGGTCATCTTGGTTGGAGCCAACGACGGAATGCTCCACGCTTTCAATGCTGCTACTGGAATAGAGGAATGGGCCTACATCCCAAATGGCGTGCTGAAGCAACTGAAAAAGATGAGCGAGGGGCATATCTATGACCATACCTACTATGTTGACTCTTCGCCCAAAGTGGCTGATGTCTGGTTTTACAGCGACGCCTCCGACACGACAAAGAGCGCCGACGAGTGGAGGACGGTTCTCGTTTGTGGGCTGAGAAAAGGAGGAAAAAGTTACTTTGCCTTGGATATCACGGAAACGACGAACCCAAGGTTTCTGTGGGAATTTCCGAGTTCTTCAAATACTGAAACCCTGGCAAAGATGGGTGAGAGTTGGTCGGAACCTGCAATCGGACGCGTGAAGATCGAGGTAGGTGAGAAGCTTGTAGAGCGGTGGGTTGCCTTTGTGGGTGCTGGGTTCGATCCGAATGAAAAGAGACAAAGATGCTGACACAGGGCGAGGCTTTTTTGTCATCGACATCAAGACAGGAGAGGTTCTCTGGGAGTTTTCGTATGTCAAAAAGGAAAGGCGAAAAAAACGAAAACAACGAAATGACTCACTCCATGGCAGCACCGCCAAGGGCGGTGGACCTGAACTTTGATGGCTATGTGGACAGAGGTCTATATCGGCGATCTTGGCGGACAGATGTGGGTGTTCGATGTTTCCTTTGATGGCGTCAGGAACAAAAGCAACAGCCGGTGGACCGGTAAGAGACTCTTCCGACCTCCCAGAGAAAATCCTGAAAAGCACCCCGTGTATTATCAAGCCGTCAGTCGCCCTCGATCCGTCCGGAACACCCTGGGTCTTCTTCGGCACAGGAGATCGAGAGAATCCCGGTGAAGAAGAATATTCAAGATCGGTTCTATGCGGTCAAGGACGATGATGCCAGGGGAACAACTGATTCCGAAGAAGGAAGGTTATCCTTATAGCGAAAAAGACTTGACTGACGTGACCTCGAATAACACGTATACTCAGGATCCCTGAAGAAAGGGTGGTTCATCCAGCTGGAAAGAAGGTGAAAAGGTGTTAGCCCGACCGATGGTTTACAATCGGATCGTCTATTTCACCACCTATACCCATACCGGAACCTGATCCGTGCAAAGTCGCAGGAACGGGAAAGCTCTATTCGGTTGAGTATCAGTCCGGAGGGGGGGCCTGCTGATTTGTCAGACGATGCTTATTTAACAGGAGTATTATCTAAGACTTCCGATCGGTTCGTCGTTACCGCTGGCTCCGGACTTCCTTCGGCCCCTGTGATCACCATCAATACGACAGGAGTGGCTTCTGTCATTGTGGGAACAGTGAGCGGGCAGATCATGTCTAAGAAGGCCTTGTCTCCGGCCAGAGATAATGAAATCCTGTACTGGCGGGAAGTGATTCCTTAGAAAGAGACATGGAGTGAATGATTAAGGGAGACCCAGGTTCAGAGCAGGATTCACGAGTGGCGTGATCAATGAGATTTTTGGAGTTTTTTGATCTTTTCCTGAGCTTCGGATAAGGAGGGATCGAATTTTAGAGCGAGGTTGAAGGCTTCAATAGCCGCCGGTATCATTCCATGAGCCTCATAGGCCAATCCCAGACTGAAATGGAGCCGGGCCAATTTCTCTTCCGATAGGCCCTCGATCTGGGAAGCTGTCTTGTAGTGGTCAATCGACTTCTCATACTGCCCCTTCTGCATGTAGCAAGCCCCCAGCATGATATAACAATCAAACTTCAAGGATTGACTGTTCAAAGCCGTTTCAAATTCCGAGATGGCATAATCGAACAACTCCATCTCCTGGTAAGCGATTCCGAGATGGTAGTGCGTCTCCGACTCCTTGTCAACGCTGGGGACTTCAATATCCTGTGAACCACCTGGAAGATCTGCCGGTGGGGCAGGGGATTGGTCGAGAGGTTCTTCAGTTTTTCTTGTCTCGGGAAGGGGCCGGTTCTTGGAGCTGCAGGTTCAATGGGAGCAAACATCGATTCTTCTCGAGGCTGCTCGGGATTCTCGAGATGTTGAAGGGCGCTCTTTGCCTCGTGGTCATCCGGTCGAATTCTGAGGATGCCTTGATAGTAAATTTTCGCACTTCCTATCAGCCCTTCCTTAAGATAGAGCTTGGCAATTCTGTGGTGGGCTTCCGTGTTCTTAGGGTCGATCGAGAGGACAATTTTGTAGATCGAAATGGCCTTTTGATTTAAGTCATCATCTTCCTCGATCTTCCCGGCTCGAAAATATTCTTTGACTGCCTTCTCGGAATCTCCCGCTTTAATATAGAGGTCTCCTACCTTCAAGTATAAGCGAGTATCCTTCGGGCTCGCCTCGATGAGTTTCTTGATATTCCTTCACCGCCTTCTTATAATCGCCCTTGAGGACAAACTTTTGGGCGGCATTGAGCGTCTTTTCCTTGTCAGTAGCCAACGCATTCCTCGGAAAGGTTTATTAAAAGTTACCTAATGGAGTTAAAAATGTCAAGTTTCCGCGAAAGGAGGGCTCCTTTTCTCCATGAACGAAGCAAGGATGCGTAGACGGTCTCTGCCCTTTTGGGATTCTGACCTTGGGAGAGAGATTATTTCTGCGCACGATTGAATCAAGGAATTCCCCGCCTGTCCCGCTAAGACGGGACAGGTAAGGCGGGTCATCCAGCCGACTTGCCCGTGACCTCCAGGGACGATAATCACGAGGCAGAGAAAGTTCCACATATTCGTTGGTAGCAAAAATAAGACCAAAAAGGAAAATAAATTTGTCGAAGAGTCCTCCGCGGGAAAGCTTCTTATCGTCAACGTCCAATTCGCTTGATATTCATGGTAGTTCAAGGACCAATTCGGCGGATAAAAGGGGCAGGGTCTGACTAATGTGATTCGAGGTTTAGAGTCAAAACAAAGGGATAGCTTACAGAAAGGGAATAGGTACATTTTTACCATTGGCAAGATATTGACCATTTGTGCAAAGGCGAAGTATAATATAGAACAATGCCCGTATGCCAGAAATACGCGAACCTGTTGAGAAATTAAGTAATTAGAATTTTTGGAAGATTGGCATCTATTTTGCTATCCCTTCTAAAAGGAAGTAAAGGGCTAATTATCACTTGTAAAGCACCTTTACCGATGAGGTTTCGGGGAGATGGCAGAGGGGCTGAAGAAAGTATTAATCGTTGACGACGAAGAGACTCTCACCTGGAGCATGGCGAAAAGTCTCTCCAAAGATAAGGATAAGTACGAAGTCATGATTGCAAACAACGGAAGAGAGGCCCTGGGTTTGCTGAAGAAGGACAAGATCGACTTGGTGATCTCCGACATTCGCATGCCAGACATCAACGGCCTCGACCTTCTCGTTCGGATCAAGATGGAACATCCTCAAACGAAAGTCATCATTATGACGGCCTATGGGTCCTCGGATGTGCAGAAGGAGGCAAATCGCAGAGGGTCGCTCTTCTACATCGAGAAACCTTTCGAGATCAATGATATTCGAAAGATCATTATCGATCTCATCGGTAAGAAAAAGGGGTTTCAAGGAAAGGTCTTTGATGTCCAATTGACGGATATTATCCAAATGAACTGCCTCGGGCGATTGACCACCGCCTTGGTGATTACTCGAAATGGCGAAAAAGGCGTAATCTATTTTAACGAGGGAGAGATTATCCACGCCGAATGCGGGGAAAAGAAAGGCAGTGACGCTTTCTACAGGATCCTGAGCTGGGATGAAGGAGAGTTTATTTCCAACATCGGTTTCATTCCTCCCGTTCAGACCATCTTTCAGAGCTGGGAACATCTGCTCGTCGAGGCGATGCGAAGGACTGACGACAAGGCGGTTTAGCCCTCACAGGAGCCGGACTGAGGGTCCCTGGATGGATCAAGCATGAATGTTGTGCTCACCAAAAGAGACTTGGAGAAGATCGAAGGGTGTCTGGGCAAAATCGTTTCTTCGTCTTTTGCTCATTCGGTCCTTTTGATCGATCGGTCAGGTCAACTCATCGCCCAACAGGGGAATACGCCCGATCTGGACGTCATGTCTCTCTCGGCTCTCACCGCGGCCAACTTCGGAGCCACTGCAGAGATCGCGAGACTTCTGGGAGAGGAAGAATTCACGCTTCTCTTTCACAAAGGGAGAAGCGAAAATGTCTATTTTTCTGCCGTAGGAGAACATACCATCATGGTCACCCTGTTCGATGACAAGACGTCGCTGGGGGTGGTTCGGCTAAAGATGAACCAGATCATCGGTGAACTCGGCTCCATCGTGTCTTGTATCTTTGAGAAGGGAAAAGAAATCATAGAGGAACGTCTCCGATCTTCATGGAGAGGGGAAAAGTTATTAAATGCCGTTTATTAACTTCAGCAAGGATGAGATTCAATGCAAGATTGTGTATTATGGACCGGGGTTCTGTGGAAAGACCACAAACCTGCAGTATATCTACGGTGTGACCGAAGAACAAACCAGAGGCAAGATGGTGTCCATTGACACCAAAGGGGACCGGACACTGTTTTTTGATCTTCTTTCGATGAATCTTGGAAAGATCAGGGGCATGGACATTCGAGTTCAACTCTACACGGTTCCGGGGCAAGTCCATTACGATGCCACGAGAAAGTTGGTTCTCAAAGGAGTAGACGGGGTCGTGTTTGTAGCGGATTCCCTGAAGGTGCAGCGCAAGAAGAACATCGAAAGTCTCATCAATCTGGCCAAAAACTTGGCCGAGAAGGGAATCAGCATTCGGGCTATCCCGTTGGTGATTCAGTATAACAAGCGGGATCTCGACGGAAGTGATTCTGAGATCCTGCCCCTGGAGATTCTGGAGAAAGATCTGAATTCCATGTTAAAGGTTCCTTCCTTCTCAGCCAGTGCTGTCAAAGGCCAGGGGATCTTTGAGACACTCCGGGAGATCAGCAAGCTCGTGGTGAAGGACGTGAGCCGAAAGATCATGTTTATGGATAAACAGCAGGCCAGAGTATAGATGGGCGTTGAGGATGGAAAAGGGTTTTCGAGAAGAAGATCTAAAGGAACTGGAAGCTGAAATCGATTCCGCAGTGGATCGGTTGTTCGTGTCGAAGAAGGGCACCGTGATCGAACCCCTGCCGATGGAGTCTCCTCGGCTTGAGCCATCCACGGAGAGTAAAGCAGAGGTGACAGGGGATTCCCTGTCGTCCTTGGATTCGATGGAGTCTTCTATTTTTGAACTTTCTTCTGAGATTGAGAAAAGTCTTGGAGCGATGGACGAATCTGCTCCCCAGCCTGAAGAGCGACCCAAACTCGAACGTGAGAGTGTTCCTTCTTTGATTTCTGCTCCGCCAAAGGCCCCAGAACCTTCATCCCCGCCCAAATCATTAGAAAAGCTGGAATCGCAACTTCTTTCTTTGGAGTGGGAGATTACCAAAGAAAACCTCGACGAGACCCGAAGCGAGATTGTGATCCTCCAACACGCATTTCAAGAGGAGTCGGATATCCTCTCTGTCCTGGGTTTCATGGAGAAGGTGTTGAAGCGAATGATCACCCAGGGCGAGAAGATCGGTCCTCCCCTGATGAAGTTCCTGATGGACTCCAAGGAAACGATCAAACTCTTTCTCAAGAAAGAAACGAATGAAGAGATGGACCTCTATCGAAGATTAGCCTACGAAGGGATTCAGGCTAGATTTTCGTGTCTCGAGGGCCCCCTCATCTCACCCGAGCCCATGGGTCCTCCAAGGCCGGTAGAGAAGGTGGACCTCGTACAGGCGGCTTCAGCGGGGCCGAAAATGGTAGAGGAGTTGTCAAACGCGCTGGGCGACTATTTTGGGAGAGTGGATGAAAGGTTCAAGAAGATCGATGAGCATCTGTCCGGGCTGAACGAGTGGATCCGAAATGCCTCTGAGGAACTGATACAGAGACGATCGACTTCAACTCCATCGGTTCATGTGACTGTGTTTAAGGTCGACGGCCGTTATTTCGCTGTCCCGAGTGAGAAGGTGTTCAAGCTGTTCAAGGTTCCAGCCTCCTTTCACGGTCGGCTTTCGAATCAACAGAGAATTCGACTCAAGGATTTTGAAATGAAGATCGTTGACCTCAAGACGCTCCTTTCCCTTCCCGAAGGGAAATCCGAAGGGGAGCGTCGTATTCTTATCGTGAGAGACGGCGGGGAGTACAAAGGGTTCCTGATCGACAACGTGTTGGATCGCTTGTCCACTTATCTCGCGGCACCTGGGGGACATGAGGTCTATGCCTCCGGAGTAATCCAGTGGACCTACCAACAGCAACCCATGGAAATCCCCCTTCTGAATGTGGCAAGACTATAAGGTGAGTGCGACCGGATGAACACGCAGCCCTTTCTCAAAGAAGTCAATGATCGCTTAGGCAAGAAGGATGAAGAGATCCGGCGTCTCGGCCGAGAGCTGGAGGACGTCAAGAACTTCATGGAAAGTATTTTTCAGAGCATCGCGAGTGGCATCATGGTCACAGGTGTGAATGAGATGATTACGTACGTCAATCTGGCTGGAGAGAGGATTTTGGGCTTTTCGAAAGATGAGCTGATCGGAAAACCCTTGAGCAGCTTAGGCCTCAGAGAAAAACAAAGCGTGGTCCAATCTCTTCTCGACAACCCCGAAGACTTAGACACCCGGAAAGAGGGATGGATGCGCAAGAAGGACAGCGCGGAAGTTCCCGGTAGGGTTCAGCATCAACAATCACTTAGATAACCGGGGGAAGTTGATAGGGAAGATTGTCATTTTTAGGGATTTGACCAGTATCTACAAGTACCAAGAGGAGATTTTGAGGATGGACCGACTCGTTTCCTTGGGAAAACTCTCCTCGGGTATCGCCCATGAGTTGCGGAATCCTCTGGCGGGAATCAAGACGACGGCGCAGGCTCTTGGGGAAGAATTGACGGAGAAGGATCCCCGAAGAGAATATCTCCAGCGGATTACTAAGGAGATTGACCGACTCAATGAATTGCTGAAGACCTTCTTCTCCTTCGCGAAACCGCAGAAACTGAATTTGACCCCCTGCCATGTTCGGGATATTATCAACGAAATCATTCCATTTCTCATTAAGGAGATTGCGGACAAGGGAATCCGTTTTGAAGAGAAGTATGACCCTCATCTTCCCCGAATCAAGGCGGACAAAACCCAAATGCATCAAGTCTTTCTCAATCTTTTCCTGAATGCGATTCAAGCCATGCCCGAGGGAGGGGAACTCAAGATCGGAGTCTCTTCCTTCGTCTCGACGGCGGGAGATGGACCCAGGCAGAATTTTGTCAAGGCCATTGTGTCTGACACGGGGAAAGGAATTCCACCGCACATGGTCGATCGGATCTTCGACCCTTTTTTCACGACCAAGCCCAAAGGGATCGGACTCGGGCTCTCGATTGCTTATCAGATCATTAACAAGCACGGGGGAACGATCAAGGTGGAGAGTCAGTGGGAGAAGGGAACGTCTTTTGTCATCACGCTCCCGGAGAACCTGGAGAACGCATGAAGCTGTCACTCCTGATTGTCGATGATGACGAGGTCATGCGGGACACTCTTTCGGATGTCCTGAAGAAGAAGGGGTATGAAGTGTCCGTGGCCTCCTCCGGCAATGAGGCGTTGTCGGCAATCCGAAAGAACATCGTCGATCTGATTGTTCTTGACATGCGGTTGCCGGATCTCGACGGGATCGAGGTGTTGAAGAGAGTGAAGGAGTTTGACACCGAGATCCTGGTGATCATGATGACGGCCTACTCGGATGTGCAGACTGCGGTTTCAGCCATGAAATCTGGAGCCTATCACTACATCAACAAGCCTTTCGAATTGGAAGAGTTGACGCTCTTGATCGAGAAGGGATTGGAAACCAAGAGCCTCATTAATGAGGTTCGTCGACTCCGGCGGCAACAGAAAGGGGATTACCAAGACATCCACATCCACGGGACGAGTCCTCAAATCCAGAGCGTGAAAGAACTCATCGCCATGATCAGTAAGACCCAAAAAACTTCGGTCCTGATCCAGGGCGAGAGCGGGACGGGAAAAGAATTGGTGGCGAATGCCGTCCACTACAGCAGCAAGCGGAGTCAGCAGACCGCTCATGAAGATCAATTGCAGTGCCATTCCGGATTCTCTCCTGGAGTCAGAACTCTTTGGGTACGAAAAAGGGGCTTTTACCGATGCGAAGGCGACGAAGAAGGGGCTCTTCGAGCTGGCAGACGGAGGGACGGTCTTCTTGGATGAGATCGGAGATATGAAACCCTTCTTGCAGTCGAAGATTTTGAGATTTCTTGAGACTCAGAGCTTCATGAGAGTGGGCGGAGAACGAGAGATTAAGGTCGATGTTCGAATCATCGCGGCGACGAACAAAGATCTCGAAACCTTGGTGAGTGAGGGAATCTTTCGTAAGGACCTCTACTATCGGCTGAAGGTGGTGGTCGTCGAAATGCCTCCGCTTCGAGACCGGCCGGAAGATATTCTGCTTCTCTCCAACCTCTTCATTGAGGAGAACAACCGGGAGCACGGGAAGAACGTGAAAGGCTTTGCTTCAGAGGCAAAGCCTTTCATGACCCAGTACCACTGGCCGGGCAATGTGAGAGAACTGAGAAACGTGGTGGAACGGGCGATGATCCTAAGCGAACGTGACCTGATCGACCAAGAACAGCTTCCATTCGAACTGAGGAGCAACGAGAGGCCTGATTGGGTGACCCCCAACCCGAATCCTGTAGAGTTCACCGAGGACATGTCATTAGACGCCGTGGAGAAGATTCATATTTCCCACGTTCTCAAGAAACTGGAGTGGAACAAGTCGCGAGCGGCGAAGGTGTTAGGGGTATCGAGAGCCACCCTGAGAGAGAAGATCAGGAGGTACAGTCTCTCAGAGAACTGAGAATCTTTCAATGGACCTTTGGGTCAGAAAAGAGACGAGGAGACGCTATGGTCTGGGGAAAAAAGAAAAATGTGATTGGTCTTGACATCGGTTCCAGTTCCATCAAGCTGGTCGAACTTCGGGAGGGCAAGAACGGCTTCCGCCTCCAGAATCTCGCGGTTTCGTCTTTGGCCCCAGAGGCCATTGTGGATGGGGCCCTCATGGATTCGGTGACCATCATCGATACGATCAAGGATCTGGTCACCTCGGTGACGAAAACGAGGGAGGTGGTGACTTCCGTGTCTGGCCATTCAGTCATTGTCAAAAAGATTACGCTTCCCTTCATGACAGAAACAGAATTGGAGGAATCGATTCAGTGGGAAGCGGAGAGACATATTCCCTTCGACATCAACGATGTGAACATCGATTTCCAAATCCTTGGATCCGGATCGGACAATCCAGATATGATGGATGTTATTTTGGTGGCGGCCAAGAAGGACATCATCAATGACTACGTTTCGGTTATCATGGAGGCGGGACTCAATCCAGTGGTCGTGGATATTGACGCATTCGCTCTCGAAAATATGCTGGGAATCAACTACGATATTGAAAAAGACGAAATCGTGGCGATCGCCAACGTGGGAGCGAGCGTCACGAATATCAACATCCTTAAGAACAACATCTCTGCCTTTACGCGAGATGTCTTCAAAGGAGGAAACCAGATTACGGAGGAGATTCAGAGACAACTTCACGTCGACTATGAAGAAGCCGAGAAGATCAAGGTGGGCGATAAGGGAGATTCGAAGGCTCAGGGCGTCGTCCAGGAGGTCCTCAAGACAGCCTCGGAATCTCTGGCCATGGAGATCGGGAACTCCTTGGATTTCTTCCAGTCCACGAGCACCTATCAAAAGATCAGCAAGCTCTATTTGAGCGGAGGGGGATCCAAGATCAAGGATTTTGATATCATTTTGCAGCAGCAGATCGGAATTCCGGTAGAAATGGCGAACCCGTTCAGAAAGATTGAATATAGTGAGAAGAGTTTTGATCTTGAGTACCTGAGAGACATTGGGCCCGTCATGGCTGTGGGCGTTGGCCTCGCTTCAAGAAAGGTAGGGGATAAATGATCAAGATCAATTTGCTCCAAAGAAAGAAAGAAGGAAAAATTGCCAAGGGGCGGAAAGAGATGATGATCACAGTCGCCGCGATTGGCCTTCTCGTGGCCTTGCTGGCCTTCCTTCACTGGCAGATGATGGCGAAGAAGGAAGAGATGGCGAGAAGAATAGCTTCAACGGAACAGGAAATTGCTCTGTACAAATCCAAGATTGAAAAGGCCAGTAAGGCCAAAGAGGAGCAAAAGATCCTGAAGGACAAATTGGAGATCATCAATTCCTTGAAGAAACAGAAATCGAGTTCGGCAAAGGTACTCGATGAGGTCAGTGTCCAAAAGCCCGAGAAGATCCATCTCGAGGTTCTGAAGAAGGAAGGGAGCAAAGTGGGTATCGAGGGCATCGCCTTGGATGACGAGACCGTGGCCAACTTTATGACCAATTTGAGAAAGACCAATCTTTTCAAAAGTGTCGATCTTATCGTGAGCGAACAGATCGAACAGAGCAAAATCAAACTGAAGAAATTCACCTTGTCTTGTGAAATCTTACCGATGTAAGATAGGGGGGTTCCCATGGCACTGACAGTCGATTCCATACTGAAGCTTCCGAGATCGAAAAAGATCATACTCTTGGCCGTCATCCTGCTTGCCCTGGCTGGAGTCTATTATTACTTCCTTTACACTCCGGAGAAGCAGGACTTGGACGTCTTGGAGGCAAAGTACAATACCCTAGCGAAACAACTCCAGGAGAGCAAAGATATTCATCGGGACCTGGAGAAATTTGAGGCCGAAGTCACCAAGCTCAACGAAGAATTGGCCGTGGTTCGTACGCAACTCCCTGACGAAAAGGAGATTCCAGACCTCTTGAGAAATGTCTCGAGTCTTGGCAAGGAGTCTAATCTTGAATTCACCCTCTTCCGGCCGAAACCAGAGGAGCCACAGCAATTCTACGCCAGGGTTCCTATTGATTTAGCCGTGATCGGACACTATCACGACCTGGGGATCTTCTTTGACAAGGTCAGCAAGCTTCCTCGGATTATCAACGTGGTCGATTTCAACATGACCCGGGCAAAGGAGGCGAGAGCGAAGGATGATTCGGCAGTCAGAGCCTCTTGTCTCCTGAATACGTATCGATTTGTGGAAAAGAAACCCGAAGAGAAGAAGGTCGAAAAAAAGAAGAGTCCAGAAGAACAGGAGTCGGAAGATGCCATACAAAAGACGAATTAGTAGCAAGGTCGTGGGTGGTCTGATTTTGATTGGATTTCTTCTGATGCTAACCAGTTGTGGGGGGGGGACACCCAGCGCTCCCGTTGCAGCCAAGGGGAAAGCGGCGCCCGTTGAGAAGAAGGCGGTCGTTCCACCCAAACCTGCAGAGAAACCGGAAGCGGCTAAGAAGGAAGAGCCGGAATACGCGTACAATCCGGCAGGAAAACCAGATCCCTTCAAGCCGTTCATCCAATTGACTCCGACCAAGGGCGGCGCAAAGGGGGTTCCACTTACCCCGTTACAGCGATACGAAACCAGCCAACTCAAGCTGGTGGCGATTATCGCTGCCCGTGAGGGAAATGTGGCCCTGGTGGAGGACTCTGCAGGAAAGGGGTATTTCTTGAAGAAGGGAACGGCCATCGGAATGAGTGATGGGAAAGTCACCCAGATCCTTAAGGACCGGGTGGTCATCCAGGAATTCGAACAGGGCATTTCTGGTCAAACAAAACAAATTGAAGTCCTGTTATATCTTTATCGACCGGAGGAGGAGGGAACAGCGCCATGAAGCCCAATCGTATGTTGCAGTTCTTAGTGTTGATCAGGTTTTTTATTCTTTTTTAGCCAGTGCGCGACCGAACAGGGTGCGGTTCAGACGCCACCGCCGGAGACCGCTGTCCCTACGGTCAAGAGCTCTGTGATCCAGCGAGTCTCCTTCCAGGAAGAAGAGAGGTCTACTCGGATCCTGGTGGAAGGGTCAGAACCCATTGACCTACCGTTTTACAAACTCCTTGCAGACCCCTTGAGAATCGCGATCGACATTCCGAACGTGGACTTGAGAGGAATCAAGGAACCCCTGAAAATCAACAATGGAACCATCGGCGAGGTGATGACCACTCAATACGATGGGAAGGGGAGAATTGAAATCGGCCTGAGCCAGATGACCAACTACAACATCTCCAAAGAAGGCCGGAGGCTCACCGTCGACGTGGAAAAGGTCAAGAGGGTTGAGGCTACGACTGAGCAGAAGAAGCCGGAAAGCTCCGTGCAAGTAGCTACGGTTCCTTCCCCAGAGGTGAAGAAAGAAGAGCCGGTGGCTCCTCCGCCTCCTCCTGCTCCTCCATCCGAAACGGTGAAGAAAGCCAAAGGGATCACCGACGTCGTGGTTGAGGAGAAAGAAGGGGCCGTGACCTTTGGCCTCGTAGCCGATGGCAAGGTGGAGAATTATAATGCTTTTACCCTAGATTCTCCCGCGAGACTTGTGGTCGATATCTGGAATGTGGATTCCCAAACTCAGAAGAAGACGGTGAAATCTCAGAGTCCTCTTATCAAACAGGTTCGTATCGGCCGGTATCCAGAAAAGCTGCGGTTCGTTTTCGATGGCGGAGGATCGAAGCTTGCACCTTATGCGATTCAACCCGTCAGCAATGGACTGGCTGTTTCGTTTGGGAATGTTCCTCCTTCTTCGGGACCTCAAGTCTCCGTGCAGGGGACGGAACCGACGCCCCTACCGACACCCTCCGCCAGTCCGGGCAAAACGGCTGTGTTAACGAGGATCGACTTCAAGCAACTCGATCATCGCTCGAGGATCGCGATTAGCTCAACCGGAGATCTTGCGTTTGAGCCGAAGATCGTATCAAAAAACATTCTGGTCGTGGACCTGAAGAATGCGTTCATTCCCAAGCACCTTCAGCGCCCGTTGGACACGGGGGAATTTGAGAGTGCCGTCGAGTACGTCACCCTTGAGAACGTCAAGAGGGGCAAAGCAAATGACGCCAGGATTTCCATTCGATTGAGTCAAGACGTTCCCTATGATATTACCAAGGAAGGGAAAGACATCTTTATCGATGTGGACAAGCCTAAAGGGCTGGAGGCAAAGAAGGAAATAGCCGTTGGGGAAGTGAAGAAAGAAGAAGTGAAAACCGCGGAGGTTCCGGCACCCGAGGCGCTCAAGGCTGAAAAGGAAGAAGCTCAGGCCGGGGTGAAAATTGAGGCCGGGGCCAACAAGACCCCCGACGAAGTCGGGTCAGGAAAAATCTATACAGGAAGGAAAGTCTCTTTAGACTTTAAGGATGCGGATATCAAGAACATTCTCCGTCTGATCGCAGAGGTGAGTGACCTCAATATCATCGCTGGAGATGATGTGACCGGAAAGATTACCATGCGACTGGTGGATGTCCCCTGGGATCAAGCTTTGGACGTGGTCCTTCAGGCCAGAGGCTTGGGGATGTCCCAAGTAGGGAATGTGATACGAGTGGCCCCCATGGACACCTTGAAGAAGGAGATTCAGGGAGAACTGGAGGCCAAACGGGCGAAAGAGAAGTTGGAGGATCTGACGACCGAGCTCATCTCGGTGAACTACGCTACGGGCAAGGACATCATTCCCCAGGTGAAAAGTGTTCTATCAGAGCGGGGAGATGTGAAGGTGGATGAGAGGACGAATATCCTGATTGTCAGGGATATTGCGAGGAACGTAGCCTATGCGAAGACCCTTTTAAAATCCTTGGATACCAGGACCCCACAGGTGTTGATTGAGGCGAGAATCGTCGAAGCCACGCTCAGTTTTCAGAGAGAACTGGGGGTCTCGTGGGGTATGACATTCAAGACCACAAAGAATGTAGAGTCGGTCACTAAAGGAGGCAACACGCCCAATAAGGTGGTCGATCTCCCGTCAATTGCTCGTGCAGGTACAGCGGGGGCCTTGGGCACCCCTGGAATTATCGACTTCCTCTTCACCTCCATTGGTTCTCTGGACCTGCTGGACATCGCAATCTCGGCCCACGAGCTTGAGGGAAGTGCCAAGATCATTTCGAGCCCAAAAATCGCGACCCTGGACAACAAGGAGGCATCCATCGAACAGGGGCTGAGAATACCCTATCTTAAACTGACCACGGAGGGAACCGTCACGACGGATTTCATCGATGCAAACTTGAAGCTGACCGTGACTCCCCATGTGACCAACGATCAGAATATCAAGATGATAATCAAGGTCAAAAAAGACCGTCCTGACCAAACGATCACGGTTCAAGGCGTGCCCAGTATTGACAAGAAGGAAGCCATCACCGAAGTGCTCGTGAGAGACAGTGGCGTTGTGGTCATCGCAGGGATCTATACGATCGAGAAAAACGATGGAACCGAGGGAATCCCTCTCTTCAGCAAGATTCCGTTAATGGGTTGGTTGTTTAAGCGAGTGGCCAAAGAGGATCAAAGAAAGGATCTGCTCATCTTTATCTCGCCCAAGATCCTTAAAGATCAAGTGTGAGCGTTCAGCGCCCGATGTTTTTAATGGGAAGCGGGAGGTTCTTGGAATCTCCCGCTTTTTATTTGGAGTGAAGCTTCCCGCCCTAAAGGACGGGGCTGGAGGGCACTTGCCGGTCAAGGATCAAGCTCTTTCACCATGAGCAGGGCGTCCAATTGGCCCCGATAGAATTTCAGCCTCCTTCCTATGAGCCGGTAAGCGAAGTCTTGATAAAGTTGAATGGCTGGTTGATTGGTTGAACTGACTTCCAGGTAGGACCGTGTGACTTTCGCCTCTCTGCAGGAGGCGATGTAGAACTGCATCAATTTCTTACCCAGTCCGACCGACCTATGCTCGGGATGGACAGAAAGGTTCAAGAGTTCCGATTCTTCTCCCAGGTGGCGAAAACAGACGAACCCGACCACCCGGTGCATAGAGGTCTCATGGGATTCCATGACAAAACAATGGCCGTAGGAATTGAGGATCTCGCCGAAAAACATCTGTCTTGTCCAAGGCACCCATGAGGACTGGAGCTCTATGGCAAGAACCTCCTCCAGATCCGTCGGCTCCATTTCTCTCAGGACGGTTTCACCCGTCATTCCTTTTTCGATTAAGAGAAGGGGCTCCTTCAAGAGGTTCGGCCTCGACCTTTGGAATCAATGCGATTCAGCAGTTCTCTGGCAGCGTTGCGCAGGTCCTCATCCTTAGAGTGATCGAGGATGGTCTTGTAGGACTGCTTTGCCTCATCGTATCGTTCCCAGCGTCTCTGCAAGTTCCCCAATTCCAGGTGGGTGAGGAAGAACCACGGAGAATTCTCGGTGAGATATCCCATGGCCGTTTCGAAATTGGCGAAGGCCTTTTCATACTTCTCTTGCTGGTAAAAGACTTCGCCCAGTCGAAAATAGGCTTCTCCAAGCCATTCAGAGATGTTCGCTCTGAGAACCAGGGAATAGTAGTGAATCGCTTCTCCCCAGTTCTTTTCTTGAACCTGCAGGTTTCCGAGTTGAAAGGCCGAGTAATAGGCGAGGGGATGATCCGGGGACGTGGACATGGCTTGTTTAAACGTTTGTTCTGCTCTTGTATTTTCTCTTCGAAGAAGATAGAGGTCCCCTATCTCGATCAAGGCCATCAATTGCCAGGATGGGGTCCGTTTGTTTCGGGTAATCAGGGTGTAGGTTTCAAGGGCCCGGTCGAAATCGCCCAGACGAACCAAAGATTCCCCTTTGATAAAAAGCCCTTCTTCAAGGTACCTTGAACTTGGAAATTCAAGGAAGAGAATATCCAGGTTCGTGATCGATTCTCTGAACTTCTCCTGGAAGAAGTATCCTTTCCCAATCTGGAGCAGGGCCTTTTCCCTGAACTTCGTATTCAGTATGTTGAAGTAGTAGGGAAGAGCATCTGGCACTTTGCCTTCCGCGAAGAAAAGCTCTCCATAAAGCCATTGAGCGAACTGTTGCTCTTCGTCGGCCTGGGAAAGTTTGATCAATTTCTGGAAAACCCGGTTGGCTTCTTCCGCCTCTCCCAGGTGGATGTAGTTCCAGAACTGACCGACCAGAGACACAGCCCACAGCGGTGTCGCCTGTGCGTTCTCGAGGATGAGGTCCCATTCCTTAATGGCGGTGGAATAATCTGCCAGAAGAAAAGAGATTTCGCCCAGGAGATAGGGAGTGTGCAGGAACACCCTCGAGCCCTTGGGCTGATTCCTGAATTCCTGAAGGACCTTTGACGCCTCACGAATGTTCCCCGTACGATACTCGCAGAGACCCATCTTCCAATAAATTTCTGAGAGGAGAGGATCGCTCTTGAATTGATTGAGAAAAGTCTGATAGCTTGATTTCGCCTCTGCAAATTGGTTCAGCCTGACCTGAGCGTCGCCAAGCCAGATCAAGGCATACTTCAGGACCTCCGAAGGGGTAGGGGGGAGAGAGGGGTTTACAAGGGGTTGAAAAAAAGAAATAGCGGTTCCGTAGTCGTTTCTCTTGAAAGAAGAAACCCCCAGCCAAAACGTGGAAGATTGAATCAGTGTCTGGTTCCGGGAGACCTGACAGGCTTTCTTGAAAAAGGACTCTCCTGTCGTCCACTGACCGTTCGCGAGGTCGAGAAGGCCGAGGGCATAATAAGCTTCGTCCACCCTTTCAAATTTAGGAAATTTTTGGACCAAGGTGGCAAAGGTCTTTCGTCCTTCCTCTAGACGGCCTAACCGGGTTTCGATCTCTCCTAGCCAAAAAAACGCAAAATCGAGGTTCTCAAATTTGTTATCCTGAAGAATTCTCGAAAACGAAGTCCTAGCCTCCCTCCATTTCCCATTCATCAGATAGGTTCTGCCTAAGAGATATGAGACATCGTAGAATTTCTTGTGTTGAGGGTAGCCCTTGACGAAATCAGAGAGGTTCTTCTCTGCGATTTCGTAGAGACCGTCGTTAAACGCCCCGATGCCCACTGCAATGAGTTGCTCGTCCTCGCTCAAGGTTCGGGATGAGGTGTCCTTCGGCAAGAGCGAAATCGAAATGCAAAGAAAGAGTAACCCATAAAGGGGAAGTCTTTTCATCATCTCAGCGATGGCTCTCTTTTCTTCTGAAGCATCTGTAGTTCTTCGGGTGTATTCACGTTTGTAAACGATCTCTTATCTGGATCCAGAGGCAGAAATTCCTTCTCATCCACAATTCCAAGTCTTATCAGAGGGTAAAAGTCCATGATTTTGGTTTTTTTCAGGTCAAGAAGGTGACGAATCGGCTCCAAGCATTGCTTCGAGTATACCGCATGCAGCGGCTGCAAGCCATCGCTTGTGCGAGGAACCACAGCATCGTACTGCTCTATTCTGGTTAGCAGATATTCAATCAAAGCTCGATCTAGGAAAGGCATATCGCACGCGACACAGAAAGAGTATGAAAAAGTGGAGTAAACGAGCCCTGTATAGAGGCCGCCCAGCGCTCCTTGACCAGGGACAAGGTCGCTGTAGAGGGGTTTGTTGAGTTCTGTATAAGGCTCTTTTTCGTTTGCGACGATAATTGTTTCACGAAAAAGTCGGTCGAACACTGCAAAAATCCTCAAAATGATAGGAACTCCATCGACCTCAATAAAGGCCTTGTCCTGACCCATGCGGACACTCTTTCCCCCCGCAAGGATTATTCCAGTAATGGCGTTTAGGGTCCCCAATGTTACTGTGCGTATATAGTCTGATAATATATATTATGTTAACTTTCAACGTTTCACAGTCCCTTCAGGACTCTTCTCCAGCCTTCCCCTTCTTCTCTGTCCTTCTCCTCGACCGATCTCCTCAAACTCCCTGAGCAGCTCTTCCTGACGTTTCGTCAGATTCTTCGGAGTCTTTACGACGATCTGAACCACCAGATCACCGCGGCCCGAACTTCTCAAACTGAGGAAATCCTTCTCCCTTTAATTCGTAAGACTTCACCGCTTTCGATCCCCTTTGGGATTTTCAAGGGCTTCTGTCCATTGAACGTGGGCACTTCGATCTCGGCTCCCAGGGCCGCCTGGGGAAAGCTGATGGGGACTTGGCAGAGAACATCATCTCCATCGCTGAGAAAAGAATTCGTGGGGTTCGACGTAAATGAAGACAAAGAGATCTCCCGGAGGACCTCCCCTTTCACCCTCTTCCCCCTCGCCGCGGATTCTCAGTTTGGATCCGGTGTCGACACCGGGCGGGATCTTGATCTGAATGGAGTTAGACCTGCGGACGCGTCCGTTGCCGCGACATTCTTTGCAAGGATGGGGAATGACACGACCGTCGCCATGGCAGTGAGAACAGGTGGTGCTGATCGTGAAGAACCCTTGGGAACGAGTGACCTGACCGGTTCCTCGGCAGACAGGGCAATCTGCGGGTGGGTTCCGGGTTTTGCGCCGGTACCCCCGCAGAGCTTCACAGGCGACGTTCTTTGGGATTTCAATGTTGTCTCTTTGCCGAAGGCCGCATCGAGGAAGGAGATGTTGAGGTCGTAGCGGAGGTCGGCCCCTGGCCTCGCTCGCGTCCTTCGCCTGGAGTGGTTCCGAATCCGAAAAAGTCTTCAAAGATGTCTCCGAAGGTAGAGAAGATATCTTCGAACCCCCTGAAGCCAGTGAATCCGGTACCCCTGAGCCCCTCGATTCCGTAGCGATCGTAGATCTGTCTTTTTTCGGGATCCCGGAGCACTTCATAGGCCTCGGAGGCGATCTTGAATTTCTCCTCGGCCTCCTTGTTTCCAGGGTTTCTATCCGGATGGTGCTGCATCGCGATCTTTCGATAGCTCTTCTTAATCTCTTCCTCGGAGGCATCTTTAGAAATGTTAAGAATCTTATAGTAGTCCTTGTTTTCCATGGGTCACTTCCAAAAAGAATGACTAGT
>CAVOIK010000033.1:0-123140 GCA_963695895.1 uncultured delta proteobacterium
GATCGCCACCAGCCCATCGCATCCGTGCTCACGGTAGAGGGCGGCTCCCCGGTCGATGGCGGCGATGTCCGGGTTGGCCGGCACGTCGGCAAAGACGACCGCATCGGACAGCTGCTCGAGAGCGAGAGCCGCAAGGCCGGCCTTGACGACGCCGGCATCGGTGACCAGAAGGGGACGCTTGACACCGAGCTCGCCGACCGCCCCGGCCAGCCGCGCGAGCGCGCCGATCCCGTGTGAGCCGCGTCGGCACCTCGACGGTGCGGACCGCATCGACCTCCACGCTCACGCGTGCGACTCCCTCATGCTTGTGGCGGGCACGTCCGCCTCACTCGGGAAGCGCGCGTCCGCGGGGAGCACGTATGTGGCCTCGGGTGTCCAAGTGATGTCGACCGCCGTCCCTACCTCGAATGCCGGCCCCGCCTCAGATGGGGATCTCAGCAATACGTAACTCAACGAGCAACAGGCCGAAAAAAAAAACGTATCGCCGCCTTCCTCGATCTGGGGCTGCGAATTCCCGAGGAGATTGACGGAATCCCGACGGATGTCGTTGGGGTCGGCAATCCGTGCGCATTGCCAGGCGGGTTCGGTCTTCCGCCTGGGCGGTTTCGGCGTCGGCAAACGAGTTCGAGTCACGCCCCGTGCCTTGCGGTTGCTCCATTGGGGAACAGGATCTTGGAGGGTATGGCACGCTCGGGGCCATGGTAGCGGCCGAGGTGCGGATTGGCGGAGCGAACGCGTTGACGTACTGCATCCTCAGCAACAACCATGTCATCGCCAATCTGCAACGGCCCCCGAACACGAAGGTCGTACAGCCGGGTCGAGCAGGGGACGCCCCACAGCCGTCCGACATTGTTGGCCAGTTGCTGAAAGTACGTTGACCTGAACCGCACATGCCGAACCTTGTGGATTGTGCGCTTGCCGGAACCAACAAGAGACTCGCCCGTCCCGAATTTCCCTTGCTTCAACTCACCGGGGGCCAGGTCGGCAACGGGCCAAATATCGAGGACCCCTTCGACGGCATGGCCGTGATGAAGTTCGGCGCGAACACCCATTTCACCACGGGATATGTGCTCCATTCGGATGCTGACATCACCATCGACTACGGCGAATTCGGCCTCCTCCATTTCGACCGTCAGTTCACCATTTCCCACGGCACAGGACCGAACGGGGGCTTCGGCAATGCGGGCGATTCAGGCTCGCTGGTGCTGGGCCTCGGGTCGAAGCGGCCCGTGGGCCAGACTTCGCCGACAACCAACCCCGCTACGGCGAGCCGCCTCCGGAGGTTGTGGTGCTGGGCGAACAGAATTCAAAACGTTACTGAGGCACTGAACATTAAGAGGTTCTACTCATCGATCTCGGAGGTGCTGTAACCGACCCGAGGCGATGTTGGGTGGAGTATGGTAGAGTATCAGAAAGAGCAACTACGGAGGTGGTGGACATCGCATGGACCGCGGCTCCGGCCCTCGGTGTGAGGGAGTTCAGCATCCCTCAGATCGGGGCAGCGAGAATGGTGTTCGGGATCGCGTCCACGCCTCCCCCGGAGGACTTGGCCAAGGCTGTCGCAGCGGCATTGGAGACGGAGTTGCCCGGCTGCCTTGTCGAGTATTATGGCATCAGCAATAATAGAATGTCGCTTGCCGGCGGCGAACAGAAGAAGAAGAAAGACGTATCGCCGAATGGTCGTCAGATCGGCGTCGGCGTTGAAGAAGCTGCGTGGCCATGGTGTGCCGGAGCCGATGACACGAGACGCTGAGATGATTCTTTCGGGCATAGTACTCGATCCTTTTCTGATCCCACGAACCGATAGGGGAGATCCCTTCTTACGGCTCCTTCTGTACCAGGAACAACGCTCTTGCTTTCGAGGATCGTCTGACCAGGTAAGCCTGAAGGACCGAGCGGGCATCTTCACTCATGTAGACCACCCGGTCCTTGCCTCCTTTCCCATGAGAGACAAAGATCTGTCTCCTGCCGTACTCCACCGCATCCACGGTCAGCTGAGCCACCTCCTGGACCCGGAGGCCGCAGCGGAGCATCAGCATGAACATGGCCCGATCTCTGAGATCCCGGAGTACCGGCAAAGAGGCTCCTGACCTGGTCGTCCTTCAGGTGCCGGGGCAGCGGCTTGGGCAAACGTAGCGAGATCCGGGTCACGGGATTGGTTATGGTTCTGCCCTCCTCGTTCGTAAGGTAGTCAAAGAAGAGATGGATCGTTTGCAGGTGGCACGTGATGCTCTTAGGGGTTCGTCTCTTGCCCAGCAAATGATCGACATAGAGTCCGATCTCCTTGCGGGTCACCTCCAAGAGAGGGACGCTCAGCCACCTGCTGAACTGACCCAGGATGGTCATGTAGTTTTTTAACGTGTGGACCGAGTAGTTTTTTCTCTTCAGGGCTCTCCGGTACTGGATCAGCTCAGTAGGTTCCATCGATCTCCCCCTTTTCAATCACGGCCATGGCCCGGAAGTACTCTTGTTCACGGGTGGTGTCGGCGAGCCGGGCGTAGCGGCGGGTCACCTCGATATCCTGGTGCCCCGGCAGTCGCTGCACACATTCAAGACGTACTCCCGGCATTGAGCAGTTCGGAGGCACACGTGTGCCGAAGGCAATGGACCGTGTAGCCCTTCTGGTCGAGTCCTGCCTTGTGAAGGTATTTGATGAAAAGGCTTCTGCCAGTGCTGTAACAGATGTGCCCACGACTCTGACCGTAAAAGAGAAACTCCTTGCTCTTGTCCCTTTCTTGAAGCCAGCGTTTGAGGGCAAACAGGGCATCCTCACTCAGGTAGACCACTCTGCCCATGCTGTTCTTTTCTCCCTGGAAGAGATGAACCTTCCTGTCCTGGACGTCCAGGTCATTCAATCTCAGGCCCAAGGCTTCCCCGATCCGGATGCCTGTCCGTAAAAGCAGCAGGATCAGAGCCCGGTCCCGAACGTTGTCGATCACGGAAATCAATTTTCTGATATCGGCGGGATGGATGGCTCGGGGCAGGGTCTCCGGCAACTTCAGACGAATGCCGCGTTTGAGGACAGAGACGGCAATGATATCCTGTTCCATCAAAAAGTGCAGAAAGGCTATCAGGAAGGCCAGTCGCGTCCGAACCGTGGAGATTCGTAATCCCCGGTCCTGCTCCTGTTCGATGAAGGCTTCCAGGTCCGTTCGTTCGACTTTCTCGATTTCTCTCTTGCCCGACTTTCCATAAAAGTCCAAAAAGAGCCTGGCGGAGTTAAAGGAACCGGACAAGGTACTCCGTTTGTGGTTCAGGCGCCACTTGTGGCGCATGTAGCGCTCCAAGTGCTCCTTGGCGGGAAGCTCCAGCGCTGAGAGCCTCTCTAGGATTCGGTCGATTGGGGTGGATGAAAGTGGCTGCTGATGCGGGTCTTGCTTGTTTGTTTCGGCTGCGTCGTGGATGCTCGGTTCTACTCGGGTCATATCTCCTCCTTTTCTCTTCTCAGAGAAAGTGAGTTGATCATGACCCTTAGCCGTTGTTAGGGTCAATTAATTTTGTTACGTATAGGTAGGTGTAGTCGCCACTCATTATCTATGGAGGCCTTCATGGCAACCCCCCTTGACCCCAAACAAGTCGTCTCCTTTGAAGAACTTCTCATGTCCCAGGTGGTGCAACAGGAAGCCCTTACCAGGTTGCTTGTGGAGAAAGGGATATTCACCAAGGAGGAGTTTTTGGAGATGGTGAAGGTGGTGGATCGGGAGATGAAGAGAAAAAGAATCTTTTGATTCAGAATCATATTTCACTGGAGGTTACAAATGAAAGGTAAGGTTAAGTGGTTCAATGAGAAGAAGGGATATGGATTCATAACAACGGAAGACGGAAAGGACGTATTCGTTCACTTTTCTGCCATTCAGGGTGAAGGATTTAAATCCCTCAACGAGGGGGACGAAGTTGAATGTGAAGTCACTCAAGGTCCCAAAGGTCCTCAAGCTGCCAATGTAAAGGTGATTGGTTAAGCTGTGAAGGTCTGAATTTGATCCTGCAGACACTCTTAAGTAAGGCCGTGCAATCTTCAGCAATGGAATTTACAGACTGGCTTTGCTGTATACGAAGAATTGGCAGGAGCATGAGAGAGACGCGCCGACCCCTGATTCCCCGATCCGATTCCTATCTAAGCTTATGGGGCTATTGATCTTATTCGGGCGGATAGGGGAGGTCTGCCTATTGCCTTTTGTTTCCGCTTGTCGGTGTTCTGCTTCTGGCCCTTTTCATTGTCCTTCTTGCCCTTGTCTCCCATTGTTTTCCTCCCCTCCCTGAATACCGAATTACCGATGCCTGACCCTTTTTCCACAGGCGAAAGAATTGATGGAAATCAGATCATCTTCCCAACGATAGAATCCAAGGCTCCAAAGGGACAAAAAAGACAAAGTGACAACTGGAGATTTTGGTTGACTTCTGACGCAGGGTAATGTTACTTTGGAGAGACTAAAAAAGGGGTGAAAAATGGCTTCGGATGAATTGAAGATTGTCTTGGAAGATGTGAAGGAAAAGTTCGATACGGTAATAGAGGGTATTAATATGGTTAGGGAGACATTGGAACGTCACAAAGAGGAGAACCAAAGGGGGCATGAGGAATTTAAGAAGACGATATTAGGAGTTCAGGGTGATGTGTCCGTACTAAAGACCGATGTAGCAATCCTGAAGACCGATGTAGCAATCCTGAAGACCGATGTCTCCGAGATTAGGAAAGATCTGAATGACCACCGGGATAATACCGAGCTCCATGCAGGGGAAAGGAGGAAAAAGGCTTAATCGAAATAACTCGTCAATTAAGAGCAATTCTCTCATCAAGATAAACTGTTTCCCCACCCAAAACCCTAAGACAAAATCTGCCAGCCCCAATATCCCCTGTAGCTCCCAATTCGGTTTAGGCTTACCGATCTCGGCCAGGCCATCGAGATCAGTGGGAGGGGGGAGGCGGCCTCCGGTAAGGATGGAAACCCTTGGGGTCGCACCTTCAAAATTCAATTTTGGAGTTACAACACCCTACAGATCAGCCCCTTCAGGTACTCTCCCTCGGGATGGCATAAATTGATGGGATGATCCCAGAAGAAATAGGGGGACGCAGGAGAAAATGCAACTTTTCTTTAATATTTATTTTCGGAAT
The DNA here is from genome assembly GCA_963695895.1 of uncultured delta proteobacterium. Lineage (GTDB taxonomy): Bacteria > Desulfobacterota > BSN033 > BSN033 > UBA1163 > CAVOIK01. Next base: position 5,111 of record CAVOIK010000033.1, read on the forward strand.
ACTGTAGGCGTCCGGTTGGGGACGCCAGTGCTACAGTCGAAAAGCCTCGGCTCCTGTTGGGGTTTTCTTCTCAAGGTTTAGGATAAGGATAACTTGTAAGATACTGGAAAATGTTACACAATTGCTTACGTGTGAGGTCGGAATATTTTTTTACGGCTAGTGAAGGGAACAGGTCGGAAGTCATTTATCATTAAGTGCCAAGGGGTGTTTATGGTTTTATGTGCCGGATCTTTGGCACCCAGCATGAAGAGAGGAGAGGAGGACTGCAGCCCTCTCCTTTTGTCATTTTGACTCGTCGATGGGTTCGTAATAAAATAAACAGGTTTTTGCCATGCGTGGAAGTGTTCTCGAAGTGACGACCGCCCTCCAAGCCGCCGTCATGGCGTCGGAGCTATGTCAGAAGGTCCAGAGGGATCTCATCGGAGAAGTCTCCTTCGTGAAGAGTGACCGGAGCCCTGTGACCATTGCCGATTATGGTTCCCAGGCGATCATCTGCAAACTCATTCGGGATCGGTTCCCCGAGGATACGATCATTGCCGAAGAGGACTCAAAGGAGTTGAGAAAACCGGCCCGCGTAGCGGTCCTCGGGAAAGTGACGCGTTATGTGAATGAAGTGATCCCCAGAGCCTCTTCAAGTGAGATCTGCGACTGGATCGATACCCCTTCTCAGCAGCTGTCAGAGCGGTTTTGGGCGCTTGATCCCATTGATGGGACTAAGGGTTTTTTGAGGGGAGATCAATACGCCATCGCCTTGGCCCTGATTGAACAGGGAGAAGTTCGATTAGGACTCCTCGCGTGTCCAAACCTCCATTTGGACATTGAAGTTCCCCGTGAGAAAAGAGGATGCCTCTTCCTGGCCCTCCGAGGGAAGGGGGCGGTTCAAATGGACCTGGAGGGAAAGAACAAGAGACCTCTCTCTGTCTCACGCATTGAAGATTCTTCCGAAGCTTTCTTTACGGAGAGCGTAGAGGTTGATCATTCGGACCATGAGTTGCACCAACGCCTCGCTCAGAAACTGAACATCACCAAGCCTCCTCTCCAGGTAGATAGCCAGGTGAAATATGGAATTGTCGCAAGAGGAGAAGCCGTCCTCTATCTCCGAATTCCTTCGCCCGTGGAGCCAAATTATAAGGAGAACATTTGGGATCACGCGGCAGGAGCGATTATCACGGAGGAAGCCGGAGGGAGAGTGACCGATGCTTTTGGGAAGCGGCTCGATTTCGTGTCAGGAATCAAGATGGAAAAGAACTACGGGGTTGTCGTGAGCAATGGGTTTCTTCACGATGCGGTCTTGAGAGCCCTGCGTCCTCTCCCGATCGAGAGGAGACTGTGAGAAGGAGAATGGAGGAGTGCATGGAGAAATCATTTTCAGAGGTGATTGGATCTGAGTTTCCCAAGGGGAGCGTCCTCATCTCTGTGGGCCTTCCAGGAAGTTGGAAGAGTCCGGTGACCGAAGAGATTGCGAAGATCAAGGGATACCAGATCTTGCGATCGGACCTGATTCGTCTCGAGGTCCTCAAGGGGCTCGACGTCTTCGACAACAAGGTGGCTTCTGACCCTGCGAACCGGATGAAAGTCTACCAGGAAATGTTCCGCCGAGCAGAAAACGCTCTGAAAACAGACGAGAGGGGGTTGATCCTGGATGCGACATTCTTTACGCAGGACTTGAGATCGGAGGCTGCCGAATTGGCAGAAAAGGCCCATCGTCCCTTTGTGATTGCTGAGTGTGTGTGCAGTGAGGAGAGATCGATTCAGCGGATCTTGAAAAGGACGAAAGAGAACTACGAGTCGAATGCCCTAACCCGAGAAGCCTACCTCAACAATAAGGCCCTCTTTCAGCCGGTAAATCTCGATGACCTGAAGAAGCGTTTCTCCAAGCTTGCGATGATTCACGTGGCCATTGATACAGAGTACGACACGGCCCGGGATTGGAAGATCAAGAAGATCGAAAAAAGATGATGGGCACCTGACACAGGACGAAACCTAGGTCCTCCGTATCTCAGTGGTAAGCTTCTACGGGTCTTGGATTTTGCCATGGACATTCCACTCCTCCAGAAAGCGCTCCTCCAGCCGGCGATCTATCCCGACCAACCCAAGGAAGTCGGGTTTTCCGAAACGCACATCTCTCTTCTCTTTTTTACCGGGACTTATGTCTACAAGGTAAAGAAACCCGTCAACTTCGGATTCTTAGATTTCACCTCTCTCGAGAAAAGAAGATATTTCTGTGAGCAGGAAGTGAGGTTGAACCGACGATTGGCTCCAGAGCTCTACCTCGGGGTCGTTCCTATCACTCAGGAGCAAGGTCGGGTTGTCCTCCAAGGAAAGGGCCCGGTCATTGACTATGCCGTCAAGATGAAACAGATCGCTGAAGAGCGGTTGATGGACAAGTTGCTTGCAAGAAATCAGGTAACCCCCAAAATGATCGAGGCAATTTCAGGAAAATTAGTGCAGTTTTATATGACGGCAGAGACCAATGACGTGATTAAGAGCTACGCGAAGCCCGCACGGGTCAAGCAGGACACGGATGAGAATTTTGATCAGACTCAAAAATACATTGATGTCACGATTCCAAAGGCGCATTACGAGACCATTCAGGACAGAACGAACGGATTCCTGAAGACCCAAGAGGAATTGTTTTTTCAGCGGATGGCCTCTGACAAGATTCGCGATTGCCATGGAGACCTTCGGCTGGAGCACATCTTCTGGGGAGAGCCGATTGCCATCTTCGACTGCATCGAATTCAACGAGCGGTTTCGTTACACCGACGTCGCTGCAGACATGGCTTTTCTGGTCATGGATCTGGACTTCCACAGCCGTGAAGACCTCGGTGAGCATCTGATTCGGTCTTATGTTGGAGAATCGGGGGACCACGACATCCTGGAGGTCTTGAGCTTTTACAAGTGCTACCGGGCCTATGTGCGCGGGAAGGTGGAGAGTTTCCGTCTCGACGACCCTCATATGCCTGCAAAAGGAGAAGGAAGAAGCGAAGAGTAGGGCGGCGAAGTATTTTGATCTGTCCTACCGTTATTCCCAGAAATTCTAGATAGGGGGTAAAGTTGTTTCTGAAACTACACTACCCCTTGTTGAGAACCGAACCCCGGTTGTCCCAGGGAAGGGTGAGAGGGGTTAGACGAGGGATTCATGAATCAAGTTTACATTTCGAAGATTGCCCAAGAACTGACGATACCCCCCAAGCAGGTTCAGTCCACAGCCTCCCTTCTGGAAGAGGGAGCCACCATTCCCTTCATCGCTCGATATCGGAAAGAGGCGACAGGAAGTCTCGATGAGGTCGCTATTACAACCATTCGAGACCGGCTGAATCAGCTTGAAGAATTGGACAACAGACGGGAGTCGATCCTCAAGTCTTTGGAGGAACGGGGCCAGCTGACCGATGAGCTGAAAGAGAAAATCCTCGCTGCAGAGTCGATGGTCGTTCTTGAGGACATCTATCTTCCCTATCGGCCTAAACGGCGAACGAGGGCAACGATTGCCCGGGAAAAAGGCCTGGAACCACTGGCGCAACGGTTGTTCAATCAAGAAGAGATGGATGTCACTGTCGAAGCGAGCGCCTTTCTTGATCCTGAGAAGGGAGTGGAATCTGTGGAGGATGCTCTCGCGGGAGCTCGGGATATCATCGCGGAGTGGGTGAATGAAGATCAACAGGCACGGGCAAAGATGCGAGACCTCTTTGCTACCCAGGGAACCTTCAGATCAAAAGTGGTTCCGGAAAAAGAGACGGAGGGAATCAAATACAGGGATTATTTTGATCTGGAAGAACCGGTGGCCACTGCCCCCTCACACAGAATCCTTGCTATGAGACGGGGTGAAAATGAAGAGTTCCTCACGCTCCGAGTGGTCCCTCCTGAAGAGGAGGCTCTCGCCCTTCTCGAAAACCTCTTCGTGAAAGGAGAGGGAGCAGCTTCCCAGCAAGTCAAGATGGCTGTTCAAGACAGTTACAAGCGCCTTCTCTCTTCCTCCATGGAGACAGAGATCAGGGTGATGACAAAGAAGAGGGCGGATGAGCAGGCGATCCGAGTTTTTACCGAAAACCTGCGTCAGCTTCTCCTTGCACCGCCGCTTGGCCAGAAGAATGTTCTTGCCATCGACCCAGGTTTCCGGACAGGATGCAAAGTCGTCTGTCTCGACAGACAGGGCAAGCTCCTGCAGACTGACACGATCTATCCCCACCAGTCAGAAAGAGAAGCTCTGAAGGCTGGGGAAAAGGTGGTGGCACTCTGCAAGACATTTCATGTGGAGGCCATTGCCATTGGAAACGGGACAGCGAGCCGGGAGACAGAGACCTTCATTCGAAACCTCAATCTCCCACGGGAGATCTCTTTGGTTGTGGTGAACGAAAGCGGGGCTTCGGTTTACTCTGCCTCCGAGGTGGCTCGGGAAGAATTCCCCGATCAGGATGTGACCGTTCGCGGGGCGGTTTCCATCGGACGGCGCCTGATGGATCCGTTGGCTGAATTGGTCAAGATCGACCCCAAATCGATCGGCGTGGGCCAATACCAACACGATGTAGATCAGGGCGCACTCAAGGCCAGCCTCGACGATGTGGTGATCAGTTGCGTGAACGCAGTGGGTGTTGAGGTCAACACCGCCAGCAGGCAACTCCTCACCTATGTGTCGGGGTTAGGCCCTCACCTTGCCAAAGGAATTGTAGAGCATCGCAACGGAAACGGTCCTTTTCGGTCAAGAGAAGGACTCAAGAAGGTTTCCCGTCTCGGCCCTAAAGCTTTTGAACAGGCCGCTGGGTTCTTGCGCATCCGAGACGGAGAAAATCCCCTGGATGCGAGCGCCGTTCATCCAGAGAGTTACCCGATCGTGGATGCCATGGCACAGGATCTTGGGTGTTCAGTGACGGATCTCTTGCGAGATGACGGGCTGAGAAGGAAGATCAATCTCTCCGAGTATGTGACAGAACAGGTGGGTCTTCCGACTCTGAACGATATCCTTGCTGAGTTGTCCAAGCCAGGGCGAGATCCGCGAGAGCAGTTCGAGGCCTTTCAATTTGCCGACGGGATCAAGGAGATTCAGGACGTACGACCCGGCATGAGGCTCCCAGGCATCGTGACCAATATCACGGCCTTTGGTGTCTTTGTGGACATCGGGGTTCACCAGGACGGGTTGATTCACATCAGCGAACTGTCCAACCGTTTTGTGAAAAATCCAGGAGAGGTCGTTAAGGTTCACCAGAAGGTGATGGTCACTGTGCTCGATGTGGATCTGGCAAGAAGACGCATTTCTCTGTCGATGAAAGACGGGCAAGGAGTCCAGAAGAAAGAGACACGGCAGGAGGAAAGACCAAAACGGGACAAGAAACAGAAAAGGGAAGAGAAATTCTCAAATCAACCTTTTCTCGAAGCATTGAGGGATAAAAAAAGGTAGCGGGTGCGGTCACGGGCAAGTCGGCTGGATGCCCCGCCGTAGGTGGGAGGAAAACCGACCCTGTAATCATATCTACATCTCCGCGGAAGCCCTCCGCACCTGTGGGCGGGGATGCTTCAGGCTACCGGACTGGAAAGGATGGCGATGATTGGAAAAGCGTTGGCGCTAAGAATTTTCGATGCAGCGAGCATGCAGCGGTGGAATGACAAGATCTGCCCTGTGGAGCTCAGGGAGCTCGATAAGCAAGCCCATAAGATGATCATCGCCTTTGTCCTGGGTAAGTTCGAGGACAACAAGGAGTTTGACTGGATCGAGCTGATCGAGGGAGGGATTTTCGAGTTTCTTCACCGTCTGGTGCTCACCGACCTGAAACCTCAGATCCTTTACAAGATCAAAGAGGATCAGCCGAAGTATGCTGAGTTGAATCAATGGGTGTACCAGCAGCTGGAGCCCGTGCTCTCTCCTTTAGGAAAGGACTTCAGTTCAAGATTCAAACGGTATTTCAGAGCGGAAAAGGAAGACATCAATCAGAGGATTCTGAGCGCCGCCCATTTTTACGCGACGAAATGGGAATTTAACATCATCGAATGGGCCAACCCGGGCGGTTACGAAATCCCCGAGATCAAAAGGAATCTTGAGTCCGTTCAGGAGAAGTACTACGATCTCAAGGGCATCCAGGAGCTGGCCCTTTACTCCCAGTTAAGGAATTTTATTGATCTCTGTGGGCAACTGAGGTTTCAAACCCGCTGGAGTCATGTCCCCCGGATTCCAAGGACGTCGGTGCTCGGACACATGTTGGTCGTTGCTTTGTTCTCCTACCTGTTTTCTCTGGAGATCAAGGCCTGTTCCAAGAGATGTTACAACAATTTCTATACGGGTCTCTTTCATGACCTCCCTGAAGTCCTGACGAGAGACATCATCTCGCCGGTGAAGCGGTCCATTAAGGGGCTCAGTCGGTTGATCAAGACCTATGAAAAGAAACGGATGGAGGAGGAAGTCTACCGTCTGATTCCGAAAAGGTGGCATTCGGAAATGAGAATGTTTACGGAGAACGAGTTCAAGAGCGTGGTAACGGTTGGAGGCCGTACTCAAAGGAAAAAATCCATTGAAATTACGAAAGCTTTCAATCGGGATACGTACAACCCGAGGGACGGAGAGATCATTGAAGCCACAGATCACTATGCGGCCTTTCTTGAAGCCTATCTGTCGCTGAAGAATGGTATCACCACACAGGAACTCGGCGATGCCAAGAACGCTATTCGAAAGAGATATGAGGGAAAAGTCATCGGAGGCATCGACTTTGGAAGAATCCTTGCTGATTTCGATTGAGAACCTGTCGTCCCAAAGGCTTTTTCACATCCCCTGAAGAAAAATTTTCCTTTTTTACCAAGCCCAATTCGCTTGACAAACCCAAGAAATGATCATAGAGTGAGTTGTAAAATCATCAGACCTTTAGACCAATAGAAATCGAAAGAAGAAACGAGTCGATGGACGCCGAAGTTGTACTGAAGGTTACAGAAAGTCTGGCGGAGGACGTCGGTAGGGGATTTGCACGTCTCGACCCAGAGGACATCAAGGCCTTGAACGGCAACTTGGGCGACGTCATCGAAATCCAAGGGGAGAAGACAACCGTTGCCCGGATCACGGGAACTTTCCCGGAACATTTTGGGAAGAAGGTGATCCAGATCGATGGGATCACCCGTAACAATGCGAAGTCGAACCTGGGGGAGATCGTTCGCATCAAGAAGCTTTCTCGTAAGACGGCGACGACAGCCATCGTGACCCCTCTTGACTTCACCTCTGTCCTTCCCGAAGAACACGAAATGGATCAGTTCGCCAAGGTTCTTCAGGGGTTAGCGGTCATCGCAGGTGACAAGATCAATATCCCTTTGCTGGCAGGAAAGGACCGATTTTTCCTCGTGGAAGCGACCTCTCCTCAGGGCGGGGTCATCATCAACCAGAAGACAAAGTTCGTCCTGAAGAAACTCGATTTCTCCCTGGAAGCCCCTTCCCATGTCTCCTACGAAGATGTGGGGGGTCTCGGACACGAGCTCAGGCTTGTTCGGGAGATGGTGGAACTGCCTCTGAAATACGCTGAGGTCTTTGAGCGATTAGGGATCGAAGCACCCAAAGGGGTCTTGATCTATGGCCCCCCTGGAACAGGAAAGACCCTTATCGCCCGCGCTATCGCGAGCGAGACTAAACTCCATTTCATCCGAGTCAATGGTCCTGAAATCATTCACAAATTCTACGGTGAGAGCGAAGCCAGATTGCGAGAAATCTTTGAAGACGCAGCAAAGAAAGCACCGAGCATCATTTTTATCGATGAGATGGATGCCATCGCTCCAAAGCGAGCCGAGGTCCTGGGAGATGTTGAGAAAAGGGTGGTTGCTCAACTCCTGGCCTTAATGGATGGGATGGTCTCGCGGGGGCATGTCATTGTCATCGGAGCAACGAACATTCCTGAAGTGATCGATCCTGCCCTGCGAAGGCCCGGTCGTTTTGACCGGGAAATTGTTCTCCCTGTCCCGAATACCGAAGGCCGAAGGGCCATCTTGAAGATTCATAGCCGACGCATGCCCCTTGCCCAAAATGTGGATTTGGATCGCTTAGCACAGATTACCCATGCGTTTGTGGGTGCGGACCTAGAAGCCTTGTGTAAAGAGGCTGGAATGGTTGCCTTGAGGAGGTATCTGGCTCTAGAAGGGGAGAACCATCTCAACGTGATTCTTTCGACTTCAGACAAGTTACAAATTACGATGGAGGACTTCCTGGCAGCTCTCCGCGAGGTTGAACCCTCGGCAATTCGGGAATTTTACACCGAACGATCCATGGTGAGGTGGCACCACCTAGGAGGACTCCATGAGACGAAAGAAGCCCTTAGAACCGTGGTGGATTGGCCAATTCGGTTTCCCCATCTCTTCACTGAAGGAAAGGTTGCTCCGCCAAGAGGGGTTCTTTTCACCGGTCCATCAGGAACAGGGAAGACGCTCATGGCAAAGGCGCTGGCGGGCGAAACAGGACTGAATTTCATCTCCATCAGCGGCCCCATCATCTTTTCAAAGTGGCTGGGTGAATCTGAAAAAGCCTTACACAACATCTTCAAGAAGGCCAAGCAGTCTGCTCCCTGTATCCTCTTTTTCGATGAGATTGATGCCCTGATCATGGCTCGGAAGGCAGTGACGGATAGTGGGGCGGTTGAACGAATCGAGAGCCAGTTTTTCAATGAACTGGACAACCTGACTGATCTCTCCCAGGTCATCGTGCTGGGGGCCACGAATCGGGAGGATTTGTTGGATCCGGCCCTGACCCGAGCAGGCCGACTCGACTATGTCCTTCGGTTTCCGATTCCGGATGAGAAGGATCGTCTCGAGATCCTTGAAGTCCACCTGCGTGACAAACCCCTGGGCAACGATGTCGACCTTGCCGACCTCGCCAGGTCAACAGAAGGGATGGTTGGGTCTCAGATTGCGTCAGTCTGCAGAAATGCAACCATGATCGCCATTTCAGAGATCGTCCAGAAGGGCGAGCGCAAACCTTCATCCAAACTTTCCATTCAGGCGACACATTTTAAAGAGGCCATCCAGAGGCTTCGGTCCAAAGAGAGGGACCCTCGATGTTGAAGGCCGTCGAAAAGAAGCGAGCCTACGAGGACATCGTCAGGCAAATCCTTGGAATGATCGAGAAAGGGAGATTCAAAAGGGGGGATCAACTCCCTGTCGAGAGGGAGCTCTCAGAGACCTTCAAGGTTTCTCGGTCGACCGTGCGCGAAGCCATCTTCTCACTCGAGACGATGAAACTCGTTCAGAGACGCCAGGGCGACGGGACGTACGTGATTGCTTCGAGCGAGGAGGCGTTAGTCCACCCCTTGGCTGCAGCCCTTTTTCACGAGAAGGACGACATGATTGATATCTTCACGATCCGGATGATTATTGAGCCGGAAGTGGCCCAGCTGGCCTCTGAGCACGCAACGCCTGAAGCCATCAACGAATTGGAAGAAGTCCTCCGGGAACAGGAGAAAGAGGTCCACAACGGGAAGAACCCTATCCAGACGGATTCGGAGTTTCACCATCTCCTGGCCCGCATGGCAAGAAACCGTGTCTTAGAGCGTCTTCTCTTGGCGCTCTTTGATTTTCTTGGAAATACGAGAGAGAAATACCTGCAGACTGAGGAAAGAATGCAGAAATCTCTGCAGGGTCATCAAGCCATTCTTGCCGCCATCAGGAATGGCAACGGGACGGCAGCCCGTCAGGCCATGCGCCGACATCTTCAGGATGTGGAGGCCATCCTATTTCAAAAGAAGAAGGGAGGTGGAAAAAAATCGTAGATCATGGTTTGGGTCCTGTCCCTCGTTGCATCAAAACGAGTCAGAGCCTTTTCCACACAACGGGGACCAGGAGAGTGGGAGAGGAAGTCATGGGTTTGAATGGACTAAATACTAGTGAAGGAGGTACGGGTTTATGGCCAAAGTGACGGAGATAACAGTTTGGACGCGAGGGGTCGTCATGGATAAGGAGGCCCGGGACGTTGCGAACGCCTTCGCCCAGGCGGCGAAGATGGACGGCAAATTTGTCCAGGCCTTTGACAATTATGAGGACCTACCCGACCGCGTGCTGGTGACGACCCGAAAGTATGTCAGGATTAGCGATCAAGAGATCCAAATGAAGTACCTTTACGTCAATGAGCACCCGGACGTTGTGGTGATTACGGAGCCGACCATCGTCAAGGGGATCAATATCCTGAAAGGCATGCCGCAGGGAGGTCTGCTGGTGATCAACACGAACCGACCCATCGAATACATGCTGAAGTTCATTCCGAACGCGGATATCTTGGGAGCGATCGCCACCGTGGATGCGGATGGTATTTCTGGGATCCGGACAGTGGACTTTTCTGGATCCGAGGGGGGTGTTGATACAGCCGGTCTTGGAGCAGGCGTTGCCGCCCCGATTTTGGGTGCCATGGCCAAGGTGACAGGAATGGTGAAGAAGGAGAATCTTGCGAAGGTCATCAGCGACGTGGCTGCCATGGATCGTGGCTACCAGGAAGTGAAGATTCAAAAATACCGGATGCCTCGGTCGGTCTACTTCTGGGGAAGTTGAGCCCAAAGCAATCTCCAGAATGATCATACGGAAAACCCATCGCCATGGATGACAGGTAAGGAGGAGACAAAGTGAAAGCAAAAGCACAAAAAACTCAGAAAGGAAAAGGAAAGCAAGTAAAGAGCGCAAAGGGGATGGCCAGAAGCTCGAAACCCAGCGTCAAGAAAGCAGTGGCCAAGGCCCCTGCAAGGAGGGCCGTCGTTCCCGAGGATATCTTCGGAACGATCAATGTTCCCGAGGATCGTGCTGTACCCTTTGGAGCCATCACGCCTGCACCGGTGAGGCAGCAAGAGCTCTTCATCACATCAAACTGGCGGATCGTCCGCCCGGTGATTGACGACGAGAAGTGCACACGATGTTTCACGTGTTATATCGCGTGTCCAGATTCCTGTTGGTCTTTTAATGAAAAAACAGAAAAGATGGAGTGGAACTGGAAGTTCTGCAAAGGTTGCCAGATTTGTATCAACGATTGCCCTGCGGATGCCCTTAAGCCCGTTCCAGAGCTTGATTTTGAGGACGGGGTGGTTCGCTTGGAGAAACCTTTCTAAGGAGGAATACTATGGCACAAGAGAAACTGCTCAGCGGCTGCGCAGCCGCAGCACAGGGAGCAAAATACGCGGAGGTCGAAGTCATCTGTTCCTTTCCCATCCGACCCTACACGGCCATCATGATGGAATTATCCAAGATGGTGGCCAATGGGGAGTTGGACGCCGAGTTTCTCCATGGCGAGGGCGAGCACGCCCAGGTTTCCGTCGTCCTTGGAGCTTCGGCTTGCGGTGCACGCGCCTACACAGGAAGCTCTGGCGTAGGCGTAACCTATGCCTTCGAAGTTTACAGCCCAGCAGCCGGTGGTCGGTACCCGCTTCAGATGGCCATCGCCGATAGAACCCTCGACCCCCCAGGAGACTTCGGTTCAGAGCACACAGATGCCATGTCGGCTCGAGACCAGGGATGGTTGATGGGTTGGGCAGCCACCCCCCAGGAAGTGTTTGACAACACATTGATCAACTATCGCGTTGGAGAGGATCCTCGGGTCATGTTGCCCCAGTTTGTCTGTCAGGATGGCTACTTCCTCTCCCATATCCCGGATAAAGTCATTCTGCCAGAGATGTCCCAGGTGAGGGAGTTCTTGCCCCCTTACAAGGCGCCTCATCCGCTCAGTCCTACTTGTCCGGTTTCCCATGGCCCGCAGATCAGGCCAGACCAGGGAGCGCCCATGGATGCCCAGAGAGCGGCCACCTTTCTGGAGGTTCCCAAGGTGATCAAGGAGGCGATCGGTGACTTCAACCGCATCTTCGGCCGAAAACTGGACCCCTTTATTGAAACCTACAAGATGGAGGATGCCCAGTATGCCTTCTTCATCCAAGGAGCCCATGCCAACACGTGCAAGAATGCCATCAATACCCTGCGAAAACAGGGATTGAAAGTTGGGATGGTGCGACCCCGCTGGATGCGGCCTTGGCCCACGATTCAGATTGCCGAAGCCCTCTCCAAGGTGAAGGCCGTGGCTTCCGTTGAGACAAGCACCTCTTACGGTGGAGCCACAAGAGGTGGCAACCTGATTCACGAACTCAGGGCAACCCTCTACGATCTGCCGAAGCGGCCCATGGTGACCTCGTTCATGGCAGGTCTGGGTGGAGATGTGGTGATGCTCGAAGACTTCTACTACATGGCGAAGATCCTCCAGAAGATGGTCAAGGACAACAAGACCCACAAGGTTGTCTACTGGATCGGATTCGGAGAAGAAAAGGAGGCGTAAACTATGGCGCAAGCGTTTGATTATAAAAAGCAGATATTGGAACCCATCAAATCCCTCCGAGGAGCACCGAGGGATGAGATGTACGTACCGGGTCACCGGACCTGTGCAGGTTGTGGTCCAGCACTCAACTACCGTTTGGTTGCCAAGGCTGCCGGCCCCAACACCATTTTTATTGGTCCGACAGGCTGCATGTATGTGGCAAACTCGAGCTATCTCTGTACGCCCTATGCGGTTTCCTGGATTCACTCTCAGATTACGAACGGTGGGGCTGTGACTTCAGGGATTGAGGCTGCTTACAAGATTCTTGCTCGAAAGAAGAAGTATAACGGACCGTTCCCTAATGTAATCTGTATGGCAGGAGACGGAGGGTCCGTGGACATCGGACTTCAGGCCATGTCCGCCATGATGTACCGTGGCCATGATGCTCTCTTCATCTGCTACGACAATGAGTCCTACGCAAACACGGGGATCCAGACCTCTCCAACATCCCCGTACGGGGCGAACACCACGTTCACGCCTCCAGGGAAAGACGATCCCCGAAGGAAAGACGCTCTTCCCCAAGGATCCGCCCCAGTTGGTGATCGGGGGGCATCCTGCGGTGAAATATGTGGCGACGACCTGCATCACCTATCCGCTGGATCTCATGAACAAGGTGCGAAAGGCGCTAAACTATGACGGTCCGACCTTCCTGCACATGCTGGCTCCCTGTCCAAAGGGATGGAAGTTTGACGAGAAGCTGACCCGAGAGATGGGGCGGCTGGCTGTGGAGACTGGCATGTGGACCCTCTACGAGTGGGAAAATGGGGAGTATAAATACTCACACATTCCAAAGAAATACAAACCCGTGGGTGAGTATATGAAATACCAGGGCCGTTTCGCCCACCTGAAAGAGCAACACATCGCCAAGATGCAGGCTTTTGTGGACGAGAAGATCTCGAGGATCAAGGCCATTGCTGTGGAGGCTCCGATCCCGACGCCCAAGGTGTGAGACCATATTTCTCAGAGGTGTGTTCTTGGTCTGTTTGAGGCTACCCCGCCCAAATCGTGGCGGGGTAGCCTTTTTTGGGGGGATAGAGCGATGCGGATTCTGATCGTGGGTGGTGCTGGGGAGCATTCGTAACCATGACCGATTTGGGAAGGGCCATGGATGAAGTCCTAGCGAAACAAGAAGCTTCCGGCCAGGTGTAGAAGTAGGGAGCCCTATCTCACATCGGGAGAGAGGGAAGATTATAGCGTCGAACATGAGCGATTTGGGAAGGGCCCTGCTTTCTTGAATGAAGTGTGGGATTTGAGTTGGGAAAAGGCAGAACGGGAACTGGGCTACACTCCTGAGGGAACTCGAGAACAGATGCGATCTCAGCTTTCGAAGGCCCTCCAAGCCTGTGTGAGTCAAGTGATGAAACAAACGGAAAGTGACGTCCCGGGCAAAGCAACAGTCAAAAAAGAAGCTCTCGTGCGTTTGACGAGAGCTTCTTTTTCTATTTCATCCGAGAACGGGACTTGATTAGACAGGGGCTTTCTTAGCTGAAAGCTTCTTCTTCCACTTGGTGAACGTGGGCAAAAAGAAAAGGAAGAGAGCCACCAGCATCAAGGGCAGGGCAATGGGAGGTCTGAAAAAAATCAGGGGATTCCCGCGGCCCATAATGAGAGCCTGCCTCGCTGCTGCCTCGGCCATACTTCCAAGGACCAAGGCCAGAACCATGGGAGCCATAGGATAGTCGAGTTTCTTGAAAAAGAGCCCAGCGATGCCGAAGACGATCATGTAATAGATATCGATCATCCTATTGTTAACGGCATAAGCACCAATCGCGCAGACATAGATAATGATCGGCATCAAGATGCTGAACTTGATCCTAAGGATCGCCGCAAAGAGGGGAGCGAAGGCCATCACAAGGATGATGCCGGCAAAATTGGCCACCCAGATACTGCCGATGAGTCCCCAGACGAAATCAGCATGTTCCTTGAAGAGCATGGGCCCAGGTTGAAGGCCCATGATCATCAGCCCACCCATGATGACCGCCATGGTGGGAGAACCTGGAATACCCAACGTAATCATGGGAAGCGTCGCTGCCGTACCCGCCCCGTGGGCTGCAGCCTCGGGCGCGATGATGCCAGAGGAGGCTCCTTTCCCGTATTGGTCTCTGTCCGATGCTGAGCTTTTGGCAAAGCCGTAAGCCATGAAAGAAGCCGGTGTGGCTCCGCCTGGCTGAATGCCCAGCCAACAACCAATCAAAGAGCTCATAAGGAGTATCTTCCGGAATCGGAATAATTCCCTGAGCCCTTCCCGGATGTCTTTAAACGTTACCTTGGCTATGACCCCTTCCATCTTGAGGCCTTCCTCAACGGTCAGGAAGATCTCTCCAATCCCGAACAGCCCGATGACTGCCACGATGAAGTTAAACCCTCCCATGAGAGGGATCGTGCCAAACGTCATTCGGAGTTTTCCACTCACGATATCCATCCCAACGCCTGCCAGAATAAAGCCGAGAAAGATAGACACCAGTGACTTCAAAGCGGATTTTCCACCCAGTCGCGTCATGGCGCTGAAGGTGAGCACCATGACGGCAGCGGTTTCGGGAGGTCCAAACCTTAAGGCGAATTCTGCAATGATGGGGGCAAAAAAGGTGAGCAGGATCACGCCTATAATCGCTCCAAAACCATGCGACAAAAAAGACAACACCAGAGCCTTGCCAGCCCTTCCGGCCTTTGCCATAGGGTATCCGTCAAAGGTGACTGCCACCGCCCACGGTTCTCCTGGTATGTTAAAAAGGATGGAGCAAATGCCGCCCCCGTAAAGCGCTCCCCAGTAAATACATGCGAGCATGATGACCCCTGCGGTAGGATTCATAGCAAAGGTAATAGGGATGAGGATCGCGCATCCATTCGCTCCACCCAGGCCAGGCAGCACACCGACGATGATTCCTAAGATGAGACTGACAACAGCGATCATGACATTGTACGGCTGTAAGGCCACGCCCAAGCCCATGATCCAATTTGAGAAGATATCCAATGTTGTTCCTCCTTCCTGTCGAACAGATCAAAAGGGCACGAGAGCCAAAATGTTTTTACCCCACACACCTTCCGGCAGGGGAATCAAGAAAATCTTGTCAAAGACGATGTAGATCGCGAAGGGAACAATGATGCTGATCAGGATCACCTTGCTCCAGTTGATCTTTCCTACGACCCCCATATAGAACGCGAGATAGACGACGGTGGCCAGGTGGAGGCCGAGCAGTTCCGTGAGAAGAAGCATCCCAACCGCTGGAAGCAAGATCCAAAGGATCGGGGGCAGACCTCCTGGTAAGATAAGAGGTTTTCCAGACCCTTCCTTCCTGAAAATTCTAATCGCCCTCAGGGCAATAAAGAAGGTGCAGATCACAACCCCTAGGCCCATATAGAACGGGAAAAAGCCAGCTTCCGGACCGCTCATGCCCCATCCATAACCCAGCCTGACCGAATCCCAGACAACCAGAAGCCCGATCAACATTAAGAACAAGGCGAGAACAATATCGGCCTTTCGCATTTTTCCTCCTTCTTGCGTACCGCGTTGATTCCCAACCCATTTCCTTGCGGGTCCTGGCCGTGCCTCCTGAGCCGCTGAAGATTAGACACGCAGTTCCTTTCGCCACAAGAACTGGGAATAATGATGAAAAGCCTCTGATCAGGGAACCCTCCAAGATTGCGTTCCCAGATCAGAGGCTGTCCCGTTACTACTATTTGATTAAACCTCCTTTTTTCATGAGTGCCTTATGTATCTCTTCCTGCTCTCCGACCCATTTCACGTAATCGGGCCCGGTGAGAAAGGCAGCCTTAAGCCCCATGTCGGATACGTATTTTTTCCATTCCGGAACTTCGGTGACCTTCTTTAAACAATCCACATAGTAGTCTTGTTGCTCTTTTGTGATGCCAGGGGGTGCAAAGATGCCACGAAGCATCATGTAACTCAGATCCACTCCCGTTGCTTCCTTCAGGGTTGGAATTTTGTCCCAATCTGGCAGCGCAATGCGGTCGTGGTCGATGACGGCCAAGGGTCTGAGCCTCCCTGCCTTCCAGTGGCTGACAGCCTCTGCGGGGTTGTTGACCGAAGAGTTGGTGTGCTTACCCACCAGTTCAACGGCCACATCGCCGCCTCCCTTGAACGGGACATAGGTAAACTTTACACCGAAGGCCTGTTCCATCATGATGGTGATGATCTGATCCTCCTGAGCGGTTCCCGTGCCCCCCATGATGAATTTCTCTGGCTCCTTTTTGACAGCATCAAGATACTCTTTTGCCGTCTTATAAGGAGACTCGGCATTGACCCAGAGCACAAAGTAGTCGAGCGCGAGACGGGCGATCGGTGTTAGATCCTTCCAACTGAAGGGAACGCCGGTTGCCATAGGGGTTGTGAAGAGATTCGAAAGGGTGATAATCACCGTGTGTGGGTCACCCTTTTTCCCCTTGACATACATAAAACCTTCAGCGCCCGCTCCCCCTGATTTGTTCACGACAATAAATGGCCTGGGAGAAAGGTTGTACTTCGAAATAAACGGGGAGATGAATCGAGCCATCTGGTCCGCACCACCGCCTGTCCCGGCAGGCACAACAAATTCGACAGGTTTGCTCGGTACCCAAGCAGCGTAGGCAGTGCCCGCGACGAGGAAACAGAGAGTAAGACAGCATACACTTAAGATTCCTTTGCTCATGGTTAGACCTCCTTTTATGCTTAAATTAGTTAGGTATATTAGCTGGACGAAGACCAACTAGCCTCTGATGGAGATTCACCTCCTTTCAATGGCGTATGGCTACATGTTTGGGAACTCAGGAACGGCTTGTCAGTAAGTAATCCGTCTGAACTGTAAAGCGAGAAAAAAAAGAAGGGAGGGAATAGGCTTGGTTGCATGTCACGTGTTGGAAGACCCATTCCAGAGTCGAAACAAGGCACAAAACATTACTGTGCCTTGTCGAATAGAACCATATCTAAATCTGAGAGTGTTTGTCAAGTGAATTTTTTGTGTCAATTTTTTCTTGACAGACTATTCCCTCTTTTGTATATTCAACGCAACCAATGCAAGTTCTCATTATTTATCCATTCTAAAGAAGTGGCGTTTGCCACGGAAGGAGGAGGGTTATGCGACGTGTAATAGGAATGGTGGCTGTTGTGATGGTAATGTTGGTGGCGGCCTTGGCCTGCACAGGACCGAAAGCGACAACAAAGGCGGAATCGTGCTTCGCAGTGATGGAGGAGATCCAGAAGAACATCACCTGGCAGGTTTGGAGCGCGAAAGGCTGGGCGGCAAGCCCAGTCGTGGTTGAAGCCGTGCTTGCGCAGAACGCAAAGGGGCCGATTCCGGGCATGGACAACGCGAAGTGGAAGACCGTTCCTGAGAGCGATCCCATCGTTCAAGGCTTTATCAACAACGAAGCCGGAAAGTTTCTTGCCGCTGAGATGGCAGGGACCGACGGAATCTGTGTCGGAGCCTTCCTAAACGCAGCCCAGGGGGAGAAGGTCGCCTTCACCGATAAGACCGGCAGTTACATCCACAAGGGTTCCGCAAAGTTCGATGTGCCCTTTACCACTGGTAAGACCTGGCAGGGCGACCCAGCGCTGGAAGACAACGTCTACTTGATCCAGATTTCGGTTCCCGTTCTCTCTGAGGAGAAGCCGATCGGCGCGCTCGTCGTCGAGATCGACGGATCAAAGCTGGAAGCGATGGCCAAGAAGTAGCCTGATTTCCTCCGCCCAGCCCCCAGCGGCTGGGCGGAGGTCGTTCACTCCCGCCATATGGCTTGTTTGAGGGCTAACCGATCTTTTTCCTCGCCTCCTTCAAGGTGATCCTTCCTACCTCTACCAAACCCATCACGGACCACCGATGCAAATGCATCTGACCCATGATTTCTTGTCCCTGTCCATAGGAGACATTTTGCCTTGGAAGTTACAGGGGACGCTTTCCCTTTGCTAACCCAGTGAATTTTTTCTGCCATGATCCGGAACTACTTAGAATCAGTTTGAAAAGAGGGATTGGATGGGTTATGAGTAAAACTCATTATCGCTTTTTCATAAAGGTTCAGGAGGGAAAAATGAGGCATTACGTGAGACTGGGGTGGATTGCGATTCTGGTAGCCGTCGTTTTCATTTGGGCTGGAGTCGGAACTTCGTTTTCAAAAACAGCCAAAACCAGGCCCGAAAGCCAAGACTTCTCGAACTGCCAAGAGTTCACCCTCCTCACAGAGCGGCCAGAAGAGTGAGAACCCTTCAGCGGAGAAGGGCGGGTTCAGTGTCGATGCTCACTCGGGACTCCTCATGGATGGCCTCACGGGACAAATTCTGTACGAGCAAAATGCACAAGCACAGATCGCTCCTGCGAGTTTTGTCAAACTTCTGACCCTCTACCTTGCCTTCGATGCGATCCGAGCGGGCCAGCTCAAGATGGACGACTTGGTGACGGTCAGTGAAAAGGCATGGAGGATTGACGGATCAAAGATGTTCATCAAGGTGGGAGACCGGGTGAGGGTAGAGGATCTTCTCAAGGGCATCGCCATTGCCTCAGGGAATGATGCTTGCATTGCTCTCGCCGAACACATGGCAGGCTCAGAGGAGGCCTTTGTTTCCAAAATCAATGAGAAGGCGCAGCTTCTCGGGATGAAGGACTCAAGGTTTGTCAACTCCCATGGCATGCCAGCTCCGGGCCAGATCACGACTGCCTTCGATATGGCTCTCCTTGCCCGTCGATACCTTGCCGATCATCCAGAGTCACTCGTCTTTCACTCCACCACAGAATATGAGTACAATGGCATTCGGCAAGGGAACCGAAACACCCTTCTTCAGAAGAATATCGGAGTGGATGGATTGAAGACAGGACATGTAGAGGAGTCCGGCTATCATCTCCTTGCAACAGCCAAGAGGGATGGCCAGAGAATGATTGCAGTGGTCATGGGATGTGACAGGATCAAGCAGCGATCTCAAGAGGCCCAGAAACTTCTGGAGCATGGGTTCAGGAACTTTACCACCGTGGAGGCGGTCAAGCGAGGAAGTTCTTTTGGTCCGGTGAAGGTAAAGAGAGGAAAACAGAAAGAGGTGATGTTGACGGCAGCAGAAGATGGCCGAGTGACGGTTCCAAAAGGAAAGGAACAGTCAGTGACAGTGGCCCCCGAGTTGCCTCCGTTTGTCGTGGCTCCTATCCAGAAGGACCAGCGCCTGGCCAAAGCCATTATCCAGAATGATGGGAAGCCGGTCAAGGAGGTTGCATTGCTTGCTTCCGTAGGGGTCGAAAAGACTCTTCTCCCTCCATGGTACATTATAGTCGCCATTCTCGTCGGAATCGCCCTCGTGGGTCTTGTTGTGCTACGGTGGTCGCGAAGACCGAAGCAGAAGAGATTTTCGTGATAGAGTATACAGCCTCAGTCAAGGTCGGAAATACCTCAGGTCAGAGGGTGGGTTAGTTCACCCGAAGCGGTTCAGCGGCGGATCCTTTTCTTGTTCAGAAACTATCTGCGATGTTTACCCCAAAGAATAATGTATGGAATGCACCACGACGATTTGCCCAGTCATGTCAAATAAAATCGCCGTGCTGAAACGTGAGGAAGGAATAGGCCACCCTCTGACCTATCACACCCGAGGATAAATTCTAAGAGGGCGGGCCGCCTGATCTTCTTCCAGGCAGGTGGGCGATGTAGAGAGACATTAGAGATGGATTCACGAAAAAAAGTGGTTCAGACAGAGAAAGACATCGACAGGGCCCTCGACCGTATCTGTGATGATCTCCTGAAGCGACATCCCGAGCTTAAAGAGATGGTTCTAGTGGGAATCCGCACCGGAGGGGTTTATCTGGCAGACCGTCTTCGTAAAAAGATTCTTCTGAAGAGGGGAGTTGATCTTCCAACGGGAATTATCGACATCACCCTGTATCGAGACGATTGGACCCGGCTCAGCCAAACCCCTGAGGTGAAGAAAGCAGAAATTCATTTTTCCGTCGAAGATAAACACGTTCTCATTGTAGACGACGTCTTCTTCACAGGCCGAACGATCCGAGCAGCGATCGATGCCTTGCTCGATCTCGGCAGACCGCGCCGGGTTGAGCTGGCTGTTCTGATTGATCGGGGACACCGCGAGCTCCCTATCCACGCAGACTACATAGGAAAGATATTAGAGACGTCGAAGCAGGATTCGGTGAATGTTGAATTGAAAGAATTGGTAGGGATTGATCAAGTGGTCATTGAATACGGCAAGTACACTGAATAACCGTTGGGAGTGAGTTCGGAGTTCGGAGACTTTCGAACAACGCAGCTTGTTTGATTCCATAAAAGGGTTTCATTATTTTACTCCGAGTTCCACTACTTCTTCTTACTCTTTAATCGAACCCTCCTCCTCCAGCGTGCCGCCTGATCCAAGGGCTTCCCTTACCATCCCGCAGATTCGAGCAAAAGCTTTCGTCTCCACCATCATTCGGTCACGGGGTCTATGCAGAGGAATGGTGAAGATCCTGCTGATTCGGCCGGGCCGATGGGAGAGGACCACGACGCGATCGGACATGAAGCACGCTTCTGAGATGGAATGGGTCACCATGAGGATCGTCTTCTGGGTCTTTGCCCAGATCCCAAGCAAAAGCATCTGCATCGATTTTCGGGTCAGATCGTCAAGGGCTCCGAAGGGTTCATCCATCAGACAGGAGAGGGGGGTCGAGGGCAAGAGCTCTTACAATGGCCACACGCTGTTGCATCCCCCCGGAGAGTTCTTTGGGATAGTAAGACCAGAATTTTCTGTCCAGCTCCACCATCTCGAGAAGGGTTTCGATGCGGTGGATCTGTTCCTCCCTGGGAAGTTTGCTTTTGGCGATTTGGAAGGGAAGAAGGCAATTCTCAAAAACACGGTACCATGGGAACAACGTCGATTCTTGAAAAACAATTCCGTAGCCTCTTCCTCTTCTTAATTCCTCAGGCGTTTTCCCGTCGATGAAGATGGTTCCTTCGGTAGGTCCTCCCTCGTCACCAATATCTCCGAGGAGTTCCAGAAGAGTACTCTTCCCTGATCCAGAGGGTCCGATGAGCGAAACCAGCTCCCCCTGAAAAATCTCGAGATCGATCCCTCCCAAGGCTTCGACATCCCGGTCTCTAAAATGCTTTCGGACATCGACGAAGCGGATGGCGACCGGAGGAAGCGACTCTTGATTCATCCCTTTTTCTGCTCCCAATGCTTACTAAAGTAGTCGTAAACCGCAGGATTGAAATCGTGCACTGCTTTCTGAAATTTTTCATCCCGGACTTGAAGGGTCCAACTGGACCAATCCTCTTTCTGGGGATCCATCCCGAGGATCTGCATTTCCCAGAGGGTGTGGAGGGTATATTTTACGGGATCTTCCAGACTCTCGCCGATGTCACCCACGCAGCACATGCGCGTGCTCTGAAATCGTTGAAACGCCGTCTCGTAAAAGTCCTTGGTGGTGATGGATCCAGGACTGACGACAGAAAGATCCGTGAGAGGGAGTCCGGGAAGGTTGCCCACTTTGGAGACTTCAAAGATGCATTGGGAGAAGACGGGAATGAGTCTCACATGTGCCTTTTGACATTCTTTGTAGATCCTTCGGATTCCTTCGAGACTGCCACACGCCGTGAAGACGTAAACCTGTTTAGGACGGTGATAGGGGAACCCATGGTGGAGAAAAAACGCGATGGTTGAACCCGAGGCAAGGGCGGTGTCGGGGATGAGCCATGTATCTCCACGATAGTCTCCAATGAGCGTGTGGCTCTGGATCTCCCAGTCTGTGCCCTCTCGGTTGAGGAGTCTCTGGAGTTTAATGAACCCCGTGGGGAGCAAGAACGTGTCAAACGGCGGAGCCACCCCCAAGGCAAATTGAAGGTCAAATGGGTAGGCACCTCGAAGAATGAGATATTGAGCCAGATCTTTGTCTTTCAGTTGTTCAAAGAACAACTCGACGAAGGATTTGGCAATATACCGGATCATGTTGAACTTTGGACGACCACACATCCCTCTTCCCAGAAGGAAACGCCGGCCCATCTCACTCTCCACGACAACCATGAGAGGAGGCAGGGTCGGATCTTGAAAAAGATCGCGAACCTCCCACGTTCTCGCATGGCCTATAGAGGTTCGGCTGTAAGGTTTGCCAACATCCTCAAGAAAAATTCTCTCCGCCATCGAATGCCTCCGATTCCTTATGGAATGACTCTCCTTTGCCTACGACTCCAAACCGTAGGCAAAGGAGGAAAAGGGGGTAAACGCTCTCAGACCTGAGAAAAATTGGGTACCCATTTGCCCCTGGCCTTTTCAGGATGGTTCTCTTTCCCAAACTTTGGAATGCCGGGCGTCATAGATTGGGTAACCTAGGGCAACTTTTCTAAGGGGTCACTCCACTCTGAAATTTTTCTGCGAAAGCCTTTTTCGTCTCTGGCATCTTGTCAAGAAGACCCACCTTGGTCATATCTCTCGCCACATTTTCCCACTTCTTGGGTTGGATGTATCCCAAACCACCTTTCTTCGTGTCAGCGGTCACCATGAGGGCTTTCATGGGATCCACGGCATCCATCTCGTGGCTTAGGTCGAGACCATCGTTAATCTTCTTCAAGTTCTCGAAGGTCTCTTTGGGATTCTCGAGGGCCCATTTGAACCCCTTGTATCGCCCGGTGACGACCGCTTGAACCACGTCAGGATACTTCTTAATCACTTCCTCCGTCGTAAACAGGACATTGTCCATCCAATCGATTCCGAGGTCTTTGTAGTCTGTGGTGTAGAACGTCTTGCCCATCTTTTTCGTTTCACGCTGAGCGGTGATGAGTTCATTGTAGGTCATCGCGGAGGCCAAAGGCCACTGGTTCACGAGCCAGGGCTTGATATCGCCCCCTTGGTTTTGAATGGTGAATTGTTTCTCCCACCCTTTCCCCACGGCACACTTTGACTTTGCATCGTAGCCGATCCAGATCCCGAAGTTTCCCTGGATGTCTTTGGCGGACTTGATCGGTTTCCAGCTGATGATGCGCATGGCACTCGTCTGGAAGTCCACGCTCACCGCCACCAGATCGACCCCTTCCTTTTCACGGGCCCGGAAGATGTTTTCGGGGTAGTCATTTCCAAACGCGATCTTGCCAGCCCGGACAGCGGCCACGACCTTTTGAATGGGTGAGACTCCAGGTCCTCCCTGAACCTCCGTGACCTTCACCTTTCCGTAGAATCCTTTGTCTACAGCCACCCAACCTCCTGCAGACTCCATGTGAACGAACCATGCTTCATGGACGATGGCCTCCTGGGCGAGTGCAGAAAATGGGAGAGCAACGAGAATCAGAACCATCCATACGAATCCACTTCTTTTCATTTTGCTTTCCTCCTTTCGAATGCAGTTCGGAGTAATGAGTTCGGAGTCAACGAAGGGTCACCGATATAAAGACAACGATTCACTCCGACTTTCTCCACCGTTACAATTCACCTAATGATTCTTGAATCAACAACGTACCTACTCCCAATCCTTCACTCCCTCATTCCTCTCTTTGAACTTCCAACGCCGAACTCTTTGCGGGCAAGTCGGCTTGATACCCCGCCTTCCTGCCGATAGGCAGGGGCGGGGAGGAAAGCCGACCCTTTAATCATATCTACATCTCCCGGAAGCCCCGACCTGTGGGCGGTGGGCTTCACTCGAAACTCGCGCTTACGCGTCACCTCCTTTCCGCTGAGACATGCCATGCGATTAGTCTTTTTTCCATCAGCGTGATGATTCCAACAAAAGAAAGTCCAAGGAGGGAACAGGCGATGATGCTGGCAAAGACCCGAGGGGTGTCCATAATGTAAATAGCGTCGACGATGAGAAATCCCAACCCTCTGTACGCCCCAAAGACTTCTCCGACCACGGCGCCAATGACGGCTAAGGTCCAGGCGACCTTGAAGCTTGCCAAGATCTGCGGAAGGGCGGATGGAAATTGTAGATATTTGAACTTCTGCCAACCAGAAGAGTGATACGAATCCATCCATTTCATCTCTGAGGCCCCCGCGGATGCGAGCGCTTTGAAGGTGGGACCGAGCACCGGGAAGAAGACACAGATCAAGGCGGTCATGACCTTTGACCCCATGCCGCTCCCAAAGATAATGACGATGGGGGCCGCGATGGCCACGATCGGAGTACTGTTGAGGATGACCGCATACGGATAAAACATTTCTTTTAAAGGGCGAGACCAGAGGAAGAAGACGGCAATCGCAATCGCCAAGAACGAGCCAATGATGAACCCAAGCCCCGCCTCGATCAAGGTCATAGCGGTGTGAAGAGCCAACAACTCTGCTTTTGCATAGACATAGGAAACGATGGTCGTGGGGGCAGGAAGAAGAAATTTAGGAATGTGAAGTCCCCTGACCAACAGTTCCCACAGGACCAAGATACCGATGATTGAGGCGATGGAGTAACGATTCATGGTTTCATGCGAAAGCGACAATCAACGATGTCAGCATCACCCGTGGTTCTTTTGAGTCGCGTTCATAGCCGATCCTGGTTCATGAAGCTTCCCCGATACGACGCTTCTCCTTCCGTTCGTTCCAGAATGATCTGGCAGATTCGGACGCCGGGCTTCAGAACGAGAGGGAAGGGGGCTAAGTTTCCGATTTCCAAAACCTGTCGATTATCGATCCCAGGTTGAACAAAGCTTGCCGTCATATGAATGACTAGCCCGATTCGGGCAAAGCGACTCCGTCCTTCAAGCCACCCGCAGATGTTCGGCGGCAGTTTGATTCTCTCGAGGGTGATGCCCAAGACCGTCTCGCCCGGCATGAGCGTAAAGGACTCTTCACCTGCGACCCGCTCGGTGAGGTCTTCGAGAGAGAGTTGTTCATCCACCGTGAGGGCATTCCGTAATTTCTTAAATACCCGAAACTCGTTGCCCAGGCGGAGGTCAATCGATCCCGGACCCACCTGATGTCTATCGAGGGGTCGATGCTGATGGTTCCCCGGCCGATCTCTTTCAAGATTTCTTCCTTCGTCAATATTCCCATACCTGAACCCTCCACCTCTCACCCATCTAATTTCCGGGAGACGCTCCAAAAGACCATCCTTCGTACGTCGTCCCATCTTCAAGAGCCAGGGTAGCCTTGCGTCGGTGTCCGATCACATTCCACTCCTTATTTCACGGGCAAGTCGGCTGAATATCCCACGGGGAGGGAAGCCGACCCTAGAATGATGTCACCATTTCCCGGAAGCCCAGCCCTGTGCCTGCCGGCGGTAGGCAGGGGCGAGGAGCTTCACTGACTGTTTTCGTTCTTCGAAAAGCCATGTCTCTGTTTTATGATCTACGGTAAGTCATTATTGGAATACGATTTGGACATAAAAAAAGACCCCCGACGAATCGAGGGTCTTGGAGGTCCACTTCACGGATTTTAAGACAAGGACTTTCATACCGGTGTTGAGCCTTTCTACCATGCTCAACGAGATTTGTCAAGGACCAATAAAAAAGAGTGGTGATGGCAGAGGCCTTCTCCATTCCTAAAAAGAGACTTTAGCCACGCCAGTAGAATCTTCAGGAATGACTGCTTGTCCCCGATCCGGAACGCCGCCATCCTCAGACAAAAATGGAGTCCCGATCACCCATCCCGCAGGCAGAGGGAATGAACGATCGGCTCAAGCGCCTTTACGCGTAAACGTAGATTCTTGCTTTTGTGGGACGAGACATCAGCTTCTCGATTCTGGTTTGAATCTTCTTTCTCTCGCGATTTTTCTCCCACGTCTTCCAGTCGTCGGCGCTCTGCCACGTGGTAATCACGACATAATTCTGGGGATCATCCAAGGACCGAAGTGTTTCGCCCGAGATGTAGCCCTTGGCAGGCATCGCCTTCGATCTCAACTCTCGAAGCAGCTTGGACAACTCTGCGGCCTTCCCCCTCTTAACCTTCCGATCGATAATCACCCTTACGGCCATCGTCCCCACCTCCTCTCTCTTGTTGCATCCTATCAAGTCTTTTCCAAGATTTCAAGGAAAAAAGTGGAGGACCGATTAGCCTGTCAGTTACTGGGTCGCCCAGTCGTCCACAGAGGTCGATCTGCTCCGCCCTCGCGGTGCACCGCTCGCGTTTCAAAGGCGGGGCTTTACAGGTGAACCTAACTAGCCTCTGGACTTTGATGAACGATGGTTTGTCAAGGGGGCGTGACGAGGCCCTTCGCAATAGGATCCGCCACTGAACCGCTGCGGGTGAGCAGGTCCACCTCCGTAGGATCGAAGTGTGCCGCGCGGTAAGGGGGTAACGTACAGGTATTCCTTTTGGAGAGGTTCCGCTCAAGACGTTGCTGGTCAATGTTTGGAAATGTGAGATCTTAAACCTTCAAACACGGATGGACAACGGTGACCGGAGCGTGCCCTGCAAGCCCCGCCCTGTGGGCGGGGTAAAGGGGCACAATATAAATGATAAATCATTGCCGGGAAGCCCCGCGCTGTGCGCAGAGAGCTTCACTCAGGGAGGAGCACCTTCTGAGCTTCTGTTTGTCTCTTTATCCAGAAACAAAGAAAAGGCTTCAAGATTCTCAAAAAGGAGTTCGGGGTGTTGACTCTTGAGATTCTCGGAAGACTCTTGCCCCGTGGATACGGCAACGGCAATGGCTCCAGCCCGTCTGGCTGCGATGACATCTGATTCTGTATCCCCCACCACCAGGGACTGTCCCAAAGGAATCTCTAATCTTCTGGCACATTCAATGATGGCGTCCGGTGAGGGCTTGCGTTCCTTAACTTCCCGGGAGGTGACGAGGGCATCCAGATACTTCTCCAGACCGTATCTTCGGAACCGGGCCCACTCGTTTTCAGGAGGGGACGTCCTGCCGGTCGCGATACCGATTTTCAATTGATGGTTCTTCAGTTTCTCGAATAATCGGTCAACCCCGGGAAAAGGTTTGACCTCCTCCACCTCCACTTTCAGGAAGAGATCGAGGATGTCACTCCGGAGGGTTTCGATGAAGGGTTCTTCAAAAGAGGATGAATATCTTTCGTGGAGTGTTTCCGCCAAATTCATATTTCTTCTGAAGCAAGACGCCAAGAATTCTTCAGAGACAGGTGCCAGCTGGTACTTTTTTAGGATGATATTGAGCACGGAGACCAGCGTTGCAAAGGAATCAACGAGAGTTCCGTCAATATCAAAGATCACTCCTGCAACCTGATGGCCATTGACTCTTAACATCGATCGTTCCTATTTCTCAGGTCCCCTGAGCCAGCCACGGCTGAAGCTAAGGAAGTTTCTTCCGCTCCCTCTCTAAAGAGATAAATGTTGTTTGGGGAACGAGCTTCCCTTCTTTCACCACAAAGACACGAGACTCCACACTTGGGCGGTGGTCTTGCGAAGTGATCGTGACGGGTGGAACGAGTCCTCCAAGAACAACATCATGAAACTTCTCCAAAGAACTCCGAATCCCGTCCCGAGACAGTCGTTCTTCGGGAAGGGATCTCCCCAAGGCCTCCGCGATGATTTGAGCCGTCACCCAACCTTCCACAAAGGAGACCGTATGGACGTCGTGGGGATGCCATCTCTGATGAGCTTCTTTGATGGCGATCATTCCAGGCACGTCTGCTCCAAAAGGCGAGAAAGGCTGAATGCCGAGGACACCTTCGAAAGGTCCGAGCATTTCATCGAAGCCTTTCCCATGGATCATCCATCTCGTTTTCCATCCGATGTCCTTTGCCTCTTGGAGGACTGAAAAAGCTTCTTTGGGAGTCAAACTGAGGTAGACGAAGTCTGGATTGTATTGTACTACAGGGGCAAGGACCTTCGCCCCGGGTTTTTCCGTCTTGTCTGCGGAAGGGGTTTCTTTCGACGGAGAAAACTCGGAAAACAGAACGTCCGGTCCGACGTCAAGACCGAGACGATAGGCTTCCGATTTTGCCTCTTCCAGGAAGTGGCGATCAAGGTAGTCTGAGGACCCGACGAAGAGGATTTTGGGTTTCTTTGCCTTAATGCCAGAATTTTCGGCGATGAACTTAAGCCCGATCTTCGATAGATCCAGGGGAGTGGGGGAGGCGGAAAAGAAATAAGGGTACTTAGAAGGGTAGGTCAACGGGGATGGCAAGAAACTCACGAACGTGGGCGATCCGATTGAAATGAATATGAGACTGAAGGTTGATTGCGGTTTCGGCAGAGTAGGTATAGAGAACCAGGATGCGGTCGATCTCATTCAGTTTTCGGTAGGCCGCCACTGTTTCAGCGACTTGAGATGTGTCTTCAATGACGAGGATCTCGAGTCTTCGTCCAAAAATGCCCCCTTGTTGATTGATCCATCTTGCTCCATCCTGCAACCCTCGTGCACATTCCCGACCGAGGTCTCCCCAGCGGCCAGCAAAAGGAACCAGAGCACCTACTTTCATCGCGGTTTGGCAGGCGCCAGAACCTGGAATCCACAGAATGAGAAATGCAAGAATCAGAAGGAGGAATCCCCTTTTTTTCATAGTCCTCTCTATTAGGAATTGGCCGTATAGAGCACGGCCAGGATTCGGGCCACTTGTCTTCGTGACATTGGACCCGGTGAGGGATATTCGAATCGTAGTAAATCGAGTCTCCGGGATAGATGGCGCAGCCCGTGCAGGTGTTCCCACGTTCGCAACAGGCATAGAAGAATCCGAGTCGGTTCATCTCTCCTCCGATACGGATCAACGACTTCGGGCAGGAGACAGTGCAAAGGCCGCAACCCTTACACCGTTCGGGATCGATTTCAATCTTCGCCACGGGAGACATTCCACTTCACCAGGAATAAGGCTGAACCGCAATTAACAAAAATTTGTAACACAAGTCTCTAAACCTTAGCAAATGACAGGCGATGGGAACCCTGCATCTCTTCCCTCGAAGGGTTGACCCGTTCGGTCGCGTCTAGCGCCACCTTTGGAAACGGGGTGAAGGAGTGCGGCTCAGGGTCAACCTTGAGCAAGCCTCGGCCTTTAGGCCGAGGAGTCGAAAGGTTGACTTCCGTCAGTTTGATCAGTTACGAAAAAATCATCCGCCTATGGGACTCTGTTGTTGTTTTCTTTGACGGCGACTGGTAATATAGAAAGAGGAGGCAATCCTTCCTCTTTTTTGCAGAAGGGGATGCGGGAACCTGGGAACGGGTGAAGGTGTCTGGATGAGGACGAAGGAGCTTCCCAAGGATGAAATTGAGCCAAGAAGAATTCGAAGACGCAGTTCTCTCTGCATTGAAGAAATTGCCGAAGCTCCTCAAAAACAAGATGGAAAACATCGATGTGGTCGTTGAAGAGGAGGCCTCTCGCGAAATCCTCGAAGACATGGGACTCCGTTCTCCCCGTCACTTGTTAGGTCTCTATCAGGGAATCCCATTCGATCGGAGAGGGTTTTACTACGGGAACGTCCTGCCAGACAAGATTACCCTTTTCAAGAACCCCATCGAGTCCGTCTGCCGGAACAAAGACCAGGTGGAGAAAAAAGTTAGAGAGGTCGTGATTCACGAAGTGGGCCACTATTTTGGCCTCGACGATGAGAGATTAGAGGAGCTAGGAAATGGAGACGAAGGCGAATAACGCCTTCCTCAAGTTTATCGGGACAGCAGGGGCAAGGTTTGTGGTGATGAAGCAACTCCGGGCCTCAGGAGGCCTCTGGATGTCGGTTGAAAGGACGAACCTCTCGATTGATCCTGGCCCAGGTGCCCTGGTTCGGTGTCTCAGTAGCAAACCGAAACTTGATCCCTCGACACTGGATGCCATTCTTCTGACTCACAGACACCTCGACCATTCGGGCGACGTGAATGTGATGATTGAGGCCATGACCGAGGGAGGATTGAAAAAGAGAGGCATTCTGTTTGCGCCTGAAGATGCCTTGGAAAATGATCCGGTGGTGCTGCGATATCTGAGAGATTCCCTTGAGAAAATTGAGATCCTCACGGAAAACAGGACATACCGGGTTGGGGATATCTCGTTTTCCACAGCTGAGAAACATCACCACCGAGGGGAAACGTATGGCATCAATTTTCATCTGTCCCCTTGTACCGTTTCTTTAATCACGGATACGCGGTTCTTTGCTGAACTCCCGAAGATTTACAACGGCGAGGTGTTGGTGATCCACGTCGTTCGGCTCAATCCTACCGGAGATGCCCCGATCGACCACCTCTCCATCGAAGATGTCAAGACCCTCATTAAGAAAGTGAAACCAAGATTAACCGTTCTGACTCATTTCGGGATGACGATGATTCGAGCCAAACCATGGAAGGTTGCTGCTGAACTCGAGAAAGAGCTAGGAGTAAGGGTGATTGCAGCCAGCGATGGCTTAAAACTAGATTTAAAGGAGGTATGATCATGGAAAAGTTGAGTGTAGGAGAATGGAAACCACAATCCGTCATTCTATTGGGGCCGGGTCCAAGCAATGTCCATTATCGAGTTTACCAAGCAATGTCAACCCCTGTCATCGGTTATCTCGACCCTCAACTTCTGACCTGTCTAGACGAGATCAGGTTGATGTTGAAAGATCTTTTCCAGACGAAGAATCGTCTCACCCTTGCCCTTCCTGCCACGGGAGGGGGTGGAATGGAAGCCTCTTTTTTCAATTTTGTCGAACCGGGAGATACAGTCGTCATCGGCGTCAAAGGGTTTTTTGGGGACAGGATGACGGAGGTGGCCAGTCGATGTGGTGCGAAGGTCATTCGAGTCGATCAGGAATGGGGGAAGGTCATCGAGCCTGAACAAATGATCAAAACCCTCAAAGAACACCCGGAGGCAAAGATCTGTGCCATCATCCATGCCGAGACCTCGACAGGAATAAGGCAACCCCTTGAAGAAATCGGAGCTTACTGTAAGAAGACAGGCACCCTATTTTTAGTCGATGCGGTGACCTCTCTGGGGGGGTGCGAGGTGAAGGTGGATCACTGGGGAATTGACATCTGCTACAGCTGCACCCAGAAGGGGATCAGTGTCCCACCGGGACTTTCTCCGATCACGGTAAGCCCTAAGGCGACGGATGTACTCCACTCACGCAAGACGAAGGTCCAAAGCTGGTATTTTGACTTATCGCTTCTTGAAAAATATTGGGGTGAAGAGAGAGCCTACCACCATACCACCCCTGCCTCCATGTTCTATGCCCTGAGAGAGGGATTGAGGATCGTTTTTGAGGAGGGACTCGAGGCAAGATTTAAACGTCACGAAACCCTGGGTGATCGCCTGAAGATGGAATTAGAGGACCTCGGCTTCAAACTCTTTGCCCAGGAAGGATATCGGTTGCCGATGTTGACTTCAGCCTACCTTCCCGCAGGAGTAGACGATGCCGCGACGCGGAAGAGGCTTCTGAATGATTATCATATGGAAGTGGGAGGAGGGTTGGGGCAGGTGAAAGGAAAGATCTGGCGCGTCGGCTTGATGGGTGAGGCGTGTCGGATTCAGAACATTGAGTATCTCATTGCCGCGCTCCGGGAGATTCTGAAAAAATAGAGAGGTGGCACCTCGAAGTCATCTTCGATGGAGCCAGATTTCTGAAGATGGGTCGATGGGCTGAATCCCTCATGAATCGAAAAAGGGCAAAGAAAAGACCCCCATCGCGCGAAAAATGCCTGAGGCTCATGGACCAGCGTGGAATGCTGGGTAACATTGTCAGTCACAGTCTGGAGGTGACAAGGGTGGCACTCTTCCTCTGTGAAGAGCTGAATAAGAGAGGACAGCGGATCGATGCCGATCAGGTGGAGGCGGCTTCACTCCTGCATGATCTCGCCAAAACAGAATGCCTTTCAACGAAGGAAGATCACGCCCAACAGGGGTATGAGCTCTTGAAGAAGATGGGGTATGACAGAATTGGACAGGTGGTGGCCCAACACATTCAAATTTGGAAAGAAGGGAATCCTTCTTGTGTCTCAGAGGAAGAAGTTGTGAACTATGCCGACAAGAGGGTCTGCCACGATCGCATTGTTTCTCTCGAGACTAGATTTCAGGACCTCAAAGATCGCTACGGGAAGGGTCGGACGTCTCTTGGCCAGCTCAAAAAACTAGAAGAAGCAACTGTTGAGATCGAAAGAAAGATCTTCTCCATTCTTCAGATGGATCCGAACGACCTTGAGCATCTTCAATGCAATCCGGTGAGTGGCCAACGACGAAATCGAAAGGGACAGAAGTGACAGACCTCTTTTTTGAACAAGGTCCCATCCGACCTCCAAGCGAGGCACAGAGCCTTCTTCTGCGGCTGACGAGGAACTGTCCTTGGAACCGATGTGAATTCTGCCACACCTACAAGGACCAGAAGTTTAGCCTTAGAACAGTTGAGGAAGTGAAGAAGGACATCGATACGGTCTCTGAGATTGCCCAGGAACTGAAGGCGCTGTCTTGGAGGGTCGGGGAGGGAGGGGAGATCACGGCGAATCTGGTTCGGTTTGTCCTGCAGAACCCCAGGGACTATCCTGACGCCTTTCGGAGTATCGTTCTCTGGCTTTACGCCGGAGGGAAGAATGTTTTTCTCCAAGACGCAAACAGCCTCGTGTTAAAGACGGATCACGTGGTGGAGATGTTGACTTACCTTCGAAAAAAATTTCCTTTCGTGGAGAGAATCACTACCTACGCTCGTAGCAAAACCATCTCAAAGAAAAGTGTGGATGAGTTACGCTCTCTTCACCGTGGGGGGCTGTCTCGAATCCACATTGGCCTGGAAACAGGCTACGATCCTTTGCTGGAGTATATCCAAAAAGGGGTGACTGCGGAGGAACACGTCATTGCAGGGAGGAGAGTCAAGGATTCGGGAATCTCCCTCTCAGAATATGTGGTCCTCGGACTGGGCGGCAAGAAGATGTGGCGTGAACACGCTATCGAAACAGCAAGGGTACTCAGCCAAATCAATCCTGACTTTATTCGTGTTCGAACGTTGAGAGTATTGAAGACCATGCCTCTTCATGAGAAGATCGCGAGAGAAGAATTCGTCCTGATGAGTGATGAGGAAGTTGTCCTGGAGGAGAAGCTTCTGATTGAGCACCTCAACGGAATCAGCAGTCGTTTTGTGAGCGATCATATTCTGAACCTCCTGGAAGAGGTTGAGGGAAAACTCCCTGAGGGGAAAGAGAAGATGTTGGCGGTCATCGCCCAATACCTTGCTCTCTCTGAAGAAGAGAAGCAAAACTTCCGTCTTGGAAGGAGAGCCGGGATCTATCGGTTCCTGAGTGATCTGCAGAATCCAGAACTTCACAACGAAGTGGAAAAGGCAATCAAACGGATTAAAGAAGAGACGCCTGGAGGTATTGAAGCGGTGATCTCCGAATTGATGAGCTCGTTCATCTAGGGAAGATCATTTGACCGGCAAGTGCCCCGCAAGCCCCGTCCTTGAGGGGGCGGCCAAGGGGCACGAATATAATTGGGAAAGTACCTTACCGGGAAGCCACGCTCTTTAGGGCGTGGAGCTTCCCAATTTTTATCCCTTGCAAATTTTGTCACAAAAAGTAAAAACTTTGACACAAAACACTTGACATTTTAAAAGACAGTGGATAAGATGAGCCTCGTTTTCGCTTGGAGTCAATACAATCTTGGAAGAAAGGGAGGTGATTTGTAATGACGAAGGCGGAGTTGGTTGCGGCCATGGCGAAGGAAGCCAAAATTTCAAAGGTGTCAGCTGAAAGGGCCCTGAATGCGTTTGCAGGTGCAGTGACTAAAGCGTTGAAGAAGGGCGACAAGCTGACACTCACAGGGTTTGGCACCTTCTGTGTGGCGAAGAGGAGGGCCAGGACGGGGAGGAATCCTCAGACTGGGAAAGAGATCAAGATTGCTGCGACAAGAGTAGCCAAATTCAAAGCGGGTAATTTGCTGAAGAGCGCCGTCAAGTAATCCTAAAACCAAATTTCTCAAAACCATTTTCAGGTTTGTTTGAGGGGGAAGAACAGGAATTCTTCCCCCTCCCTGTTTTTTCAATGATCAGGGCCTGTCTATCTGACAACGTTCTTTAAACAGGTTATTAACAAGAAGGTGTCGTCACAGACTGATAGAACCACAATATCTTGTGCTGGGACAAAGAAGAATAACAAACCTGCAACTATTTGAAATTACATATATTTCTTGTATGGATGTCTTCCTTTAGCAGTGATTTTCCAATCGATTTGGGGAAGTACAGGCCGTTACCACACTTTTTTCCACAGGATTTTCACATCTGAGTACACCTCCTCTCTAGCCCTTGATGCGAGGACATTTAGCGGATGCCGCCGCTGCTTTCCAGTGATGGTAGAAGGATTGCTGAGATCTCTGTGCTGAGGGCATTGCAGAATCAACGTCAGCGCAATCCTGACTTCGCATCATCAGGTTTGGAGGCCATTGGAGCAATTCCTTCTTTTCTAGACGGTACGCATTCAAGGTTGGCGGCCCGACCCGTGTGGCCTTCTCCGAACCCCTGTACGGCGGGTCTCCAGACGAATGGGTTGCCGGGGTTGTGGAGCTGCGAGATCGTTTCCGAGGCAATCCGTTCTCGCAGTTGGACAAGGAGAGGTGCCGCCCTGCCTACCGGTAGGCAGGCACAGGGTTTCTCCGAAGACCACACTGGTCCGTCCGCCTGTCACGGGCAAGTCGGCTGGATGCCCCGCGGGGAAGAAGGCCGACCCTATAATCATATCTACATTTCGCGGAAGCCCCTGCCGTGTGGGCGGAAAGCTTCATTTTCCCACCCTTGAATGGGCACTCTGGACGTAGGAATCTGGTTGAAAGACCAGGTGGTTTTTGTTATCGTTCATTCAATCCAAAGAATGTCTCAGCAACTCAGGAAAATCAGGATAATAAGATGAGTGGACGGAAACAAGTCATTCTCGGGACGGCAGGCCATATTGATCATGGGAAGACTTCTCTCGTGAAAGCGCTGACGGGAGTCGACACCGATCGGTTGAAGGAAGAAAAAGAGAGAGGAATTACGATTGAGTTGGGATTCACGTTCCTCGACCTGCCAAGTGGCATCCGTTTAGGGATCATCGATGTACCCGGTCATGAGAGGTTTGTGAAACACATGGTAGCAGGGGCTTGGGGCATTGATTTCGTTGCGCTGGTCGTGGCGGCTGACGAAGGCGTGATGCCTCAGACGAGGGAGCACCTCGATATTTGTACTCTTTTGAAGATAAAGAAAGGTCTTGTCATTCTCACCAAGATAGACCTTGTGGATCGCGAACTCTTGGAGTTGGTCACGGAGGAAGTGAGAGAGGTTGTTGAGCCAACGTTCTTGAAAGAGGCGCCCATCCTCCCTGTGTCTTCTGTAACGGGAGAAGGGATTCCCGAAC
The DNA here is from genome assembly GCA_963695895.1 of uncultured delta proteobacterium. GTDB lineage: Bacteria > Desulfobacterota > BSN033 > BSN033 > UBA1163 > CAVOIK01. Next base: position 40,516 of record CAVOIK010000033.1, read on the forward strand.
TGATTTCCGCACTGGATGACCTTGCTTCGCATGCAGAGGAGAGATCATCGGAGGGGCTCGTCCGGCTGCCCATCGATCGGGTGTTTGTCATGAAGGGATTTGGGGCAGTTGTGACAGGAACGATGATTTCAGGAGATCTTTCCGTGGGAGAAACCGTAGAAATCCTTCCTTCCAAGGCCCAGGGAAAAGTGCGAAACCTTCAGGTGTATAGCCAGCCTGTTGAACGAGCGGTGGCAGGACAACGAACAGCCGTCAATCTTCAGGGGGTGGAGACCTCTGCCATCGAAAGGGGAGAGGTTCTCGTGCGTCCCCACACCCTGAGCCCAACTCAGGTTATCGATGCCTATCTTGAGTATCTGCCGAGCGCACAGCGATCCCTAAAACACCGGACCCATCTAAGATTCCATACGGGTGCGGCACTGACCACGGCCTCGGTGTATCTCCTCGATCGTGACGAGTTAGCTCCAGGAGAAGGTGGATGGGTGCAATTCAGACTGGATCGACCCCTTGTCACACTGCCACAAGACCGTTTTGTGATCCGTACATCCTCAGCCATCCAGACGGTTGGAGGAGGAGTCATTCTGGATACACAACCGGCCAAGCACAAGCGATATTCTCCTTCGGTGGGTAAGGATTTAACCGTCCTCCGGGATGGAACAGGAGAGCAAATCCTTGGTCTCCATGTCTACCGCTCGGGTCCAGGAGGGGTGGGGTTTCAAGAACTTGCAGGCCGGGTGTCCATGTCACCGAAGGACATTCAGACGATTCTCCAGAAGATGGTCGAAAGGCGGGGGGTCCTTGTCGTTGATTCTGAGAAGCTGAAAGTCGTTGCCAAGGAACACTGTCAACATCTCCAGGAAGCCATTCTAACCCAACTCACAGAATTTCATCAGCGATTCCCGATGAAGCTAGGGTTTGCGAAAGAGGAACTCAGGACCAAGCTCCCACCAGAGATGGACGTGAGACTGTTCCAAAGTCTTCTGAGTGAGTTGATCGAATCTGGGGAGGTGGTGCTGGACAAGGAGTGGCTTAGACTCTCGAGTCACCACGTCTCATCAGGCGATGAAAGGGGATTGATCAAACGTGTCGAGGAAGCCCTCGTGAAGGCTGGACTCCAACCTCCGTCTCCAAAGGAGTTGGCAGAAGCATGGTCTGAGCCGGAGGGAACACTTCAGACGGTGTTTGACTATCTCGCCCGTGAGGGGGTTCTCGTGAAGATCAAAAGCGGGATGTACTTTCACAAGATCCCTTTCGGAAAGTTGAAAGAGGAATTGATTGTTTATCTAAGAACCCATCAAGAAATCACGACGCCTCAGTTCAAAGACATCACGGCGGTTTCCAGGAAGTTTGCCATTCCGCTCATCGAGTACTTTGACCAAATCAAATTAACTCTCCGTTTAGGAGACAAGAGAGTCCTCCGCTCCACGTCTCAAAGTTCTTCCACGTGAGCCGCATGTGATTGACAAGGAAAGAGGTTAGGGCTATAAATACCCCTATCAACGACTGAGGAGAAGGGATCAAGGATGGTAAAGGGAAAAAAGATCACGAGGAGACAAATAAAGCAACCCGACGAGTTTATCAGCACCACGGAACATGTGTTGCTGTTCGTCAGGGATCACCTGAAAAAAATTGCGGTGGGAGTGGGAATCATTGTTGTCATCGTGGCTGCCTTTGTTCTTTTTCGAGTCTGGGAGGCAAAAAAGGAGAACGAAGCTTCACAGAGGTTGAATCTAGCTATGGAAACGGTTCAGCTGGCCAATTCCCCCTATCGAGAAGGATCGCCGCTCGAGTACAAGAACGCCCTTACAAAGATGGAGGAGATTATTAATGCTTTTCCCAGGACCTCTTCAGGAACATTGGCTCTTCTTTATAAAGGGAATATTCATCTCAAGCTAGGTGAATTTGACGAAGCCATCAAAGCCTATGATGCGTTCCTCTCCAAGAGCGGAAGTGAAAGGCTTTATAACCTCCTCGCCCTCGAAGGACTCGGTTATGCGTACGAAGGAAAGAAGGATTACGGCAAAGCGATCGAGGCGTATCAAAGAATCGTCGCCATGGATCAAGGGTTCCAGGCACGAGAGGCCCGGCTGCAGATGGGGTATTGTTACGAAAAGCTGGGCAAGAACAAAGAGGCTGTGGAGAACTACAGAGCCTACCTTGAAGGAACACAGAAGTCTTCAATGACCCATCTTGTTCTCAGAAAGATCTCGCTGCTTGAAAAGTAGAGGGAGAGGGAAGAAGGCGGGATGAATTGTGTCGCTATTCAATGCGGTAAGACACTCACAGGCACACTTCCATATCAGGGTTCACTGCACTCTTGGATCGCAAAACAATTCTCTTGGCAAGCAGTTTTTCTTTGCTATTATTTGTGACAAAAGGCACAAACTTCTTCTCTAACCCAGTGGAATCTTCAACCCGAGCACGGGTTCGGGTCCATGCAATTCTCAAAGAGGTGAGCCATGAAAAAGGTGATGACGGGAAACGAGGCCTTTGCAAGAGGAGCTTACGAGGCTGGGGTGAAAGTCGCTGTCGCGTATCCGGGCACTCCGAGTACAGAAATCCTTGAAAATATTGCGAGAGAGTACAAAGACGTCTATGCGGAGTGGGCTCCGAATGAGAAGGTTGCACTGGAAGTTGCCATCGGAGCCAGTCTGGTGGGTGCGAGAGCCATGGCCACCATGAAGCATGTGGGCGTGAATGTGGCTGCAGATCCCTTGATGACCTTAGGGTACGTCGGTGTGAACGGTGGTTTGGTCTTGGTGAGCTGTGACGACCCGGAACTCTACAGCTCCCAGAACGAGCAGGACAATCGGCATTATGCCCGGTTCGCAAAAATCCCCATGTTTGAGCCGAGTGACAGCGAAGAAGCCAAGGAGTTCTTGAAGCTCGGTTTCGAGGTGAGCGAGAAGTTCGACACTCCGGTCATGGTCCGGAGTGTCACCCGTATCTCTCATTCGAAAGGCATTGTCCAGCTTGAGGAACCCGTCACACCCCCGGTGAAGGTTGAGATCCGTAAACAGACTGAGAAGTTTACGATGCTTCCGTCCAACGCACGAGTCAGGCACCGGTTTGTCGAGGAACGTCTCCTCAAGCTGAAAGAATTCGCAGAGTCCTTTTCGGGCAATCGAATGGAGATCAATGATCCTTCCGTTGGAATCATCACGTCGGGGATTTCCTATCAGTATGCCAAAGAGACATTTCCGGAGTATTCCTTCCTGAAACTGGGAATGGTTTGGCCTCTTCCGGAGAACCTGATCGCGGAGTTCTTCAAGAAGGTGAAGAAGGTGATCGTCGTTGAAGAGTTAGATCCTTTCATCGAACACACCCTCAAGGCCATGGGATTCAAACCCAAGGGAGGTAAGAATCTATTTTCCATTTGCGGCGAATTGAACCCTCTGATCGTGGAAAAAGGGATGTTAGGGAAGAAATTCAAGGCGCCTCGGCCCATCTTCAAAGAACCTCTTCCTCCCAGGCCGCCGAACCTCTGTCCAGGGTGTCCCCACCGAGGTCTCTTCTACGTCTTGAGGAAACTGAAGCTCTTCGCCACGGGTGACATCGGGTGCTACACCCTGGCCGCCTATCCCCCCCTCAACTCTTTGGATACCTGTATCTGCATGGGAGCCAGCATCAGCCAGGCCCATGGAATGGCGAAGGCTTTGGGAGATGGGGGAAGAGGAAAGTTCGTGGCTGTCATTGGAGATTCTACATTCCTTCACGGTGGCATTGCGCCTCTCATGAACACTGCCTATAACAAGAGTTACGCGACCACCATCCTCTTGGACAATCGAACGACGGGAATGACGGGTTCTCAGGAGCATCCGGGAACAGGGTTCACGGTGCGCGGTGAGAAGACCCATAAGATTGATTTTGTTGAGCTCGGGAAAGCCCTCGGGGTGGAGAGTGTGAGAAAGGTCAATCCGTGGAACATTGAGGAAACGGAAAAGGTGATTAAGGAGGAGATTGAAAAGGATGCCCCGTCCCTCATCATCACCACGGGCCCGTGTATTCTCATGAGGAGGGAGTTTAAACAGTACAACAAGCCTCTCGAAATCGATTCCTCCAAATGCATGGGCTGCAAGGCGTGCGTGAACCTGGGGTGCCCGGCCATCTCCTTCCAGAAGGTGGAGGGAGACATGGCGTTTACGAAGGATGGAAAGAAACGGAAAGGAATTTCACACATCGAGCCCTCGCTCTGCCCTGGGTGTCATCTCTGTTATCAGGTCTGCAAGTTCCAGGCGATCGTGAGTCAGGAGGAGAGTCCGTCCTTCGGGTTTCAGACCCTGTAGACCGGCAGGTGCCCCGTTAGCCCCACCCTTTAGGGTGGGGTCCCTGCCTGCCGGCAGGCAGGAAGGGGCACCCTATCAAAGAGAAGTACCTTTCCGGGAAGCCCCGCCCTTCAGGGCGGGGAGCTTCCCTATTCTTGACGAAGAGGAGAGCAATCTATGGATCATCAAACCACGAATGTGCTGGTTGCAGGGGTTGGGGGACAAGGGGTCATTCTCGCCAGTGACATCATGTGTGAGGTCTTCATGGAAGCGGGTTACGATGTCAAGAAGAGCGAGATCCATGGCATGGCCATGCGGGGAGGCATTGTGACGTCCCACTTTCGATTTGGGAAAAAGGTATACTCCCCTCTGATCAAAGAGGGAGAGGTAGATATCCTTTTTGCCTTTGAACAACTGGAAGGGCTCCGTTGGATTAATCATGTGCGGCCGAACGGGAAGATCTTGATGAATGACAATAAGGTGAATCCTCCCGCGGTCAACATGGGTGAGATGGACTATCCTGAAAACATCCCCGAGACCATTCAATCGAAATTCAAGAATTTCTACCTCGTGAAGGGAACGGAGATTGCACTCCAGGCCGGAGACGTCCGGGCAGCCAACGTGGTTCTCCTCGGAGCCATGTCGAAGTTGTTCACAATTCAGGACAGCCTCTGGTTGGACACCATTCTTGGACACCTTCCTCCCAAGGTTCATGACCTGAACAGGAAGGCCTTTGCCGCGGGGAAAGAACAGATCAAAGCGGGGTTATGAGGACGTTAGAGATCCGGAAAGACATGAGGGCGGGGGTTTCTTCCTTCGCCCTTTGTTTTTTGGGTCGCGTCGCTTATATTTTTAGGGGGGAAGCTCTCCGCCCATCCCGTTAAGACGGGACAGGCACGGCTGGGGCTTCCGGGTAAGGAAAATATTATCACAGGGTCGGCTTTCCTCCCCGCCTCCTGCCTACCGGCAGGAAGGCGGGGCATCGAGCCGACTTGCCCGTGACGTCTTTTTCCCGACGCCAGCAAAAAGTTCTGAACAGGAGGCAAACGAAGATGGGGTGGCATGCTAAGGTCTTGAGCGGCAGTTTTGCTTCTTACTGTGCTTCTTTCAACGGGCAGTGTTTCTTCCGCGAGCGATTCCATCTACAGGTTCTCCTTAGACAACGGGTTGAAGGTGGTCTTAGAGGAGAACCGTACAGCGCCTGTTGTTGCACTCCAGGTGTGGGTCAAGGTTGGAAGCGCAGACGAGCGGGATGAAGAAGCTGGAATGTGCCACTTTATCGAGCATATGATCTTTAAGGGAACCGAGAAGCGAAAGGTCCGCGAGATGGCAAGAGAGATCGAATCTCTGGGAGGGTCCATAAATGCTCACACGTCTTATGATCAGACGGTGTATCATGTGACCCTGGCCAGTCGCTATGGGGAGATTGGACTTGACATCCTCGCCGATGCCATCCAGCATTCAACGTTTGATGCTGCCGAATTGGAGAAAGAACGGGAAGTGATCTTGGAAGAGATTCGGATGGGGGAAGATGAGCCTGGCAGGCGCATCTTCAAACAAACGATGGGCACTGTTTTCAAAAAACACCCTTATCGGAGGCCCATCATAGGATACGAGAGCACGATCGGTAGAATCACACGAGACCAAATGGTCAGGTTCTTCAGGCAGTGTTATGTCCCGAATCGCATGGTGTTTGTTGCCGTGGGCGACTTCGACCGATTCGACATGGAGAGAAAGGTGAAGGAGGTGTTTCAAGAGTTTAAACCCTCGGACAAGCTTCTCCCGCCGAGAGAGGAAGAGCCTGAACCGCAAGAAACCCAATCCGTCGTCTCTTACGGAAACTTCAAAGAAACCTATCTCCAATTGGCTGTTCCGATCACGTCCGCCATGGATGACGAGACCCCCGCCCTTGACGCCTTGGCTCACATTCTGGGAGGGGGGGAGGCTTCTCGGCTGGTCCAGAGGGTGAAACTGGAGAAGAGACTGGTCCATTCCATTTCTTCTTCCTCTTTTACGCCCAGGGATCGAGGAGCCTTCATCATTGAAGCCACTCTCCCCCCTGAGAATGTGGAAAAGGCCATAGAGGAGACCCTCGTGACCTTGGACCACCTTTCCCAAGAGGGAGTGACGGCAGAGGAGCTCTACCGGGTGAAGGTCAACGTCGAGAGTGATCTGGTTTACGACCGGCAAACGGTTCAAGGTCAGGCCAGAAAAAGGGGGTTCTACGAGGCGATCACTGGAGATATAGACTTCGAAAAGGAATATCTGAGGAGAATGGCCATTCTCCAGCGAGAAGACATTCAACGGGTCATACAAAAGTATTTCAAAACTCCCCGCTGGGTCGTCAGCGTTCTAGCCCCGATAGAACAAAAGGATCTGTTAAGTTCCAGCTCTTTAACAGGGGTGATCCAGAGGATCACGTCACCGGAGAAGACCTTGGACAAAAGAGAGGGGCCACCGATTTTCAGAACCGTGTTGGGAAATGGAATACGCCTGTTGGTGAAGGAGAACAGGTCGACACCCGTCGTTTCAATTCAAGCGGCATTCTTGGGAGGGGTGCGATTCGAGACTGAAGCAAACAACGGAATCAACCAATTCATCGCCGTCATGTTGACGAAGGGAACACAGAACCTGACCAGCCTTCAGATCGCGAAAAAAATGGAGAGGATGGCAGGGTCCCTCAGCGGATTCTCCGGATACAATAGCTTAGGCCTCACGGCGACCTTCCTGAGCCAGCATTTCGAAGAGGCTTTCGGTCTTTTCGCAGAGGTCCTGAAAGCACCCTCCTTTGACAAAGAAGAGATGGAAAAACGGCGGCAGTCGATTCTTGCGGCCATCCGGCAACAGGAAGATGATCTTGACCGTTCGGTATTTCGGCTGTTTCGGAAAACCCTTTATGAACAGCATCCCTATCACATGGACCCTCTGGGAACCCTTGAGACGGTTCAAACGCTGACTCGAAAGGATTTGAAAGAGTATTATGACCGGATGGCTGTTCCTGATAATCTGGTTCTCACAGTGGTTGGAGACGTCGATACGGAGCAAGTCCTTCAGGCCGCCCAGAACACATTGGGTGAGCTCAAAGGAACGTTCTCACGACCCCCTGTCGCCCAGGAATCGCCTCCTCAAGGGATAAGAAAGGCAGAAATCTACAGGCAAAAGGAACAGGCCCACTTTGTACTGGGTTTTCTAGGGCCCACGCTTCATCACCCAGACCGGTATGCATTAGAAGTGTTGGATGCCGCTCTCTCGGGTCAAGGGGGAAGGCTGTTCTATGAACTGAGGGACCAGGAGAGTCTTGCCTACGCCTTGACCTTTATGGCCAATCCAAATGTCGATCCTGGATTTATTGCGGTCTACATGGGAACCCATCCAGACAAACTCGAAAGGGCGATCCACGGCGTGTTGAGAATCTTGAAGAACGTCAGAGACGACGGTCTGGCAGAGGAAGAGGTGGAACGGGCCAAGCGATATCTGATCGGCAATTTTGAGATCGGACTCCAGACGAATGGAGCCCAGGCGAGTCAGATGTCTCTGGACGAGCTTTACGGGTTGGGGTTTGATTACTACGGAAAATATGTGAAGGCGATCGAAAGCGGTTTCGAGAGAAGACGTGCAGCGTGTTGCAAGGGAATACCTCCGTCTTGACGCGTATCGTCTCGCGGTCCTCCGGCCGCCGGCAAAAAAACCATGAGTCCTCGTCTTGAGGTCCATCCTTTCTCACTCCAACACACGGTGGAGTGCGGGCAGTTCTTCCGATTTACCAAGGATTCGGGGACCTACCTCGTCCAGTCTTCTGGACGCATTTTTTCTCTTTGGCAGAAAGGGAAGATCCTCTTCTATGAGGGCGTGGACGAGTCCTTTCTGATCCGCTTCTTCCGATTGGAGGAAGAGCTTCATCCGATCCTCCGGGCGATCGATCGGGATCCTGTGATTCACCAGGCGATTCAAACCTACCGTGGCCTTCGGCTCATCCGGCAGGACCCCTGGGAATGCCTGATCTCCTATCTCTGCTCCATGGCAAAGGCGATTCCTCATATCCGGTCGATCATTGAAGGGCTGTGCAAGTCATCTGGCAAGAGGATTCGGTTCGGGAACTACATCGGTTATGAATTTCCCGAAGCCCTTTGCAGAGGCACCTCCTCTCTCTTGGAATCGATTGGAGCAGGATTCAGGACAGCCTATCTCGTGAATGCAAGCCAGTGCATCAATCGGGAGCAGTTGATCCAGTTGAAGAGTCTCCCCTACCAGGAGGCAAGGAAGTCGCTGATGAGGCTCTCTGGAGTGGGAAAGAAGGTTGCGGACTGTGTCCTTCTCTATTCTCTCGATTTTCTCGAAGCCTTTCCCATGGACACGTGGATCAAGAAGGGGCTACAGAGAGCCTATTTTGGGAGAAGGAAAGTGGGAGAAAAAGGGATGGAAGAGTTTGTGACCCACCAATTTGGTCCCTTGGCAGGATATGCCCAACTCTATCTCTATCACTACTGGCGGCATCACCCGATCATGCCTTAACGATTTTCCTTTTCCAGCGAGTCATGCCTTTGGTGACGTTTCGTGTGTCGATGACCAGGGGGACTTTTTCCACAACCCACGGATAATCAATCTGGGAATGGTCCGTTACGATCACTGCCGCATCGACATGTCGGAGGAGCTTCTCCGTGAGGGGAGACGATTTCAGCTTAAAATGGTATTTTCGGAAACGAGGAAGGGCCGGAATGAAGGGGTCATGGTAACGGACGATGGCCCCTTTCTTTCGAAGGAGCTCGATGATGGCAAGAGCGGGTGACTCTCTCGCATCATCCACATCCTTCTTGTAGGCGACCCCTAAAACCAGGATCGTTGCTCCTTTCAAGCTTTTGCCTTGTTGATTGAGGGCATCCTGAATCTTGGCCACCACATAGTAGTGAACGTGGACGTTGATTTCTCCGGCCAAGTGAATGAATCGTGTTGTGAAATCGTATTCCCTGGCCTTCCAGGAGAGATAGAAGGGATCGATGGGAATACAGTGGCCTCCCATGCCTGGCCCTGGATAAAATGGAGAGAATCCAAACGGCTTTGTGCTTGCAGCCTCAATGACCTCCCAGATGTCGATCCCCATTCGGTCGGCCAGCATCTTCAGCTCATTCACCAAGGCAATGTTGACACTCCGATAGATATTCTCGAGAAGCTTCGTCAACTCAGCGGCCTTGGGTGACGACACGGAGACCACTTGATCAATGACTTGAGAGTAGAGGGCCTTGATCGCCTCCTGGCAAGCGGGGGTGACCCCTGCGACGACTTTTGGGATCTGATGAGTCGTAAACTTCTTGTTCCCAGGATCCTCTCTCTCCGGAGAGAACCCAAGAAAGAAATCCTTACCCACCTTCAAACCGGTGGACTCCAGTTGAGGAAGGATCAACTCCTCTGTCGTTCCCGGGTAAGTTGTACTCTCGAGGACGATGAGCTGTCCTTTCCTCAAGTTCTTACGGATGGCCTCCGAGGTCTTCTCGATATACTGCAGATCAGGCTCCATCTTCTCGGTGAGAGGTGTTGGAACACAGATTAAGATGCACTCTGGCTCGCGGAGGCGAGAGAAACGGTCTGTCGCCTTAAATTGGCCGTTCTTCACAAATGTTGACAGACGGGATGAAGGAATAGTCTTGATGTAACTTTTCCCCTTCCCCAAAGCCACCACTTTCTTAAGGTCAACGTCGAACCCCAGAACCTTAAAACCCTGTTCGCAGAAGCGGAGAACCAGGGGGAGACCCACGTACCCCATTCCGATGATGCCCACCAGGATTTTTCGATCGACAATCTGCTGGATCAGTCGATTCATCTCATTTCCATTCATGGGATGCCTCGCGGGCTCTCTGGATAACCTGAGAGGGTCTCCCTTTCGGGGTCCACCTTCTCGTAAAAGCTTCGAATCCGGCTGACGACATAGGCCTGTTGAGCATCCGTCATCTCAGGATAGATAGGCAGAGCAAGGGTCTCGTCGGCTGCCCTTTCGGAGACGGGGAAATCACCCCGCTGATGTTTCAGAACCGCATAGCATTCCTGTACATGAAGGGGGAGTGGGTAGTAGATTTCAGTACCGACCCCCTCCTGCTGCAAATACTTCCGCAGTCCATCTCTCTTTGGAACGCGAATGACAAACTGGTTAAAAATGTGACGGTTGGAATATTGAATCGTGGGGAGTTCAAAATGGGGAAGAACGCTCATGAGATCTTCGAACTGCTCACGGTATCTGTGAGCTTTCCTCTGTCTCTCGGTCGTCCATTCCTCCAGGTGTCGGAACTTGACGAGAAGGATGGCCCCCTGAATCGCATCGAGACGGCTGTTGATCCCGACCCATTTGTGAAAATACTTGGGCTGGCTTCCGTGGACCCTTAGGACTCTGATCCTTTCTGCCAACTGAGGATCGTCCGTGACGACCATTCCCGCGTCCCCGAAGGCACCCAGGTTCTTGGTCGGGAAAAAAGAGAAACAACCGAGGTGGCCCATCTGTCCAGCCCTTCGACTGGGGCCCTGGTCATCGGGTCGATATTCCGCTCCTAGGGCTTGTGCCGCATCCTCGATGACGAAGAGGCCCTTGGTTCTTGCCAAGCTCAGAATTGGGTCCATGTCAGCACACTGTCCATAGAGATGAACGGGAATAATCGCCTTCGTCTTGGATGTAATCTTGGCGCCGATCTGGTTAGGATCGATGTTGTAGGTCTTTGGATCAATGTCGACAAAGACAGGGGTTGCTCCCAGTCTCGAGACCGACCCGGCCGTTGCAAAAAAGGTGAACGGGGGAACGATGACTTCATCTCCAGGCCCGATTCCCAGGGCGAGCAGAGAGAGAAGAAGGGCATCCGATCCCGAAGCCACGCCAATGGCGTATCGGGTTTGGCTATAGTGAGCGATGGCCTGTTCCAAGCGCTCCACCTGGGGACCAAGAATAAACTGCTGGGTGTGATAGACCTCTTCCAGAGCGTCTCTAATCTCCTTTTCGATGGACGCAAACTGCGGTTTAAGATCGAAGAAGGGAACTGTCATGCTCACGACGATGGCCTTTCTTCCTGTTTGTCCAAATGATTGACCTCCAAAGTAAGACAAAAAAAATGGAGTGTCAAGGTTCGACAGGCAAGTGTTCGACAGGCAAGTCGGCTGGGTGCCCCGCTCCGCCTTAGTTAAGACAGGCGGGGCGGAAAGCCGACCGTGTAATGATATCTTCATTACCCGGAAGCTCCGCCCTGTAGGCGGGGAGCTTCATTTCAGGGTATAATGACGGACATGAAAGGGAAGGTGAACCTCGATGCCATTTCTGTCGTTCTGGTAAGGCCCAAGTTTCCGGAGAACATCGGTTCCGTGGCCAGGGCAATGAAAAACATGGGACTGAGCCGACTCATCATCGTCGAGGGTGTTTCTCCCCTCGAGATACACGCCTACAAATTGGCCTCAGGAGCAGAGGAGATCCTGGAAAGGGCAGATGAATTCTCCTCTCTCCGTGAAGCGATTGCTGGCATGGGATGTGTGGTCGGCATGACCTCTCGGCAGGGCAGGGGGAGAAATCCTCTGCTGACGCCAGAAGCCTTAGTCAGGACCCTCCTCCCACTGTCTCTGAAGAACTCGATTGGTCTTGTCTTTGGTTCGGAAAAAGATGGGTTAACCAATGACGAGTTGTCCCTCTGCCATCTCTATGCGAGAATTCCCACAGTAGAATCTTTCCCTTCCCTCAATCTCGCCCACGCCGTGATGGTGATCGGTTACGAGTTGTTCAAGGCGACAGGACCCCTCCCGACCCATCCCCTCCAGGTGGCTACCGCTGAAGGTCTTGAAAACATGTTCGAACACATGGAGAAGACGCTCCGCGGAATCGGATTCTTCGACACGAATCACCCCAAGAGAGTCATGGGAGCACTGAGGCGGACCTTCGGAAGAAGTGAGATGGATGAGCGTGAGGTTCGAATCCTCCAGGGCATCTGGAGCCGTGTGGACTGGTTTATTCGAGAAAAAGAGAAGAGCAAATAAGAACCCCTCTCACGACATTATCGTGAAGAGGGGTTCCGTGAGATCGAAGACAGTTCGAAAATTACTTCTTCTTGAGAAAGGGCTGGAGAAGATCAATCGGCACAGGGAAGATCGTGGTCGAATTCTTCTCCGTGGCCACCTCGGTCAGGGTCTGCAGGAACCTGAGCTGAATTGCCGCGGGATTGGTGCTGATCACATGGGCTGCCTGAGCCAATTTCTCAGCAGCCTGGAACTCTCCTTCCGCGTGGATGATCTTGGCCCTTCTCTCTCTCTCCGCCTCTGCCTGACGGGCAATGGCTCTCCGCATTTCTTCGGGAAGGTCAACCTGCTTCGTTTCGACCAAAGAGACCTTGATTCCCCAGGGTTCTGTGTGCTTGTCCAAGATGTCCTGAAGTTGCATGTTGATCTTCTCTCTCTGGGCAAGCAGTTCATCCAACTCCATCTGCCCCACGACACTTCGAAGGGTGGTCTGGGCGAGTTGAGACGTCGCATAAAGATAGTTCTCCACTTCGACCACCGCCTTGTTCGGATCGACGACGCGAAAGTACACTACTGCGTTCACCTTGATAGAGACATTGTCACGCGTGATCACGTCCTGAGGCGGAATATCGAGAGTGACTAACCTCAAGCTGATCCTTATCATCTTATCGACGCCGGGGATGATGAAGAAGATTCCAGGCCCTTTGGCGCCAATCAGCCTCCCCAGTCGGAAGATAACGCCCCTCTCATATTCTCTCAAAATCTTGACGGCCGAGGCGGCCAAGATAAAAATAAAAATAATGAGAAAAACAAAACCGGATGGTAAGCCCGTTAGTCCCATGTGATTCCTCCTTATGATTTTTTCTTCACGTTTAACACAAGATCTTTCACCCCGACGACTTGAACTTTATCCCCTTTCTCAACGGGTTCATCACTGATGGCATTCCAAAACTCGCCGTGAACCAGAACCTTTCCCTCGGGTGAAAGGGGCGTGGAAGCCATCCCCAATTCACCGACCAGTCCCTCGGTTCCCGTTGTGGGTTTGGTCAGCCGGGCCTTGATGGCTTTGGTGACTGCGAAGGCAAAGAAGCCTGCGCTCACCAACACGGCAGGAATGATCACGGTGAGGGAGATTTGCATGTATTCCGCTGGGGTCTCAATGAGCATCATGGAACCGAGAAAAAGTGAGATGACCCCTCCCACGGTCAACAATCCATGACTGACCACTTTCACCTCCGCAATGAAGAGAATGATGGCGAATAGGATCAATGCCAAACCGGCAAAACTGATCGGCAGCATCTGCAGGGCATAGAAGGCCAGGATGAGGAAAATCCCACCGACGACTCCCGGAAGGATCGCTCCTGGGCTCGACAGTTCGAAGAAGATGCCGTAAATTCCCAGCATGAGGAGGATATAAGCGATCGATGGATTGGAGATCGTGTCCAAGAGCTTGTACCGCCAGCTCATCTGGATCGGACGGGGTTGAACCCCCTTGGTCAGAAGGGTCCGAGTCATTCCGTCGAATTTGATGACTCTTCCATCCAGCTTACTCAAAAGATCGTTAAGGTCTGTGCAGATGAGGTCGATCACATTCAGTTTCAGAGCCTCGTCTTCCGTGATCGAGACACTTTTTCTGACCGCCTTTTCGGCCCAATCTACATTTTTTCCACGGTTCTTGGCGATCGTCTTGATTTGGGAAACCGTGTCGTTCACGATCTTTTCCGTCATCGTTTTACTTTCTTTACTCTCTGCCCCCAGGGTGACTGGATGCGCCGCACCAATATTCGTCCCAGGAGCCATCACCGCCACATGGGATGCCAAGGTGATGAAGACGCCTGCTGAGGCTGCCCTGGCCCCTTGCGGAGCCACATAGACGATGATCGGAATTTTGGACGCGAGAATCTTCTTCACAATGTTCCTCATGGAATCCATCAGTCCACCCGGAGTGTCCAATTCGATGATGAGGCACTGGCCTCCTTCTTCAGAGGCCTGGTCGATCGAATCCGTGATGAATTTCGCCGTGGCCGGATTGATGATCCCATCTACCTCGATATAGAAGACAGGCCCTTTGTCCTGGCACTGCCCTGTGGTTCCAGAGATTAAAAGGACAGTCAAGGTAAGTGACAAAACGATGACTTGCTTAAGGTTCTTGGTACGCAAAGTGTTTCTCCTTTGCATTATAAATATCCGAAAAAAGGAAGGTTGTCAATCCACGGATTGACATCATCTTTCTTTTATTGTTAATAATAATTAATGCAGGGTAAGGATGATAACCTGACGGTCATTAATGGATCTTACGGGCAAGGAGGAGGACGGATCTTAAGGACGTTTCTCGCCCTTTCAGCCATCCATCAGAAACCTGTCACCATCCAGCAGATCCGAGCGAACCGAAACAATCCTGGCCTTTGGCCCCAGCCTCTCAAGGGGTTAAAGGCACTTGCCCACAGTATTGGAGCAAAGATCAAGGGCGTCAGCATGGACTCCCCAAGGGTCCACGGGCAAGTCGGCTGGATGCCCCGCCTTCCTGCCGGTAGGCAGGGGCGGGGAGGGCGGTAACGGACTCCCGCAGTGGAGTCAAAGCCGACCCTGTAATTATATCTACATTTCCCGGAAGCCCCAGCCGTGTCTGTCCCGTCTTAACGGGATGGGCGGGGAGCTTCACCACGCTTTCTAGAAAAGAGGAGAACGCCAATCAGAAGGATCTATGGGAACATCATTGGTTTGAAAACGGGCCAGTTGCGAAGACTGGAACACGTTTACCGAAGGAGAATTCCGCCTGAGAAGGTCATTACCTCTGAACTGGCCCGTCTTCTCAGTGACCTCTCGAGAGAAATCCGGCGTCAAATCGGTATTCTGGTTGAACGACGAGGAACCATCGCTCTCGTGATCGTAGGTGACCAAAAGGGACTCACCATTCCTGAGCTCTCCAGAGATCGAACCGGCATCTTGAGACTCAGAGGACTACGTCTCATCCACACTCATCTTCAGGGAGAGCCTTTGAATGAAGAGGATCTCACAGATCTTGCCCTTCTGCGGTTGGATGTGATGGTCGCCCTTTCAGTTGGGGAAAACGACGTTCCTGGAAACGTGTACTCTGCTCATCTCCTTCCGGACAACCGTGAGAAGAAGGTGTGGGAGATTGACCCCACCTCGACCTTAACCCAGTTATTGGAGCTCGATTTTTACAGCTGGATTGAGGCTCTCGAAGATGAATTTCAAAGAGGACAGAGGGCCATTGCTTTAAAAGGGGCAGAGGAAAGGGCGATCCTTCTCAGTGTGAGTCGAGAAAGTCGGACGGTCCTTGAAGATTCGATAGAAGAGCTAAAAGAATTGGCAGAGACCAGCGGGGTTCAGGTGGTGGATGCGATGATCCAACGACCTCGATCTCTTTCTCCTGCCACCCTGCTGGGCGAGGGCAAGTTGAAAGAGTTGCTCGTCACGTGCCTGCAATTGGGAGTCGATCTCATCATCTTTGATCAAAATCTGACGCCCGGACAGATTGCCTCGATTTCGGATCGGACTGAACTGAGAGTGATCGATCGGACCCAACTCATTCTGGACATCTTCGCGCGGCGTGCCCACACCCGGGAGGGCAAGATCCAGGTGGAACTGGCTCAGCTGAAGTACTTGCTCCCCCGATTGGCGAAGAAGACGCTCGCTTTCTCTCGGCTGACGGGAGGCATTGGAGGCCGGGGGCCCGGCGAAACCAAGCTTGAAATCGACCGGCGACGTGCGAGAGAGCGGATTCACCTCTTGGAAAAAGAATTGGACAAGTTGAGCCGAACGAGGGAACAGAGGAGGGCTCGACGATCGAAATCAGAACTTCCGGTTCTGTCCATCGTAGGATATACCAACGCCGGAAAGACGACGCTGTTCAATCTTCTCACTCAGAGCCAGTCCCATGTGGAGGACAAACTGTTTGCGACCTTAGATCCGGCGACGCGAAGATGGCGCTTCCCTGGAAATCATGAAGTGGTCATTACCGACACCGTGGGACTCATTAAGAACCTGCCCAAGGATCTGATCGTTGCGTTCCGTCCCACCTTCGATGAGTTGCAGGAATCCAACTTGCTGATCCACCTGGTGGATATCAGCAACCCGTTCTTCGAAGCGCATATTCAGGATGCAGAAAAGATCCTCTCTGAACTGGGGTTAGACCACATTCCAAGGCTCTTAGTCTTCAACAAGGAAGATCGACTAGATCCTGAGGCCGTGGAGGCCATCTGCAGGAGATACGATACCTTTTCGATTTCAGGTCACCGTCCCGAGAGTCTGAAGGGACTCCTCGTGGCCATTGAACAGAGGCTATGGAAAGGGACCCCGTCAACGACATGTCCCGTTGCATCGGGGGAACTCCTGGAAGAACGTTATCACGATTCTCTGCGGAGAGTGGGAGGAGAACATGGTAGACCATTCTAAAGACATTGTGGAATATTTGACCTTTGACGACGTCATGCTGGTGCCTGCTTATTCGGCCGTGTTACCCAAGGACGTCGATACGAGTGCCCAGCTTACCCGAGCGATTCGGTTAAACATTCCTTTGGTCAGCGCGGCAATGGATACGGTGACCGAGTCGAGGACAGCCATCTGCATGGCTCAAGAGGGAGGGATTGGGGTGGTCCATCGCAATCTGTCCGTTGAGCGTCAAACCCTCGAGATCGATAAGGTGAAGAAATCGGAGAGTGGAATGATTCTCGATCCCATCACCATGCATCCTGACCAAAAGATCTACGAGGCCATGGAGGTGATGAAAAAATATCGAATCTCTGGGGTCCCGATTACAAAGGAAGGCAAGTTGGTGGGAATCCTGACGAACCGAGATCTCAGGTTTGAGAGGAGATTGGATGAAAAGATCTCGGTGGTGATGACCAAGGATCGTCTCATCACCGTTCCTGTCGGAACCACCCTGGAGGCGGCTAAGGAGATCCTCCACAAGAATCGAATCGAAAAATTGCTCGTGGTCGATGAGCACAACAACCTGAAGGGGCTGATTACCATCAAAGATATTGAGAAAATGAGAAAATATCCCAACTCCTGCAAAGATTCCTTTGGTCGCCTGCGAGTGGGAGCAGCGATTGGTCCTGGAAAGGATCGGGAAGCGAGAACGGAAGCTTTGGTCCAGGCGGGGGCGGACGTTCTTGTCGTGGACACAGCCCATGGCCACTCGCAAGACGTCCTGGAAGCGATCCGAGACACAAAGAAGAATTTTCCAAACATTCAAGTCATTGGAGGAAATGTAGCGACCCAGGAGGGAGCCTTGAGTCTTGTAGAGGCGGGAGTGGACGGGATCAAAGTGGGTGTTGGGCCTGGTTCCATCTGTACGACACGGGTCATCGCTGGAGTGGGCATCCCCCAGCTTTCTGCGATCATGCAGGCTTCCGAGGTCTCCAAGCGCTATGACGTGCCGATCATTGCCGACGGTGGGATCAAGTTTTCTGGAGACATCACAAAGGCTATTGGTGCAGGGGCTCATTCAGTGATGATTGGTAATTTATTTGCCGGAACGGATGAGAGTCCTGGTGAAATTGTGCTCTATCAGGGACGAAGCTACAAAGTCTACAGAGGTATGGGATCGTTGGAAGCCATGAAAGAAAATGAGGGGAGCCGGAGCCGTTATTTTCAGGAAGATGTGGAGAGTGAATCGAAACTTGTTCCCGAGGGGATTGAAGGAAGGGTTCCGTACAGAGGAGTACTTTCCTATTGTATTCAGCAACTTATAGGTGGTTTGAAGGCTGGAATGGGCTATGTTGGGGCAGGGGATATCGCGGAGCTGAGGCAGAAGACGAGGTTTATTCGCATCACAAGTTCGGGGCTACGGGAGAGCCATGTCCATGATGTAATCATCACCAAGGAAGCTCCAAACTACCGTCTGGAATGAAAGCAACGCTGTGGCACAAAAATTGCAGAAATAACAAGGAGATAGGTGCTTAAATCCCTATCCCTGGATCAACCAAGATGAAGAAGCCGATTATCATCCTTCTCCTTCTCCTTTTCTCAATGGTCTATTTTATGGGTCTTCTCACTCAAAAGCCCCCGTTACCCTTCTCAAAGGACTTCTTCTCCGTAGAGACTCCACCTTCTGATGACCGGCCCCTTGATCTGAAGACCGTTTGGCCAGTGCGTGGAAAGAATGGTGAGGGGAATGAATTTCTACTCAGCACTCAGGAACTTGATAAGATTTATGAACTACAGTTGGACCGAGGAATCAGGAATTACCCACTCCTTTCCTCCGTGCTCGTCCGTGAAGCAGAGCGAGCGAGGGAAAAAGGAAAGATTGACCGGGCTGTCGAGTTTGCGAGTTACGCTGTAAAGTTTGCTCCCGAGCTTTCTCAACCCTATTTCGAGCTTGCAAAAGTCCGGTGGAGTCAGAACCCTCTCAAGCCTTACGAAGCGATCTCCAGTTTCTTGAAGGGGATCTCTGCCTATTTTCGCTACTATCCGAGCGCTCTCCATTTCTTTTACGGTCTCTTCTACCTTGTTTCCAACGCCATGCTTATGACTTTCATCGTCTTTGGAATTGTAGTTCTCATCAAATATCTCCCGCTTTATTTTTACGACATTCAGAAAAGCTTGACTCAGGAGATTGGGAAACTGCTCATCAACAGTTTCAAAATCCTATTTCTTTTCATCCCATTCTTCCTCCGTCTGGACATGTTATGGGCCTTGCTGTTTTGGTCTATTTTGCTCTGGGGGTACATTTCAAGCAAGGAAAGGCAGTGGGTTATCTTTTTTCTCGTGGTGTTGATTTATCTACCGTTTTTTCTCCGTTCCTCGGCGACCTTCTTGAACGGGTCTTCTTCGGATATCATCCTTGAAATGCACCGAGCAAACCACGAGGATTGGGATCGGGACCTGGAGCAGAGGCTCCAGGCATGGCTGGTCACTCAGCCCGAAGATCCGGATACCCTTTTTACCCTGGGTCTCATTGAGAAGAGAAGGGGCAACTCTGCCCAAGCGGAAAAATGGTATCAGCGTGCCATTGCCCAGAGTCCTCAATTTAGCGAAGCTTACTCTAATCTTGGGAATGTCTACCTCGCGGGGAAAGAAACGAAAGCAGCGCTCACCTCCTATCAGAAGGCTGTCGATTTGGATCCGATGAAAGCGGCCTACCACTACAATCTTTCCCGAGCCTATACGGAAGAAGCCTTCTTATCGGGGAAAAAGGACCAGGCTTTTCAGAGGGCAAGGCAGTTAGATCCGCAACTCATCGATTATTACGTGGCCATCGACACCTTCCACGGAACTCCCCACATCAACCGTTTCGTCATCGATGAGGCCCTGAGTTCTGAGAGACTCTGGGAAAGATTTCTGACCCATTTCGTCGGAAAGGAAGGGTGGATGTTTCGGTTGTTTCATGCATGGTTCGAAAAGATTCCTTCCAGGCTCTCATTTCTTGCCCCCGTCCTTTTCCTTCTGTTTCTCATCGGAATGTCTCGCTACAGCCGGGCCAAACGGTTCTTAACGCGATGTCCCATGTGTGGAAGCCCGACACACCGGTTCTATCTGGGGGCGTCAGATCATGAATTCATTTGTTTCAACTGTTACCGGATCTTCGTGCAGAAAGAGAAGCTCCACCCCAAAATTGTAGAGAAGAAGTCGCTCCAGGTGCGTGAATTTCAAAAGCAGAACCATCGCATCAGTCGTTTCGTCTCTTTCTTCTTTGTGGGTTTTGCTTACCTCTGGAGAGAATCCTTCTTTCGAGGTCTGTTGTTTCTCTTTGTGTTTTTTGTTTTTGTCTTGAGATTCATCTACTGGAACGGTATCCTCCCTCTGCGGAGCACACCCACCTCTCAAGGCATCTGGAGTCTTCTCCTCTGGGGAGGGGGCTTTATCATTTTCTATTTGCTGGTGCTCCGGCAGACGTTTCGAATGAAGTTGCAACTGGGAAGAGAGTCTGCAGGGGAGTGAAGCTCCCCGCCCATCCCGTTAAGACGGGACAGGCACGGCTGGGGCATCCAGCCGACTTGCCCGTGAGGGGAAGAAGGGACCATCGATGGCCTTACAGGGAACCTTAAAGGATTTCAGCATCACTGAGATCATTCAGCTCATCGGACAACAGCTCAAGACGGGTGTTCTGAGGATTCGACGAGGCAAGAAGATCGTTGAGATCTACTTCGTGGACGGCATGATCGTCCATGTTTATTCTAACTATCGGGGCAAGCAAGACCTGATTGGTGAAATTCTCGTGAAGGCAAAGCTCATTAGCGATGAGCAATTGGACCGCGTCCTAAGGATTCAGAAAGGCACCCTCAAATATGTGGGGGAGATTCTGGTGGAACTCCAACTCTTGAGCAAAGAGGATGTGTTGAAGGTGATCACCACACAGGTCTATGAAACGATCTACGACCTGTTTTGGTGGGAAGATGGGATCTTTAATTTTGATCTCAAGCTGGTGGAGAGCTACAAAAAAATTCCATTTGCCCTGAGCACGGAGCAGGTTCTTCTCAACATCCTGCGGATGGTCGATGAGGGATCGGAGATTGAGAAGAAGATCCATTCTCCGCACCTGGTATTCCAGAAAGCTCTCGACCCAGACAGAAAGTCCGCCGGATCCCTCACTTCTCCCAGTTACCTTAAGGAGAAGCTCGGCTCGGAACAAGACCTCGTCTACCAGCTAGTCGATGGGACGCGGACCGTCGAAGAGATCATCGATCGAAGCCTTCTCGGGCGGTTCAACACGAGCGAAATCTTGAACGGACTATTGGAGATGGGGCTCATTGAGGTCCTAGGAGTCCACACCCCAGGTCTAGTGAAGAAGGCGAGCAAGATCAACCCTCGAGAGATGCTGGGTTACGTCTCCTACGGCGGACTCGTTCTTTTTCTGATCTTGGTGTTCATTTATTTCAAACCAGGATTTCTTCATCAAGTTCGAGATTCGAGAATCGCATCGGTCAACATCGAGATTCCGACAAACTTAGCTCACCGGACACAGCTCCAGCGCTTGAAAAATGCCCTCGAAATCTATTATCTTGAAAGAGGACAGTACCCGGGCCACCTTGAAGAGCTCGTTTCGGCGAACTTGCTGAGGGAAGAGGATCTCTTCTACCGCAAAGGAATTTCCTTCCAATACGAGCGTAAAGATGGTAAATATATCCTCAAACGCTGATCTCTAAAGAGAGTTTTCCATTACTTCACTCTCAACCCCAGAACTCAATCGAAAGCGAGACCTTTATGGAGAGGCAGATGTCTTTTGACCGGAGCGTGCCCCGCAAGCCCCGCACTGTGGGCGGGGGTCCCTGCCTGCCGGCAGGCAGGAAGGGGCACAATATCAAAGAACAAGTCATTGCCGGGAAGCTCCGCGCTGTGCCTGCCTGCGGTAGGCAGGCGCGGGAGGTTCACAAGATTCTCATCCTCGATTTCGGCTCCCAATATACCCAGTTGATTGCGAGACGGGTCAGGGAGTGTGAAATCTACAGCGAGATTCATCCCTACTCGATGACCGTGGAGGAGGTGAAGGCTTTTAACCCCAAGGGAATCCTTTTGTCCGGAGGCCCCGCCAGCGTTTACCAGAGGAAAGCTCCCCATTGTGATTCCGCGATCCTGAACTTGGGAATTCCGATTTTAGGGATTTGTTACGGGATGCAGCTGATGGGTCACCTCCTCGGAGGAGAGGTGATTCGAGGGAAGAGACGGGAGTACGGGATGGCGACCCTGACTCTGACTCGAAGTGGAAAACTATTCAAAGGGGTCGGGCAAAAGGGAAGCCGAGTGAAGGTGTGGATGAGTCATGGAGACCACGTGCGCAAGTTGCCACCAGGGTTTTGTGGCCTTGCCGAATCTCCGAACACCCCTTACACAGCGATCGAAGACGAACGCAGAAAAATCTATGGACTCCAGTTTCATCCTGAAGTCGTCCACACTCCTCAGGGGCTCACGATCCTCAGAAATTTTCTTTTCAACATTTGCGGGTGCAAGCGGACATGGACGGTGCGATCGTTTCTCGACCAGACCGCGTCCGATCTGAAGAAACAGATCGGATCGGGTAAAGTCCTATGTG
The DNA here is from genome assembly GCA_963695895.1 of uncultured delta proteobacterium. Lineage (GTDB taxonomy): Bacteria > Desulfobacterota > BSN033 > BSN033 > UBA1163 > CAVOIK01. The sequence continues at coordinate 62,752 of CAVOIK010000033.1, forward strand.
CTCTCAGTGGGGGTGTCGACTCCTCTGTGGTGGCCCTGCTTCTCCATCGCGTCATTGGCAACCGTCTGAAGTGCATCTTTGTGAACAACGGAGTACTGCGAAGGAACGAGGCGACCCAGGTGGTGAATTTGTTCCGCCATTATTTTAAAATATCGCTGACGGTTGTCGATGCAGAAGAACACTTTCTGAAGAAGTTGAAAGGAATTACAGACCCCGAAGCCAAACGAAAGATCATTGGTCGAGAATTTATTAACATCTTTGAAAGAGAGGCCAAGAAAATCGGCGGAGTGGAATATCTGGCTCAGGGGACCCTGTACCCTGACGTGATTGAGAGCGTTTCTGCCAAGGGACCTTCGGCGACCATCAAGAGCCATCACAACGTTGGGGGATTGCCTGAGAAGATGAGATTGAAGTTAGTGGAACCCCTTCGGGAACTATTCAAAGATGAAGTGAGAAAATTGGGAAAGGTTCTGAGATTGCCTGATGAAATGGTTAAACGACAACCCTTTCCCGGACCCGGCCTCGCCATTCGTGTCCTTGGAGAAGTGAACAAAGAGCGGCTGGAGATTTTAAGATCAGCCGATGAGATCGTCTTGGAGGAGATGGCCCAGAGTGGATTTCTTGACGAGGTGTGGCAGTCCTTTGCTATCTTGCTGCCTGTGAAGACCGTGGGAGTCATGGGAGATGAGAGGAGCTATGAGAATGTGATCGCGCTGCGCGTCGTAGAGAGCCAGGACGGGATGACCGCAGACTGGGTCAAGCTCCCTTATGAGATTCTTGGAACGATCTCGAGCCGAATCATGAACGAAGTCAAGGGGGTCAATCGGGTTGTTTATGATGTGAGCTCGAAACCTCCAAGTACCATCGAATGGGAATAGAGAGAAGAAAGGATGGAGGTTCAAGGTGAGGTGAGGAAGCCAGTGGGGTTTGAGGACATGGGGTCACGGTCAAGATCTATTCAACCCGACGACCTGAACCCCGTAGCTCAACAGACATCCTTCTCCTAACCTGAATGACCGATTCCAGGTTGACCATGATGCAGCATGCTGATTTTATCCATCTTCATGTCCATAGCCAATACAGCCTCCTGGATGGAGCCATCCGGTTTGACGAGATGTTGGAATTGGCCAGGCAATACCAGATGGGGGCCGTGGCTCTGACCGATCACGGGAACATGTTTGGCGTGGTCGAATTCTATCAGAAAGCCATTCAGCACGGCGTCAAGCCCATCGTGGGCTGTGAGGTCTATGTCGCTCCCGGAAGCCGGCTCGACAAGAAGAGCGGAATAGGAGAGGGCGCCTATCATTTGACTCTCCTCGCGATGAACCGGACGGGTTATTTCAATCTTCTCAGACTCGTGAGCCTCGCCTTTCTCGAAGGGTTTTATTACAAACCCAGGGTCGATAAGGACCTCCTGTCCCACTATCATGAGGGACTGATCGCTTTGAGCGGCTGCTTGAAGGGAGAAGTGGCAGTCCATGCGAGCAAAGGGGAGATGAAAAGAGCCCTTCAATCCGCAGAAGAATATGAAAGGATTTTCGATCATCAGCGTTACTTCGTTGAGATTCAAAACAATGGCGTGGAAAACCAGGCGCTGCTAAATGAACGGTTGCTGGAGATTGCCCATGAACGTTCTCTCCCGCTGGTGGCGACCAACGACTGTCACTACCTTCATCGGGAAGATTCTCCCGCTCATGAAGTTCTCCTCTGTATTCAGACGGGAAAAACACTCCAGGAAGCGGATCGGATGAAATTCTCCTCGGAAGAGTTTTATTTCAAGTCCCCCCAGGAGATGCGAGAGCTGTTCCAGGACCATTCAGACGCCCTGGCCCACACGCTGGAGATTGCGGATCGCTGTAACCTGGATTTGAGATTCGATGAAAAACATATCCCCCGCATTTCGGTCCCTCAGGGAGAGTCCCTCAATAGTACCCTGGACAAGCTTGCACGAGAGGGATTGGGACAACGGCTGCTCTCCCTGAGAGAGAAGAAGGATTTCGGCGGGAGAGAGCCGAAATACCGGGCCCGTCTGGAAGAGGAACTGACGGTCATCAAATCTATGGGATTTGCCGGGTATTTCCTTATTGTGGCTGATTTCATCCATTTTGCGAAGAGTCGGGGGATTCCGGTCGGACCCGGACGGGGATCCGCGGCGGGGAGCTTGGTAGCCTATAGTTTGAACATCACCGACCTCGATCCGATCGAATATGACCTGATCTTTGAACGATTTCTTAATCCTGGCCGAAAGAGCAGCATGCCGGATGTGGATGTCGATTTCTGCATGGAGGGCAGGGACGACGTCATCCACTACGTCATGGATAAGTACGGAAAGGAGAACGTTGCCCAGATCATCACCTTCGGAAAGATGCAGGCTCGGGCCGTCATCCGCGATGTGGGGCGGGTCATGGGGATTCCCTATGCAGAGGTCGATCGGGTGGCTAAGTTGATTCCCGCCACCCTCAACATCACGCTGGAGCAAGCCTTGGAACAGGAACCGAGGTTAAGGGAGCTCATGGGCAAAGACCCCCGGATAGCCTCCCTCTTCAAGATCGCAAAATCTCTCGAGGGCTTGGCGCGCCATGCCTCCACTCATGCCGCTGGCGTCGTCATTGCGAACAAACCCCTCATGGAATACCTCCCCCTCTGCCGTGGACAAGATGGAGAGGTGATGACCCAGTACCCCATGAAGGATGTAGAGAAGATTGGCCTGGTCAAATTCGATTTTCTGGGGCTCAAGACGTTGACCGTGGTGAATAACGCCCTTCAGCTCATCGAAAAGCACCGCGGAGTAAAGATCGATCTTTCCCAGCTTCCATTGGACGATTCTGAGACGTTTGCTCTCTTGGGCGGCGCTGAAACCCTTGGCATCTTTCAGTTAGAGAGTTCCGGGATGAGGGATTTGCTCAGCAAGTTAAGGCCGGAGAGTTTTAGGGAAATCATTGCGTTGGTTGCCCTCTATCGGCCTGGCCCTCTGGGCAGCGGGATGGTCGAGGAGTTCATCAAACGAAAGCACGGGAAGGAATCGATTCGGTATGAGGTGAAAGAGCTCGAGGATATCCTCAGTGATACCTATGGAGTCATCGTCTACCAAGAACAGGTCATGCGTATTGCGAGTACCCTTTCAAATTTCAGTCTCGAGGATGCAGATATTCTTCGACGGGCCATGTCGAAAAAAGATCCAAGAGAGATGGAGATGCAGAAAGAAAAGTTTCTCGAGGGCGCCCGGAAGAATCGAATTCCTCGAAGCAAGGCAGAGAAAATCTTTGACCTCATGGCCAAATTCGCGGAATATGGATTTAACAAATCGCATAGCGCGGCTTATGCACTTCTCGCTTATGAGACCGCCTACCTCAAGGCCCATTATCCGATCGAGTTCATGGCAGCCTCTCTGACCAGTGAAGTCCAGAATCCAGACAAGATCGTCAAATACATTGCCGAGTGCCGAGACATGGGCATTGAGATCCTTCCTCCCGACCTGAATGAGAGTCAGAAGAGCTTTGCCGTTGTGGGGAACCAGATTCGATTTGGACTGGCCGCAGTCAAGAATGTGGGGGATGCTGCGATCGACGCCATCTTGGCAGAAAGGGAAGGGCAGGGGAAATTTGGATCCCTCTCCGACTTCTGTCGTCGCGTGGACCTCCGGAAGGTGAATCGGAGGGTGATCGAAAGCCTAGTCAAGTGCGGCGCCTTCGACTTCTCAAAGGCCTATCGTTCCCAGATACTCTCTCGGTTGGATGAACTGCTCGAACGGTCTCAGTCGGATCAGAAGAAGAAGGGAGAACCTCAGCTGAGCATGTGGTCTACAGCCGATGCGCGTCAAGAGGATTCTTATCCCGACATCGAGGAATTTCCGGAGAAACAACTGATCGCCCTGGAAAAAGAGACGATGGGGTTTTATATTTCGAGGCACCCCTTGGCGAGACTTCAAGAAGACATCAAGAGAATCACGCATGAAGATACCTCTACGTTGGCTCGCCGAAAGAACGGAGGGGAGGTCAAGATCTGTGGTCTTGTGAGCGAGCTCAAGGAGATCGTCACCAAGAAAGGGGATCGGATGGCTTTTCTCACCCTCGAGGACATGAAAGGGTTTGTCGAAGTCATCCTCTTTCCGGAAGTCTTCCGGGCAGCGCTGCCCGTCCTGAGTGGGGGAGACCCGATCCTTGTGCGAGGGACGCTTGATCCATCGGAAGATCACGTCAAGATCAAGGCCACCGAGGTCCAAACCCTCCCGGAAATGTCCCTGCCTTCCGAAAAAAACCTTCGCTTGAAGATCTCTCTCACCTCCTTGATGCCGTCTCAGCTTGAAGGGTTAAAAGAGATCCTGACCGACCATCGGGGGCACACCAGAGTATTGCTGCATCTCATCAACGGGAAACAACAGGAAACGATCATTGCCCTGTCGGACCAATATGCTGTGGATCCATCTCCGCTGTTTCAAGACCGGGTGAAGAACCTTTTCCAACCCTCCGTCATTTCGATCGAATGAAGCTCCCTGCCCATCCCGTTAAGACGGGACAGGCACGGCAGGGGCTTCCGGGAGATGTAAACACGATTACAGGGTCGGCTTTCCTCCCCGCCCCTGCCTACTGGCAGGAAGGCGGGGCATCCAGCCGACTTACCCGTGAGCCAAGAGTATGGTAAGACACTATCTCGAATTCGAGAAACCCATTGTTGAGCTGGAAGACGAAATCGGGCATCTCAAACGATTCTCGAGGGATAAACAGATTCACTTCAGCGAGAAGCTGAAAGGTCTGGAAGAAAAACTCCAGCGTCTTCAGAAAGAGATTTATTCCACCCTATCCGCTTGGCAGATCACGCAACTGGCGCGACACATTGATCGGCCAAAGGCTTCCCACTATCTCCGGCGAATGTTTGACAGCTTTGTCGAGCTTCACGGCGACCGAAGTTTTGGTGATGACCCGGCCATCGTCGGCGGACTCTGCAAATTCAATGGACGATCCGTGGTCGTGATTGCGCATCAGAAGGGGTCCGATGCGAGGGAAATGGTCCAGCGGAATTTTGGGATGCCCCACCCTGAAGGATATCGAAAAGCCTTAAGGCTGATGCAATTAGCCGAATTGTTTGGAAAGCCCATTCTCACGATGATCGATACCCCAGGCGCCTATCCCGGCGTAGGAGCAGAAGAGAGGGGTCAGGCAGAGGCGATCGCGAGAAACCTCAAGAGTATGATCACCCTTCGCACTCCGATTGTCACCACGGTCATTGGAGAGGGCGGGAGTGGGGGAGCATTGGCCATCGGCGTTGGAGACCGAATTCTCATGCTCGAGTACTCGATCTACTCCGTCATCTCTCCAGAAGGGTGTGCGGCGATTCTTTGGAAGGATGGGGCGAAAGGAAGGATTGCTGCAGAATCGTTGAAACTGACAGCCCGGGACCTGTATAGGCTCGGAGTGATCGATGAGGTCGTCAAGGAACCCTTGGGAGGAGGACACCGCGATCCGCAACAAATCGCTGGAACCCTAAAGGAGGCGGTGGAACGCCACCTCAAAGAGCTGGAGACTCTTCCCACGGAGGAGCTTCTAAGGCGACGATACGAGAAGTTCAGAAAGATGGGGTCCTTCGTCGAGGTGGGCTCTGGATGAGAACGGTTGACGTGAGAATTCAGCCGCCCCGTTCGCTGGATCGCAGCGTCGAGGCCGAGGGCGGCACGCAAGCTCCTCCCTTTGAGCAAAGGGGTCGGAAGACCTGCTTTTCAGGACCTGGGAACCCAGAATCCAAAGCTCCAGTCGGCTCCTCCTTACCTTACCGGCAAGTGCCCCGTAAGCCTTGCCCTTGAGGGCGGGGCCAAGGGGCACACTATAAAAGGAAAGTGCCTTCCCGGGAAGCGACGCCCTTTAGGGCGTGGAGCTTCAAATAAGAATGGATTCCCACCATGGCGAAGAGAATCCAAGTCCTGCCTGAACGAATTGCCCAAAAGATTGCAGCGGGAGAGGTTGTTGAAAGGCCTGCATCCGTGGTCAAGGAGCTGATGGAGAATGCCATCGATGCAAGAAGTTCAGAGATCGTTGTTGAACTGAAAGCCGGCGGGCTCCAGCTCATTCGCGTCATCGACAATGGAGAAGGGATCGATCAAGAGGATATTCCGCTCGCCCTTCAAAGATTCGCGACAAGTAAGATCAGACGAGTTGAAGATCTGTACGATATTCATACCTTGGGCTTTAGAGGAGAGGCCCTTCCGAGCATTGCTTCTGTCTCCCACATGATCATCAAGAGTCGAGTGGCCCAGGCGCTGAGTGGGACACGGATCATCTGCGAAGGGGGTGCAATCAAAGAGACATCCGAGATCGGGTGCCCTGTGGGCACAGAGGTGGAGGTCAGAGATCTCTTCTACAATTTTCCTGTCAAGAGAAAGTTCCTGAAATCGATCCGTTCTGAGCTTCGCCAGGCCCTGAGTCAGTTTCTTCGGCTCGGCCTTGGCCACCCCTCCATTTCCTTTAAATTGATTCATGATGACCGGGTGATCCAAGAATTGGTGAGTTCCGAGTCCACTGCGGTTCGGATCGAGGCCGTCTTGGGTGGGGCCATATACGAGCAACTGCGGCCCATTGCGTCCGAGGAAGAAGAGGTTCAGATTTCTGGATTTGCGAGTCTTCCTTCCTTCTCCAGAGGGACGACTGAAGGGATTTACCTCTTTGTCAATGATCGGTTTGTTCGGGATCGGATGGTCTTGAAGGCTATTACCGATGCCTACCGTCATGTGATCCCTTCAGGGAAGTTCCCTACCGTCCTGCTCTGGATCACTCTTCCCCCTTCCGCCGTGGATGTGAATGTCCATCCGACAAAGGCCGAAGTCAAGTTCAGAGACCCTGAGCGGGTTTTTCACGCCGTCCACACCGTCCTCCGTGCCTTCCACGAACCGTTCCCTCAGGCGCTGGGATCTTCATCCAGGGAGGAGGTCATCACCGGGTTCAAAGAGAGAGAAGTTCCCTTTCCTTCCCTCCCCATCTCCCTTCATACAAGAGGAGCGCTTTCAAGATCACGCATGGGAGAGGATATTCCCAGCGTGCGCGAGGGGGCTCCTTCTGAATGGACCGCGGAACCGAGGCATTCTTTGCACCTCCTGGGACAGGCCTTTGACACCTTCTTGATCTGCGAGGTCGATGAAGGCCTCCTCTTCATCGACCAGCATGCGGCCCATGAACGTCTCCTCTTTGAGAAATTCAAAAGACAAATCGAAACCCAATCCGTACCCGTGGTCAAGTTGCTCATTCCCCGTTTAGTCGAACTGTCGGCTGAGGAATCTCTCGCCTTAGAGTCGTCTCTTGGCGAGTTGCATTCGTTGGGGTTTGAGATTGATCAAGCAGGTCAAAAGGTCTATGCGATTCGGTCTGTTCCAGCAGTCTTCGATCAGATCGATCCCCAGGAGGTTCTTAGAGAGATATTGCAGGAGACTGCAGTTCTCAGCCAGGGAGGCAAAGGAACGGACATTCTCCATACTCTCCTAATTACTCTGGCTTGCCATTCAGCCGTTCGAGGTCGGGCCTCACTGCAGCAGGAGGAATTGGAGCAATTGGTTGGGGATTTGAGCTTCCTTCGCTTGTCCACCACCTGTCCTCACGGCCGACCGATATTCTTCTTGCTTGCGCGGGAAGAATTGAACAGGCAATTCAAGCGAAGCCGTTAGACCACGGCATTCTGTCTCGTCTCGACTCATAGGGTAACAGAGGCGGCCTCGTCCTGATAGACCTGGCCCCGTCGCTTCACAGCCTCCGCAGTGACCCTTCTCAGGTTCTCAGGCGGGGAATCTCTCACCCCTTCCAGCCTCTAAAGGGCTGGCTTTCCCCTTCCTGCTCACCTGAGTGGGTGACCCCACTGCTCCCGGCCAGTTTCTCTCCAGGACAATGGTTCACAATGTAAGAAGACTTTTTGAGTTTGTAGGAGTGGTGGGGCGAGCGATCAAGAAGATGCTCAGCGGGAAGCTTCATTCTATCCCGTCGTGGTCCAGGCCATATTTCTCAAGGCGGTACCGCATGGAACGAAAGTTGATGCGAAGCAATTCGGCCGCTTTCTTTTTGATTCCCTTCGTTCGATCCAAGGCTTTCAAGAGCAGGGCTCTTTCAATCTCTTCAATCACCTTCTCAAGGTCAATTCCATCCGGAGGAATGTCGAGATCGATGGCACTTCGTTTGCCCTGAATCTGTTCGTCCAGGTAGGAACTGAGATGCTGGGGGGTCAACTCATTTCCGTTTCCCAAGGCTACCGCCCGTTCAATGATGTTCTGAAGCTCCCGAACATTGCCAGGATACTCGTAGTTGAGCAACATAGTGAGGGCTTCGGGCGAGACCTTCAAGATGTTCTTGTTCAGTTCTTCTGAATACTTTTTCAGAAAATGGGCAGCCAGAATGGGAATGTCTTCCTTTCTGTCACGGAGAGGGGGCATTTTAACCTGAATCACGTTGAGGCGGTAGAACAAATCCTCCCGGAATTGTTTTTCCTTCACCGTCTCCTCTAAATCCTTGTTCGTCGCAGAGATAATCCTCACGTCCACTCGAATATCTTCTGTTCCTCCCACCCGCTTGAATTCTTTGTCCTGGAGGACCCGGAGCAACTTGACCTGCATCAGCAGTGGAAGTTCGCTGATTTCATCCAGGAAAATCGTTCCTTCATCAGCCATTTCGAACAATCCCTTCTTGGTGGTAATGGCGTCCGTGAAGGCTCCTTTCATGTGACCGAAGAGCTCACTCTCGATGAGCGATTCAGGAATGGCACCGCAGTTCAAGGTAACAAAAGGCTTATCTTTTCTTGAACTGTTGTAATGGACCGCCTTGGCTGCGAGTTCTTTTCCCGTCCCGCTTTCCCCAGTAATGAGGATATTCGTCTTGGTGGGAGCTATTTTTTCCAGAAGATCATAAAGGGCCAACATCTTGGAACTCTGGCCGATGATACTTCCAAAGCGATAGCGATCGCGGACCACCTGCTTCAGCAAGAGGTTTTCTTTTTGAAGATTTTTCTTTTCCAAGGCGTTTTTGATGATCAGCTTGATCTCATCGACCTTGAACGGCTTGGTAATGTAATCGTAAGCCCCCTCTTTCATGGCTTTAATCGCCGTGTCCGCGGACGCGTAGGCCGTGATCATGATGACAATGGTCTCAGGAGATGCAGTTTTGATCTTTTTCAAGACGCCAATGCCGTCCAGTCTGGGCATCCGAATATCCAGAAGGATCAGGTCAAAGAGGTCCTTGTCAATAAGCTTCAAGACCTCCTCTCCGTTGGAGGCCAGGGAGACCTTGTACCCCTCCTTTTTGAGCATGATATCCAAAAATTCTCGCATGCTCTGCTCATCATCGGCAACTAAGATTCTATCTTCTAACATGCTTTCGTCTCCTCATCTCTATCGGTAGGCAGAAAGATGGCAAAGGTTGACCCTCGATCCACCTCACTCTCCACCGTGATCACGCCCTTATGGTTTTCAATGATCTTGTGGACAATCGACAATCCGAGCCCTGTTCCTCCATCCTTGGTGGTATAGAAAGGATCGAAGATCTTCTCTTTCTCTTGGGGGGGAATTCCGACGCCAGAATCCGAAATTGAGATCTTCACCCAGGACTCTTCCCTCTGGGAGGAAGGCCAAGGGGGATTGGATGATTGGAGGCCGTTTTCTCTTTTTTCAAGGAGGATTCGTAGATCTCCGCCGCTGGACATGGCCTGAGCGGCATTAATCAAGAGGTTCCAGAACACTTGTTTCATCTGATCTGGGTCGATCATGACCTCGAGCGATGGGTGGCCTTGAGGACGGTGAATTCGAATCTTTGAATGGTACTTTGGAGAGTTCTGTAAGAGATCGATCGTTTCTTCAAGAAGGGGTTCGATTTTTGAGAGGGTTTTGTTCGTTTTAGGAGGTTGAGCAAAAAGGAGGAAGTCTGTAATGAGAGAATTCAATCTTTCCGATTCTCTCAGAATAATGTCCATCAGTCTTGTATTACTGGGATCCAGAACGAGTTCGGATCTCAGCACTTGAATGGCCCCAGACAGACGAGGTCAGTGGATTTCGGATCTCATGAGCCATCCCCGCAGCCAACTGTCCGATGGCAGCCATCTTGTCAAATCGGATCATCTGTTCTTCCATCTCTTTGAATTTCGTGATGTCCTGAAAAATCAGGGTATGTCCCATGAGTGATCCGTGGGGGCCGGGGAGGGGAGAGATGGAGAACCCGAGATAAACCCGTTTCCCCTCTGGATGGATAAAGAGGGTCTCGTAGCGTTGATAGTCCAAGGAGGTTTCTGTTCCCTTCCGTTTGATGCGATCGATCACCTCCTGGATCTTTGGGAAGAGGTCGTAGGCGGAGACATTTCTCAATCCCTCTCCATTCACATTGAGTATTTTTTCAGCGGTTCGATTCAGAAAATTGATCTTCCCTTCCGGATCGATGGTCAAGAGTCCGCTATCGAGGCTTTGGATAATATTCCGATTGAAGGTTTCAAGCTGGTCATAGTCGTCCTGCTTCTGGATCAGCTCGCTCCTTTTCCGTTTCAGTTCCTCGGAGATTACACTGCTGAGGAAGGCCACAATATAAAAAGCAGCCATGTAAAGAACGAGAGAATAGAAGAATTGGCCAGGTTCAAAAACGTCGGAGGTCTGTCCGATCGGATGGATCACCCGATAGTACTGAAGGAGGAGGAGAAGTCCATAGAGCAAGGTCGCAAGCGAGGCAGAGAAAAAAGCTCCGCGTTTGAAGAAGATGACGCTACTCCCAATGATGGAGAAGATATACGTCATCGGGAAGAAGCTGTCTTTCCCGCCGGTGAAGAAAACGAGTCCAATAATGAAGAAATGATCGAGCACCATTTGAACAAAAGTGAATCGACGGAGATCCTGGACGGACCGGAGCAGGACATCGTATAGGATGGTGACCAGGTAGAAAAACCCGATGAAGTAGTAGAAACTGTTCGTTAACGGGATGAAGAACGACCGCTTCTCTGAGATCTGAAAGACAAAGGAGATCGTCAAGAGCAGGGTGAGGATGACGACACGACACAGCATCACCCCTTTGACGCTTTTCATAGCCCTTTGTTGCAAGTCTACGGGAAGGGCGGCTGCCGGTTCGATCAATGCGTCTCCTTCTCAGGTTCATAGGCAAGTCGGCTGAAGGTTCCACCCTGCCTAGGCGCGTCTGTCTGTCCATAGACAGCGGAGGCAGGGAAGGCGAAAATGGACTCCAGCACCGGAGTCAAAGCCGACCGTGTGTCACATTCCATCAGCATTATCTGGAAGTCTCGCCCCTGTGACTGCCTAGCGCTGCACAGGGTGAGAAGCTTCACTTGGGTCATTCAGTTCACTTAACCAACCGCAGAGGCCATACTGAAGATGGGCAGATACATGGCAATGACGACCCCTCCGATGACCACTCCCAGGAAGATCATCAGGAGAGGCTCTAGCATGGATGTCAAGTTGGACACGGCCACATCTACCTCATCTTCAAAAAACTCGGCAATTTTGGTCAGCATCGAGTCTAGGGCTCCCGTCGACTCCCCGACGGAAATCATCTGAATGACCATGGGCGGGAAGATGTTGCTTCGGCCAAGCGGTTCTGCGATCGTTTCACCCTCACGAATGCTGGCCCGGGCATTGAGGATGGCCGTTTCAATCACCTTATTCCCTGCCGTCTTGGAAACAATGTTCAGTCCATCCAAAATGGGAACACCGCTACTCACTAAGGTTCCTAGGGTGCGGGAAAAACGGGCGACTGCGATCTTCCTGAAGAGGTCTCCAAAGACCGGGGCCTTCAAAAGCAGTCGGTCCATGACGGTTTTTCCGTTTTCAGTGTGATGATATTTCCGAAGCAGGAAAATGGCCAAAATGATGGCAGGGACGACAATAAAGATATATTTCCTCACGAATTTGCTGATCTCCACCACGATCAGGGTCGGAAGGGGAAGGTTTTGCCCCGCCGATGAAAACATCGTCTCGAAGACTGGGATCACAAAAATCATCAGGATCGATGACCACGCCGATCGCCACGGTCACGATGACCGAAGGATAGACAAGCGCAGACTTGACCTTCTTCTTGAGGGCTTCCGCCTTTTCAATGTATGCCGCCAAGCGGTTGAGGATATTGTCCAGAATGCCTCCCTCTTCGCCGGCCACGACCAGGTTGGTGTAGAGGTCGTTGAAGACGTTGGGGTGTTTCTTAAGGGCTCCCGCAAAGGTCGAACCTCCCTCCACGTCTTCACGGATCTCCCGCAGGATCCCCTTGAAAATCTTGTTATCCTGTTGGGAGGCCAGGATTTCAAGAGATTGAACCAGAGGGCAGCCCCGCATCGATCATGGTGGCGAGTTGTCGTGTAAAGATAGCGATGGCGCGCTGCGGAACTCGCTTGCCAAAGGGGAAAGAAATGGTGATTTCCTTTCCCTTGGCCGAGATCTTCGTGGGGATGATGTTCTGTTGTCTGAGATGGATGCGGATGGCTCCTTCGGTGGCTGCCTCCATCTCTCCTTTCTTGACGACTCCCTTCAGTGTTTTTCCTTCCCATTTATAGATCGGCATAGTGGTTCCCTTTCACTCTTGCGTTTAGGCGGCTTTGCCTGGTTTCTTCCCTCTTTCAACGATTCCAACGTTCGCAAGCATTTGTCGCAACTCATCGAGATTATGGCTGTGTTCCAAGGCATCATCGAGAGTGATGAGATGACGTTCGCAAAGCGACAGGAGGGCCTGGTTCATGGTTTGCATTCCTGATCTGGCCTGACCCGACTGCATGTTGGAGTAGATCTGCTGAATTTTGTCTTCTCGAATGAGGTTTCGGATGGCCGGATTCGGAATCATGGCTTCCATGGCGAGGACCCGGCCAGGCCCAGTGGCGCGGGCAAGAAGCTGTTGCGCGAGAACCGCTTCAAGAACGAACGAGAGCTGAGTCCGGATCTGTTGCTGCTGGTGGGGAGGAAAGACATCGATGATTCGGTTGATGGTTTCTACGCAGGAATTGGTGTGCAACGTGGCGAAGGTTAAATGGCCCGTTTCCGCAGTGATCAGGGCCGCCTCAATCGTCTCCAGATCTCTCATCTCACCGATGAGAATGACATCGGGGTCCTGGCGGAGGATATGTCTCAACGCCGCCCCAAAAGTCTTGGTATCGGAGTTCACTTCTCGTTGATTGATGATGCACTTTTTGTGCTTGTGGAGATACTCGATGGGATCCTCAATGGTGAGGATGTGGGCATTTCGTTCCTGGTTGATCTTGTCGATCATCGCAGCCAGGGTGGTGGACTTTCCAGTTCCTGTGGGTCCTGTGACGAGGACAAGGCCTTTGGGCTTCTTGATGAGCTCATTCACCACGGGAAGAATTCCCAATTCAGAGAAGCCCATGATGTCAAAAGGGATCGACTCGAAACGCCCCCGCCACCGCTCCCCGCTGCATATAAATGTTCCCACGGAATCGGCTGAGCCCCTTGATCCCGAAGGAGAAGTCGAGTTCATTCTCCTCTTCGAACTTGTGCCGCTGGGCATCGGTCAGTAAGCTGTAGCAGAGCCGTTTTGTGTCAGTGGCATTCAGCGATCGTGCTGTCAAAACCGACCAGTTTCCCGTCGACTCGAAATTGGGGAGGAGCCCCTGTCGTAATGTGCAAGTCAGAGGCCTTCTTCTCAATCACGGTTTCCAGAAGTTTTTGCAGTTCAACCATCTCTTTCCCCCTTCTTTTTCTGAGGATTATCGATCTTCCATAGTGGCTCTAAGGACTTCATCAATCGTCGTTGCTCCAGCTCTGATCTTATGGATCCCACTCTGCCTCAAGGTTTTCATCCCCAGACGGATGGCTTCCTTCTTGATTTCAGAGGTGGAGGCTCGAGACAGGATCAGTTCTTTGATCTCTTCCTTCATGGACATGACTTCGTAGAGGCCTAACCGGCCTTTATACCCTGTGTTGCTGCAGATCGGACATCCTTTCCCCTTGAACACCGGGAAGGTCTTCACCTCATCGGGAGGAATTCCAAGGTCGATGAGCAGTTGGGGATGGACCTGGATTTGTTCCTTACATTCAGTGCAGATCTTGCGGATGAGGCGTTGCGCCAAAATCAAAATGACCGCCGAGGCGATGAGAAAAGGTTCAACTCCCATGTCGATGAGTCGGCCGATAGTTCCTGGCGCGTCGTTCGTGTGGACGGTGCTCAAGACGAGGTGACCCGTGAGGGCCGCCTGAATGGCGATCTGTGCTGTTTCAAAGTCACGAATTTCTCCGACCATGATAATGTCGGGGTCCTGACGGAGAAAGGAGCGTAGGGACGATGCAAAGGTGAGTCCAATCTCTTCGTGCATCTGGACCTGATTGATCCCCATGAAGTTATACTCAACGGGATCCTCGGCCGTCATGATGTTTTCTGATTCTTTGTTGAGCTCCGAAAGGGCCGAATAGAGGGTGGTCGTTTTCCCACTTCCAGTAGGCCCCGTTACCAGAATCATCCCCACGGGTCTGTGGACAGCTGCTTTGAGATCTGTGAGGGAGGACTCCTCAAACCCCAACTTGGTCATATCCAATTGCAGCGCCCCCTTGTCGAGGAGACGGAGAACCACCTTCTCTCCGAAGAGGGTAGGGAGGACCGAGACACGGAAGTCCATCTCTCGCCCCTTTCCTAATCGGAGTTTGATTCTTCCGTCCTGAGGGAGTCGTTTCTCAGCAATATCCAGTCTGGACATGATCTTCAGACGAGAAACCAGGGCATTCTTGATCTTCAAGGGGAGAGTCATGGCGCGCAGCATGACACCGTCAATTCGATACCTGACTCGGAACAGAGTCTCATAGGGCTCGAAATGGATGTCGCTGGCTCCCAACTTGATGGCTTTGATCAGAATGCCGTTGACGATCTTGATGATCGGACCTTGAAGATCCTCAGAGTCATCGGTTGCCGATTGCTCAACGACCTCTACATTATCAATCGCACCGCGGACGAGTTGGTCAAAGTCATCGACATTGACGACAGAATCCTCTTCGAAGGTCACTCCCTCATTGGGCTGGGATACGTCGTCGTCAAAGGTGTAATCCGAAGCATTGAACGTTTGGGTGCCCAACCCGGCGAGATTCTCCCCCTCCACCATAATACTTCTTGATGGCATCGATGATCTCGCTTTCTGAAGCTACGACAGGCTCTACCCGAAATCCCGTGATAAATTTGATCTCATCAATCACTAGGATATTGCTCGGGTCGACCATGGCCAGGGTCAATTTCGCCCCCATCCGGTTCGTTGGGACGATAAAATGTTTCTTTGCGATGCTTGCCGGGATGAGCTTGATGACAACTGGGTTGACCTCTACCTTTGAGAGCTTAATCGAAGGAACCCGGTATTGCGCACTGAGAAAGGAGAGAAGTTCATCCTCCTTTATGTAGCCCAACTTGACCAGCGTTGACTCAAGGCGGCTTCCATTCGACTTTTGTTCTTCGAAAGCTTTTTTGAGTTGTTCAGGAGTAATGATGTTTCTTCTAACGAGCAATTCACCGAGGCGCTCTGACAATTTTTGCTACCCCCTTGTCCATCTGTAAGTCAAATTATTAAAAATAAATATAAATTAGTCAAGTGGAGTACTAGCAAAATAAGTGCCAATTTTTGTCTATTTTTTGTATTTTTTGTCTTCCTTAATTGCTTGAATTCAAATAGATTTTCGGCAAGATGTGTTCGACGTTAATTTCGGCAAAAAACAGAGGGCATTTTGGTTGGTCAGAAATTGTCCAAACCCTGCAAAAAGCGACTTTTGAAGGAAGAACGAGACAATCTAACAATTGTGGGAATGAATGGGAAGTCTAACGATGAAGCGGCTGCCTTTACCTAACTCGCTTTCCACCGAGATTTCGCCCTGATGGGCTTCTACAATCCACTTACAGATGCTCAGGCCAAGGCCGCTTCCTCCTTGTTCCCCGGAACGAGCTTTGTCCACTCGGAAAAACCTGCCAAAAATTCTCTCCTGGTCCTCTTTGGTAATGCCAATCCCCGTATCTGAAACCACAATTTTGACTCCGTCATAAGATCCTTCTTCCTTGCCGGGTAAAGATAGGGGAGCATTCTTCTCGAGAGAAACAGAGATTGAACCTCCTGGCTCAGTGTATTTGATGCTGTTTTCGATCAAATTGAGAAGCATCTCCCGAATTCGCAAAGCATCTCCATACAGAGGAATATCCTCGTAGTGATTTGTAGCAACGATTTGGAGATCCTTGGCGTGAGCCAACTTGGTCAATTGAGTCACCACTTCACTCATAATTTGACTCAAATTGACTTCTTCTTTGAACAACCGAATCTCTCCGGTCTCTGTCCTTGCAAGAAGCAAGAGATTGTCCACAATTTTAGACATTCGGTTGATTTCTTCCAGGTTACTCCTCAGGATCTGTTCGTAATCCTGAGGCGTCCTCTCTTTTCTTAGGGCGACTTCGACCTCGCCCTTCAAGATCGTCAAAGGGGTCTTTAATTCATGGGATGCGTCTGAGCTGAACTGTTTGATCTGGTGGAAGGATTGATCGAGCCGAGAAATCATTTCATTGAATGTTTCGATCAGCCTGGAAATCTCATCTTTCACCTTCAAAGACTTGATCCTCTGGTTTAGGTTCTGCGAAGTAATCATCCGTGCGGTCTGGGTAATGTTATCCACAGGCTTGAGGGCCTGATTCGCAAGAAATTGTCCTCCCAAACTTGCAACCAGCAGGGCAGAGGGAACCGCGATGACCAAAATGATGAAAAGGGTCCTGAGAGCGTCTTCGACATCTTCCAAAGAAGAGGCCACTTGGATGATTCTCGCCATGTGGCCGTTTTCGATCACGGGAAGGGTCATCATTCGAAGTGGAGTGTTTCCAAAGGTACTCACAGTTTCAAAGGTGATGAACCCTTTCGAAGCGTTTTTCAGTGCCTGAAGGCTAATAGGAAGCTGAACGTTCTTCAGATTTTCGGACTTCTCGCCGATGTTCCCTGACTCGTCCAGGACTTGAATAAACTTGCCCACGGGCCTCAGGTTGAGGGTCGCCCGCACGGCCTGGTCGAGTTTCCCGAAACCAAAGGTGGAAGAAGGGCTACCGGATTCGGTGGCAATGAGGTGGGCGAGAGACCGTAGTCGATTATCGACATCCCGATAGAGGCTTTTGGAGAGGGTGATGTAAAGAAAGCTGCTGAAGGAGATCAGGAGAATCCCCAGAATGAGAACGTACCAGAGGGTGAGTTTAAAACGTAAGCTTCTGAAAACCATCTATTCCTTCTTCATCATATAACCGATCCCCCTGATCGTATGGATCAGCTTGGGGTCAAAATCCTTGTCAATTTTCTTCCGGAGATAATTGACGTAAACATCAATCACGTTCGTATTAGAGTCAAAATGGTAGTCCCAGACATGCTCAGAAATCATCGTCCGCGTGAGGACTTTTTCAGGGTTTCTCATGAAATATTCCAAGAGGGCATACTCTTTGCTTGTCAATTCGATTTCTTTCCCTTGCCGCATCACTTTGTGAGTGACGATGGAGAGAGACAAATCCGCAATCCGCAACACAGATTCTTTTTCTTTCTTGTCACGGCGGAGCAGGGCGCGAATTCTTGCGAGTAATTCAGCAAAGGCAAAGGGTTTCGTTAGGTAATCGTCACATCCTGCATCCAAACCCCTCACCGTATCATCGATGGAATCCTTGGCCGTGAGAACGAGGATGGGGACATTGTTCTTCCGTTCGCGAATTTTCTTCAGGACTCCAAATCCGTCGATCTTGGGGATCATCAAATCCAGAACGATGAGGTCATATTCGTTAATCTCAGACAAATAGAGTCCCTCCTCACCATCAAAGGCTGTATCGACGGCGTAGTGCTCCTCCACAAGCCCCTTCTTAATGAAGGTGGCAACCTTCTTTTCATCTTCAATCACTAAGATTCTCATGGGTCTTGCCGTCCCCAACGGGGCTTTGCTCCAGGCCAAGAGAGAATAAAAGGCCAAACCTCCAACATAAAAAAGAAGGAAATCCGATAACATTATAAATTTAATGAGGAAAAATGCAATAGGAAAAATAGTTCTTGGCACTTACAGCCGTAAATACTGTCGTATACAAGCGTCACTGACTACTAACAGAGTGTTGGGAAAGTGATCTTTTGCAGGTTGCTCAAAAAGGGCCAGAGGCAAGGCTTCCGAAGTCCTGAGGTGTGAGGCGTACTTTGCGGTACGCCGCAACAACGCCTGCGCGCCGAAGCGCTTCAGCGCGCAGGCGACGAAGGACCTGCCCACAGGCAGGGACAACGCTGCAGATAGCCATTTTTCAGCAACCTGTTTCCTCAACCGAAGGGTTGACACCTCACCCTATCTCTGTTAGCATTCAAAATATTTTTTAGATTCAACAAAAAAGGAGTGGTTTCTTGATCAAGGTCGCTGGGGTTCAGATGTTCTGCTCCGAGGACAAGGAGAGGAATGTTGACAAAGCGGTGAGACTTGCTCAGATCGCGGCAGAAAAAGGAGCCCAGATCATCTGTTTTCAAGAATTATTTTCCACGCACTGGTTTCCAAAGGAGATGGATCGCAAGCATTTCACTCTGGCAGAGAACCTGAAGGGTCCTTCCTTAGGGAGAATGCGTGAAGTTGCAAGAACTCATGAGATTGCTTTGGTATGCCCGTTCTTTGAAGAAGGAGAAGAGGGGGGTTTTTACAACACCGCGGTGGTTTTCGATGCCGGAGGAGAGATTCTGGGGCGCTATCGAAAGATCCACGTCCCTCAGATTCCCCTCTGGGAGGAAAAATACTACTTTGCACCTGGAAACCTGGGGTTTCCTGTCTTTCACACGAGGTTTGCCGCCATCGGAATCCAGGTCTGCTGGGATAATTTTTTTCCGGAAGGATCCAGGATTCTGGCGTTGAAGGGAGCACAAATCATTTTTTCTCCCACAGCAGCGGCTTTCGCGTCTCAGAAGAGATGGGAAACAGTCATTTCAGGAAATGCCATTTCGAATGGGGTGTTCGTGTTTCGTGTCAATCGGGTTGGGAGCGAAGAAAAACAGGATTTCTACGGAAAATCATTCTGTGTCTCACCCGAAGGAGAAATGGTCGATCGTCCCACGGGGATGAAAGAAGGGATTGCTTTGGTAGAGATGGACCTCGGAGATGTCGAAAGGGTGAGGAGGGAGTGGTCTTTTTTCAAGGATAGAAGACCAGAGACCTACGGCGAGATCCTGGGAGAAAGGGAACTTTAGCCCCTCCAGACATCCATTGCCCCCTGGATCCGAGGAATCGTGCCTCCTGTGGAGCTCCATGCAAGAGAAGAGAATGGGAAAGAAACGCTTCATCAAAGAATATGTTGAGCCAATCGTCATCGCGATCTTGATCGCGCTGTTTATCAGGACATTTGTCGTACAGGCATTCAAGATTCCCTCGAGCTCGATGGAACCCACGCTGCAAGTGGGAGACTACATCCTGGTTACCAAGTTTCTCTATGGTGTGAGAATCCCTTACACCGACGCGAAGTTTTTTCAATTTGCGAAGCCCAAGCGAGGCGACGTGGTCGTCTTCATTTTTCCCAAAGATCACACGAAAGATTTCATCAAGAGGGTCATTGCTATGGAGGGAGAAAAGATCGAGATCCTCCAGAACAAGATTTATGTGAACGATCGGGTGATTGAAGATCCCTGGGGACACTTCGGGAAAAGTGGTTGGACGCAATACCTGCAATCCATGGAGCGATTCGGTCCAGTCGTTGTTCCCAAAGATTCCCTGTTCGTTCTGGGTGACAATCGGGACAATAGCCAGGACAGCCGGTTCTGGGGGTTCGTCCACGTCAATGCCGTGAAAGGAAAGGCTCTCGTCATCTATTTCTCATGGAACGGGGAAGCGAATGGGCTGTTGGACAAGATCCGGTGGGTCAGGCTAGCGAAACTGATCCATTAGCTCAGGAAGGGGTTTTGTTCTTAAAGACGTTTTCTTGGGCCCACTCGATGTCCTTTTGGATCCGGGTGATGAGCTGTGCAATAGAATCGAATCGGGCTTCGTCTCGGATCCTTCTAACAAAGTCAATCTGAATTTCCTCTCCGTAGATGTCCTCATCGAAATCAAGGATATAGACTTCTGACGAGATCTTTCCTTCTCCTTCCGTTTGAAATGTAGGATTCCAGCCGACGTTGGCGACACCCTTGAAGGATTGCCTCTTCCACAGGACCTCAACGGCGTAGACTCCGGGCAGAGGAGTTAACTCCTCGGAGATTTCAAGATTGGCTGTTGGAAATCCGAGGAGGTGTCCCCTTTTTGCTCCCTCGATGACCTTTCCAAGAATAGAATAATGTCGTCCCAGGAGTTTGGAGGCTTTCTCAACTTGGCCGTTCTTGATCAGTTCTCGAATCTTGGAACTGCTGACCGTCGTTCCTTCGATGATCAGGGAGTCTATGATTTCAACCTGAAGGTTGAACAGGCTTCCAATCTGTTTCAAAATTTGAGGATTCCCTTTATTATTTTTTCCAAAATGGTAGTTGAATCCCACAATCACCTTTTGAGCCCCCACTTTTTCAATGAGGATGTTCTTAACAAAATCGGAAGGAGACATCTCTGAGAAAGTCTTTGTGAATTCGATGCAGAGGAGGACATCCATTCCTGATTGCTCGATGAGCAAGATCTTCCTTCTGAAAGGAGTCAAAAAAGGAGGACAGGATTTGGGTGATAGGACCTTCAACGGGTGAGGCTCAAAAGTAATGACCACGGATTCCCCGCCCATCCTTGAGGCTTCTGTCTTTACCCTCTCGAAGATTTTCTGATGCCCGAGATGGAGACCATCGAAGTTACCCAGGGTAACGACTGGGTTCACCAGTCGCCTCGACAAGCGATCAATGCCGAAAATCGTTTCCACGTCAACAGTCCTCGAAGGTGCACCGCTTGTAAGCATTCACGGGTGGCGACTCGGCCAGTGTGGCCTTCTCCGCACCCCTGCACGGTGGGTCTTTAGACGAATGGGTAATCGGGCTTGCGGGGGTACAAGATCGCTTCCAAGGGGTTTCGTTTCTGCAGTGAGACAGGTAAAGGTGTCGCCCTGCCTACCGGCAGGCAGGCACAGGGTTTCTCCGAAGACCGCACTGGCCCGTTCACCTGTGACGGGCAAGTCGGCTGGATGCCCCGGCTTCCTGCCCGTAGCAGGGGCGGGGAGGAATGCCGACCTTGTAATCATATCTACATTTCCCGGAAGCCACGGCCTGCGGGTGGAAAGCTTCATTTTCCCATCCTTGTCTGAATGCTTACTATTACTTCTCACGAAGTGCTTGACTTTACAACAAAAAAATATAAAATAAAGTATTCTCGTTTTCAATTGATCTGTTCCAAGATGCCGAAGTGGCGGAATTGGCAGACGCGCTAGATTCAGGGTCTAGTGGGATGTAAGTCCTGTGGGGGTTCAAGTCCCCCCTTCGGCACCATTGTTTTTCTGTAAAAAGGTTAATCTCCCTGCATGGAATTCGGTTTTTAGAAAACAACTGCTTCTCCTGCTCTCACGTCTGTCACGGGCAAGTCGGCTGGAGGCCCTGCTTGTAGGCGGGGAGAAAAGCCGACCCTGTAATGACAGATACATTTCCCGGAAGCCCTGCTCTGTGGGGGGGGAGAGCTTCCCTTGTTTCGGTATGGAAGGTATGGAACACGGGGTACGAAAAATACTGATCGTTGACGACAATCCGGAGTTCGCCCGGATGACGGGACGATTCCTGGAACATCAGGGCTTTCGTATTGCGATTGCGGACAGTGGGTATAAAGCAGTTGAAAAGATTCAGTCCGAGCCTCAGGATTTGGTCCTCCTCGACTTGAAATTGCCTGACGTTATGGGCATGGAGGTCCTGAAACGCATTAAGGAGATCAATGACGATATCGCTTTCATCATCATCACAGGTTACGGCGGGGAACAGGTGGCGATCGATTTCATGAAGGCGGGGGCCCTCGATTTTCTGTCGAAACCCATTGACAATGACATCCTTTTGAAAACCATCAAGAATGCCCTCAAGATCCGTGATGCCCAAGTTGAAGACAAACAGTTGAAGGGATATTCGACCTTAGAGAGGTTCTTTCCTTTTCTCGCCCACGAAATCAGAAATCCTCTCCATGCGATTGGTGGAGCATTGGCCATCATCCAGAGGCGAACCGATCTAAAGGATGAGCTCTTGGCCCAGTCCATGAAGATCATTCAGGAGGAAATTCAACACCTGAACGAGTTTGTCCAGGAGTGTTTGGATTTTGTCCGGCCCCCGGTCAGGAGTCACTATGTGGAAGTGGACCTCAATGAATTGGTTTCTATCGTGATCAGCATCGTGTCTTATATGTTTCAGGAGTCGTCGCAGAAGGTCAAGGTGACAACTCACCTGGCCCCCAAGCTTCCAAAGGTTCAAGCCAACTATGAGGAAGTTAAGCAAGCCCTGCTGAATATTGTCAAGAATGGATTTGAAGCCATGGAGGAAGGGGGAGAATTTACTGTCACGACAACTTTCAAACCCAATCCCAATCCCGATCCCAACCCCGGATGGGTGGAGATTACCTTCGTGGACAGTGGCCCCGGGATTAGAGAAGAGAACAAGAAGTACCTCTTTAGCCCCTTCTTCACAACGAAACTGAGGGGAACCGGCCTTGGTCTCCCGATCTGTCATAGAATTATTGTGGAGCGGCATAAAGGAAGAATGCATTTTGAAAGCGAAGAGACCAAGGGAACCACGATGAAGGTTGAACTACCTATCGGCCATCCCATGGAGATGCCCTGACCGGCAAGTGCCCCGTAAGCCCCGCCCTTGAGGGCAGGGTCCCTGCCTGCCGGCAGGCAGGAAGGGGCACAATATAAAAGGAAAGTACCCTACCGGGAAGCGACGCCCTTTAGGGCGTGGAGCTTCACATAAAGAACTATGGTGACGCCGTCTATCTTAGTCGTTGATGATGAACCCAATTCCCTTTTTGGGCTCTGTCAGATCTTGACCGATGAAGGGTACAAGACCCTTCCAGCCAAGAACGGAATGGAGGCGCTAGAAAAGCTGAAGACAGAGACGGCCGACGTCATCATTACCGATGAAAAGATGCCGGATCTCAGCGGCATGGAGCTTTTGGCGGAAGTCAAAAAGCTTGAACGACCCATTCCCGTGATTCTCATCACGGCGTACGGGTCTGTATCGATGGCTGTCGAAGCGCTGAAGCAAGGGGCCTATTATTTCTTTGAAAAGCCTGTCTTCGACAAGATCGAGCGATTCCTGGCAATCATCCACCAGATTCTCAGGGCCCAGGAGATGGAGAGAGAACTTCACCATCTCAGGAAGGAAGTCAGTGATAAATACTCTTTCCCCAACATCATCGGAAATCACCCAACGATGGCCGAAGTTTTTGGGATCGTTGGAAGGGTGGCTCAGACAGACAAAACAGTGCTGATCCAAGGCGAGAGCGGAACAGGCAAGGATCTCATCGCAAAAACCATCCATTACAATAGCTTGAGGAAGGACAAGCCTCTGGTTACAGTCAATTGCGGGGCTCTCACGGAGTCCCTGCTGACCACGGAGCTCTTCGGCCATACCAAAGGGGCTTTCACTGGGGCAGTGAAGGACAGTGTCGGCCGGTTCCAGATGGCCGATGGAGGAACGTTGGTTCTGGACGAAATCGCAGAGGTTCCTCTTCATCTTCAGAAAACCCTTTTGCGGATCATCGAAGAAAAGGAATTCGAACGAGTCGGTGACAGCCGGTCCATCAAGTTGGATGTGAGAATTATCTCCTCGACAAATCGCAATCTCCAGCAAGAGGTTCAACAGGGGAACTTTAGGGAAGATCTTTATTACAGGATCAGCATCGTTCCCATTGTGCTTCCCTCTCTCAGAGAGCGAGTGTCAGATATCCCACTGCTCGTAAATTACTTTCTCAGAAAATTTCAGGAGGGAGACAAACCGATCAAGATTGACCCTGAGGCGGTCGAGCATCTCAAGAGCCATTCGTGGCCTGGAAACGTCAGAGAGCTGTCGAATATTATCCAACAGATGATGGTGTTTAGAAAAGGGGGAGAGTCCATCACGGTTCATGATCTTCCTCCACATTTTTTTTCGATGGAAACGAATCTCGGACAGGAAAAGCAAGGGAGAATTCAGTTGGCAGGATTGGTTGCGGATCTTGAGAGGAAGTGGATTACTCAGAAATTGAAGGAATGTGGTTGGAACAGAGAAAGAGCGGCTTCACTCTTGGGGATAACGCGAAAGATGCTCACGGATCGGATGAGGAAATACCGGATTCAACTCCCGGGAAAGAAGACGTTTCATTCTTGAACCGGGCCTACGAGCCACGGAAGGAAACCCATGTCTGAAAACTGGATTCTTCTCATCGACCCCTTTAGGAATCTTGTGAATGTCTACCGCTTGATTCTGGAAGGCCAGGGATATTTCGTTGAGACAGCGAAGAACCTGAATGAGGCCATCCAGAAGCTGTCTGCACATTCTTACTCCGTCATCCTGACCGAATACTTCCCTCCTTTTGAGGAAACCTATCTGATGATTCAGAAGGTGAAGCAAACTCATCCTGAGACATCCGTGATGATGATCACGAATGCGATTATCGACGAGGCATCCTACGAAAAGCTCTTCGACGCGGGATTGGACGACATCGTGTTTAAGCCTTACTCTCCAGAGAAGATTATCGTTCACCTTAAGAAAGGTCTGCGCTTAAGAGACCTGATTCTGAGGAAACAGGAGCTGGAAACCCAGGCAACAAAGTCGCCACACGTGACAGTGACTGAACTTCATCTAAGTCCTTTGGATTTTACGAAATGTCTCCGTCAGGAATTAAAAAGGGCAAAGCGTCATCAACATCCCTTGTCTCTCGTCCTGATTGAGATCCCAGACCCGAGGAACCTTGCGGATCAGCTCGAAAATCTCTTTCTTGAATTGGCGAAGATTCTTCGGAAACGAATAAGGGAAGAGGACATCATGGGGAGAGATAACGGTCATTTTGGAATTCTTCTTCCCGAGACAGATGAGCCCGGATCCAAGGCGGTCGTGCAGAGGCTTTCTGATCTCCTTCAAACTCATCCTTCATTTCAATCGGATAAGATGTTGAGGCCGCTGGTCAAAAAGCTTTCATTCCGATCCTTCTCCTACCCTGAGAAGTTCGTAATTCCCGAATCTCTAAAGGGAATTGTTGAAGAGGTCAATAGGGAATACTCCCGCCGCTGAACTGCCCTTTTTGGTCAATTCTTAAAACCTGATGAAATCTATAAGGTTTTCGTTATAGATGAACCATTTGGTTCAATTGATGTGCCAAAAAGTGTTCTTTCCATGGGAAGACGTTTTTAAGTGGTTACTGTGGAAATAGATAAAAGCTATACAATTCAAATAGTTGAATTAGTATAAAAAGATCTCCGGCCTTTGGTATGTGGATTGCAAGCAAGAATTTATGTGAAAAAAAATTCCCTTAAGTGATAAATTATTTTCCTTGGACAATCATCCATGCCTAAAGAGACAGTTCTTATCCTAGACAGAGAAAGCCACACAAGGTGGGTTCTCAAGGCCTTGCTTGAAAATGAGGAGTACTTGGTGATCGCCCTTGAGACGATGGAACGGGCCCTGCAGAACTTTTCTGAATTTGAGGTTTCGGGATTGATCACCGAATATCGAATCGATCAGTCTTCGACGCTTAACATGATTCGAGAACTAAAAACGAGGTTCCCGGAAGCCTACGTCATGATGCTTACCGCTGACGAGGTGACTGAGAAAGAGTATGAGGAGATCATCAGTGCTGGAGTAGATGACTATTTCGTCAAGCCCTTGCCAAGCTGGAAAATCTTGCCTCATCTTCGAAAAGGGTTGAAACAGCGCAGCTCGGTTCTCCATAAAAAACGACTTGAGCACGAATTTAGTCGAATGAAGGGAACGGGTGGGGAAAGCGGTCCCCCTCATATCAATGTCGAGGAGAAAGTTGAAGAGGGGGTTGCAGGAAATACGAAAGCAGAAAGACGTCTGGCAAACAGCAAAGGCATGCCTTAGTTAATTGTAACTCGCTGCTGTTTTGACGAAGACACCTCAGAGGAAGAAAAGATGGAAGCAAAAAAATTGAAACCAGAGTCAATCGAAGACGCAGATGGATGCCGCCTCAGCGGTTCCTTCTTCGGCGCAGAAGCAAAGCAAAGGATTCATCCTGTTCTGCCGGGTTCAGGGAGCCATGCGCCACATTCCTGACTTTCCAGAAACCTGTCGAGCAATTCTTGACGCTGTCATGGAAGAGATGGATGCCGAAAACTGTTCGCTCATGTTGAAGGATCCTGTCTCTGGAGATTTGTCCATTCGCGGTGCTCGGGGGAAGAACGAAGCAGAAAGCGTTTACTATACTGAAGACTTGTCGAACGGGAAACGCTTCAAACCAGGTGAAGGAGTGGCGGGGTGGGTCCTTAAAGAAGGTCGGGCGGTCATGGTCAACGATGTCACGGAAGAGCCCCGATTTGTAAATGCTGCAGGGCTCAGAAACGACGTAAGATCCCTGATCTGTTTCCCCATCCGAGAGAAGGATCAAGTTGTTGGGGTGTTTAACCTGAGTCACTCTAAGGCGGGAGCCTTTAGGGACAGCGATAAATTAGCTCTCTCGTATATCTCAAATCAGGTAGGAGCGGCCCTCACCTCGGCCCGGTTCTTCATTGAGACCCAGGAGGTGAACCGCCTGATGAGGGATTCGTTTGAAACCGGTCCCGCCATAAACGTGACAGAAACCCCGGTCACAGAGGGTTCAACATTCATTGAGGTAGGAGAGGTTTCTCCAGAGAACGGCATCTTTATCTATGCCAGCGACAAGATGCACCGGATTAAGGAGATCATTGACCACGTGGCCAATACGGATGTGACTGTCCTCATCCAGGGAGAAAGCGGAGTGGGCAAAGAAGTGGTAGCACGCTCCATCCATCGAAATTCATTCCGCAAGGATAGACCGTTCATTAAAGTGAATTGTGCTGCTCTACCGCATGAACTGCTTGAGAGTGAGCTCTTTGGATATGAGAAGGGGGCTTTCACTGGGGCTTATCGTCAGAAACCTGGCAAATTCGAGTTGGCGAACGGGGGCACGATCTTCTTGGATGAGATTGCAGAGATTAGCCCTTCGCTTCAGGCCAAGCTCCTTCAGGTTTTGCAGGACAGGGAATTCCCACGATTGGGAGGAAAAAAGGATATTCGTGTAGATGTTCGGGTCTTGGTGGCAACGAATAAGAACATTGACGAAGCGGTCAGAACCGGTCATTTTCGTGAAGACCTTTATTATCGGCTGAACGTGGTGAGTATCACGGTGCCTCCTTTGAGGGAACGTAGACAAGAGATTCCTTTTCTTATAGAATATTTTCTGGACAAGTTCTCAAAGAAGTACAGTAAGAAAGCCTCCCCCTTGTCGGAACGAATGATGAAACTCCTTCTCCAGCATCGTTGGACTGGTAATGTCCGTGAATTGGAAAACGTATTACAGCGGTACGTTGTTCTGCGGGACGAAAACGCCATCGTCGAAGAACTTGCCCCTTCCGTCAATAACCATGCTGAGGTCGGTCAAGAGACACCGATCGGAGAGAAGAAAGAATGGGTTTCTTTGAAAGATGTGCATCGCGAGGCGGTTCTCAGGGCAGAGGCAGAGGTGATTCGGAAGGCTCTGGATAAGACAAACTGGAATCGAAAGAAGGCTGCTGTTCTGCTGAACATCAGTTACAAGGCTCTCCTCTATAAGATGAAGGCTTGTGGATTGAGTAAGGTCTGAATTAGATTCTCTCGCCCGCTTCTCTTTCTACTCCGCGGAGTACAGGGTTTCGATCTTTTCTTCGTCCGGCCACCTCATCTCCATCTGTTAAGTCTGCATATATATAGGTCCTCATGAATTATTAGGTGAGACTGACCGCTTGTAGGAACAGCAGTGGAAGAAATTTGCAACTTTTTCCCCAATTTTTTCCTCTTTTTCCCTGACTTGACAGGAAAGGGCATAACCGCTTATTCAAAGAAAGCTCAGGAATCCATTGTAATTTCAACGGGTTAGTCATATCCTTCAATCTGATATCCCCTTGGCACATGAATTGCTCCTTTATCAGATTGTCATGAAGAGAATTTACCAGATTTTCTTCTCCCACAACTCTAAGCTGAGCAGAATCCAGACGGTCGTTGAAGACATTGCGAGGACGGATATTTCTGTTCTGATCAAGGGTGAAAGCGGCACAGGAAAGGAGCTGGTCGCGCAAGCCATCCATCAGCATTCACTGCGCAAGTCCCAACCGTTCATAAAAGTGAACTGCGCGGCTATCCCCAAGGGGCTGCTTGAAAGTGAACTCTTCGGGTTTGAAAAGGGAGCTTTTACAGGCGCCCACATGAAAAAGCCAGGAAAGTTCGAATTGGCCAACGAGGGGACGATATTACTTAACGGAATTGCAGAGATGGACATTTCGGTGCAAGGAAAGCTGCTGCAGGTCCTTCAGGATGGTCAATTTTGCCGTTTAGGTGGGGGTGGGGCTGTTTCTGTAGACACCCGAATCATTGCGACCACGCAAGACCATCTTGAGCAGGCAGTCAGGGAAGGGCTTTTTCGTGAAGACCTTTTTTACCGCATCAACACCGTGACGGTTACGATCCCTCCTCTTCGAGACCGGAAAGAACAGATCGTCCCGTTTTCTCAATACTTTTTGAATCTCTATAGGACGAAGTACGGAAGGGCTGTTCCTTCGCTTTCATTGAGAACCCTCGGTGCCTTCAAGAAGTATCATTGGCCTGGAAACATCCGTGAATTGGAAAACACCATAAAGCGGATTGTTTTATTGGGGGATGAGGAAGCGGTCGTAGCGGGCCCTGGTTTTGAAAGAAGCGGGAGACGAGAGAGCTGTCGAGATTTCGCAGGAGAGTCACCCGGGCATGAATTCTGTAGATCCTGCAGATATCAGACAGGTTGGGAGGAAAGCTGCAGAGACAGCAGAGAAGAGGATCATTCAGAACACGCTGCACGAAACACGCTGGAATCGGAAGGACGCTGCCAGGCGGTTAGGAGTGAGCTATAAGACGCTGCTGAACAAGATCCAGAAGTACCAGTTAGACAGAGTTCAAGAACTGTGACCGGCAGTGTGTCCTGCCCCGCCAGGAAGGGGCACAACAAGAAAAGATAATTCATTTCCGGGAAGCCCCGCCCTGTGCCTGCCTGCGGTAGGCAGGGGCGAGGAGCTTCACAGGGGAGGGTTCACATGGATAGCCAGGGTGCTCAATTCGGAGAGACGCAAGAGGCAAATCTTAGGCAAATCGTGAGCAAGGATCTTTTTCTTTTCCTTCTTGATCATGAAGTGAAACGGGCCCGCCGTTACCAGAATTTCATCAGCATCCTGCTCATGAAGCTTGTCCCTTTTTCTCATGAGAACAACGGGAAACATTTTGAGGCCTGTCAGCAGATGCTTTCCACAGTGCTCATGGAAGAGATGCGCGAGACCGATATTCTTGGGTCTTTGGGGGAGAACAAGTGGGTTGCCCTCCTCCCGTACGCGGATGTGTCAGCAGGAGACCAGGCGAGAATCCGTTTTGAGAATACATTGAAGTACTACGATTTCAAGAATAGGGGGTTTCAGGTCAGGGTTCAACAATTTTGTTTCCCTCGGAACGGGACCAATACCCCTGATCTCATCAAGAAAGCCTTGGAGACAGCAGCAATCATGGAATCGTAACAGGGCTGCCATTAACTTTTTAGACCGAGGCAGTAAGATGTTTTAATTAAGAGATGAGGAGAAGCAAATGAATAGGATGAAATGGCTGACCGGTATTGTGAGCTTAGGTTTCTTGATTGTCGTGGGTTTCGCTCACGCTCAACAAGGGCAAGCACCTTCTACAGGCGTCAAGGGTTCTGGAGAGGTCGCCGCGGATAGCGACAAATATGTCATTGGACCTGAAGACGTGCTCTCCATTCATGTTTGGAAAGAAGACTCCTTAACCAGGCAAGTACCCGTTAGAAGCGACGGCAAGATTTCACTGCCTCTCATTGACGAAGTCCAGGCCGCGGGACTGACTCCCCTTCAGCTTAAGGAGAAATTGACCCTCCGGCTGAAAGAGTTCATAGACAACCCAAGTGTGTCTGTGATTGTGACGGAAGCGAATAGTCAAAAGGTCTATGTTTCAGGCGAGGTGAGAACACCGGGCGTCTATCGGCTTCGGGGCGAGACCACGCTTTTGCAGATCATTCCGATGGCGGGAGGATTTACGGAGTGGGCAGACCAGAAAAAAGTTCTAATCATACGGAAAGAGGGCGAGAAGAACAAACGAATGGTTGTCAACTACAAGAAGATAGTCAGCGGTGAGGATATGAGTGCGAATATTGCTCTTAAACCCGGAGACACCATCATCGTCCCATGAGGGAGGAAAATGGATCGAACACAGGAATCTTATAGACGCAACAGACTCAACCGACCCAACAGACTCAACAAACCCAATAGACACGCTTGGGTGATACCGTTATTCGTCATGGTCATGGCAATAGGACTCCCGTCCTTAGCTCACCCGGCGTGGGACGATCTGCTGGCGCATGTTCAACCCTTTATCACACTCCAGGAGGAGTACACGAGCAATGTGGACTTGACCCCGAGGAACGAGAGAGATGATTTCATCACGACCATTTCTCCTGGATTCAGGGTTTCGACGCTGAAGCGATCATCAACGAGCGGCGAGTTCCGGACCCCTTCGATTTCGGAGGAGGAGAGATACGGCGTTGATCTTGACCTTCAGGTTCCCCTTGTCTTTTATGCGAAAGACACCAGTGAGGATTACATCGGCCTATTGGGAAACCTGGATGCCTGGTACACATACGACCGGCGATTGACGTTTCGTGTCAGAGACTATGCGATCCGTTCAGAGGAACCGAGGGAACATAATTATACTTTTGGGGCATTAGCTGACGACTATCTTCTTGGATCGGAGCGGCTGCAGAGAGCCACGTATTTCAGAAACGTTGTACAGCCTTCTGTGGAATACCGGTTTGGACGCGAAAACCTGGTTTCGATCAATTACATCAATAACGTTTACCAAAATAAAAGTGATCGTTACGAAGATAGTACGGAGAATTATATCGATCCGAGGCTTGATTACTGGTTCGACGTTCGCAATGGCATTTCCCTGGAATATGGGTTGCTCCTGGGTGATTTTGAAAGGTCCCCGGATCTTACCGGTCAGATGATCATGGGCCGTTACACCTATCGTTTCAATCCCAGAACCTCCGTTTTTGGAGATTTTACGTACTTTAAACGAGATTTTGACTTCCCTGGCGATGACTACGATATCTATCTCCCGACAGTAGGGATCGAACATGAATTTAGCCGGGCGCTAAGTCTAAGAGTCCGGGCAGGCTATTTCCTTATGGATCCCCAAAGAGCCTCGGAAGAGGACGGTCCCTATTACGACATCCTTATCCAACAGCTCGCACAAAGAACCACATACACCCTTGCCTTTCAGGGGGGGTACACAGAAGACTATTTTTCAGCCGAGAACCATGGGTTCACTCTGTACCACAGGGGAATCGGAACGATCACTCATCACCCATTACAGAGAGTGACTCTTGGGCTTTCGGGAACTCTGGAGTATGCGGATTATGTGAGCGAGCCTCGAGATCGACAGGATTGGCTCTGGGAAGTTCGAGGAGATGCATCTTATGAGTTGTTCAGATGGCTGACGGCGTCTCTGGTAGGCACGTACCGACAAGATGATTCGAACGTTAACATAAACGATTACACCGAGTACCGGGGAATGTTCCAAATTACAGCAAGATACTAGAAAGAAAGGGTTCAAGGATCCAAGGATCATAGGATTCTAGGATCCGAGGGTTCTAGGGGTCAGGTGGAAGACGAGTGAACGAAGTTCTTAGAGGAACGTCATCAAACAATCGAGCTTTCCAGATCGCTTATTTTGGAGAGAATTACTCGAACCCTTGACCCCTCGACCCCTTGAACCCTAGACTTTAATTGAGGTTAAAATGGCAACTCCACAGAAAACCCCTTGACATTCACAAGTTATATCGCGATGGGACTCAGAAGGAAATGGTACATTATCATTCCTTTGGTTCTCTCCGTCCTGGTCTCATTTGCCTATTACAAGAAGTTGCCAAAGATCTATAAAGCCACGACGTTGATTCTTGTTCAATCCCAAAGGATCCCGACAGAGTACGTCCGCTCAACAATAACCGACACGGTCTCTAGTCAGTTGAATACCTTGAGTCAGGAAATTCTGAGTCGCACAAGGCTCGAAAAAGTAATTCATGAATTCAATCTCTATGCAGATTTGATAGGCAAATTTCCCATGGAAGTGGTCGTGGAGACTATGAGGAACGCTATAGTCGTTACAAGTTCAAAGTCAACCTCAGTATGAGCGCGGCCAGAACTCATTCTCGATCTCCTTTGAAGGGAAAGAACCTCGGACAGTGATGCTCGTAACGAACAAGCTTGCTTCTCTCTTCATTGAAGAGAATCTGAAGGTTCGTGAACAGCAAGCAGAGAAAACGTCGGATTTCCTGAGCAAAGAGCTTTCAATGATGGAAGACAAATTGAGGGGGAGAGAAGTCGAAATCCGAGCCTTCAAAGAGCGACATATGGGTCAGCTGCCGGAGCAGTTGGATGCCAACTTACGAATCCTGGAAAGGCTGCAGGAACAACTTAAGACGACGAGTGAAAACAGTAGGGCAGCCGAGGACAGAGCCATCCTTGTCCGCGGTCAGATAGACCAATTGAGGGAACGAGAGCAAGGTCTTTTGGCAAGACAGACTCGGCGAGAATCAACGTCTCTAGAGATCAACGCCTAATGCCGAGGATGCAAGCAGTGATCAAACCATCGAAGATCCGATAATTACTCAGTATAACCAGCTAAAAAGAGATCTTACGGCCGCACAGTCAAATTATACAGAAAACCATCCGGATGTGATTGCTCTGAAGAAGAAGATTGCAAGACTCGAGCCGAGGGTCAAGGAAGCCATAGAAAAACAGACCACTGCACGGGAGGCCCGGCTTCGAGCATTAAGGGAACGTCGCGATACTGGCACTGGGGTAGATCCAGCCGTTGCTGTATTGGATCCTGCCTTGGAAAGACTGCTCGCTCAATACACGGAGCAGTATAATGAGTCCCAGCTCGAGGCGAAACGTTTGAAAGGTGGAGGAAAAAAGCTGAAGGAACAGATTGCTCTCTATCAGCGACGAATAGAGGACACACCCAGAGGTGAACAGGAGCTTGCCCTTCTTACGAGAGATTACGATCTCTCAAAAGCAAATTATCAGTCTCTTATGGACAAAAAGATTCAAGCTCGAATGGCGGAAAATCTTGAGCGGAATCAGCAGGGAGAACAGTTCAAGATTTTGGATCCGGCTCGGATCCCTGAAAAACCTGTTAGACCAGATCGAAACAACATTTTGCTGATGGGACTTGTTCATTGGCTTGACTTTGGGGGCGGGATTGGCATGGTTTCGAGAATCGTTGGATAAGTCTTTTCACACGGTTGCAGACGTAGAAAATTATCTTGATTTACCCGTAGTAGCGACCATTCCAAACCTGAAGGAAGAAGAAAAGAAAGCAGCGTAGAGCAGAAGAGATGCAAAGCGCATAGCGCTAAGCGCAGAGCGTAAAGAAGAACAAGCAGAGCGGATGGAGCATAGTGTATAGAGCCAGAGCAAAGAGCAAAGAGCATAGCGCATAGCGCAAGACCATGCGCCAGCGCAGTCAGGAGTGAGGATGTTTCGAGTTTTTCGTGCCCTTGAGAAAGCAGAGAAAGAAAAAAGGGAAAAACCCATACGGGAAGTGCCTGTCAAAACGGCCGTGGAGGAAATCGCGGAACCCAAGAGAGAGGAACTGCGACCCGGAAAGAAGAGAAGGAGGCAGTGGAAGAAAACTCCTCCACCCCAGCGAGAAGAAAGACTCGAGGTTATAAGGCCTTTGATCCAGGAAGAAAGGCCAATGCTGACAGCGCCTCCTGATTCCTTTGCAGTGGATGAAATCGCGGAACCCAGAAGAGAGGAGACCCCTCCACCCCCGCGAGAAGAGAGGCTCGAGGTTATAAAGCCTTTGATCCAGGAAGAAAGGCCAATGCTGACAGCGCCACCTGATTCCTTTGCGGCTGACCAATTCCGGAGGCTGAAGACTCAGATTTTCCACTGGACCCCAAACCCGCTGCGGACGATCCTAGTTACGAGCTCGGTTCCAGATGAGGGAAAGACAATGGTGGCGTTCAACCTGGCAATCGCCATTTCGCAGGAGATCCACAGGAAAGCAATACTCGTTGATGCTGACCTTCGGAACCCGAGCATTCGTCTAAAGAATCAAGGCGGCGTCAAAGGCCTTTCTAACTACCTTTTGGATGGGACTCCTTTAGCAGAGATCCTGATCCGTCATGAAGAAAATTTCTGGGTCGTTCCCGCAGGACCTTCGTCTCGACAATCTTCGGAACTGATCGATACAAAAAAGATGGTGGAATTTATTTCCTCTTTGCGCGAACGTGGGGATGAAAGCTTTATTATCATCGACTCCCCGCCGCTCCTTTTGTCCACAGATCCAGTCTTGCTCTCGAAGATGGTGGATGGGATTGTCATGGTTATCATGGCAGACCGTACGCCGAAGGAGTCGGTACGAAGGGCAATCCATTCAATCGATCGAAACAAGATTGTCGGCATTGTTCTTAATCAAATAGAAAAAGAATCGTTGAGCTACTATACGAAATATTATGACAAATACTATCACAAACAAGATCAATTGAAACTCGGGCAAAAAGAAAGAAACTAAATAAAACGGATCAAAAAGATGTGGCGGCAATGAATCTGTGGTATGTGATCCAAACCAAGCCCAATAGGGAAGAACAGGTACACTCCTTTCTTTCACTCAAAGGAGTAGAGATGTTCGGCCCCCGCATGGAGACCTTTGCATCCGTAAGCGGGAGCGGACGTAAGGAGCTGAAATCGCTATTTCCAACTTACTTGTTTGGGAAGTTCGATGTTGAGCAGGACTATCCTTTGGTCCGGTGGACTCGGGGAGTCAATAAAGTATTGAGCTTTGGTGGAAATCCCACTCCGATCTCAGAAGCAGTTGTGGAGCTGATTAAGCGAAGAACAGACGCAAATGGAATTGTCAGAAAAAGCTTGTCCCTTTTCCCAAATGATCCGGTGAGAATAAACGTCGGGCCTCTAAAAGATCTCGTGGGAATGTTTGAAAGATGGGTTTCAGATCGTGAAAGAGTCAGAATCCTTCTCAATGTGATCGGATATCAACCCACCGTTGAATTACACTTTTCAATGATCGAAAAGGTGGCATGAAGGAAGTGCTGCAGTTCTACGGCGCAACAGGGGTGATGTTCATATGGCTGAACAGATGACGATGCGAAGAGATGGAGGAGTTTAAGCGTACTGCAGCGCAGCCGTGATGCCGTGCTGCAGTTGTGCCATTAACACTTAACCCACAACTCATGTGGCAAGGAAATTCAAAATTGCGATTTTCCCATCGGAGAGCTCTAAATCCGACCCGGCGGTAGCCTGTCGTTTTTAGACGCAAGGCGCAAGTGGCAAGGCGCGAGGAGATAAAAAATATGGACAAGCCTCATAAGAAACTGGACGTTTGGCAGCAGGCGATTAAGGTAACACAGACAATCTACGAAACAACAAGAGCGTTCCCTACAGAAGAAAAATTTGGACTTGTATCCCAGATGCGTAGAGCAGCCGTCAGTATTCCTTGCAATATTGCGGAAGGGGCTGCCAGACAGGGCAAGAAGGAATTTAGGAATTTTGTGAGTATGGCGCAAGGTTCCCTAAGTGAGCTGGACACACAGTTAGAACTTGCTGTTTTGCTCGGTTATCTGAGGAGAGAGCGGCTAGACGAACTATCTAACCAACTCTTAAGGATCGACAAGATGCTGACGGGCTTAATTCGTAGTCTGGGAAAATGACTGGAATGGTTATGACTTACGCCCTCACGACTTGCGACTTGCACCTTGCGAGAAGTTGAGCGAATGCTGAAGGCACTTATTAAGTCAGTCGAAAGAACTTGAACCCTCGGCCCCTTGAATCCTTGAACCCTTCATTTGAGGTACTCCATGAAATCCATTCTCGATAAAATGGAAGAACACATTGCGGCTATTCGAAATCTGCAAAGAAACTTTGATTTTCATTCCAAACGTCTCGAAAAGCTCATGAGGGAGCTGAAAGAAAATCACTTGCCTGAAAACAAGAGCAATTCGTTGGAGGAGCCACAAAGCCAGTCGGTAACCTTAGATATTGAGCGCCCGAGTGACTCAGTGACTTGAAGACCAGGTAGTTAGCGAATGAGCGTTAGTGACATGTTCACCGATCACGGGCAAGGCGGGGATCTTCACTTAAAAGACGTGAAGCAGGCAAATCTGTTCGGGGAAAAGTAGAGACATTGATATGTCCAAGAACATGCAAGACAGTATGTTGCCGACATTCAATTTCGTAGAATCTTTGCGACTTGAAAAACGCAGGGTTGAGCGCTCAAATGCACATTTATCTCTTCTTCTTTTTTCGTTTCAAACAGATTCGACCACTCGTCAGGAGCAGATGTTAGAGTTCATTTCGATTCTGCAAAAGAATACGAGAGAAACAGACATCAAAGGCTGGGTGAACAATCGAGTGATAGGTTTGGTTCTTCCCTATACGGATGAGAAAGGATTAAAGAAATGTGTCGACAAAATCGAGGCCAGTAATAGTCACTTGCGCTATACCGTAATCTCGGGAACCTATCCTGACCATATCTTCTCAAGAATACTCGCCGAAGGTGTGGATAAGCCGGACCTCTTCCCCTTCGACCTTGATCACCCCCAAAGATTCAAGGCGCTCGATCTTGCTTTAAAGAGGGGCATTGATATCCTAGGAAGTATTGTAGGCCTGACTCTTTTTTCTCCTCTCATGGCCGCGACTGCGATAGCCATCAAGATGACTTCGCCAGGACCTGCTATTTATAAACAAGTTCGCCTGGGGAGAGACGGAGTTCGGTTTTCGTTTTACAAATTTCGATCTATGCACGTGAACACAGATGATCATGTGCATCGTGAATACGTAAGCCAACTCATCAAAGGGAATATGGAAAGCATCCATCAGGAAGACCTGGAGGAACCTATATTCAAGATGAAGAATGACAAAAGGATTACTTCGATTGGAAAGATCATCCGGAAGCTGAGCATTGATGAGCTCCCTCAATTCTGGAATGTTTTTCGGGGAGAAATGAGTTTGGTAGGACCCAGACCTCCCATTCCTTACGAGCTGGAAAGTTATGCGCCGTGGCACCTGCGAAGAATTTTGGAGGTGAAGTCAGGTATGACGGGGCTCTGGCAGGTAGAGGCTCGAAGTAAGACCTCTTTTGACGACATGGTTCGCTTAGACTTGAAGTATGCGCTGAACTGGTCGCTGTGGCTTGATATAGTAATACTACTGAAAACGGTGAGAGCCGTTATTCGTCCCAGCGGAGCACTCTGACTTTAATAATGCAAAGTGCAAAATGTAAAATGGAAAAGTAAAAAGGAAACCGAAATGAAGATACCTATTAATCTTTCAGAAAGATTTGAGGGATTTGCAGCAGAGGTTATTAAGGCAATCGCGAAAATCCAGCGGAACTTTGCTGGACGACACATCGCAGGACAACTTATTCGTTCTGTAACATCGGCTGGCGCCAACTATGAAGAAGCATGCGGGGCGGAAAGTAGGCAGGATTTTATACATAAACTGCAGATTGTTCTGAAAGAATTACGTGAATCTCTATTCTGGCTGCGAGTATCTTTAAAGGCGGATTTGGTCGCGATGGAAGTTGTTCGGCCACTTTTGATTGAAGGACATGAATTGGCAAATATCATTGGAAAATCAGTGGTGACGGCAAAAAGAAATAGGTCGAAACGAGAGGGGAAATTATCCCGAGATCAGGAGCATGGAAGTTAACTCTATTTCATTCATCAGCTTTGAATTTTGCACTTTACAATTTGCACTTTGCATTCGTCTAAAGGAGTGTTTATGAAAATCGGGGTCATTGGATGTGGGTACTGGGGGCCGAATCTGATTCGGAATTTTATCCAATCAAACAAAGTTCAGGAGTTATTCTGTTGCGATCTGGACCACAAGAGACTGGACCGGATGAAGAAACTCTACCCGTCCATCCATGTCTTCTCGGATTACAAAGAGCTTCTCGATCTGTCGGATCTGGATGCCGTGGTCATAGCCACCCCGGTAAGAACCCACCACCCCATAGCCAGAGAGTTCTTACTGAAAGGGAAGCATGTTCTGGTGGAAAAGCCCTTGACCCACTCCTATGAAACTGCTCTGGAGTTGGTGAAGCTTGCGGAGATGAATAAGCGGGTTCTCATGGTGGATCATACCTTTGAATACACTTCGGCAGTAAACAAAATCAAGACGATTGTCGAAAGTGGTGAGCTCGGCGACATTCTCTACCTCAGCAGTATTCGGGTGAACCTCGGACTTTTCCAACCGGACATCAATGTGGTTTGGGACCTGGCTCCCCATGATATCTCGATCATCCTTTATCTCTTGAACAAGTTACCTGTGTCTGTGAATTGCCAGGGGAAGGCTCATTACAAGGCAACCATTGAAGATGTTGCCACGACTACTCTCAATTTTGAAAATGGAGTTATTGCTTTTATCCACAATAGCTGGCTCGATCCTAATAAAATCCGCAAGACAACGATTGTGGGAAGTAAGAAAATGCTGGTTTACGATGACATAGAGACCCAGGAGAAGATAAAGATCTATGATAAAGGTGTGGAAGCACCGCCCTACTATGATACCTTTGCAGACTTTCATTTTTCCTATCGATACGGCGATATTCACAGTCCACGGATCGATGATTACGAACCCCTGGGGAAGGAGTGCGATCATTTTCTTCAATGCATCGAAGGAGAGAAATGTCCTCAGACCGACGGATACAATGGAATGCGCGTCGTTGCAATCCTTGAAGCTGCCAGCAAGTCATTGAGGCTTTCTGGAGCGGAAGTGTCCGTCCAAACATATCCGGCCGAGACAAGAGTGGCCTCGACGGACGTATTCCATCCTTCCATGATCACGGCTGAGGTCAAGGAATGAAATTTCAATCGATCGCACGAGACGTTAAACTTGGGAAGAACGTCCAGATCCATCGCTTTGTAAATCTTTACGGCTGTAAAGTCGGGGATAACACAAGGATCGGGTGTTTCGTAGAAATTCAAAAGAACGCCAAGATAGGCAAATCTTGCAAGATTTCGACTCATACCTTCATTTGCGAGGGTGTGGTTCTCGAAGACAATGTTTTTGTTGGCCACAATGTCACGTTTATCAATGACAAGTATCCTCGTGCCACCAGCTCAGACGGAAGCCTTCAAACGGATTCCGACTGGGTGGTTCGGCCAACGCTGGTTAAAAAGGGGGCTTCGATTGGCTCTGGTGCGACCATACTTTCGAACGTCACCATCGGGGAAAATGCCATCGTCGGAGCGGGAAGCGTAGTCACGAAGAATGTGCCTGCTAACACAGTGGTCATTGGAAATCCGGCACGTGTCCTTTGGACGATGGATGAGCCTCTCTTCTCACTGAAGAAAAGTCATCCTCGCACGGCGGGGGCATAGGGTTTCTTGGCTACCACTCTGGTTCAACCTGTCTGAAACCGGAGCAACCGAAGCCTCAGGTATCCCTCTCTTGATGTTACGACCTAAAGACTGATCCTCGGATTACTTACCTACTTCTCAATCTTCTGTAAGGAGAACTTGAAATGCTTCATATTGCCCAGATTGGTGTTGGCTACTGGGGGCCGAATCTTCTGAGAAACTTGGTAATGAACAAAAGCAGTCACGTAAAGACCGTCGTTGATCTGTCCAAGGAGCGGCGTGATTATGTAAAAAGCCTTTATCCGGCGATTGAAGTTACTGATGACCTGAATCAGGTATTGCAGGATCCTGAAATTAGGGGAGTGGTCATTGCCACGCCAGTAAGAACCCATTTTGACTTGGCCCTGAAGGCTCTTGATGCAGGCAAACACATTCTCGTTGAAAAACCTCTGGCTACAAGCGTCGCAGAGGTGGAGGAGATGGGCAGGCTTGCGAATAAGAAACATCTTGTGGTCATGGTGGGCCATACGTTTCTTTATAATGCTGCCGTGCGCTACGTCAAAAGATTGATTGATTCGGGAGAGATTGGCGAACTCCGATACATTTACAGCCAGAGACTGAATCTGGGGCGTATTCGTTCGGATGTCGACGCACTATGGAATTTTGCACCGCATGATATCAGCATCATTCAATACTGGCTTGACGATCCTGATCCTATCTCCGTGTCAAGGCGGGGGATCAGCTACATCCAGGAAAAGATTGATGATGTCGTTTTTCTAAATATCATCTACCCAAATAAAGTTATGGCGAACATCCATGTGAGCTGGCTTGACCCTCAGCGGTCCCGTTCCATGACCATTGTGGGTTCCAAGAAAATGGTTGTCTACGACGACACAGCTGAAAACAAAATCATTATTTATGATAAAGGGATAGATCGAAAGGCCGCGTTGGGCGAAAACATGGATTACGACGGTCCACAGTTTCAACCCTTTGAGCACAGATCTGGCGATGTGTTGCTGCCGAAGATCGATTTCCAGGAACCTCTCAGGGTTGAAATTGAGCATTTTATCGACTGCATGCAGAACGGAACGAAGTGTTTGACAGGCCTGGATCATGCTAAGAAAGTGGTAAAGATCCTGTCGACGTGCTGCACGTAGTGTTACCCAGTCAGGATGCTGGTGAATAGCCGAGACCGATCCAACCCTTAGATCAATGGCGAAACATGACAGAATAAACATCGCTCTGGTTTGTACTCGAGGTGGACATTATGAGCAAATGACCCATCTGGAGGAGTTTTATAGGCGCTATCCCCACTTCTGGATAACCAACAGAAACAAACAGACAGAGAGCCAACTGAAGAACGAAAGGGCGTACTATATCGAACAGGCTCATTTTAAAAAACCTTGGACGTATCTATGCCACGTGGTACCGCTGTTAGGAATATCTCGCCGTGAAAAACCAACGCATATGCTGTCGACGGGATCAGGGCGAACGGCTTTCATACCTTTCTTACTCTCTCGACTTTTAAAGGTTAAATTTATATACATTGATACATTTTCCAGAGTTCACGGTCACTCAAAGTTCGGAACATTCTTGCTCAGAACAGGGAACGTGATATATACGCAATGGGAAGACCTGAAGAATGAGAAAGCGATCTATATCGGACCCATCTTCAAGAAGTCAGAGAAGTACAGTAAATGCCGCGATTC
Organism: uncultured delta proteobacterium; assembly: GCA_963695895.1. GTDB lineage: Bacteria > Desulfobacterota > BSN033 > BSN033 > UBA1163 > CAVOIK01. The sequence goes on from CAVOIK010000033.1 coordinate 103,918, forward strand.
GGAATACATATTTGCTACCGTGGGCACGAGAATTGAGCCGTTCACAAGACTCTTGAAGGGAGTCGAAGATTTGGTGAAAAAGGGCAGCATAAAAGAAAGGGTTATCATGCAGGCGGGGTATACAAAATACAGCTCCGACCACGTCGAGATATTTGATTTCTGCACTCCTGAAAAGATTGACGATCTTATCCTCAATGCAAAATATGTGATCACCCAAGAAAGCGCAGGCATCGGAACACAATGCTTGAAGTACCAAACGAGGTTCATCGTCATGCCCAGGGATTATGAGTATGGAGAACTCCCGACCAAAAGTGATATGAACGAAGATTTGCATTATAAGCTCGAGGAATTAGGTTTTACAAAAGTGGTTACAAACGCAGAGGAGTTGGAAAGTGCCATCCGGCGCCTCGGAGAATTGAAGGTAGGGTTCGATTTCAACAATAGCCTGGCAATTTCGACTTTAGAGAAAGTTATGGAGGAGACATGAATATTCCATTTGTCGACCTAAGAGCCCAGTATGAATCCATCAAGGAGGAAATCAATTCAGCTATCTCCGGAGTGATATCAAAATCAGCTTTTGTTGGTGGACCCTTTGTTGAATCGTTTGAAAAAGCCTTCGCTCATTTCTGTAATGTTCGACAGTGCATTGGGGTCGGCAATGGAACAGATGCCTTGTTTATTGCCCTCAAGGTCCTTGGAATCGGAAAAGGAGACGAGGTCATCGTTCCGGCCAATAGTTTCATTGCCACCTCCGAAGCGGTAACGTTGACTGGGGCAAAGGTCGTTTTTGTGGATATCAACCCAAAAACGTATAACATGGATCCCAATAGACTGGAAGATTTCCTCAAGAAACGCCTTGCCACTACCGCCTCACACCTGACGACAAAGCCTAAGGCCCTTATTCCCGTCCATCTATACGGCCAACCTGCGGACATGGACCCTCTCTTAGCCATAGCAAAAAAATATGATCTCAGAGTTGTCGAAGATGCCGCGCAAGCGCATGGAGCTATCTATAAGGACCGACCCATAGGTTCCATCGGTGATGTGGCTTGTTTCAGTTTTTACCCCGGGAAAAATTTGGGTGCTTATGGAGACGGAGGAGCAATCGTAACCCATGATGATCAATTAGCTGTAAAGGCAAGGATGTTTGCCAATCATGGAAGGGTCGATAAGTATGACCATGAGGTGGAGGGCGTTAATAGTCGGTTGGATGGCCTTCAGGCAGCAGTCTTGGAAGTGAAGCTGAGGCACCTGAGGGAATGGGGGGACCGGCGCAGGGGAAACGCATATTTGTACAATGAGTACCTAAAGGATGCGGATTTAGTCGCTCCCCTTGAAATTGAACATGTAAAGGCAGTTTACCATCTCTATGTCGTGAGGGTCAAGAATGGGAAGCGTGAGAAACTTCAGAATTATTTGAGATCTAAGGGCATAGCTACCGGTATTCATTATCCAATTGCCCTTCCTAACTTAAAGGCTTATGCCTATTTGAATCATGGGAAAAGCGATTTTCCCGAAGCGACTATGGCCTCTGAAGAGATCCTTTCCTTGCCAATGTTTCCGGAGTTAGAAAAAGGCCAAATAGCGTATATTGCTGAAAATATAAATGGGTTTTTTAAGGAGTTTAAATAAGACGTGATGGAAAGAAATACACAGAATCGACGGTAACAAATCATCGGGGATGAAAAAATGAATATAAGCATTTTCGGATTGGGTTATGTCGGGTGTGTCAGCCTCGGTTGCCTGGCACAAGGGGGCCATCAAGTGATAGGAGTCGATACAAGCGCCCCAAAGGTCGATCTGGTGAACAAAGGCCTACCGACAATCATTGAGGAGGGAATTGATGTCATCTTCTCCGAACAACACAGAGCGAAAAGGATATCTGCAACTACCGATGCGATTGACGCTGTGAAGAAAACGGACGTTTCCTTCCTTTGCGTTGGAACCCCGTCAGGCAAGAATGGCCATACCGATGTGAGTTCTGTTCTGAAAGTCGCTGAGGAGATAGGGAAAGGGATCGGAGAAAAGGACACGTTCCACATTGTGGTGATAAGGTCCACAGTGCCTCCGGGGACCCATGATAAGGTAGCCAGCATCATAGAAGGAGTATCCGGGAAGAAACGAAATAGAGATTTCGGCGTTGTCTCCAATCCGGAATTCATGCGAGAAGGGACTGCTGTCCGGGATTACCATGAGCCCCCACTCATTCTGATAGGAACAACGAGTGGCAAGGCCGTTGATGTCATGCGTGAAATCTATTCGAAAATCAATGCCCCGTTCATTGTGACAGAGGTCGGAATTGCAGAATTAATGAAGTATGTCAACAATGCTTTTCATGCGGTTAAGATAACTTTTGCGAACGAGATCGGAAATATCTGCAAGAAGCTTGCGGTTGATTCGCATAAATTGATGGAAGTGTTTTGCCTAGACAGAAAATTAAACCTTTCACCCTACTATCTCAAGCCAGGTTTTGCCTACGGAGGTTCTTGTCTTCCGAAAGATCTTAGGGCATTAAGAACGATCGCCCATGATCTATATGTCGTGTGCCCGGTCTTGGAAAGTATCGAGAGAAGTAATGATTTTCAGAAAAATATTTTCCTAAATGATATCTTAGCCTTGGGAAAGCACAAAATAGGTTTCTTGGGGCTTAGCTTCAAGGCGGGAACTGACGATTTACGCAACAGCCCCATCGTAGATGTCATAGAGCAATTATTGGGAAAAGGGTTCGAGATAAGGATCTTTGATAAGAATGTCCATCTAGGGAGATTGACGGGTACAAACAAGGAATACATCCTAGAAAAAATTCCGCTTATTTCAAGGTTCATCATAGATGACGCAAAGGAGTTGATCGAGTCGTCCCAGGTAATCGTGGTTGTTAACAATGAGGAAGGATTTAAAGATATTTTGGAGAAGATTCCCCAAGGCACAGTGGTTTACGACTTGGTCAATATTAATTTCGAAAATAGAGATAAGCTAAGAATGTATAAAGGGATTGCATGGTAGCTTTCAAGAGTATCAGAGATCTGAGGTATGAAATAATCAATTCATGAAACGAGTAGACCGACATGTGCGAGATTGATTGCAGATGAGTGGGTGGTGAGTTTAGGACAGGGGAGGGATGTTTTTGGCTCTTTGGGTGCCTTTTATATGGTATGCGATTGCCACCTCTCGGGCGGTATCGCTCTGGTTGACTGTTTGGGGTTATGAACCGGGCGATCTGAGTTATCTGGAGGGCAGTCCTATCGATAGAGCCGTTTACAGTATTCTGATACTTTTGGGAATCCTTATCCTATTGAGAAGGAGGATTGAGTGGCCAGAATTATTTAAAGACAACAGGTGGGTCATTGTTTTGTTTGTCTACATGCTAATGAGTATCTGGTGGTCCCAGTTCCCCGAGGTGGGTTTCAAGAGATGGACAAGGGCGACGGGAGACCTCATCATGGTCCTGGTGGTGTTGAGTGATGCGGAGCCTGTCGAAGCTATCTCAAAAGTCTTGAGAAGGGTCTTTTATATCAATCTTCCCTTGTCACTCATACTCGTCAAGTATTTCCGCGCCATTGGAAGGGGTTGGGACCAGGACGGGGCTGAAATGTGGCTGGGAGTGACCACACATAAGAATGTACTAGGTGAAGTGTGTATGATCAGTGGAATCTTTTTTGTCTGGAGCATTTTCAGGAATAGCGGGATGAGAAGGTTTGTTGACATCGGGTTTCTTCTAATAGCGTTATGGTTGCTTGGAGGCTCGGAATCCTACACGAGCATCACTGCGATCCTTACGTTTCTTGTTGGAGTCGGTTTGGTCTGTTTCCTACAGATGGCCAAATCGCGAGCGGAATATCTGAAACAATATCTGGCAGCAGTGAGCATCGTGCTTGTCGTTGGACTCTTAGGTACTGGATTTGCAGTGCAGACGTTCAGCGGCCAATCGATTTTTGCGACGGGACTTAAGGCCTCAGGACGAGATTCGACATTAACGGGACGGACGGAACTCTGGCAAGACATGCTAGAGATTGCTTCCAAACGTCCAATAGGTGGAGTAGGGTATGGCAACTTCTGGATTGGCAATCTGGGCAATGATTTATGGGAAAAACATATCTGGCGGCCGACTCAGGGGCACAACGGATATTTAGATGTCTACGTGGAACTGGGTATTGCAGGCGTTTCTGTCCTTTTCTTAGTCATCATTTCTAGTTTTCGTCAAATAACTCGCACATTTGAATACGACTTTGAGTACGGAAGGTTCCGATTCGTATTTTTGGTGGTGCTTTTGTTGCACAATATTACAGAATCCAGTTTCCTGAGAGGGGCCAATGATTTGTGGTTTATCTTCCTTCTTGTTGCGGTCACTGCCCCAGGAATCTGGGGAGCTCCGGTGGAGCTAAATACGCAGAGAATGATCACAGACTGATCTAAGATCCGACAACGAATGGCACGCGATCACATATGTGTATGTGTTTGCACCTACAGAAGACCGGCACTTTTGCCAGGCCTGCTCGATGCTCTGGGACATCAGTTTACGGACAAGCGTTTCACTTACTCCCTCGCCATAGTCGACAACGATGCTGACGAATCGGCAAAACATGTAGTTGAATCCTACAAACGTGAGGCACAAATCGACGTGGGCTACTATGTCGAACCGAGGAAAGGTATTCCCCTTGCGAGAAATAAGGCAATCGAAAACGCGAAAGGGACTCACATTGCCTTCATCGATGACGATGAGATTCCCATGCAAGACTGGCTTTATCATTTGTACAGAACTTGCATAGAACATAAAGTCGATGGTGTTCTTGGTCCTGTAAAACCACGATTTGAGCAGGAGCCTCCAGGCTGGATCACAAAAGCTAAATTGTTTGAGAGGCCGTCTTATGAAACGGGGAAGATTTTAGAGTGGTACAATACGCGCACAGGGAACGTCTTACTCCGCAAGAACATTTTTAAAGACCTGGACGATCCATTCAACCCGAAATTCAGACACAGTGAGGATCAGGAATTCTTTCGCAGGATGACTGAAAAAGGTTACGTCTTCATTTGGTGCGATGAGGCAATCGTTTATGAAACCGAAACAGTAGACCGGTTTGAGAAGTCCTACTTCATAAAAAGGGCTCTCTTGCGGGGAAATGTCTCTTTGCGACTTCGATCGAGGAGACTGTTGGCAGTTGCAAAGTCGACCATTGCGTTTTCTATATATACCGTGGCACTCCCATTTCTACTCCCCTTAGGTCAACACGTGTTCTTTAAATACCTCATCAAAGATTGTGACCATATTGGAAGAATAATGGCTGCTTTAGGAATCGATATGCAGAGGTATTTAACGTAACAACGCTTTGCCAAGGGGCTGTACTCTTTTAACGGAAACCCTCTTATGGATCGTGATGATCAAATTGTAAGACCAGAAGACCTTATACTCATCACCGGAGCAAACGGTTTTATCGGGTCAAAAGTGGTGGAAACTCTGCTCTGTGAGGGATTCAATAATTTACGTTGTTTTGTAAGACCCTCTGGTGATTTAGGGAAACTAGAGAGATTGCTGAATGAGTTTGGGAAGGCAAGAATTGAAATAGTGAAAGGAAATTTATTGTCGGCTGAAGACTGTAACATGGGGAGCAGGAATGTCTCAGTGATATTTCATGTGGCAGCAGGAATTGAAAAAACGTTTCCAGGATGTTTCATGAATTCCGCGGTTACGACAAGAAACTTGCTTGAGTCAACTCTGGTGGGAAAGAGTCTGAAACGGTTCGTGAATGTTAGCTCTCTTGCGGTATATTCGAACGCTGCTATGAAACGGGGCAAGCTGCTTGATGAAACGTGTGAACTGGAAAGTAGGTTTATGGAGCGATTTGATGCCTATTGTTTTGGCAAGGCCAAACAGGACGAAGTCGTCATAGATTATGGTCGGCGATATGAGGTGCCTTACGTCATTGTTCGCCCAGGTCCTGTCTATGGACCCGGAGCGAGAGGGGCGATCCATAGCAGAGTTGGGATCGGAACGTTCGGCATTTTCCTCCATATAGGAGGACCAAATAAGATTCCCCTGACTTATATTGATAATTGTGCTGAGGCAATTGTCTTAACGGGGGTTAAGAAAGGTGTCGATGGTGAGATCTTCAACATAGTGGATGACGACCTGCCCACGAGTAGGAAATTTCTAAAAATGTACAAGAAGAATGTAAAATACTTCAAATCGATTTATGTTCCGTATAAAATATTCTATTCTGTTTGCTATTTGTGGGAGGCCTATTCAAAATGGTCAGAGGGGCAGTTACCACCGGCGTTCAACCGGAGGAAGTGTGCGGCAGAGTGGAAGGGTAACCGATACTCTAATAAGAAACTTAAAACTTTAGTGGGGTGGAGCCCGAAGGTGTCGCTCGCTGAGGGGCTAAGGCGCCATTTTGAATATTTTAGAGAAATGGAGAAGGCAGATGCTTAAGATTGCTATCGTCGGTTGCGGCAAACAGGCAGATGCACATGCCACCCCTATTCAGGCACTGCCGAATTGCGAAATCGTAGGTGTCTGCGACCGGGAAGAACTAATGGCAAGACAACTATCTGAAAGATTTAATGTTAAACACTATTTTGATAACGTTAAAAGATTATTAGAGGTCGCGCGTCCTGATGTTGTCCACATTACTACACCCCCTGATAGCCATGTTGAATTAGGAGAATTATGTTTGGAGGCCGGCTGCCATACGTTTTTTGAGAAACCCTTCACGCTCAACTCACAGCAGGCGGAAAAGTTGATTAATCTTGCAATGAAAAAGAACTTAAAGCTCACAGTGGGCCATAATAATCAATTTAGTCATGCGGCGAGACGTATGCGGGCATTAATAGGAGCCGGATTCCTGGGAGGCCCCCCGATTCATATGGAGAGCATTTGGTGTTATGATCTCGGCGATAAGGCATTTGCAAAAGCACTGCTGGGAGACAAGAAGCACTGGGTGAGAAGATTACCTGGGAAGTTAGCGCATAATGTAATCAGCCACGGCATCAGTAAGATTGCAGAGTTTTTGAACAGTGAATCTCCCCGTGTAGTCGCCAGGGGGTTTTCAAGCCCTCTCTTGAAAAGCGTTGGCGAAACGGAGGTCATCGATGAATTGAGAGTTATCATTAGTGATGACAATGACACGACGGCGTACTTCACTTTTTCGTCACAAATCCACCCTGGACTGCAACAATTTCGCGTTTATGGTCCAAGAAATTCCTTGATTGTTGACGATATGCACCAAACGCTGATTAAGATCAGCAGGACAAATTATAAGAGTTATCTGAGGCATTTCATTCCCCCCTTGATTGATGCAAAACAATATTTGTCGAATGCGGGAGGCAATATCAGAAGATTTGTCATGAGAGATTTCCATTTAGAGGGAGGCAGGAAGTTTTTGATAGAGTCGTTTTATCGTTCAATCTTGGAGGATGCACCTTTACCTATATCCTATAGGGAAATTATCCTAACTTCGAGGATAATGGATTCCATATTTGAACAGACGAAATAGTATCGTATCGAGACATGCGGATTAGGATGGCCACAGGCGTTGCTATTGAAAATCGAGTGATAGGACGTTTCTCAAGAAGGGTGGCAAAGCCGAGCGCCCTGTCCAACCCTAACAGGATGAAAGGGTCGCTGCGTCATTCATTGGCGATTTGGATAGGGTGATGCAAAGAGATAGTAATGAAACATGTTAATATCTCGAAAGAAGAATCGATGCGCAGTGAATACTATAAAATGGTATCCGAAAGGGTGGACTGCCTTCTTGAACACCGGGACAAGATCAAGTTGCTTGAGGCCGGATGTGGGTCCGCTACTCACCTAACATTCAAGCGACCCATGGAATTGGTAGGTATTGACATCTCAGAAGAGCAATTAGCAAGAAATACAGCGATTACGGAAAGGATTCATGGGGATATCCAAACGTACCCGCTCCCCCTTGAGAAATTTGACGCCGTTATTTGCTGGGATGTCCTCGAACATCTTCCGAAACCAATGATGGCCTTAAGAAATCTCTTCGGAACATTAAGAAAAGGAGGGATTTTGGTATTGGCGTTCCCTAATCTTATTTCCTTCAAAGGCCTCGTAACCAAATGGACGCCCTATTTTTTCCATGGAGTGTTTTATCGTGTTATTGGTTATCACAAAACTCCTTTCCGAACTTATTTGTGCTATTCGATTCGCCCTCAGCATGTGAAGACGTTTGCTGCTTCGAATGGGTTTTCAGTGGAATTTAGTCTTCTAAGTGAAGGGTTTCAGCAGAAGAGGGTACGAGATCGTTATGTCCTTTTTAATACTCTCCTCTATTTGTTTGACCTATTGCTACGAGGGCTGACTTTTGGAAAAGCCGATTCCTTCCTTTTAGACTCTTGCGTAATGATTTTAAAGAAATCGGCGGGCTAGGGCTCAAGTATACCTTCCATTTCGGGAACACGTCAGAGGAGAATCGGATCTTCTCTCTCGGTCGGTATAACACAGACAACATCAGGCTTGGTTGCAGAAGAGACCGATGCCCAATTCAAGGCGCATAAGCTGAAGGGGAAGGTGGACTGACGCACGTTATGAAGAAGGTATTACTCATTTCGAACAGAGTGATGCATTATCGGGTGTCGATCTATAATTACTTGAGCAGGAAGTTCAAGGAATGTGGGTGGGAGTTGATCGTTCGAAGCAATGAGTTGCAGAAGAAAAATCCTCATCGGTTGGAGTTCGATTTTAGAGAGATCCCGTTCAGGTTTGCGGATTATAGAAAAGAGATCAATAAAATCAATCCCGACGCCGTGATTATGTTTCTACACTTAAGAGACGTTATCGTATGGCCGTTGGTTCTTTGGCTGAAACTAAAGAAAATACCAGTAGGGTTTTGGACGAAAGGCGTTAACCTTGACAATCCGAAAGGGAGATTGAGTCACGCGATGTATAGGTGCATGCATGCCTGGTGTGACGGAATCATCCTGTATTCCGAACACGAGATCAAATATATTAAAGAGAAACATCGACACAAAGTCTCAATTGCAAATAACACGCTAAACTTTGAAGACTTTCCGAGGATTGTTGAATCAAAAGAAGAAATAAAGAAGGAACTGGGTATTCCTTTTACGAAGGTAGTGCTTTCAGTTGGACGGATGGAGGAAGGAGGTGGCAGAAAGAAGATCCGTCACCTAATTGAGGTGTTTAAGAATATGAATATTAGGGGGGCTGGGCTTGTGATCGTGGGATCCGGGGTGGACAAGGTAGTGCTGGATGGATGTGGTGAGAATACGACTTACCTCGGTGAAATATTCGACCCTCAGCATCTACAAATTAGTAGACTTTTCAAGATGGCCGATGTATTTTCGATACCGGGTCATGTTGGCTTAGGATTGAACCAGGCTTTTTTTTGGGGTTTGCCTGTTGTTACAGAGGATGGACTACAGCCCCCTGAAATACATTATCTCATTGATGGCCGAAACGGGTTCATCGTTCCGGAGAATGATGTGCAGGAATTGAGAAGGAAGATTGTTTATTTACTCGAAAACGATGAGCGCAGGGAAGAGATGGGTAAGAACGCAAAGGAGGATATTCTTAGAGAAGCGAGTGTCAGCAATATGTTTACGGGATTCAAAGACTGCGTGGACGGGCTGGTCGATTCGCAATGAACTTCCTTTCAGTGACTCAGGAGCTGATTTCGTCGGACATAAGCTTTTGGAGAGGGAATCATTCGTGGTTTCTTGGTTGAATGAAGTGGTATAAACAAACACGTAAAGGCGAGGCACAAGAATTGCCAGGAACAATAGATCTAATCAAAGAAAGCATAAGCAAGGTAGAGAAATGGGTTGAGGATCATGATTACATGGGGTATGAGCCGTTTGATGGTCTTTCTTCTTTTTTAAGACCGTTGACGTTTAAGAATACGTTTGCGGAAAGAATTTTACAGCAGATCGTTCGGCAAAGTCCCTTGAACCTTAGACCCTTGCTTGGAGTAAAACCCAAGGAGTCTACGAAGGGAAGGGGGTATATGGCGTGGGGATATCTCACACTGATGAAAGTGGCGGGCGAACAGAAGTATAAGGAGAAGGCGATCAATTGTTTAGAGTGGTTGATTAAGAATAAGTCGCCTAAACACGACCATTACAGCTGGGGCAATCATTATGATTTCACGGGGCGTGGGGGTTTGTATTCGAAATTCGAACCGATCATCGTTTGGACTGCTTTGATTGGGCAGGCCTTTTTGGATGCGTACGAAGGTCTGGGTGAGGAAAGATATCTCGATGTTGCAAAAGGGATTTGCAGCTGGATCGTGGACCTGCCCAGAGAAAAAACTGAGTCAGGAACCTGTATAAGCTACTTCTCGTTTAGGCAAAGCTCTGTCCATAACTCAAACATGCTGGGTGCTGCGATGCTTGCCAGAACTGGAAGAATAATCAATAACGATCAATACATGGATGTAGCGAGCCAGGCGATGGAATACAGCTGCTCCAGGCAATTGCCTAGTGGGGGGTGGTATTATGGAGAGGAGCCCAAATACCATTGGATTGACAATTTTCATACCGGCTATAATTTGGACAGTCTGAAGTGCTATATTGAGAGCGCCGGAGCGAAATGCTATGAGGATCATCTTCGGAAAGGGTTGGGTTTCTTCAAGAACACTTTTTTTGAAACAACTGGGAGACCGAAGTACTATCATAACCGTGTGTACCCCGTCGACAGCCAATGTGCCTCGCAGGCCATTGAGACATTGTCCACTTTTTCAGAATACGATGAAGCATCATTGCCATTGGCTTTAAAGGTTGCAAAATGGACGATTCAAAATATGCAGGATCAGAGTGGCTATTTTTATTATAGACAATACCCACTGATAAAGGCGAAGACACCGATGCTCCATTGGGGGCAGGCAACGACCTATAAAGCACTCGCGCTTTTGTTATCAAAAATATGGAAATGAAGAGACCGGAGATGAAATGGGAGTATATGCATGGGAATAGAAATTGTGACCAGAAGAAACCACAGCGGCTAATCCTGGAATCCCCGAAGTGTTTGCAAGGGTTATTGGGAAATGAGAAGAAGGAAATCATGAAAAAGAGATGCCAATCTTCGAAATTCAGGAGAGTACTTATCGTGGTAGTTTTGATGCTATTGCCTGTGCAAGCTTGGGCTGTCTATGACGTCCCGTCAGGCAGAAAAATTAATTGGGAGGCAGGTCTTGATTCAGTGGGAGGGATCCCAACGTATACCAGTGTAACCTGTACCTCAGCTAAGGGGGATGGGATATCAGAAGACGGGGCGAACATTCAGGGTTGTATCAATGCTGCCCCTGCCAAGACCGCTGTTTTTCTCCCTGCGGGTACCTACAAAGTCAGTAGCGAGATCAGCATGAAAAGTAATGTCGTGTTGAGGGGGGCTGGCGCTTCTTACCCGTGGCTTCCTGCTGCATCCGCTGGCAGTACGGTTATAGAATTATACAACGAGAAGAAAATCAGATTTGATGGCGGAAGTAAGGAGGGGATGGGGAGCAATATTAATATTGAGTCCGGACATGTCAAAGGTTCAAACAAGTTGACCCTTGGAAGCGTGTCAGGGTTACAGGTGAATAACTATATATCCATTTTTCAGGACAATGATCCGCGCATAGTGGATGCCTCTAAATGCAGTTGGTGCGGTGATGATAGCGGGACTGGAAAGCATTGTATGCAACAGTTTGCAAGAATCACGGCAATCGACGGAAAAGTGATTACCATTGATCCATCCATGTACTATACCTATTCATCAGCGGATAACCCTCAGATCAAAAAGGTAACAGCAAGTGGAGACTTTGGACTGGTTAAAGCTGGACTGGAAGATTTGAAGATAAATAACAAAAACACTGCAGTGGGTGGTCCGATGATTTATGGCAGGTTCGCAAGACATTGCTGGATTAAGAGCGTCGAAACTTATAATGCGGGAATTGCTGCAAAGGACGATCACCTGCGCCTAGAGTTCTGCTACGGGTTCGAAATAAGAGACAGCCATTTCCACCACGGGAGGGCTTATTCCTCTGACAGGAATTACGGAGTCTATCTCCTTTTTTGGAACTCAGCACATAAGATTGAAAACAACATCCTTTACGGTCTTAGGCACGCAATCAATTTTGAAGGGGGAGGAAGTGGGTGCGCCATATTATACAATTATATGGATGCTGGTTTTGAAGCAGAAGAGCAAAGTTTCTTGAGTGCAGATCTGAATTCCAACCACGGACCTCATCCCCATATGAATCTCATTGAGGGGAATGTCTCGGCTAAGATTACTCATGATTGGACAATGGGCAGTAGCAGTCATAACACCTTATTTAGAAATTGGGCGAGGGGGTGGAGAAGCACCCCGCCCATTGAGTGGGGAGTCTGGGCTATTGATATTCAGAACTTCAACAGATATTTCAACATCGTTGGGAATGTCATCGGGATGACCAGCTGGACGACCGGAACGGTGTTAGCAGACAATAATTGTACTCCGGAGGAACCGGCTGTCTACAGATTTGGCTGTACAGGTCAACCAGGATATTATCAGGATCCCAAGTCTTATGAAACGGCAATCATCCATGGTAATTATGATTATATCACAGATGGGGTGGCCGATTGGGATGGTGGAGCAGACCACGTGTTGCGGGATTCTATGTATTACAGTTCCAAACCATCTTTTTTTGGAAAGAGAAACTGGCCTCCGTTTGGCTTTGATCAAAGCCCGGTGGTGGGTAGGTTGCCTGCCCAGGATCGTTTTGAGGGAGATGATTCTGCTCCACCTTCACCTCCGGGAAACTTGAGGATCGTTCCGTGACGGATTGTTACTGTTATTTGCTATTATCCTGAGTGATTCCCTCTGGAATCAACTGAATCCCTTCTCCCTGCAATCAAATGGAGGTCCCATGGAAAACCCGTGGCGCCTCCACTACCTCTTCTGAGAAATCGGCCGAACCCGCTTTATACGCTCAAGGTTCTCACCTTTCAAAGGACTTGCTTGGCAAGCAAGCGAGGTTTTTGTGTCTGCCAACAGAGACTACAATAGAGGTACTCCCTAGAAGATGCTCGAGATCTCGGATTTCAGCGACTTTGGTCTGCCAACACGTTTGCCGCGACCCATTCGTGTCAATGAGGGAAGAACCGTTGCGGAAGGGGTTGTTCGTCCTCGCATCGCCTCGAAAGACCTTGAAGAGGAGCTGAACAAAATAACTGGAGCTTCGGCGGAGGAATTTCCACTTTCTACCCGTGTCTTCAACTTTGCCCTGCAGGAGAATGATTCTGTGCTGGTGCAGACCGTGGAGGAAGGCTTGCCATTGGTTGTTTCGCGTAACAACGAAGTGATTGTGAACTTTGACATCCGGGCAACGCAGGCTTTCCGCTTTGGCGACTCGAAGAGACCGATCTACACCTATTTTCCGGGTTTCAATATTCAGATGATCCCCGCCGCTATCCGCCGTCCTCTCTCCATTTTTGTGGAATCGGTTCACTCCCGCAGGAGGAGGGAGGACTTGCCCAATTACAGCAGATTGCCATTAACGAGTTTCGAGTTTGTGATTTTGCTCTTGAACAAGGCTCTGGCAAGAGAACCTGGGCATGAGACCCGGGCGTTTCAGTGGCCTCACGGAAAAAGCGCGGCGTTCCTATCCCTCCACGATGTGGACACGGGCGGTTTGCTGCGCAGAGGGGAGGGTGACCCCTTATTTCGTCTTGAGCAGAAGCACAAGATCCGTTCGACGTGGTTCGTTTCGACCCGCCCCCTCAAAGGAAGAGAGGGAGCTGTCGATTTTCTCCTGCAATCGGGCAACGAGGTAGGCTGGCATGGATACAACCATGACCACAGACTCCCTTTCGACCCGTTCGCAAGCCAAAGAGTGGAGATGCTGAAGAATTCCTTTCTTGCTGAGCCGAAGACATTTCCCAATGGGCATGCGATGCCCGAAGCTGCTGAAAAGCAACCACCTTTTCGAGCTTCTAGAACGATCCTGCCCTGCCTTATGCTATGACACGTCGTTTCTCCGAGGGATTGTTCCGTATTATCTTTGGTTGAATGGCAGACCATCGAAGATCCTTGAGATTCCTATCACGGTTCCAACGGATATCGGGGTTTACAGTGAGCTAAGGGGTATTCCTTCTTCCCGCAGATTCGAAGCCATCCTGGAGGCTCAGATTGCAAGAACAAAAAGGTTGTTGGACGTGGGCGGACTCATTTCCATCGTGACTCACCCGGAGAAAGATCTGACCGAGCGTCCGGAGTTTCTGGATGTCTATGAGCGCTATTTACTTTATATCAAGAACTGTCCTGATATCTGGTTTGCCACGGCGGGCGAACTTTTCAAGTATTGGACGCGGGACCCGTTCGTATTCGTTAGAATAATCCCTCTGCCGATGAAAATCCAATTGACAGAAAGAGAACCCGAGGAAGCTTTGAACTATCCCGGCTTGCGAAGTCAGCCGGATCAGGGTGAGAACCGGGGAAGGTTGAAGCAATGGATCCGACGATTCTTACGCGCACAGTTTGGTCACCCCACCGGTGTTTACGGATTGATCGCAGGCAAGATCATGGCCTACACGCCTTCGAATCAGGACCGGATTCGATGGACGATCTCCTTGCTCAATATCAAGCCGGATGATCGACTCCTCGAAATAGGTTTTGGACCGGGTCTTGCTATTGAGCTGGCAAGCAAGATAGCCTCAGAAGGGTTTGTCACCGGGATCGACCATTCCGAGGTGATGGTGCGACAGGCAAGTAGACGGAATGCCAGGGCAATCCGTGAAGGCAAGGTTGCATTGCATCTGGGATCGGCCTCGGACCTGCCAAAATTCAATGAGCCGTTTGACAAGATCTTTACGATCAATTCAGTTCATTTCTGGAATGCCCCAGTCGACAGCCTGAAGGAATTGCTGAAAATGCTGAGACCCGGCGGCCTCATCGCTGTCACACTTCAACCGAGGTCGCGGAGCGCCACAGATGCGACTGCGAAGGAGCTTGGTAAGGAGATGAGGTTGAATCTGGAGTGCGCAGGATTCTCACAGGTTCGGCTGGAGATAAAACCGACCAAGCCAGTCTCGGTCGTCTGCGCACTTGGGAACAGATAGGACATACCCAACGAGCCGACCAGTGATCCATGCCATTCGATGGACAGCTCCCCACTCCGATCCTTGGAGGAAGTAAGATGATATTTCACCCCGACAAGAATAGGCCATATCAGCAACCGGAGGCCAAGAGCATCTATCAGCTCCTGAAGACTCGAGCTGAGAAAACCCCTGAAGCGATCGCCATCATCGCTCTTGATCGTCCCCCTCTTACTTACGGGCGCCTGTTCAGCCGAATAGAAAAGATTGTTGAGACGCTCAGAGCGTGTGGTTTGAATCGAAATGACCGGTGTGCGATTGTTTTGCCCAATGGCCCGGAGATGGCAGTTGCCTTTGTTGCACTGGCTGCGGGAGCAACCTGTGCGCCGCTCAATCCATCCTACCGGGTTAATGAATTTGACTTCTATCTGTCTGACCTGAAAGCGAAGGCGTTGATTGTAGGGTCAGAAATGGATTCCCCCGCCCGGGAGGCAGCAAAGAGGCGCAATATTCCCATCCTTGAGTTAACGCCGGCCACGAAGGCAGAGGCAGGAATCTTTGACATTACGGGGAAGAAGGAGAGCCTTCTCGCGAGCGATGGTTTCGCACAACCGGAGGATATAGCCCTGGTGCTTCATACTTCAGGGACGACCTCTCGGCCGAAGATCGTTCCGTTGACGCAGACCAATATTTGCACGTCCGGTCACAATATCGCTATAGCTCTTGAACTGAGAGGAAACGACCGCTGCTTGAACGTGATGCCGCTTTTTCACATTCACGGTCTCATCGGTGCAGTCATCTCGTCGTTGACTGCCGGGGCGAGCGTCGTGTGCACGCCTGGATTTGATGCGATGAGATTCTTCGAGTGGCTGGATACCTTCCGACCCACCTGGTACACCGCTGTCCCCACCATGCATCAAGCGATCCTCGGTGGTGCGACGACCCAGCGAGAGATTGATTGCCCGGTGTCCCATGCGATTCATTCGTTCCTGCTCAGCATCTTTGCCGGAACGGCTGATGGCCGACCTGGAAACGGTGTTTAACGCCCCTGTGATTGAATCCTACGGAATGACCGAGGCCTCCCATCAGATGACGAGCAACCCACTGCCTCCTTCGCCTCGAAAGGCAGGTTCGGTAGGAGTCGCGGCAGGACCGGATGTCGCAATTATGGATGAGACAGGCAACCTGCTTTCTGTGGGAGAAACCGGTGAGGTCGTGATCCGCGGTGCAAATGTTACGGATGGCTACGAAAATAACCCAGCGGCGAACCAGAGTGCATTGACGAACGGCTGGTTTCGCACCGGCGACCAGGGCCGATTCGATAGCGAGGGTTACCTTTTTATCACGGGCCGCATCAAAGAAATCATCAATCGCGGTGGAGAAAAGATCGCGCCGAAAGAAATCGATGAAACCCTTACACAACATCCTGGAATTGCCCAGGCCGTTGCCTTTGCCGTGCCACATCCAACGCTGGGTGAAGATGTCGCAGCGGCAGTTGTCTTGCATGAGAACGTAACACTGAGCGAAAGCGACATCCGCGAGTTTGCTTCGGCTCGGCTCGCGGACTTCAAGGTTCCCGCTCAGGTGCTCATTGTGGACGAGATACCCAAGGGTCCGACCGGGAAACTGCAACGCATCGGGTTGGCCGACAAATTGGCTTCCAGGCTGCAGAAGAACTATGTCCCCCCTGGCAATTCGGTCGAGAAGGAATTGACTGAAATCTGGACGGATGTGCTGAAGGTTGGCAAAGTGGGCATCCGTGACAATTTTTACGCCCTCGGTGGTGACTCGCTTGCAATGGCTTCGATGATGATTTTGATGGAAAATCGTTACAACAAAACGGTTCCTCTGGAGAGTTTCCTTAAGTCACCCACCATTGAATCCCTGTCGAGATACCTTCAGGAGACGGAGTCGTCGGGACCCGATGCCTCCGAGCTGGGTAAGGGATCCATAGCTTCTAAACAGGTCAAAGATTCCATGTGGGTCGGGACAAAGAACCGACTCCTTCAGATAGCTGCCCTCTACGCTCCAGGCTACAGGACAACGCGTGTTTGGCTTCACCGGATGCGTGGTGTTTCGATCGGCAACAATGTTTCCATTGGACTATCGGCACTGATTGAAACGGCGTACCCCAAACTCGTCGTCATCGGTAACAACGTCACGATCGGGATGCGCGCCGTTATCATTGGTCATCTTCGTGATCTTACGGTGCAAGCCAGAGCGGCTAGCCAACCCACTGTTCGAATTGAAGACAATGTTTACATCGGACCCGGCGTGATTGTTTTGCCAAACGTGACCATTGGCCAAGGGGCTGTCATCACCGCCGGAAGCGTCGTTTCCAGATCCATCCCGGCACAGACACTGGCTACGGGTAATCCTGCCAGACCCATTGCCCACTGTGGTGTCTCGTTGGGCGGCGGCGTTTCCTATGAGCAATTTCTACGCCACCTCGTGCCCATGAATGACCATGAACGCTTCTGACAGAATTCGTACAACGCGACTTACGGCATCGCAGACCGTAAGGGAGCCGACCTTGGAAGAGACCCGAGAGCAGAGGAGGGAGCCCTTGGAGTGTGCGTTGTGTGGTGGTCTCCAGCACCGGGCGATTTTTAACGAGTTGGGGATTGATGTCCTCCAATGCCGTCAATGCCATCACATCTTTTCGTCGTTCTCAGCCAACCCTCACTATGATGGATTTTGGGGAGAAGAAGTTGCAGAGGGTGACCACTTCTACTGGAACGAAGGCTCAGGGTGAAGATGCATCGAGACTTCTTCAACAGATTCGTCGCAGGCCGTTCAGGACGACTCCTGGACGTGGGGTGTGGGCTCGGATTCTTTTTGAAGGGCATCGCGTCCTATCCGAAGTGGGAGGCATACGGTTGCGAGATCTCTCCTGCCGCCGTCCGGTATGCTCGCGACGTTCTTGGCCTCCCCGGTATAGTCTCTGGCCGACTTGAGGACGTGGATTTGCCACTGAGTTCTTTCGATCTCATCACCCTATGGGATGTGCTCGAGCATTTCATCGTATCCTGATGCCTTGCTGAGGCGTTGTCATGCCTTGCTGAGGGAAGGCGGACTCTGCTTCATACACACTCCAAATGTGTGGGTCCAGCTCCCCAGGGCGAGGGTCCTCAAAGTGTTACGAGGAATGAGGCCCGGCGTTACATACTTGCAGGCCCGTGATCATTTGCATCTTTACTCGATGTCGAGCATTCGCAGACTGCTGGAAAACATTGGTTTCTCGCGCGTTGAGTTCATGCACTTGCACCCTGTCCAAAGTATTTCAGGAAGCCGGAGCATCCTCCTTCGGGGAGTGAAGAACCTGTGGTTCGAGGCTTCGCATGCTCTTTCCGTGATCAGCAATGGGCACCTGAACTTCGACAATCTGTTCGTTCTTGCTCACAAGGATCCCCAGAAGGGATGCTGAGACGGTCCATGGGTCGGTTCGAGTGTGCAACAGTATTGATCAGAAGTGTTTTCAGGATTGATTATCCGCGACCGAACTTGATGTTCATGCCCATTGTTCCCTAGCTGTATGCTTAATCGACATTGGAAACAGAGACTCGCTTCACCCATATTCTCTAAAATCCCTTTCTCTGTTTTCGATAGAATGACACGAAAAGTCCTTATTGTTCCATATTATCATATTGTCAGTGACAGTGAAGTATTGCATGTCAAGAATTTATATAAGAACAAAACAATAAGACAATTCAAAGAAGATATAGATTTTCTTTTGAAGCACTATTCTCCGGTCGGTTTACGTGAGGTCTTAAGTTCTCTCAACGCTGACCGTCCCTTGTCAAAAAAAGCGTTTTTACTGACATTTGATGACGGTTTCAGGGAAATCTATGACATCATTGCTCCAATACTTTTGGATAAAGGAATCCCAGCCACTTTCTTCATTTCTAGTGGGTTTCTCGACAACCGGGAGTTGTGTTACCAGCATAAGGCAAGCCTACTGGTAGAAAAGATGCAGAAGGGAATGTCCTCCGGGACCGATGGAGAGATCAGAGGAATTCTGGCAAAAAGTGGTTTCTCCATTCCGCGACTGTCAGAAGGAGTGCTAAAAGTCGACTACAAAAGGAGGACAGTCCTGGACAGAATCTCCCAGGTTCTCCTGCTGGACTTTGAGAAATATTTGAATGAAGAGCAACCCTATCTGACTTCTGACCAGACCAAGGACCTGATTCGTCGGG
>CAVOIK010000034.1:0-77125 GCA_963695895.1 uncultured delta proteobacterium
AAGGAAAGTCACCCACTCATGAGGTGTCGAAAAGATGAGAGCCGAAAACTGTCAGAAAACGGACTTGCTTCCTTTGCTCAACCTGAACGAATAGGTAGTTCTGCCACTTCATTCGTGGCTTCGTTAACAAATAGGATTTTGCCTCCGTCTTCACGCATCAGTTGTTCGTTTGCATTCAGCAGTTCTATCCCGTAGATTCTGCCGTCGGGTGACATGTCGACAACCAGTTCGTCCCCGACTCGGATAGCCTCGACTTCCTTTGCCTTTTCGTGGAAGCGAATATAAGCAATATTGTGACGGGGGTCATAGGTAAATTTCATGGTTCAACCTCTCTCGCATAACCTTAGAAGTATCTGGTTAGGACTGTAATCACAAGCCAATCTGAGCCTTCCGTTCACGGCATAAACCTCTATTTGCTTGGTTTTGTAAGGTCTGCCACGCCATCTATCAGCAAAATTGAAATTCCGCCTAAAAGCAGCTCGTCCAAACTTCGCGGGAAATTGCTCACCTTCCTCAATTGTCGCAATGACTTCATCTTCTGTCGCGTTTCGCTCTTCCATGCGTTCCAATGCATGAGGGTGAACTTTTATCGGCATATATTTTCTGATCCAGACCGAACAGTAAACCGGAAAAACGACAAAATGAGTATACAAAAGCTGCACTTGATAGTCAATCTTGAGTCAGTTTGAATCTATTTACAATGATTTTTCGGAGATAAGGCCGGAGTAAGAGTGTTCAGCCGTGAAAGAAATGGTGGCGGTGCAGGGATCTGGCCGGCCTGTGACCCTGGAAGGGTCACAACATAAACGATAACTCCTCTCCGGAAGCTCTTCTAAGAGCTTCACCCCGGACACTGCGGATATGAGTTCAAACTCGACGAATCGGCAAGATGGGAATAATAAAGAAGAATCTCTATGCTGGTGAATAAGTTAGGAAATTTTATTGATTACTTTTCGTTACCAAGTTTTACCTAAAAATACCCTGTTCTTGCTTCAAGATTACTGCAATGTTACTTCAAGGAGAGGTGCCGTCAACCACTCCTGCCTCTTGGTCCCTTCGACCATTTATGGTTTACTCGCCGACTCTCTGCCATGAGACCCGTTTAGAATTGTACCGGAAAGAGGACGTATGCATAGGCTGTGTGCCCACAGGCAGTGGGTTCACACAGCCTATCGGTTGCCCAGATCTTTCAGGTCTCTCCAAGCTTCAAGGTTGCTTCAACTCGTTTTCTTCCTGCGAGACCTTTTGTGGATTTGGAAATCCTTTTGCCTTTTCTTTTGGGCGGAGCCCACGGGTGGTTTTGCCTGCCCGCCACATTTCAGAGTTTCCCATGGCAGCCAATTCCCGGCTCAAGCGTTCCTGGTAGTCAGGCTTGCCATATTGCAGTTAGAGCAAATTAACGGATTTGGTGCCAGGAAGTAGTAACAAAGTATTTGGCGAGGAAAAAGAAAAGAGGACGTTGCTTAAAGTCTCAAAGTAACATAGGGGGGTTGATGAGTCGAATGATGTTATTGCTGTTTGCCATATCTTGTCCCGTGTTTTTCCTGGCTGCCTGCTGACCCATCCGATAATGTCAGCTCGTTGAGCTGAGAATGCGCAACACATCTTTTCCATTCAGGGAGCAAGAACTCCATCGCCCCTGACTGCATTTTTAGGTCAGATTATCTAGGGAACAAAGTCAAGGGGCGATCTCTTTAAATGTTATGAATTAACCAGGGATATCAAGGAGATTGACAGATTAAGCAAAATGATAGTATTATTATACCAAAATGGTATCGGAGGTGTGTTATGCCTGCTTTGTTGATAAAAGATATACCCCGTGAAGTGCATGAGTGGTTAAAACGTGAAGCGGAAAGAAACCGTCGTTCCATGACCCAACAGGCGATTGTGGTTTTTGAGGAAAGGATGCGGCGTTTTCATCCGGTGAGGTTTCCGCCTCCGGCGCGGACCCGGACGGTCTTGACGGCGGAATTTATCGATCAAGCTAAACGCGAAGGTCGTCTATGATTGTTGTGGATTCGAACATCATCACGGCGCGAAACCTGACAAGCTCTCTGACATCTAAAGCCGAACAGGTTGAGGAAAAGGATCCCGTATGGATTGTGCCTGTCCTATGGCGATACGAGTTCCAGAACATCCTGGCCACAGTGATCAAAGCCAAACAAATCAAGCCAGAGCAAGCTTTGGATATTTGGGAAAAGGTTTCGGGGATCCTGATTGAGAACGAATGCGAACCTTCTGCGTCCAAGGTGATCGACCTCGTTGCAGAATATGGAATCACCGCCTATGACGGGCAGTTTATCGCGGTAGCCTTGGAGATGGGAATCCCATGCGTGACCGAGGACCGAGAACTGCAGGAAAAGTTTCCGGGTATTGCGATTTCCATGGATGGATTCCTAAAGCCCGAATCTACCTATGTTGTTCGAGAAGGTAAAGAGAGGTATCGCAAGAGAAAGGCGTGATACTTCACCGGTCAGGCCCTGTCCAATTTATCAAGCTCCCGTAATGCGTCCTCCCAAACTACCTCACCTTGAGTTGAGCTCAAGCCTCACTGCCTATCGTCTCCTTTTTTGCCAAAGATTTCCTCGCAGTTTGTCCCTTCAGGCCTCAACTGCTTGCCTTGCAACTCCATATCCCCGTCCGCCCTTATATTGGGAGTCCCCATGAATGTTATTTCTGACTCAGGACACCAGGTTCGGAAGAAATAATTGTTTGACCTAGGACAGTCTTTGGGTAGGGTCAAATGGTAGATTCGAGGGGGGCAATCCTTGTCAGAGGACACCATCCATTTCAACGTGTGCAGTGACAGCAGGTAGGGTCCAAGGAAACTGACTGAGCCCGGTGAGAAAGGAGGACAGCATGAGTGACATCTGGCCGCAGGCCCTGGAAACTCGCATGAGAGAAGAGGAGGGTGAGGAGGGACAGCGCTTGGACCGCAACGATTGCATTGTGGTTCTTGAATTTCATGAATCTTAGCCTGGATAGGAGAGAGAACATAAAGGAAGTATAGCGGGGGTGATCTGGTTACTGCAATATTACTTCAGACCTACCTCCCAGAACCCCAGGCGATACCTAACCTACTGAAATAATTGGTGGCGGTGCAGGGATTTGAACCCCGGACACTGCGGATATGAGCCGCATGCTCTGACCAACTGAGCTACACCGCCACGTGCATTAAGATTTTACCCAATTTGGCATGATTGTCAATCAGAATTCCAAGAGCCATCGTGATGCTTCCGACCTCGGGTTGGACATTCTAAACTGCCAGATTAAAGTCCTCCTTCCCAAAAATCTTTTCCTCTCCGTATTTCAATTTCCCATGGGCTGCAGCGAGACGGGCAATGGGAATTCGGAGAGGAGAACAACTGACATACGTCAATCCTAGTCGGTGGCAGAATTCGACGGAATCTGGATGGCCACCATGTTCCCCGCAGATTCCGATCTTCAGATCGGGTTTCGTTTTACGTCCCCATTCAATGGCGATCTTCATGAGTCGACCCACCCCTTCAACATCCAACACCTCAAAGGGATTGTCGCGAAGAATCTTTCGCTCATTGTATAGAGGCAAGAACTTGTTCTCGGCGTCTTCCCTCGAGAAAGAGAACGTGGCCTGGGTCAGGTCGTTCGTCCCAAAGGAGAAGAAATCCGCGACCTCTGCCATGCTTCCGGCTCTCATGCAGGCTCTGACCACTTCGACCATGGTTCCGAAAAGGAAGGGGACCTGAATTCCGTATTTCTTTTCTACGTCTGCCTTGACCTCCTCAACCATTTGATAGACCCAGCGCAACTCTTGAGCCGTACAAACCTGGGGAACCATGATTTCGGGTTTGACGTCAACGCCTTCTTTGATGGCTTCGGCCGCTGCCTCGAGAATGGCCTGAATCTGCATGATGTAGATCTCAGGGTAGGAGATTCCCAACCTCACACCCCTGTGGCCGAGCATGGGGTTAACCTCCATCATCTCCTTCACTTTCCTGAGGGTTTCTTCCTGCTTTTGGATCAGTTTCTTGTCTAGATTTTTCTCTCTGATCTCGGCAATGCTCGCCGCGAGTTCTTCAAGCGGCTTCAATGATTCCCGGACGGATGAGTCGAGATATTTCACTGCCTGAGTAAGACATGCCACCGTTGAAAGGGCTGATTCAGTTTCTTTTATGCCGCGAAGCTGTGCAGCGAGCTCCTCTGCTGAAGGCAAGAACTCGTGGAGCGGAGGATCGAGCAGCCGAATCGTAACTGGAAGTCCGTTCATGGCTTTGAAGATTCCTCGAAAATCTTCTTTCTGCATGGGAAGGAGTTTTGCAATGGCTTCTTGTCTCTTCTCTTTCGATTCGGCCAAGATCATTTCCTGAACGATGGGAAGGCGATCCACGGCATTGAACATTCTCTCGGTTCGGCAGAGACCGATTCCTTCGGCTCCCAGTTCCCGCGCCTTCTTGGCCGCATCCGGCGTATCGGCGTTGGCACGAACTCCCATGGTTCTAATTTCATCAGCCCATTTGAGAATGGTGAGGAGGTCTTTGCTGACCTCGGGCTCAACGGTAGGAACTTCTCCCAAGTAAACCACCCCTTTGGTCCCATCAATGGTGATAAAATCTCCCTCCTTGATGATCGTATCCCCTTTTGTTGCTTCTCTTTTATGGAGATCAATATGCAGTTCTTCACATCCTGAAACACAGGGTTTCCCCATACCCCTTGCCACCACGGCTGCGTGGGAAGTCTTTCCGCCGCGGCTGGTCAGAATCGCCTGCGAGGCAAAAAATCCGTGGATGTCTTCGGGCTTGGTCTCCTCACGGACAAGGACCACTTTTTCTCCAAGTTTCCCTTGTCTCTCTGCTTCGTCCGCATCAAATACGGCTTTTCCTGAGGCAGCTCCCGGAGAAGCCGGCAGTCCGAGGGCAATGGGAGTCCCTTTGAAATTTGGATCGAGGCGTTTATGGAGGAGTTGTTCGAGTTCCTGGGGTTTCAGGCGAATGACTGCTTTCTCTTTGCTGATCAGACCTTGTTCCACCATCTCCTTGGATGTCCGGACGATCGCCTGTGCATTCATCTTTCCGTTTCGGGTCTGGAGAATGTACAACTTGGCTTTTTCCGCAGTGAACTCTAGATCCTGGATCTCTTGATAATGCCCCTCCAGCGTCTTCCTGACACGTTCCAATTCTTCGTAAATCCTGGGCATTTCCTTCTTCATTTCAGAAATAGGTTTGGGGGTACGAATTCCTGCGACGACATCCTCGCCTTGGGCATTTGTTAGATATTCACCATAAAAAACATTTTCCCCACTTCCTGGATCTCTCGTGAAAGCCACACCTGTGGCCGAATCGGTTCCCATGTTCCCGAAAACCATGGTGCAGACATTGACCGCTGTTCCATTGGCGATGTCAGGAGTGACCTTGAACTCTCGCCGATAGTCCACGGCTCTCCTGCCCATCCAGGATTTGAAGACAGCTTCAATGGCAAGCTCCAACTGGGTCATGGGATCCATGGGGAAGGGGGATCTTGTCTCTTTCTTGACGACTTCGAGATACTGTTTACAGATTTCCTTGAGATGGTCCGTAGTCAGATCAGTGTCGTAGTTCGCTCTATATTTTTCTTTTGCCTTCTTTAATATTTCATCAAATTTGCCCTCGTCCACACCGAGGGAAATCTTACCAAAAAGCTGGATGAAGCGGCGGTAGGCATCGTAGGCAAATCGCTCATTCGAAGTGGCTTGAATCAAAGCTTTGAGCGTTTCTTCATTAAGCCCCAGATTCAGGATGGAATCCATCATCCCTGGCATGGAGATGGCTGCCCCTGAACGCACCGACACGAGAAGCGGATTCTTCGAACCACCGAAGGTCTTTCCTGTCTTTTTCTCCACGGTCTTAAGGGCCGCTTTCACCTCATCCATCAGTCCCTTTGGGAGTTTCCCGTCATTGTCATAGTACTGCAGGCAAGCTTCGGTCGTGATGGTGAAACCAGGAGGAACGGGGAGGCCGATGCGCGTCATCTCGGCAAGACCTGCTCCTTTGCCTCCGAAGAGCTTCTTGTTGGTTCCATCGGACTCTTCAAAAAGATAGACAAGCTTTGGATTCTTCATGGATTTCCTTTCCTTGTTTCTAATGCGAAATCATAACACAGACAGCAATAAAATCAACCAACACGACTAATACAAACGCATTAAATAAATTGACAATTTTAAATTCTGTGAACCATCGTCCTATCGCTTCACAGCCTCCGCAGACCTTTTCAGGTTCGCAGGCGGGGATTCCCCCCTTCCAGCCTCTAAAGGACTGGCTTTCCCCTTCCTGCTCGCCTGAATGGGTGACCCCACTGCTCCCGGCTAGTTTCGCTTCAGGACAACGGCTAAGCTAAAAAATTTATTGCGTTTGTATTAGGCATTTGAACTCAGATGCGTAGCTTGACAAGGTAACACGCACTCAGATAGATTCTGTTGGGTTAAGCAAATCCGAGGAGAAAAAGAGGTGAAAATCCTGCTTCATATTTGTTGCGCCAACTGTGCTATCAACCCGCTCCAACACCTCAAGGAAGAAGGACACGAGGTTATGGGATATTTTTTTAATCCCAATATCCATCCTTACCAGGAGTATCAGAGGCGGCTGGAAACGCTAAGGCAGTATTCGGAGAAGACGGGACTGGCGGTCATTTACCGAGACGAATATCTGCTGGAGGAGTTCCTGCGAAATACGTCCCACCGGGTCAAAGAGAGATGCGGCTATTGCTACCAGGTACGCTTGGAAGCAGCAGCCAGAGAGGCCAAGGCAAGGGGATTTGACCAATTCACGACAACTCTTCTTGAGAGCACCCATCAGAATCATGCCTTGATCAGGGAGACAGGGGAGAAGATCGCAAGCGAAACAGGAATACCTTTTTATTACGAAGACTTTCGCAAAGGTGTGAAGGCAGGAGTTCAGATTTCTAAGGCCATGGGATTGTACCGCCAACAATATTGCGGTTGCATATACAGCGAGAAAGAACGGTTATGCAGAGCCCAAAAGAGGAGTAAGGAGAAGCGATTGACCATGAATCAATAGCCAATGGTCGATTTGGAATGAATGACAAGAACCCCTCGGCGTGAGGAATAAGGGATCGCTAAGAAATAGAGATTGGAAATAAGTTATATACAACAGTAAGTTGGAATTATTAAGTTTAAAGTAAAATACGAGGTTTTTTATGTTTGGATTGAGTGATTTTGGGAAGGTGTTGATTGTTCTTAGGTGTCGTGATTGCGGGGATTGGCGTTCTTCTCATGGTGGGTGACAAGATTCCCTGGATCGGAAAGCTTCCAGGCGACATCATCATCAGAAAGGAAAAGTTCACCTTCTACTTCCCTATCGTCACCTGCATCATCCTGAGCATCCTTCTGACCATCATCTTTTCTCTCTTCCGAAAGTAGATCTGTCCACGGTTGATCCTCCCCTAGCTCAAGGAGCTTCACTTTCCTTTACTTTCTCGCCGAAATTTCTTATGTTGTCATAGACTCAATGTCTTCAGGTGCCAGAGTCTTCCAGCTAAGCGCGCTCATCGCATCTCCAGGTCATTCGGGTAAGAGCTTAGGGAACCATGTGAACCGGAGGTGAGACCATGGTCCCATTGGACAGAAGGTGATTCATGTACGAGCATTTCTTTGGTCTTTCGGACAGGCCATTTGAAGTCACTCCTGATTCGAAATTTCTTTTTCTTTCCTCGAATCACCTCGAAGTCATGAACACGATGCTTTCGGGGATCAGGGATCGCAAGGGTCTGATCGTCGTCACGGGCGAGGTGGGAACGGGGAAGACGATCCTCGTTCACTCGGTGCTTGAGCGGCTCGAAGAGGGAGTGAAATCTGCTTTCATTTTTCATACGACACTCACCTTTGAAGAATTGCTCAAGGCGATTCTTGTGGAGTTGGAACAGCCGACCCCAAGGAAAGACGAAAAGATTCTTTGGGAACAACTCGTTCAATACTCGAAACAGGTCTCTGCCCAAGAAGAAACCCTGGCCATTATCATTGATGAGGCTCACAAGCTTGATGAAAGCGTGATAGAAAAACTCCTTCAGAGAGTGATTGAACCACGGTCGAGACACATCCAGATCATCCTTGTGGGTCAACCCGAGCTGGAGAAGAAGCTGGAGGTCGTCTGCTGTGAGCCGATTTAGACGCTCAGGAATTGACCGGCGGAAGTCTCACATCCCTGCGTATTCTCCTGAGAGAAGATCCGGACAAGACCGAAGAGGCAGTCTCCAGGAAAGGATAGAAGTTAGGCTTGAGATCAAGCCATTAACCGATGACGAATCGAAAAGGTACATCGAGCATCGCCTCAGACTGTCGGGGGGTAAGACCTCTGAGCTATTCACCGAGGAAGCCGTCAATCTGCTCTCTCGTCAGGCCCAGGGAATTCCCCGAGTCCTCAATATTCTTTGCGACAATGCGTTATTAACTGCGTATGGTTTGTCCAAGCAGAAGATCGATGTCGACGTCGTTCAGGAAGCCATAAGAGCTTTGGAAGGAATGCGTAGGAAGAAGGTCCTGCCCTTTCTTCATTCACTTCAAACGGTTCGAATGCAACCGTTTCTCTGGAAAGTGTTGCTTGCCGGCTTCCTCTTACTGTGTTTGGCAGGATTTCTCATCTGGCTCAACAGAGATTCTGGCCAACCGACTTTAGAGACGTCTAAAAGAGGAATCATCCGGAAGAGCGCACCTGAAGCCTCCCGTCCGGCAACCACTCCGAAGACGGAGCAGAAATCAGAAGGAGAGATCAAGTCTCCTGCAGCCCCTGTTGAAACAGGCACGCCGGCAGCCGAAACACTCTCGGTCACTTCGTACCCTGCGACTTCTTCCATGGGCACAAGAGGCAAGGCCGAATTTGAAGAGATCGTCACAGTGAAAGCGGGAGAGAATATTTTTGAATTGTGCAGGCGATATTACGGGTTAACGAATGCGACTCTTATGGACATCGTGCTGGATTTCAATCCCGGTCTTGAAAATGCCAACTTAATCAGAGTGAACCAGAAGATCAGGCTACCGCGGATGACAGAAGAACTCTTAATTTTGGAGAATCCTGACCAAACGTATCAAATTCACGCCGGAACTTACGCGGACCCGGATGCGTCCAGGCGGTACAGCAACGTGTCAGCCTTGAAAGAGAAAGAAATCGAAGTCATTCCACGGAAGGTCTCACCGGGAGACACCTGGTACCGGGTAGTGATCGGGAGATTTGACAATCGGGATGAAGCGTTGAAGATGATTCGCCTTCTGAAAGGACGAGGGCTCGTGCCCTCTTCGAGAATTGTGTCAGGTAAGGAGACTCCAGGAAAATCCGGGTCTCCTTAATTTTTTCTCATGCCTTGTGCCTACTGCCTCAAGCGGTGAGCCTGGGGCTTAAGTTGCGACGTCTCTGATAACCTCCGTCATAAACCTCATGCCAAACTTCAGATTCTCGAGAGAAATGCGTTCGTTGTGGCCGTGAATCCTTAATGATTCCTTAGCAGTCAGGCGGAAGGGACACAGATCATAGGTGATGATCCCCTTTTTCGCGAAGAAAACGGCCATCTGTCGCCCCGGACAGGAGATGTGGAACCACCGGGCAGTCAGGGTCATTCCTTTCGGCAAACTTCTGGATGGCCTTGAAAAGATCCGTATCGAGAGAGGAAGGGGATACGGGTTCACCTTCTGAGATGATTTCGACTTCAATCTCGCTGCCCAAACGTTTCTTAATTTCTTTCAAGAAATGTTCTTTCGACGTATCGGGAAGGATTCTGCAGTCGAGGGTCGCTGTGGACTCTGATGGGATCACGTTCACTTTTGTGCCCGCCTGGAGGATCGTCAATGAGATCGTGTCCCTGACCATGGCGTTGTAGATTGGATTCGATGTCAACTCTTTTGCGAATGCCGGATTGCCGAGGCCCTTCTCCACGTCCTCAAAATACTTCCTGTTCTCCGGTGACTGCTTGGGTGCGATCTTTGAGAAATACTCTTTCACCATGGGAAGGACATGAAAGGGTGTTTCCCATTTCGTGACTGCCTCCAGCCCTCGGACAAGCTTCACATTTGGATTGTCGGGAGTGGGCATGGCGGCGTGGCCTGATGTTCCTATTGCCTTTAGCTTAAGCTGGAAGAGAACCTTCTGACCATTTGAGAGTTCATAGCGGGCCGGAGCCCCCGTTTCATCGCAGACAATAAAGCTTCCTTCGTTAAAGGCATATTCAGCTTTCTTTAACGAAGGAACGTTTCCCATGAGCCATTCGATTCCCCATTTTCCTCCTGTCTCCTCATCCGCGGCTGCCAGGAAGAGGATATCCCTTTTCAGGGCAACTTTCTCGCGTTTCAGAATCAGAAGAACCATCATCTCCACGATGCCCATGGATTTATTATCAAGGGCTCCACGGCCGTAGAGGTATCCATCCTTAATGATGGCTTCAAAGGGACCGACTTCCCACTGTGGCTTCTCGGCAGGAACAACATCAATGTGGCTGAGGAGAAGAAGGGGTCTCTTTTCACCGCTTCCTTTCAAGGTGGCCAAAATGCTGCCTCGGCCCGGTGCAGGCTCGAAGATCTCACAAGGGATGGACTCCTTTTCAAAGACCTTTTCAAGGAATCTGGCCCCAGTCACTTCGTTTCCTGGCGGGTTCACTGTGTCAATGCGAATGTAATCCTGGAGGTAGCGTGTGGCCTCGTTCGATAGCTGATTCCAATCCATATGGATCCTCCTACAAGGGGTATGTGATGCCAATTTTCAATGACACAAAGAGGTTACGGACGTGTGTCGAATTTGGTTGATTGAAATTTGATTTCTATGCGATGCGTGCTATTTGGACAGGGACTCTAATCTTCCCCGAACAGTGGGACGATTTTAAACTGATTTACATCCACCAAGCCTCTGTCGGTCAATTTCAATTCTGGGATCACTGGAAGAGACAAAAACGAGAGAATCATAAAAGGATCCGGAAGTTTGCATCCGAGGGTCTTCGCTGAGGCAAGGAGGCCCTGCATCTGCTCGTGAACCTGGCGAACTGACGCGTTCGCCATGAGACCGGCTATGGGAAGGGGTACCGAAGATATCATCTCTCGCTCACAAACCGCCACCATTCCTCCACCCAGGCTCTGCAAGCTCCGGATCGCCTCCCACATGTCCTCGTCATTCGTTCCCACAACGACAAGGTTATGGGAATCGTGGGCTACCGAGGAACCGATGGCCCCCTTCTTGAGGCCGAAGCCTTGGACAAACCCAACGCCGATATTTCCTGAGGCGTGATGACGTTCGACAACTGCAATCTTTAGAATATCCTGTTTCAAATCGGGATAGGCCACCCCATCTCTCAACGTGATCTTCTTCATCACCTTTTTCGTGACGATCTGGTCAGGAACGAGCTGAATTACCTTGGTTAAGGGATTGTCGCTTTGGAGAACAAGAGAATCCTTTCTGATAGCTCCAATGCGAACCGATCCAATGGACTGGGGTTGCCGGTCGGCAGAAACCGCCACTCTGCTACGGGCCACTTGGCCGTCCTTTGATACGAGAATACCATCCTTGAAAACCTTCGTTATTTCGAATCGGGAGAATTGATCGAAGACAACGATATCTGCACAAAATCCAGGTGCAATGGCTCCGAGGTTGTCGAGCCGGAAATACTCGGCAGCATTGATGGTCGCCATCTGAATGGCAAGGATGGGGTTACATCCGAGAGCGATCGCTTTTCTGACGATAGAATCGACGTGGCCTACCTCAAGAAGTTCTCTCGGGTGGCTATCGTCGCTCACAAAAAAGAAACGCCTCGAGTTCTCCGGAGTGACCAGAGGCAATAGGTCTTTAAGGTTTCTTGCGGCAGTTCCTTCGCGGATCATGATCCACATTCCGTTCTTAAGCTTTTCTTTTGCTTCGAAGGCTGCGGTGCACTCATGATCGGATCGAATCCCTGCGGTGAGATAGGCATACAGTCCTTTTCCAGTCAAGAGAGGGGCGTGGCCATCAATTCTCTTGCCCCTTGCCACTTCGATTTTCTTCAGAACGTCAGGATTTCGGAAGATGACTCCAGGAAAGTTCATCATCTCTGCGAGGCCAATGGCCCAGGGCTCCTTGAGCAATCGTCTGATGTCAGAGGATGTTAGGGTAGCTCCCGACGTCTCGAGGTGGGTCGCCGGGACACAGGAGGGGATCATGATAAAGACATTGAGGGGAACGTTCTTAGCAGACTGAGCCATGAACCGAATGCCTCTCACTCCGAGGACGTTGGCAATTTCATGAGGATCAATGACCACAGAGGTGGTGCCGTGAGGGACGACGGCACGGGCGAATTCCGGAATAGTCACCATGCTCGATTCGACGTGGACATGGCCGTCGATCAATCCAGGACAAAGAAATTGGCCGTTTACGTCGACGACCTTCTTGGCCCTGTAGTCTCCAAACCCAACAATGATCCCGTCATAGATGGCCACATCTTTCTTTTCGACCTGACCTGAGAAGACATTGACCACCTTCCCATTCTTGATGAGAAGGTCCGCTTTTCCCTCGCCGTGGGCGACTCGAATCCTATCACTCAGCGCAGTTGCCATTTATCCTCTCCCTAACGATTTCATATCAAATGCTTAACTCATGATCAGGAGAATTCCAAGGGTGAGTTCGTGCGTTGACAGATTTGCTCTCTTTAGGCTAATTTATGATTAAGGCTGCTGAAAAACGACCATCTGCGGCGTTTCCCCTGCGAGCAGGTCCTTCGTCGTTGCGGCGTACCGGCAAGTACGCCTCACTCCTCAGGATTTCAGGGGCTCCCGCGAACGGGATTTCGCAGGGCTCAACTTGCATCTGCCTGCCCGCGCGAAGCCGCTTCGGCGAAGGCAGGGGCATTTTTGAGCAGCCTGCGAAAGATGAGTTTTTCATGTTAACTGTTAGGGTCCATTGCCCTCGTGTGGGACAGAAATGAACAAAGCTGTTTTCTCGAATGTGAAAGCGGTGATCTTCGATTTTGACGGAACTCTTGCTGTTCTCAACATCGATTTTTCTTTCATGCGGGAACAGGTCTTTGATCTGATACGTCGATTCGGTGTCAAGGAAGAGTCCGTCCGGCAAAAGCATGCCTTGGAGATCATCGACGAGGTTTCCGCAATCCTGTTTCAGGGGAATCCTTCCGCGGCGCAGGATTTCTACGAGAGCGCTCATGACCTTCTTCATGAAATCGAGATGGAAGCGGCCGGAGAAGGGAAGTTGCTTCCCCGAGTGGAGGAGACACTGGCCGACCTGAGAAAGAAAGGGATCAAAGTTGGAATTGTGACCCGAAATTGTGCGGACGCGGTTAGACGGGTCTTCCCAAAGATCAATGACTTCTGTGATGTCTTCGTTTCGAGGAATTCCGTCAAGAACGTGAAACCTCACCCCGAGCACCTGACGACCGCCATGAATGGACTGAGTGTTTCTGGGACAGAGACCGTCATGGTCGGAGATCATATCTTGGACATCCAGGCTGGCAAGAGGGTAGGGGCCAAGACGATCGGCGTGTTGACAGGAAGCACGAAGCGAGGAGATTTCGAACAAGCAGGAGCTGATTTTGTTTTGGACGATGCGAGCGGGCTTTGTGCTTTACTCGTTGAATAGTGGAAGCTGCGGGAAATGGTCTTTGCCGCTCTCGGACCGGAGGGACGGGCAGATTTCCCAAGCTTTAGAATGCGCACTTTTAGGTCTCGGGTAATTTTCCTGGTAATCAACAAACGTGATTAGGCAAGGGTGGAAGATAGTATTGCAATCTTAAAGGTGGCGCCCTAAAGCTTTCCCAACCTGTCCATCCCTCCGGTCTTAGCGATGGAGTTGATTTTTCTACAGATCAAACGAGGGAAATTCACCGAACCATAAGGAGGCCAAACGATGAAGAAGAGGGCAGTTCAGACGGACAAGGCACCCAAGGCGATTGGGCCTTACTCTCAGGCCATTCGCGCGGGGAACTTACTTTTCCTTTCGGGACAGGTGGCTTTTGATCCGGCAACGGGGGAGCTTATCAAAGGGGATATCGTGCAGCAGACCCGACGTGCCCTGGAGAACATGAAGGCAGTGCTCGAAGCTGAGAAGTTGAGCATGGCAGACGTGGTGAAGACCACTGTCTTTATGAAGAACATCGAGAACTTCGCCCGCATGAATGAAGTCTATGCGTCATATTTCCCTTCTCCTCATCCAGCCAGGTCAACGGTTGAGGTGGCGAGGCTTCCTAGGGACGTGGAGGTTGAGATCGAAGCTGTTGCCTTAGCACATGATTAGGAAAATGGGGCACCTCGATATTCGAGGTGCCCGAGCTGACGATATAAGTCTTTAGTTGCTGGGGCGAAGCGGTCTAGTGAGGGGCCTATTCCTTTCCATAAACCCTCTTCAGGTCCCTAAACTTTTTGCAATTTTCGTGAGCTCCTCCTCAATCAAGCCTCGAAAGAGGGGAATCTTGTAGGCATTATGTTCGAGGGGATCTGCATTCTTCACGACTGCTTCCGAAGCCCGTTCGACTGTCCCGGCATTGAGTCGCTTAGCCACGATGGCATCTTCCACCGGTTTGGAGCGCCAGGGAATAGGTGCGGCGCCGCTTAGCACGACTCTGGCCTTTTCGATGCGGTCAGCTTTAAACTGCAGTGCGAAGGCAACGCCAGCTAAGGCGAAATCCCAGGAGTTCCGTGCCCGGACTTTTCGATATCCACTTCTAAGGCCACTCTTGGGTGGAGGAGGAAGGAGGATCTCTGTGAGGATTTCATTTGGTTCGAGCGTGGTCTCTTTTTCCACGTTGCTACTTGGCAGAACATAAAATGCCTCCAGAGGCACGAGCTTCGTGCCTTTGGGTCCAGCAATACGGACAGACGCATCATGGGCCATGAGTGCAGGGGCTGTGTCAGAGGGATGGACGATATAGCAGACATGGCCGCTTCCAAAGATGCAGTGGTAATGATTTTCCCCATTCTCAGCAAAACACTTGCTTCCGCCTTTTCGCAGGCAATGAAATTCTCCGCGGTAATACCAGCATCTGGGTTTCTGACAGATGTTTCCTCCGAGGGTTCCCTGATTCCGAAGTTGTGGGCTTGCCACCTCTGATGCAGCCTGTGCAAGGGCTGGGTAGTGCTCCTTGATCGGTTCACTATTGACGATCTCTACAAGGGGAGTGAGTGCTCCAATACGAAGTCCACCGTCTTTTGTCTGACGGACCCCTCGAAGCTCATCCAGATGGCTAAGGCTGACGACCTTCTTCGCCTGAAAGACATCGTCATGCAGACAGCCGAGCAGGTCTGTGCCGCCTGCATGGATTCTCGCACCTTTGGAGGAAAGTTGCTGGATGGCCTCTTTCAACGACTTGGGTCGCACATAGGAGAAATTCGGCATGGTCATGGTTCATCCCTCCTTCCGGCTTCTTGAAATCAAGCGGCTCAGCGTCATGGGATTGATGGGAGTCGAGGTGATCCGGATCTTTATGGCGTTATAGACGGCATTAGCGATGGCGGCTGCCGTGGGAATGGTCACAGGTTCTCCCAAGCCTTTGGCCCCTGCCGTGTTGGCCTCCGTATCCACTAGCTCCACAGGGTGAGATTCCATCTCTACGGGCATGTCTAAAGCAGTAGGAATCTTGTAATCATGCCAGTTCCTGTTTACCATCTTCCCGGTCTGCTTCTTATCCAAAATACGAGCCTCTGTCATTGCGAGACCTATTCCCCACGTGATCCCGCCAAAGACTTGGTTGTCGTAGGTTAGACGGTTCATCACTCGGCCACTGTCATTGGTTGCGACGAACCTGAGCAATTTGGTCTCTCCTGTCCGGGTATTGACCTCCACCTCGCAGAACTGGGCAGCAAAGGGGTTGACCACTTTGTTGTCCGGATTGGGGCCACGGTACCCGACCCCGAGGATCACTCCCCGTCTTCTGAAGTCAGAGAGACTGCCAATCTTGATCTTCTTCGAGGGATCGCTCTTCATGATCACTTCGCCACCCTTCACATCGAGATCTGTTACATCGACCTTTAAGTCTTTACTGGCTAGCTCAAAGAGCTGTTTCTTGACTTCAAGAGCAGCGGCTCGAACAGCAGGGGACTCCGTGGGAACAGTCTTGCTCCCTCCGCTCGGAGTAGCGAACTGGGTGGTCCCCGTATCTGCGTGCTCGATCTGAATCTTATCGAGTGGCACACCCAACTCCTCAGAGATCACCATCGCCATCACGGTTTTGGTGCCTGTGCCAATGTCACTTGCTCCCATGTTGAGATTGACACTGCCGTCGGAGAAGAGCTTGACGATCACCGTGGACGGTGGACCCCCTCCACCCGCAACCCACATGGCGCTCGCCATGCCGACACCTCGACGGATGTGTCCCAGCCGATCGGCCACATTGGCGTCAGCTGTTCGCCTTCTTGAGTCCTCCCACCCAAAGATTTTTGCCCCCTCCTCAAGACACTCCCTCAGGCCTGTCGTGGTGTAAGGAGGGTTCCCTTCTCGGGCCTGACTGTAAGTAGGAATGTTCTTAAGCCTGAGTTCCACAGGGTCCATGTGAATCGATTCTGCAAGGGCATCCATCATTTGTTCCAGGGCCCATGCCCCTTGAGGATGGCCTGGAGCACGACACGCACGAGCAGGTCCTGCATGGGTATAGACATCCGTCAGACTTGTGCGCACGTTCGGGCACGTGTAAAGGTCACGAACCACCCAATCAACGCCCGAGGCGCCTCCAGCAGGATAAGCTCCTCCTGATCCTAAGACAGTGAGCTCGAGAGCCGTAAGGGCTCCGTCTTTCATCACACCCGCCTTGAGTTTCATGTTGGTCGGAGGTCGGTTGCCCACACAGAGATAAGTTTCCTCCCTTGTGAGGAAGAGCTTCACGGGTCGAGCGGTCATCTTTGCGAGAAGCGCGGCAATGATCGTGTACTTGCCCGCCTGAAGCTTGCTTCCGAACCCACCGCCCATGTAGTGGCCAATGACTCGAACATTGGCCATGGGGAGGCTTAACACCTCGGCAATTCTCGCCTGAACGGCATAGACGCCTTGCGTGGATTCCCACACGGTTAACCGATTGCCGTCCCACTTGGCAACGCATCCATGAAGCTCCATGGGTGTGTGGAGCTCACTCTCAGTCCGGTAGTTCTGCTCCAACACCACATCTGCGTCGGCAAACCCCCTTTCGATATTCCCTCGCTGGTAGACTTGAACATCCCCTGAGCGGTTGCCACTTTCATGGACTGCGGGAGCACCTGGCTCAAGGGCTTCTTGCTCATCGGAGAGAAAAGGAAGGGTTTCGTATTTTACCTTGATTGCCTTGGCAGCATCCCAAGCCTGATAAGGTGTTTCCGCAGCCACGGCAGCCACTTCCTCGCCCTCGTGCCGGCAGTGCGGGTCAAAAAGCTTGGTCTTGTAACCACGGCCATAGGACCATTCGACATTGACACCGGGTGTATTCTGCATGATCACGGCCCGCACGCCGGGCATTCGTTCAGCATCCCGCGCATCGACGTTCAAGACCTTGGCGTTGGCGTGAGGACAGCGGAGGATGGCTCCATAGAGCATGTCGGGTAGCGAGGTGTCTGATGGGTAAACGGCTGAGCCGCTCAAACGTTCATAGGCATCAACGCGGGGCAGGCGTTTTCCGACGACGTCAGTTTTCTTCCAGGCCGTAGGGTTCTGTCTCGGTCTGGGCGTTTCCGGGATTGGGATATTCTGGACGTAATACTGCCTTCCTCTTTCGTCAGTCATTACGCACCTCCCTTCGCGTTCCGCAGTTCGACAGCTCGACGGGCAGCCTTAAAGATATGCTCGTACGTGCCGCAGCGGCAGAGATTTCCGCTCACCCCCCTCCGAATTTCATCGGCAGAGGGATCGGGATTATTACGAAGCAACCCTTCCACAGCCATGATCTGACCTGGAGTGCAGTAGCCACACTGAAAGGCATCGTGTTCCAGAAAAGCCTGCTGAACGGGTCCGAGTTCCTCTCCTTTCATGAGGCCCTCAAGGGTGGTGATTTCCTTTCCCTCGGCCTCCACGGCAAGAGTCAGACAGGCATAACGCGGCTGGCCGTCCACAAGCACTGTACAGGCGCCACACTCTCCCCGCTCACAACCCACCTTTGTGCCGGTGAGCCCAAGTTTTTCACGGAGGACGAAGAGCAGCGACCAGCGTGGCTCTACAACAACCCGATGGCGCCTTCCGTTAATTCGGAGAGCGATTCTGGTCATCTCCGCGGGTTCCAGAACTTCCGCAGGTGTCTCAGCGGCCGTTCCACGAGCAGCCGTCGAAGCCACCGCGCTCGCTCCCATGAGCTGGAGAAAACCGCGACGGGTTACCCCCTGTCGAGAACGATCCTTTTCATCCCTTTTCTTTCCCATGATCTCCTCCTGTTCCTGACAAATTAGCCCGATGCTACTCAATCGGAAAAGAAAAATCAATAGGGCGCTAATGATATTCTACATCAAAAAGGACTGCATTTATAACAAAAATGATTTGGCGCTAATCGTCACAGACAGCATCGACCGCTCCGAGTATAGCCCACCCTCCGGATCCAAAGGTATCTGCGGCCGTAAAGGAGAGACTACAAAAATTGAGAGGAAAGTCTTGACAATCATAGAAGAATTATGTTAATTTTCGGGCACATTACAGGGAGGACAAAGATGGTCCGTTCGAAGCTGGGAGTCTGGGGCTGGTGGTGGCAAAGCAAAAGCGGAGGTGGA
Source organism: uncultured delta proteobacterium (assembly GCA_963695895.1). GTDB lineage: Bacteria > Desulfobacterota > BSN033 > BSN033 > UBA1163 > CAVOIK01. The sequence goes on from CAVOIK010000034.1 coordinate 18,638, forward strand.
GTCTGCCCTTAAACGGACCAGAATAAGTTTATTGATTTCCAAAAGCCGTGGGCAACTTCATTGAGGCTCACGGCTTTTTTTTATTCCCTGCCTTCGGAGACGCACCAGACGGACGAAGAAAAGGAGACCTAACGTTGAAACGGATTCTTTTAGGAAATGAAGCCATCGCAAGGGGACTTCTGGAAAATGGCTGTTCTTTTCTTGCCTCCTACCCGGGGACGCCGGCCTCAGAGATCCTTTCTTCTTTCGTGGAGATGGCCAAGGCTGAGAAATCACCGGCGATTGGGGAGTGGTCGATCAATGAGAAAGTGGCCTTTGAAACTGCTCTTTCCGTTAGTTATACGGGTGGTCGCGCCGCGGTCAGCATGAAGCAGGTGGGCTTAAATGTCGCGTGTGACCCCCTGATGAGTTCTGCTTATACCGGCGTCAAGGGAGGGTTCCTGGTGATCCCGGCCGATGACCCAGGACCCCACAGTTCTCAAACGGAGCAGGATAGCCGGATGATGGCCATGATGGCAAAGATTCCAGTTCTGGATCCTTCGACACCTCAAGAAGCCAAAGAGATGATTTCTGTGGCTTACCAGATCTCCGAGGAATATGAAATCCCTGTGATGTTGAGGCCGACCACACGCATCTGCCACGCAAGACAGGGAGTTGAGTGCCGGGAGATCCCTCCCTTTTCACCTCCGGGCGGTTTTTTGAGGGACCCAAACCGGTGGGCTGCTACGCCGAAATACCGTTACCGCCTTCACCTCGCCCTGAACAAGAAGATGGAAACCATCAGGGAAAAATACGGACGGGACTTGTTCTGTAAAGTTCTGGGAAACGAGAAGGCCCGTCAGTGCATCATTTCGTCAGGAGTTGCTTTGGCCCATGCCTACGATATCCTCCAGGAACTCAACCTCGAAGATCAGATCGCCCTCTACCAAGTGAAGATGCCTCATCCATTGGATGCGGACGTCGTGCTCGACCAGATCGAGCCCTACGAGGACGTGCTGGTGATCGAGGAGACCTATCCTGTCATCGAGATGCAGCTCGCCATGAGGGGACTCATCAAGGGGAGGTTGGACGGCTCAGTTCCCAACGAGGGCGAGCTCATTCCAGATGTCATGGTGGAAACCATTCAGGCCTTTGCCGGGATACCCATCGAGAAGAAGCCCGCTCCAGCGGACAAGATGAGGCGGCCCACGCTTTGCCCGGGATGCCCTCACCGTTCGGCCTTCTTTGCCATTCGGAAGGCTTTTCCCAAGGGGATTTATCCGAGTGATATCGGCTGTTACACCCTGGGTCTCAACCTCGGAGCTGTGGACACCTGCCTTTGCATGGGAGGAGCGATTAGCCAGGCAGCCGGTTTTTACCAGGCCTATCGGATGAAAGGCGAGATCCCTCCGATCATCGCGACAATAGGTGATTCCACGTTTTATCATGCCGGTATTCCCGCTCTGGTCAATGCCGTACACACCGGAGCGAAGTTTGTCCTTCTGATCCTGGACAACTCTACCACTGCCATGACCGGTGACCAACCCACGCCAGGGTTGCCCGTGCTGGCGGATGGCCGGCCCGGAAAAGCTGTTCTCATGGAGGATTTGATCAAAGGAAGCGGGGTCGAGTATCTCAAGGTCATCGACCCCTATCAACTGGAAGAAACGATCGCTACCGTGAAGGAAGCCGACCGCGTGGCCCGGTCTGAAAACGGAGGAGTGTCGGTCATCATCGCGAGACATCCCTGTCTCGTGAGTCCTGGGGCAATGAAGAAACAGAAGACCTTCCGCATGGAGGTGACCGAAGATTGTGTGGGTTGCCAGGTCTGTATCGAGGACTTCGAATGTCCGGCGATTACCTTGGACGAGGCATCGAATAAGGCGCAGATTGAACCAAATCTTTGTTCTGGGTGCGGTGTTTGCGTCGATGTTTGCCCAACAGGAGCAATCGCTAAGAGAGATGAGAGTTAGGAGTTTGGAGCTAAGAGTTCCGAGATGAAATCAGGGATACTACGAACTGCGCACGTTCACAACCCGAAACGGGTCGTTGGCAAAAGCAGTATGGATTAAATCTTTAGGACGGGAAAGAGAAGGTAAACTGATATGAAGACGCAGATTGCGATCACAGGACGGGGAGGGCAGGGGGTTCTTTTCCTCACAAAGATTCTCACCGAATGTGCCTTAGAACTCGGTGAGGAGGTCATTGCCTCGGAGATACACGGGATGGCGATGCGGGGGGGCTCTGTCATCTCTACGCTGAAAGTCGGGAACTTCCGGGGACCTCTGATTCGAGGGGGTCAGGCCGATCTCATGCTCGTTTTGGACGAGGGATCGATGGAAGCTTTTACCTATCTCTTGTCCGAAAAGGGAACTTTGCTCTTAAACGCAGAGACTTCGAAAAGCTATCCCTGTATTGATGCGACGGGGATGGCTGTAGGTATGGGGTCGCCTCTGATGGCCAACCTCGTTCTTCTCGGGTTTGCACTTCGGCATAAGAAACTGTTCTGTGATTACAACCTAGCAAGATCCGCGACGGAGAGGTTGTCGCCTCCGAGATTCAAAGAGGCAAATGTGAAAGCCCTCGATCTTGGTTTCCTGTCCGATGGAGAGAAGAAACCGCGATGAGCTTCACACTTCAACTATTTCAGTTCTTTGTCTCCGGGCTCACCACGGGCAGTACCTATGCCCTGATCGCGATTGGTTTCTCGATCATCCACAATGCCACTGGAATCGTCAACTTTGCCCAAGGGGAGTTTGTCATGCTAGGGGGTATGTTCATGGTTACCTTTTACAGCGTGCTCAAAGTTCCTTTGGTGGCAGCCTTTTTTCTTGCCGTCTTCTGTGTGGCGATCATCGGACTGCTCCTTGAGCGAGGTCCAATTCGCCATGCCCGATCAAAGGAAATCCTTGTCCTCGTGATGATCACAGTGGGAGCCTCGATCGTCATCAAAGGACTTTCCATGATCATTTGGGGCAAGAATCCGATGACCCTTCCGCCTTTTTCTGGTGAGACGCCACTTCTTTTTATGGGAGTCGCTGTGATGCCCCAGAGCATCTGGATTTTTGGAATCACGATCTTCGTCGTAACCGCTCTCAATTACTTCTTTCGTAGAACAATGACCGGAAAAGCCATGAGAGCTGTGGCCGCTAGTCGCCGGTCAGCCGCTCTCACGGGGATTCCCGTGGACCGGATGATTTTTCTCTCTTTCACGTTGAGCGGGGCCCTGGGAGCGGTAGCTGGAATCATTCTGACTCCGATCACAACGACTTCTTATGATGTGGGTGCCATGCTGGCCTTGAAGGGTTTTTCTGCTGCAATTCTTGGGGGATATGGCTCAATGCCGGGAGCCGTGGTAGGAGGCCTGCTCTTGGGCGTTTTGGAATCGCTCGGCGCAGGACTCATTTCATCAGAGTACAAGGACGCCCTGGCGTTTCTTATTCTGCTGTTGGTTCTTTTTCTCAGACCGAGCGGGATTTTCGGCGGAGGAAGGTTGCGGAGAGTCTGAGGACGAATATCGATGGGAAAAAGAAATAGGACTTCTCTTCTTATTTATGCTCTAATCGTTTTTGGTCTCCCCCTGTTCCTGAGGAATAACTATCATCTGATGGTCCTGAATATAGCTGCCCTGAACATCATTGTGGTGATCGGTCTTAATCTCCTCATGGGGTACGCGGGCCAAATCTCTCTGGGCCATGCAGCCTTCTTCGGACTAGGAGCATATCTCTCTGGCGTTCTTACAACGACCTATGGTTTTCCCGTCTGGCCCGCTCTGATTGTGGCCTTTGTTGTGACTGGGGCCGTCGCGTATGCGATCGGGATTCCCACGCTAAAGTTGGAGGGGCATTACCTGGTCATGGCAACCTTGGGTTTCAATGTCATTGTCTATATTGTCATGATCCAACTCGATGCCGTGACAGGAGGGCCTTCTGGCCTTGCAGGGATTCCGCATCTCCGGATTGGAGGTTTTGTCTTCAACTCTGAACGGAAAATTTACTACCTCTTCTGGGCCATTTCGATCCTTGTACTCCTGCTCTCTCTGAACTTGATCACCTCTCGTGTCGGAAGAGCCATGGCTGCGTTGAGCCACAATGAGATCGCAGCAAAGTGTGCGGGTGTGGACACCGAAAAATACAAAATCAACATCTTTGTTATCAGTGCTATCCTCGCCTCACTTGCAGGGAGCCTTTATGCGCACTACATCACCTTCATTAGCCCCGGAACGTTCAGTTTCTTCTATTCGCTGCAGGTGGCCACGATGGTTTTGGTCGGTGGAATGGGATCACTCTGGGGATCGATCTTCGGAACGGTCTTGCTGACCATCCTGCCGGAACTCCTCCATGGCGTCAAGGACTATAACGTTCTCATCCAAGGATTGATCCTCACGGGGGTCCTGGTCTTTTTTCCTGAGGGTCTCTTTCCCGGGATCCTGGAGGCTTGGAGGAAGAGAAGAGTGGCTGTTCAGAGAACAACGGTGTCTACGGGTAAAGAGCCATGAGCCAGGAGGATGATTTGAGGGTGAACGGCCCTATTCTGGAAACTCGTGAAGTGACACTGAAGTTTGGAGGACTGGAGGCGTTGAATAGTCTTTCCATTTCAGTCGAGCCCCACCAGATTGTCTCCATGATAGGTCCGAACGGGGCGGGGAAAACGACGCTTCTCAATGCCATCACGGGAGTGAATCCTCCTGATGACGGCGACATCCTCTTCCGCGGCCAGTCCATCTTAGGGTTGAAGCCTTTTCAGATCACTGCTTTGGGCGTTAATCGGACCTTTCAGCAGACCCAGCTCTTCTCGAACATGACTGTTCTTGGTAATGTCATGGTGGGTATGCACCCGAGGACAAAATCAGGGTTTCTTGGAGGGACTTTTCATCTACCAGAGGAGAGACGGGAAGAGAAACAGATTAAAAAGAGAGCAGAGGCGCTCCTCGAACGTTTTGAGCTTCTTCCGAGGACTGAGTGGATGGCATCCCATATCTCCATCGCGGAACAGAAAAGGCTTGAGATTGCAAGGGCCTTGGCAGGCGAACCGGCGATTCTACTTCTCGACGAGCCTGCAGCAGGGTTGAACATTCGCGAAACCGAGGCCATGGGAGATTTAATTCTGCGACTGAAAGGAGAGGGCCAGACCATCATCCTGGTGGAACATAACATGCATCTGGTCATGGGTATTTCCGACTGGGTCATTGTGCTTCATCATGGGTCGAAGATCGGTGAGGGTCGACCGGAAGAGATCCAAAAGGACAATCGGGTAGTGGAAGCCTATCTAGGCACTTAGACCAATGACTGATAACTGATGACTGGTGACTGATGACTATTAAGTGGCGGTAGGGGATATGCTCAAGGTTAAGAACATCGAAGCTTTTTTTGGAAAGATTCAAGTTCTGAGGCATGTGTCGCTCCATGTGGAGGCCAAAGAGATCGTCTCTTTGATCGGGGCGAACGGTGCGGGAAAAACAACTCTGCTGAACGTCATCTCGGGTCTTCATCCTTCGCGCAACGGCAGCAGAGTTTTTGTAGACGTTGAGACACGGGGGCTTAGGCCTGAAAAGATCGTTGCCCTCGGGTTGGTTCAGGTCCCAGAAACGGACAAGGTGTTTAACCCTCTTACTGTCCGTGAGAATCTTGAGTTAGGAGCCTATCTCCGCCGTAAAGATGCGAAAGCCTTTGGGGAGGAGATGAACAGGGTATTTGGACTCTTCCCAATTCTGAAGGAGCGGCAGAGCCAACCCGCAGGGATGCTTTCCGGAGGGGAACGGCAGATGTTAGCCCTTGGAAAGGCCCTGATGAGCGATCCTAAAATGCTCATGCTCGATGAGCCTTCGCTCGGATTGGCGCCAACGATTGTTTCGGAAATGTTCCGTGTTGTCCAGTCGCTCAATCGCCAAGGGAAGACGATCCTCTTGGTGGAACAGAACGCCCGGGAGACGCTCCGGATTTCCCATCGCGGTTATGTCCTGGACATGGGACGGATTGTCCTCAGCGGCACCGGCGAAGAATTGCTCAATAATGAGGAAGTGAAGAGAGCCTTTCTTGGGAGAGATTACCGTCAGAAGTGGGAAAGATAGGGAGGAATGCATGCCCATATTGAATCCAAGCATCGAAACGATGAATCGGAAGGAGTTGCTTGAACTCCAACTGGAGAGACTCCAGATCGTCGTAAATCAGACCTACTCGAACGTTGATTTCTACCGAAAGAAGTTTGACGAGGCCGGATTGAGCCCGGACGAGATCAAGACGCTCGATGATCTCAGAAGGATCCCATTCACAACAAGGAAGGATCTCCTGGACAATTATCCTTACGGGATGTTTGCGGTTCCCCTCCGGGATGTGGTTCGTCTTCAGTTTCCCCTGGGAATGTACGGAAATCCGATTGTCATCGGCTATACCCGTGAGGATCTCAAGATGTGGAATGAACTTGTGGCGCGGGTGATGGTGGGCATCGGCATTAATGAGCACGACATCATTCAGGTGGCCTTTAACTACGGCCTCTTCATTGGGGCGGTTCGATTCAATCAGAGTGCGGAACTGATCGGCGCAGCCGTTGTTCCCACGTCGATTGCTTCGGGAGAAGTGCAGGTCAAAATCATGCAGGACTTCCGAAGTACCGTCCTGACATCTGCCCCGTCCTTTGCAATCCACATCATGGAGACGATGCAGAAGAAAGGTATGGATCCGAAGACCCTCTCTCTCAAGATTGGACTCTTCGGGGCAGAATCTTGGCCCGAAGAGGTTCGCCAAACCCTCGAGAGTTATTTCAACATTCAGGCCTATGAGATCTTTGGTGTCACTGAGCTCATTGAACCTGGGGTCGCGGGCGAATGCACGGCAAAGAATGGGCTTCATGTCTTTGAGGATCACTTTCTTCCTGAGATCATCGATCCGAACAGCGGAGAAGTCTTAGGAGAGGGAAGGGAAGGGGAGCTTGTGCTCACCACCCTGACGAACCGTGCGTACCCTCTCCTGCGCTACCGAACCAGCGACGTTACCTCACTAACGAGCGAACCCTGTTCCTGTGGTAGAACCCTCGCGAGGATGAGCAAAGTGTTGGAAAGGACAGACCAGATGGTGTGTGTACGGGGGATCAACGTCTTTCCGGAAAAGGTGGAGGAGGTTCTCTGGAGTTTTGAGGGGGTTGGACCTGCCTACTCCCTGGTCACCAAAGAGAAGAGGGGAATGAACAATCACCTTACCATACGGGTCGAGGCCTCTCCAGGCATTCTGCAAGGCCGAGAGGAAGAGAAGACATCCCTCAGACAGAAGATCGAGTTGGCCATCAGAAGGGCCGTGGGAATTGGAGTGGAGATTGAATTTGTGAAAGAGCCGTGAAGGGAAAGGTGCAAGGGGTAAGGTGTAAGGCGTAAGGGGCAAGGGGGTCATGATAAGGGTTACGAAATATGCAGGAAATGAAGGTGAGAGAATTTCTTGTCGTGAACCGTTTGGACTTAGCCTTTAGATCTGAAATGTTTGGGTTGCTACTTACGACTGACGATTTTTCGGAAGAGGAGAAAAGAATGCGGACGTTCATGCCGACCGTGAAATCAGAAGAAGAGCTGAAGCAATTTCAATTGGAGGGGCTCAAGTGGACAGTGAAACATGCCTTCGAGGGCTCAGCCTTCTATCGGGAGAAGCTGGGAAAAGCGGGTGTCCATCCGGAGAATGTCAAAAGCCTGGACGACATCCAGAAGCTTCCTTTCACCACAGTAGACGATTTGAAGGCAGGCTACCCTTTCCCGCTACTCTCCGTGCCCATGGAGAAGGTCGTCCGGGTTCATGCCTCCTCAGGAACGACCGGGAAAAGAAAGATCCTCTGCTATACAGAAAAGGATCTCAGGGACTGGAGCGACATGTTTGCCCGTTGTTATGAGATCGCAGGACTTACCCAGGAAGATCGGGTACAGATTGCGGTGGGTTACGGCTTGTGGACGGCGGGAATTGGGTTCCAGCTTGGATGCGAGAGGTTTGGTGCAACGGCTATTCCTGTGGGCCCTGGAAACATTGACATGCACTGCGAGATCATGGTGGATCTCCAATCTACAGTCTTTTGCTGTACGGCCTCCATGGGGCTCCTCATGGCTGAAGAGATCAAGAAACGGGGACTGAGAGGAAAGATCAACCTCCGTAAGGTGATTTACGGCGCAGAACGTCACAGCGAAGCGATGCTCCGAAACATTCAAGAGAACTTGGGGGTGGAAGACACCTATGACATCCCTGGAATGACCGAACTCTACGGTCCTGGGACTGGACTTGAATGTCAGGCTCATGAGGGAATTCATTACTGGGCTGACTATTACATTCTCGAAATCCTCGATCCGGAGACTCTAAAACCTTGTTCTCCCGGAGAGACTGGCGAGATGGTCGTTACAACTCTCCGGAAGGAGGCAGCTCCTCTCATTCGCTATCGGACGCGGGATCTCACACGATTGATGACAGGACGCTGTTCTTGTGGCAACCTGCTGCCTCGGCATGACCGACTCCTCGGCCGTTCAGACGACATGTTCATTGTCAGAGGGGTGAACGTCTATCCCGGACAGATTGACCACCTCCTTTCCCAAATTCCCAGATTGGGCAGTGAGTATCAGGTGTTCTTGGAAAGGGGGTCTGATGGCAAGGATTACATGACCCTCAAGGTTGAAAGGGCTGAGGGTGTAAGCAGCGCTGAAGATAAGGCAGCTTGCTTCACAATTGGAGCATACGATCAATCACAAGATTCTGGTGAGCGGCAAGGTCGAGATTGTGGACTTTCAGAGCTTGCCAAGAACAGAACGGAAGTCAAAAAGGGTTTTTGATAACAGGTAGCATAACAAGGGGTCAAGGATTCAAGGGTCCAAGTGGTCATCAGACTGCAAAAGAGTTTGATCCCTCGAACCCTTGAACCCTAGAACCCTAAATACAAGCAAAGGAGGAACAAGACATGGGGAAGATTTTTCGGATGGTGGGTTTGTGTTTGGTGTTTTTGTTGGCATCGGGTGGGGTCCAGGCTGCCGAGCCCATTAAGCTCGGAGCGTTCTTTGACCTTACAGGGACGGGTTCTGCGATTGGGACCCCCACAAAGCTGGTCGCGGAGATGGTGACCAAGAAGATCAACGACGAAGGTGGGATCAATGGTCGTCCCCTTCAACTGGTGATTGCAGACGACGAGGGAGACCCGACCAAGGCAGCAATTATCGCAAAGAAGTTTATCGAATCGGACAGAGTTGTTGCGATCATTGGCCCGACCAGGACAGACACAGGCATGGCTTCAAAGCCGATCATTGAACAGATGAAGGTTCCCACCTTCATGTGTGTGGGTGGAGACCCTCCGGTCACGGTGAAGCCTTTTGATTGGACCTTCAAATCTCCCCAACGGACATCCGTGGCAGTTCAGAAGACCTATGGTTATCTGAAGAAGAAAGGGGTTCAGAAAATTGCCATCATCACAGCGGGAGATGGATTTGGGAAGGACGGGAAAGCGTGGCTCGAAAAACTGGCGCCAGACTTTGGGCTTACGATCATAGCGGCCGAATCCTTTCAGCCTACCGACAGTGATATGACAACCCAGTTGGTGAAGATCAAGGCAGCTTCGCCCGAAGCTGTGGTTTGCTGGACGATTGGTAAGGCCGGATCGATTGTTGCCAAGAATGTGAAGCAACTGGGAATTCAGGCGCCCCTCTTTCAGTGCCACGGCCTCCCCGACCCGATTTACATTCAGTTAGCTGGAGAGTCCTCGGAAGGAAACATCATGCCTTCTACCAAGCTGATGGCGGTCAATCAACTTCCTGACTCGGACCCTCAGAAAAAAGTGATCCAGGAGTTCATTCGCCTCTATACAGACGTCTTTCATTATGACAAGCAGTTTCCTATCAATACCCACTCGGGGTATGCCTGGGACGCGATCTACATCGTTGCCAATGCCATGAAGAAGGCTGGAATCGAGAATGAGAAGCTGCGTGACGCTATCCAGAACACGAAGGGATATGTCGGAGTGAGCGGGGTCTACAACATTACCCCTGAGGATCACAACGGTCTCGGAGTTGATTCGATGGTCATGGTCCAAATCGTCAAGGGACAATGGAAGATGTTGGACTGAAATAATTTTAAGGTAAAAGACAGCCTGCCCCTCCCCCAACGCGAAGGGGCAGGCTGAGCTGAGGTTGCTGCAGGTATCGGGCTCAGCCCGTGGGGCACCCCGCTTTCTTAAGCCGTGAGGGTAAGTCGTGAGAGGGAATTTCAAATGTTGAACCCTTCGACTTTTAGTCAGCGAGTCGGCGTTCAAATCCGTCCGTGGGCTCCACTAAAATCAAGGGGTTAGAGAAATTGACCCGTTCGACGGCGCGAAGCCCCGTCTTTCAAGACGGGGTGGTAAGCGCCGCTCAGGGTGAACCTCGAGCAAGCCCCGGCCTTTAGGCCGGGGAGTCGAGTCGTTCACTAACCTCTTTTCTGTTTCTGTGTCAGACTCATGGAGGTACCTTGCCTATGTCACTGGTCGTTCCCTTCCGGGCACTAAGGCCTCAAAAGAATTACGTTCAAGAGGTGGCGGCGTTGCCCTACGACGTTTTGGAATGGGATGAAGCGAGAAGAATCGGAGAGGCCAATCCGAAGAGTTTTCTCCACGTGGAGAAGCCAGAAATTGATTTTCCTGCCGACCGACCCGGCGATGAGCTGAGTATCCATGTCGCGGCTAGAAACACTCTGGAGCGATGGATTAAAGAAGGTTTCCTTTTTCAGGACGATAAGCCCTGTTTCTATGTTTACGGCCAGAAGCAGGGAGTCCACCTCCAGTATGGAATCGTGGGATGCGTGAGCCTGGCTGAGTATGAGGCAGGCCAAATCAAGAAGCACGAACTGACTACCGTGGACAAGGAGCGGGACCGGATCAGAAATATCGACACGGTCAACGCCAACACAGGTCTTGTCTTCTGCGTCTATCCGACCAGTGACGCCATCAACCGCATGGTGGAGGAGATCGTCCGGGAGGCCCCTGAATACGATTTTGTTTTCCACAATGGCGTGGCAAACTCCGTCTGGGTGGTCCGCGACGATCAACGGATCGCGGCGATCCAAAAGGCCTTCCTGGAGGTCCAGGCCCTGTATATCGCCGATGGTCACCACAGGGCGGCTGCAGCAGCGGCCGTCGCCAGGCTACGCAAGAAGGGTCATCCTACCCAAAAGGGCATTGAAGAATATAATTTTTTTGCGGCGAGCCTGTTTCCCGATCACCAGGTCAGAATTATGGGGTATGACCGGGTGGTCAAAGATTTAAACGGACTGACGGAGAAGGAATTCCTCGGCAGAGTCGGGGAGAGTTTCGTCGTCTCACCGGAATCCCGCCTGAAATCCCCATCACGTCTACATGAGTTCGGGATGTATCTCGGAGGAAAGGCCTTTTGTCTTCACGTCAAGGATGTTTGTCTCCGGCAGAAGGATCTTATTCGAACCCTCGATGTGTCGCTTCTCCAGGACAACCTGCTGGCCCCCATCCTGGGCATTCAGGACCCGAGGACCGACAGGAGAATCAAATTCGTTGGGAGCACCCGGGGTGTCGCGGCATTGCAGAACATGGTCGACTCGAAGGAATTTGCGGTGGCCTTTTCTGTGTACCCCACCTCCCTCACCCAGGTGATGGCCGTGGCCGATTCCGGTCAGGTCATGCCCCCTAAATCCACATGGTTCGAGCCGAAATTACTAAGTGGGCTTTTCGTCCATCTCCTGCACTAAGGCCAGAAAAGAACGGACAGGGAAGTTGACCGGCAAGTGCCCCGCAAGCCCCGCCTTTAGGGCGGGCAGGGGCAGCCTTCACGAGGCTTTTGGGACTACGGCTTTATTTTCTTGGCTTTCTCAATAAGATCGATAAGGGTCTCGATCCTTGTCTTGGCGGGAGGGGTGAGGGAGCGCTGCAATTCGTCAACGGAGAAATGATCGTTCAGAAATTGTACGATATTCGTCCTGAACTCCCAGCAAGGGATGATTCTTCTGCATGGAAGGGTATCGTTGACGGTACGACAGTATCGGAATGGAATCTCACCCCCGAGTTGGGGACAGTGAATCATCAGTGAATCATTGATTTCGATCATCGGCCTAACATCCTCCCCAACAGCATTTCCCGCTATCTGCCTGTCGGCAGGCGTCCCTCCCCCATTAAACAACCGGTGTCATAATGGGGGAGGATGAATCAATTAATGCAGTTATATCGGTTTACCTTTTCTCATCATTTTTGGTTTTGGAAGACCTTCGATGGCCTTCAGAGACTTCCTCAGTTCTTCCTCGGGTAGCGGGTAGTCGGACAGCCTTCCACTGAAATAGGAGTCATAGCCGCCCAAGTCCAGCAGCCCATGGCCCGAAAAGCACATGACGATAACCTTCTCTTTGCCTTCTTCTTTGGCCTTCTTTGCTTCCTCAATCGCCACCGCAATGGCATGGTTGGTCTCCGGCGCTGGAATGCCCCCCTCGGTTCTCGCCCACAAGACCCCAGCCGCGTACGTCTCCAGCTGGTTGTAGGCGCGGGGTTCAATGAGACCTTCGATGATTAATTGACTCACGAGCGGAGCGATTCCATGATACCGCAGCCCTCCGGCATGGATCGGAGGTGGCATGAAGGTGTGTCCTAGGCTATGCATGGGAGCAAGGGGGATAATGCCGGCTGTGTCGCCGTGATCGTAGACAAAGGGCCCCCTCGTCATCGTTGGACAGGACGTCGGCTCTGCTGGAATAATAGCGATATCAGCGCCGTTGATCTTGTCCAACACAAAAGGAAAGGCAAGGCCTGAGAAGTTGCTCCCTCCGCCTGCGCATCCGGTGACCACGTCAACTTTCTTTTCCCCGAATCGTTCCAGCTGTTTCTTGGTCTCGAGCCCGATGACGGTTTGATGCATCAGCACATGGTTCAAAACGCTTCCGAGAGAGTATCTCGTATCCTTGCTTGTGACAGCATCTTCAACAGCTTCACTGATAGCAATCCCGAGACTTCCTGGAGAATCGGGATTTTCTTCCAGAATCTTTCTGCCTGCATTTGTGTCCTTGCTCGGGCTGGGCACGCAGGTTGCTCCCCAGGTGTTCATCATGAGGCGGCGATAAGGCTTCTGATCATAGCTGATCCTGACCATGTAGACCTTACACTCCAAGCCGAAGAGACAGCAGGCAAAACTGAGGGCGCTTCCCCATTGACCCGCTCCGGTCTCGGTTGCAATCCGTTTAATGCCAAAAACTTTGTTGTAATAGGCCTGAGGGACGGCTGTATTCGGTTTGTGGCTTCCCGGAGGGCTCATTCCTTCATTCTTATAGTAAATCCTCGCAGGGGTACCCAAGGCTTTCTCCAAGGCATATGCTCGTTGGAGAGGGGAGGGTCTCCAGATGAGAAGTTTCTCCAGTACCTCTTCTGGAATATCGATCCAGCGCTGGTGGCTCACCTCCTGTTCGATGAGATTCATCGGAAAGACAGGAGCCAAGTCTTCGGGACCGATGGGTTTGCCTGTCGCAGGGTGGATGATCGGCTGAAGCGGGGTCGGCAGATCGGCCTGGATATTGTACCACTGCCTTGGAACTTCGTCTTCTCTCAAGAATACTTTGAATGCTTTCATGTCTTCTCCTTCTGATGGATTTTCGAGCTGTCTCCCCTTGACCTGGGGTTCTTGCCATTACAAAATCGAAAAAAAAGCCGTGAGCATCATTGAAGCTGCCCACGGCTTTGAAAATTCAGATATAACTTTCTTGTCAGATTATGGGCAGACTTCACCTCCATTTATGTTCTTCCACCACCAGCACCAGAATCTAAAATGTCTTCTGCCCATGAAAACTCCGATTACAAGAGTGTCAATTTTTTAACATACCCAGACTTCCTTTGTCAAGTCAATTGTAAGTCTGATCTGATTGTAGTCCTTCCTCCGGTTTTAGATCAGCACCCGAGCTTTACCGGAATAACGACTGTGACAGAATTAGCTCAAATAGACCGTAAAAGACTGGAATATAATGGAATAGATGGAAAACTATTTGGGCTTGATGTTTCAACTGGTTACGGGAAACTAGACCAGAAATCAAGGGGTTAGAAAAAATGCTTGGAATGGACTCCTACCCCCTTGCGCCTAAGGCCTGACGGCTTTTTGTGCTTCACGAATCCAGATCCGGATTTTCGCTTTACTCGGAATAGAGTCTTCAGCATAGACGTATTTCATCCACTCATGGAGTGGATTTGGATCTTCCGAGGCAAGTGCTGTGACGGAATGAATGTTGACTCCTTCGAGCAGTCTGAGATTCTTAATCCCAAGACCTTTCAATCGGACCAATTCGGTTTTCTCTAACCAGCGGTTCAGTTCCTCGTTGGGAACGAGGAGACGGAGAGCAAGTTCTTCTCTCTCTTTCTTGCTTTTGGTTCTCATCAGGAGCTGGTCGAGACTCGCAATTCCCACCTTTGGCATTTCTGCCCGCACCTTAGGATCGATCCAGTAGGCATCTGAAAGGCGGACATCATAAGAATCCACGGTATGAAGATCGATCGCCTGGAAGATCAGGGTGGAGAAGGAAATGATGAAGAGGGCGGTTAGGATGGTTGTGACTCGTCTGGTTCTTTTTTCGAGATTCACCCGGTAGGAGGATTCCTCCCAGCCTCTGTTGAAACGAAATAAGGAAATGAAGTGAACCATCACATAGCATTCGAGTGCGAAGGGCGGAAAGCCAAGAAATCCGAGGTAGGGCATTTCGAATCCCTTGGCTTCTTCAAAGAAGGGAACGGTATAGACCCATTTTGAGTGAGCCCAAAAATTCCACAGCTCCCAGAGGAGACCACAGATGAGTCCGCCTAAGAGAAGCAGATAGATTTTCTTTGGGTTTCCTTCTTCTAGGTCGCGCAGGAGCGATCTTCCTCCCACGCGATAATTGATCGGTTCCAGAAGGAAGATGAATCCAACCCAGATCAAGGGGAAAAAGTAATAAGGGCTGAGGATTGAGGAGACAAGGCAAAAGATCCCTAAGATCATGAGACCCACGTGGGCAGCAGTCGAATTGGCAATCTTTCGCGATCTGGAATGTCTGAACAACCCAAGGGTTTCCAACAATTCTGTCGTCTCGAAAATTCCCGGAAGGACCGTTCCGTAAGCCACGGCATACCCCAGCCATCGCTCCAGGATCGAAACGGGAAGGGTGATATAATACCAGTTCTTGAGGGCAAGGTTGGCTGCCTCGAAGATGAGCCAGATAAAGATAGACCATGGAATCAGAAGGAAGAATTCTTTGGTTCGGTTGAGGATGAGAGAATTTCCTTTGAGATAAAAGATCACGCCGTCAATGGCTAGAATGTAGGACCACCAGGCAAAACAGTAAAACCAACTGTAGAAAGGCTCGACCTTCTGAAAATGGAGCGTCCAGGAGACAACCAGGGCAATGATCCCAAGGATACCATGAATTGGAAAGACTCTTCTCATTGAATTCCAATTTATCACATCTGTTTCTGTGGCCGGCAAGTGCCCCGCAAGTCCCGCCCTTTAATGCGGGGTCCCTGCCTACCGGCAGGCAGGAAGCGGCACAATATAAAAGGAAATTACCTTTCCGGGAAGCGGCGCCCTTTAGGGCGGGGAGCTTCACTCAAATGCTTCCAGGAGAGGAGAATCATCAAATAGGGCACGGAGATGGAACAGACGATTCAGCGCCACTGGACCTTCGGCGATTCGCGTTCTACGAGGGCTTGAAATCTGATCTTCTGATAGCCCAGGGTCATGGCAGCGAAACTTAGGTGGTCATGAGGAACATTGAGCCACTTTTTGATTTTCCGATCATGGTTAACGGCACTGACCAGGTAGCCGTTAAAACAACAACCGATCCCAAGCGTCTGGGCCATTAATGAACAGTTGTAGAGAGCGGTGGAGCAGTTGAAGGCGGAGCATGTGTCCCATGATTCCGCATGAGCGACAACAACAACGGGAGCGTGATAGAAGAGGCAGTCCTTCCCTTGTTTGATCAGTTTTCTTGCATGCTCCATTTTAGGGAGAGATTCACGAAGGGATTCCATGACTCTTCGGCCTGCGATGAGACGTCAGCATGAAAGCTCCAAAGGGATTCTTGATTCTTGAAAAAATCTTTTCGTAAAAACTCAAAGTCATCTTTCGCAACTGTTCAATCTCGTCTGGAGACTGGAGCGCCACGTAGCGGACATTCTGACTGTTGTTCCCCGTTGGAGCATGCCTGCCTACGTCAAGGATCTTTCTGAGAACATCTTCCGGAATCGGCTCTTTTTCATACAGGCGAATAGATCGTCTTTCTCGAAGCAAAAGCTCAAGCGTTTCAGGAGAAGCAGCCGAGCGGACATTCGGTTGCGGGTGTCTTTCGATCATGGACGTTGAAAAGACGATAGCCTCTTCCGGGCAGACGGCACCGCAGTGGCCGCATCCGATACACCAATCGCCTCTAACCACACAGGATTTTCCTTGGGTGATCTCAAGGACAAAACTTGGGCATGCCTCAAAGCACAATCCGCAGCCATTACATTTGTCAGCAAGAACACTGGGAGGATTAACATTGGGCTTCATTCTTTTGGACCTCCGGTTGGGAAAAGTGGAGAATTCGAAGGCTCAAGCGTCGAAGGGGTCGGGGGTTCTAGGAAAAAGAGTTGTTGATGATTCCTTTGATCCGTGATTTCTTGGACCCTGCCACCCTAGAACCCTTTCTTAGTGATCTTTCGGCAATTCGACCAGTTCGATCAGGACCCCGTTGGAAGATTTTGGGTGGACAAAAGCGACTTTCGAGTGGTGGGCACCCAACCTGGGTTTCTGATCGATCATCGCCACACCTTTGTCCAATAACGACTTGATTTCTGCTTCGATGTCATCCACTTCGAGACAGATGTGATGGATCCCCGGCCCTCGAGTCTCTAAGAACTTGTCCAAAGGAGAGCCTGGCTCCGCAGGTTGAACGAGTTCGATATTCGATTCTCCGATCCTGAAAGAAACCCACTTTTGTCTTCTGCTCGGCGACCACCTCAACACCGGAGAGAGGGAGCCCTAGGGTGTTTTGATAAAACGTGGCAGCTTGGTCAAGGTCTTTAACAGCAATGGCAATGTGGTTAATCTTTTTGAACATTGTTTCTCCTCCAACTTGTAGGTAAGGGTTAGGGTTAAGAGGCCGGTTCTGTTTCGGGCAGGAGCGTTCGGGTGAAGGATAAACGAAGAAAGAGCTCCTGCGAGAAAGCTGGCATCCTGACCGTTCAACCTTAACCCATGTGCATCTTTGGTAGCACTGGTCTGCTTCACTCGACTCTTGCGTTCTCCTTGATGTATTTGATGATGTCTTCAGTGGAGGTGCCGGGTTGGAAGACGGCGCGAATGCCCGCCTTCTTCAGCCCTGGAATGTCATCTACCGGGATGATTCCACCGCAGAAAACGTGAATGTCCTCAGCCCCTTTTTCCTTAAGAAGCTGAACGACTTTTGGAAAGAGGGTGTTGTGGGCGCCGGAGAGACACGAGAGACCCACCATGTCCACTCCCTCTTGGAGGGCGGTGTTGGCAATCTGCTCCGGGGTTTGTCGAATTCCTGTGTAGATCACTTCCATTCCCGCATCCCTAAGAGCTCTCGCAATCACCTTGGCACCCCGATCGTGACCGTCCAAGCCCGGTTTCGCAATCAACACACGTATTTTTCTCGCCATGAGTATCCTCCAGAATCAGAATCCATTTCTTACCACAGAGGCACTGAGGACACGGAGAAAACCTTTTAGAGAGAAGACTATCGTTTTGTCCAATCGGGAGGTACCGATTGGACAAAACAACCCAGTTGCCTTCGGGGCAAAACAATCAAAGTCTATGCTATCTGTCCCGAAGGGACGGAAATGAACCTTCTTGTACCCCGTGCTCTCCCTGCCTGCCGGCAGGCAGGCGTGTCTCCGTGGTGAAACCTCTACGACCTTTCCCGATACTCTCCAAAGACCTCCCGTAACGTATCTGAGATTTCGCCGATCGTAGCATAGGCCTTAACGGCATTCAATATGGACGGGACCAGATTGCTCGCTCCTTGGGCCGACGTACCCAGAGCGGCCAAGGCCATCTTCACTTTTTCAGAAGCTTCTCTCTTTTTTAACCTGGGCAAGCTTTTCTTTTTGGATCTCTCTACCTCCGGTGGAATCCGCAAAATATCTCGCAAAGGTTTTTCTTCTGTCTGAAACTGGTTCACGCCCACGATGATTCGTTTGTTTGCTTCAATTTCCTTCTGGTATTGATAGGCGCTGTCTGCAATCTCGTGCTGAATATACCCAGATTCGACGGCCTTGACGGCTCCACCCATTTCATCAATCTTCTCGATATACTGAAATCGCCTTTTTCTCGATCTCGCTCGTCAAGGTTTCCACGGCGTAGGACCCTGCCAGAGGATCGATCGTGTCGGCAACACCGGTCTCATGGGCGATCATCTGCTGAGTCCTCAGGGCTATTGTCACAGCGTCTTCTGAAGGCAATGCAAATGCCTCGTCTCTTGAGTTGGTATGAAGGGATTGCGTGCCTCCCAAGACCGACGAGAGGGCCTGAAAGGCCACCCTCACCACGTTGTTTTCGGGTTGCTGATAGGTGAGGGTGCATCCAGCGGTTTGAGTATGAAACCGAAGCATGCAGGACTCGTCTCTTTTTGCCTTGAAACGTTCTCTCATGATCTTGGCCCAGAGTCTCCGGGCAGCCCGGAATTTGGCAACTTCTTCAAGGAAGTTATTATGAGCATTGAAAAAGAATGAAAGCCTGGAGGCAAAGGAGTCAACATCGAGACCTGCTCGCATGGCTGCTTCCACGTAGGCGATCCCATTCGCAAGCGTAAAGGCCACCTCCTGAACAGCAGAACAACCCGCTTCGCGCATATGGTAGCCGCTAATGCTGATGGTATTCCAGCGGGGGACGTGGTCTCTACAGAAGGCGAAGAGATCCGTGGTGATTCGCATGGACGCCACAGGAGGATAGATGTAGGTTCCCCGAGCGGCATACTCTTTCAAAAGATCATTCTGGATTGTCCCCTGGAGCACCTCAGGCTTCACACCTTGTTTTTCACCCACCGCAACATACATCGTGAGAAGGATCGCTGCCGTAGAGTTGATCGTCATGGAGGTTGAAACCTTGTCAAGAGGGATGCCATCGAACAGAATCTCCATGTCTTTTAAGCTGTCAATGGCCACGCCTGATTTGCCCACTTCCCCTTCAGCAAGAGGGTGATCCGAATCGTACCCGATCTGGGTAGGGAGGTCGAAGGCCACACTCAGCCCTGTCTGACCATGATCCAGCAGGTATTTGTAACGCTTGTTGGTTTCTTCAGCCGTCGCAAACCCTGCATACTGCCTCATGGTCCAGAAGCGACCCCGATACATGGTGGGCTGAACACCCCGGGTGAAAGGATATTCACCTGGAAACTCCAAATCCTCGCCATAGTCTGCGTCCGCTATATCCAGAGGTGTGTAAAGGCGTTTGATCTCTATGTCCGAGGTCGTCTTGAATGAGGTTGCTCGCTCCGGGCTCTTCGAGAGTGTTTTACCCAGGGTCGTCTTTTCCCAGCGTTCCAGTTCGTCCTTGATAGGCTTTGACATTGCTCACCTCAAACGGCGCAAGTCGTGAGTCGCAAGTCGCAAGGAGTAAATCTCAGAGAATTCGATGAATACCACTCGCCACTTGCCACTGGCCACTTACGGTTTTTTTCACAGGGGTATATTTCCATGTTTTCGCCACGGATTAGTATCCACTTTCGTCTTCAGAATCTCCAAGGCTTGGATAATTCTCGGACGGGTCATTTCCGGTTCAATGATTTCATCCACATACCCCAGTTGGGCTGCCTTGTAGGGGCTGGCGAATTTCTCCTGATATTCTGTCACAAGCCTCTGACGCGTCTCTCCGGAATCTTGAGCTTCCTTAATTTCGTTCCTAAAGATGATGTTGACTGCCCCTTCCGCACCCATGACGGCAATCTCAGCGCTCGGATAGCAGTAGTTGATATCGCCACGGATATGTTTGCTCGACATGACGTCGTACGCTCCGCCATAACCCTTGCGGGTGATGATGGTGATCTTAGGGACCGTTGCCTCACAGTAGGCGTAAAGGAGCTTGGATCCATGCCGGATAATTCCTCTCCCCTCCATATCGATTCCGGGTAAGAAGCCTGGCACGTCAACAAAGGTCACCAGGGGAATGCTGAAACAGTCGCAGAAACGCACAAATCGGCCGGCTTTCACCGAAGAGTCCGGATCGAGAGAACCTGCTAGCCAATTTGGCTGATTAGCCACAATGCCGACCGGCATGCCGTTGAAGCGGGCAAATCCTACAACGATGTTCTTGGCCCAATCCTTCTGAACTTCAAGGAAATAGCCGTTGTCTACGACACCGAGTATGATCTTCTTCATGTCGTACGCCTTCTTGGAGTCTTCCGGAACCACAGAGTTCAGAGATTCGTCCGTACGATGGGGATCGTCAGTACAGGCGATGACGGGTGGCTTCTCCCGGTTATTCTGGGGAAGAAACCGGAGCAGTTCTTTGGTGATACGGATCGCATCCTCGTCGTTTTCCCCCCCAAAATGGGCAACACCACTCTTTTCCATGTGGACCTTTGCTCCCCCCAGGAGTTCAGAGGTGATGGGCCTTCCATCAGGTGTTTCAGTCTTCCCCAGAGCCGCCCTGATCACATCCGGCCCTGTAATGTGCAAATAACTCGTCCTATGGGTCATGATGATGAAATCGGTCATTGCGGGAGAATAAACCGCACCCCCTGCACAGGGTCCCATGATAGCGGAGATCTGTGGAATGACTCCTGAGGCAAGGACATTGCGGAGAAAGATATAGGCATAGCCTGCAAGACTCTCTACTCCCTCCTGAATTCTGGCTCCTCCCGAGTCGTTCAGACCGATGAAGGGCGCTCCCGTCTTCATGGCGAGATCCATCACCTTGCAGATCTTCTCTGCAAAGGCCATTCCCAACGCGCCGCCAAAGACCGTGAAGTCCTGAGAGAAGGCATAAGCCAGACGACCTTCGATCTTTCCATATCCTGTGACAACGCCATCTCCGTAAAATCTTCTCTTGTCCATCCCAAAGTCATAGCAGCGATGGGTAACAAAGCGATCCAGTTCGATAAAGGTTCCAGCGTCAAACAGGAGATCGAGCCTTTCTCGTGCCGTGAGTTTCCCTTCCTTATGTTGTTTGTCGATCTTGTCCTGTCCACCAGCCAACAAAGCCTCAACCTCTCTCTTTTTCAATTCCTTTCGATTAGATTCCGATGATTTCATGGAAAGCTCCTCTTTGGGAGTTAAATTTCCGATTTTACTTTTGATGAGCTTAAGGTTTGGAAAGTGCTCTGGACATGATCTTCTCTGCAAGGGAATACGGATCGGCACGGCGATTCATCAAATCGTCGATCATGGTTTCCCATTCTCCACTGGTTTGTATCTTTTCGGCGATATGGTCCAAGACCTTGTTTTTCAGAATTTCACGAAAGAGGGTCTCTGTTCTGTCTCTCAGTTTTTTCTCGAAAGCTTTACTCTGTTCCAAGGCCTGCTTGTGCCGATAGATGCCGAGGGCCAACTCGACGATCCCTTTCCCAAGGATAGCCTCTGTTTTAAAGATGAGGGGTTCCCAGCCATCCACACGTTTCTTGTTCATCTCGAGAACCATCCGGAGATCCTGCTCCATTTTGTCAGTACCTTCTCGTTCACATTTGTTGATCACGAAGAGGTCCCCGATTTCAATGATTCCGGCTTTGATCGCCTGGATCTCATCACCCATCCCGGGAAGCATGACCACGATGGATGTGTGGGCAGTATGAACAATATCTATCTCGTCTTGACCCACGCCAATGGTCTCAACAAGGATGAGATCCTTCCCCATGGCATCCATGACGTGAACGATGTCCTGAGTGGCCCGCGAAAGGCCTCCCAACCTGCCACGAGTGGCCAGCGACCGGATGAAGACCCCCTCGTCTGTCGCGTGACGCTGCATGCGAATCCGGTCACCCAGGAGGGCACCGCCGGTAAACGGACTCGATGGATCCACGGCAACAACTCCAACCGTTTTTCCCTCTTTGCGGAAAATATCTACCATCTTGTCGATGAGCGTGGACTTGCCAGAGCCCGGGGCACCGGTGACCCCGATGACATAAGCTTTTCCTGTCTTGGGGTAGAGCTCTTTGAGGCCCTCGAGGCCTTCAGACGTTCGGTCCTCGATCTCGCGCATCAACCGAGAAGCGGCCCGGATGTCTCCTTCTAGGATTTGTCTCACCACGCTCATCATACGCTAAGTTCGCCGAATCCTTGCCCCTGGGTTCTGAAATGCTCTACAGCGCTCTTCCCGGGACGCCGATATGTCTCGCGATGACGATCCTCTGGACCTCTGAGGTTCCCTCTCCAATATCCAGCAATTTCTGATTCCGGTAGTGCCTCTCGACAGGGTATTCTTTCATCAACCCGTACCCGCCATGAATCTGTACAGCCTCATTTGCCACCCGGTGATACATCTCGGAACAGAACATCTTTGCCATCGCGGCTTCCTTGCCAAAGGGACGCTTATTCTCGCACAACCAGGTTGCTTTGTAAAGAAGGAGTCTGGCCATCTCAATCTCGGTTGCCATGTCGGCTAATTTAAAAGCGATCACCTGAAAACTCCCGATGGGTCTGCCAAACTGTTCACGCTCGTGCGCGTATTTGAGAGCCAGCTCAAAGGCTCCCTGGGCTCCTCCGAGTCCCATGGCACCGATGCTCAGTCTTCCTCCGTCGAGAGTGGCCAACATCTGGTGAAATCCGTCTCCCCGCTGGCCAAGGAGATTCTCTTTGGGGACTCGACAATCATTAAAATAGAGTTCTCCGGTGTTCGAAGCCCTCCAAACCATTTTCCCGTGCATCGTCTTCGTGACAAATCCGGGTGTTCCATTCGGAACGAGGATACAGGAGAGTTCGCTCTTACCGTCTTCGCGCTTCCCGGTTGCGGCCTGCACCACGCAGACAGCGCTCATACTCCGAGGTGGAGTTCGTGATGAAGATCTTAGATCCGTTAATGACCCATTGGTTTCCTTCCAGGGTGGCGGTCGTCTTTGAAGCTCCGGCATCTGACCCGGCGTTCGGTTCGGTTAGACCAAAGGAGGCGAGAGTTTTTCCTGCACAGAGGTCAGGGAGCCACGTCTCTTCTCTGCTCCTCGTTTCCATAGTAATAGATGGGTGAAATTCCGAGAGAGTTTCCTGCGGCGAGCGTGGCAGCCTGCGAGCCATCAATCCGTGCGATCTCTTCGGTGGCGATGATGTAGGATATGTATCCGATGTTGCTCCCGCCGTATGTCTCCGGGACAAAGGGGCCAAAAAGCCCGAGCTCCCCCATCCGCCGAGTCAGGGTGTGGGAGAACTCTTCCTTGTCATCGAGTTCCTGAGCAATGGGAGCGATCTCCTTCTCGGCAAAGTTTCGGACCATCTTCCTGATCATCTGCTGTTCTTCACTCAGGTCAAAATCAAGAGACATGATATCCTCCAAAAGAAGGGTTCGAGGGTTCAAGGGGTCAAGGGTCCAAGCAGGTTCTATTAATGTTCAGTCCAAGACCCTCAATAGGTCGACATTTTTTTTCTAATCCACTCGAACCCTGGAATCCTTGAACCCTGGGACCCTATCATCGTTTCATACGGTACCCAGTAATAATCCAAAACCGTGTTGGTTGGCTTCTTTGTTCTAAACTCTGCTTTCACCTTCATTCCGATGTGTGGTTCCCCATAGAGGAGATAACTTTTCGGGATCGTTGCAAGACCCGGGATTTCCACATCCACCTGCCAATAAGGGGTAGAAAGTTCGATGCCGGTGCCAGCATAGACGACTCGGGTGAAAGCATAGATCTTCCCGATCACAGGATTGCGACAGCGTTTTCCAGATCATCTCGGTGTGACAGTCCGGGCAGTGGGCTCGGGGCGGGATCCAGAGGCGTTTTTCTGCGCATTTGGGATTGGAACATCGGGTGGCTCGCAATTCACCTTTCTTAAGGCCCTCAAAGAAAGGGGACAGCATTCCATAGGTGTGAAAGTGTGTGATCGTTCGGGGCCATTCCACGACCGTCGCTGGTTCGGTTTGACGGATTCGAGTTACCTGACCAATGAATTTTACCTCTTCTCTCTTTTTTGTTTCCTTGCTTTTCACGACTTTTTTCTTTATCTGAACCCTCTTCTTGGCTTGCACTTTCTTCTTGGTCTGTAGCTTTCTCTTCGCCATGAGCTTCTTCCTCCTTTACCCCATACCCTCAAGGCTCTGCCTTTCAAGACGGAAATGGCTTATGCTGTTTACCAGGCTTTTCTCAGAATGCCAACGGTCACGTGGGAACCGACACCCGCATGGGAAACCCACAGGGCCTGCTTGCCTGTCGCGGGGATCTGCAGACTCTGCCAATCTTTTGGTTTCTCTTTTCCCCATTTCTTCCAGAGCTTTGGGTCACCGTGAAATTGATCGTATTTTTGCTGTAACTGCCAGAGGCACTCCGCTGCTTGGAAAATACCCGTTGCGCCAACTGCATGCATCGTTCCGATCAAGCCACCCGACAGGTTCGAAGGACATTTGCCCGGTTTGCCTGTGTTGGGATTGATGTAATAAGCGTCCCCTGACTCGATATAGTCCTGCTCCTGGCCGTAGGGTCTGAGCCCGATATCTCCGTACGTCTGAAGGTCACTGATCGTAAAAGCATCATGAAGCTCCACCAAATCGAGATCCTCGAGGGGATTTTGAATCCCTGCCATACGATAGACGAGCCAGGCAGCGAATCGAGCTGCCAAGAAGCTCTCAAACCCTGGATAACGAGCTCCCTCTTTGGCATAGAGCTCTTTGTACATCTCCGGAGTTTCATGTGGAAGCAAAGGAACTTCCATGTGTCGGCGGTCAGCCACCCGTAAAGTATGGGTTCCACCACAGATAAATAGTTCACAGGGATGGTCCGTTAACTTGTAAGCTGTTTCTTCATCACAGACCAGTACACAGGCTGCCCCTGCGCTCATGGCGCAGCATTCAAGGAATCGCAGCGGATAGGCCGACATGGGGCTAGCCAAGACTTCTTCGACCGTATATTTCCCTGCTTGTTGGGCATAAGGGGAGGAACAGGCGTAGAGATGGTTTTTAACTGCTATTTTTGCTCGAGTGACTTCGGATACATTAAATGTCTCAGCAAAACGATTTGCCATGGGGGCATAATAGGAAGAGTAAATTCTGCCCAAGCGGGTTTCAAAATCCTTACAGGCTGCTGTAGCGATATAATAGTTACCGGTCCGGGTATCCACTTCATCCATGCGCTCCCAGCCGGCAGCCAAAGCCACATTGGCGTAACCTGAGGCCACTGCCATAGCTGCAGCAAGTATCGTTGAACCTCCGGTAGCTCCTCCTGTCTTGATACCTAAATTATGGAGAGGGTCCAGCCCTAAATAGTCATGGATCTTAGCCTCACAGAGCAGTTGATCTTGAAAGTGGTCGGCGAACTCACCATAGGTGGCAAAGTTGATTAGGCCCTTGACCTCCAAAGGGTCCATTTTTAAATCGTTATCCTCTAACATCTGTTTGAAGGCCATCATGGCCAGCTCTTCCAGTTTATATTCGGGGAAATATTTCCTGTAGGCTGTTGTTCCTCCGGCCACGATGAATACTCTTCGATTCCACTTGGGAATCCTTAAGTTACCCTTCTTGAATGTGATCATGCTGGTCCCTCCTCCTTTCCGTAAGTAGCAAGTCGCAAGTGGTTGGTGGTACTACTCTGGCACAATAATGGTAACGTTCTATTCCGAGATAACTTACCCACTTGTGACTGTATTTTATTGGGCAAAACACAATCCCAAGGACATTTGTGAAAGTACCCTTGATCTGTGTACGCTATGATAAGGATGTTACCTAAATTCATGCCAAGGTAGTAGAAGATCTTTCCACCTGAAAATTTACTCTATTGCCAGATCTTTGCGTTTGGAAAGTTCACCCGCTTTTCAGTTTGTAACGCCGAGTATTCCAAGCTCCGAACCCCGAACTCTGCGCTACTTCCGCGGTTTGACGTTCTCTCGGACCCAGGTCACTGTTTTTTCAATGGGTGTCCCTGGCGGAAAGATGACCTTGACTCCCAACTGTGTGAGAGCAGGGAAATCTTCTTCAGGAACAATTCCCCCGCCAAAAACAACGATGTCCTGTGCTCCTTTCTCTTTCAAGAGCTCAATGACCCGGGAGAAGATATACTCGTGGGCCCCAGAAAGGATAGACAGCCCGATGCCGTCCACGTCTTCCTGAATGGCCGTGGCCACGATCTGTTCGGGTGTCTGGTGAAGGCCCGAGTAGATGACTTCGAAGCCCGCATCACGAAACCCCCTGGCAATGATCTTCGCCCCACGGTCGTGACCATCCAGGCCTGGCTTCCCGATAAGGATCCGGATCTTACGTTCTGTGCCCATCGGTTTCCTCTCATCTCAGTCAGGAGTTAGTCATTCGCCTGTCGCAGGAATTGCGTTCGGAGCAAGGCGCGTCTAATCATTGTTTTCGTAACTCGAACTCCGAACTTCAGACTAAAGCCATCCTGGATCGGTATAGCGTCCAAACACGTCTCGCCATACATCACAGATTTCCTGGATCGTTGCGTATTCTCTTACGGCGTTAATGATGTGAGGCATGAGGTTTTCCTTGCTTTGAGAAACCTTCCGAATTTGTCCCAGGAGATCCTTCACCTTTGAGTTGTTTCGGAACCGTTTCACGTCCTGGAGTCTCTGCAACTGTCTCTCTTCAATTTCAGACGTCATCCTCCAGATAGGCACAGGAGGGTGATCAGTTACGTACTTGTTGACTCCCACGATCACTTTTTCGCCCGCATCGATCTGTCTCTGGTAACGATAGGCGGCGTCGGCAATTTCAGTTTGAGGGTAACCGTTCTCAATCGCTGTCACCATGCCTCCCAGGGCGTCAATCTTTCGGATATAATCCCATGCCTTTTCCTCGATCTCTCGGGTGAGGCTTTCAATAAAATAGGAACCGGCCAAAGGATCGATCGTGTTGGCAACACCCGTTTCTTCGGCAAGGATCTGTTGGGTCCGCAACGCAATCGTGGCTGCTTCCTCTGTGGGAATGGCATAAACTTCATCGAGAGAGTTGGTATGTAGGGATTGGGTTCCGCCCAAGACCGCAGCCAGCGCTTCATACGCTGTCCGTATGATGTTGTTGTAGGGTTGTTGCGCCGTTAAGGAGCACCCGGCGGTCTGGGTATGGAACCGAAGCATCCAGGATCGTGGGTTCTTGGCGTGGAAACGCTCACGCATGATCTGAGACCATATTCGCCGGGCAGCCCTGAACTTGGCGATCTCTTCGAAGAAATCAATGTGAGAGTCAAAAAAGAAGGAGAGCCGTGGAGCAAAGTCGTCCACATCAAGTCCTCTCTCCAGGGTTGCCTCCACATAAGCAATTCCATCGGCTAGAGTGAACGCGAGTTCTTGAGGGGCTGTCGCTCCCGCCTCACGGATGTGATAACCGCTGATGCTGACCGGGTTCCAACGAGGTACTTCTTTGGTGCAATATTCAATGGTGTCCACGATGATTCGAAGGGAAGGTTTGGGGGGAAGCATGAAGGTCTTTTGGGCGATAAATTCCTTGAGCATGTCATTCTGGATGGTTCCACCGATATGTGTCTTGCTGATGCCCTTTTTCTCCGCGACCACAATGTACATGGCCAAGAGGATGGAAGCAGGTGGATTGATGGTCATGGACGTGGTAACTTTGTCCAGGGGGATGCCATCGAACAGAATCTCCATGTCTTTGAGAGTGTCGATGGCCACACCGCATCTTCCCACTTCGCCCTTCGCTATTGAGGAATCACTGTCGTATCCCATTAACGTCGGGTAATGGAACGCAACTGAGAGCCCTGTTTCCCCCTGACGTAAGAGATGATGGAACCGCTGATTGGTTTCTTCTGCCCCACCCAGACCGGAGAACATTCTCATGGTCCAGAGTCTACCGCGGTACATGGACGGCTGAACCCCACGGGTGAAAGGGTAGGTTCCAGGGAAACCGATGTCTCTCGTGTAGTCGAGATCGTTGATATCGAGTGGAGTGTAAAGTGACCTGATCTCGAGGTCTGAGATCGTTGTAAAAGAAGGGACCCGTTCAGGCGTTTCCTTAAGCGTTTTCAATACATCTTTGGTCCAATTGTCCTTTTCTTCCTCGACCTTCTTAAGTTGCTCATCCTTAAACATGGGATGACCTCGCTTTTGGTCTGGGGGACCTGATAGGGTGCTGAGAAAATTGTTCAATAGACGGCTAATCTTCCATCCCCTTTCGCGCCGGGACGCCCTCGTCGAAATAGTGTTTCCGTTTCACCATCTCTGTGACGAGGTCTGCTCTCTCCAATAGCTCGGGTCTGGCATTTCTTCCTGTGAGTACGATTTCCACCTCCTCGGGTTTCGAATCCAACAGGTGAAGCAGGTCTGAAATGGAGATGAGACCATACTCGACAGCCACATTGATCTCGTCGAGGATAACGACATCGTATTCCTTATTTTGGATTGCCTTTTGTGCGACCAGGAGCCCTTCACGGGCGATTTTGGTGTCTTCCGGATGGGGATGGTCCTTCGAGACAAAGGTTCCCCGGCCCATGGGTACGATGGTCAGATAAGGAGCAAGTTTTTGGGCCGCCTTGATCTCGCCGATCTCAGATGCTGCCTTTCATAAATTGGATAATCAGGACTTTCATGCCATGACCGACGGCCCGGAGGGCGAGGCCCAGAGCCGCGGTCGTTTTCCCTTTCCCATCTCCAGTGTAGACCTGAATCAACCCTTTCTTCATCAGAACTCCCAAATTCTTCTAAACACCTAACTCCTCACTCCTGGCGGCAAGTACCCCGCAAGCTCCGCCCTTGAGGGCGGGGCGCTTCACTCGTCACTACGTCAGTTCCCTGATCTGAGCAATAATCTGTTCTGTTTTGAAGTGCCGAAGGCTAATCGCACCCGAAGGACAAACGGCATTACACGCTCCGCACCCTTTACAAAGGACTTCATTGACGGTCATGATCGTCTTGTATGGATCGATGTTCAGAGCACGATACTCACAGACCTGTTCACACAGGCCACATCCTGAGCAGATGAGTGAATCGACTACCGCGACAATGGGCTCGATCTTTACTTTTCCCAAATAGAGGGGGATGGTGGCCCTTGACGCGGTTGCATGGGCTTGGGAAAAGGTATCAGGGATGTCTTTGGGCCCTTGGCAGGTTCCAGCGAGGAAAATGCCGTCCGTGGCTGTGTCGACCGGCCTCAGTTTTGGATGGGCCTCGAGGTAGAAGCGGTCGGGTCCTCGGCTCAGCTTCAAGACATTTCGGAGATGTTCTCCATCCTCCCTCGGGATGAGCCCAGTGGCCAGGACAACGAGATCTGCCTCTTCTTCATAGGGCTCAGCCAAGAGTTCATCTTCCGCCTTGACGATCAACTTTCCGGACCTGTGATAGATTTCCGAAGGAATTCCTTTTCGGTAAAAGACCCCTTTCTTCTGAACCTTTTCGTAGAATTCTTCCGCCCCTTTTCCAAATGCCCTGACATCGATGTAGCACACAGTGACCCTGGCGTCCGGTATTCGTTCCTTGACGAGACAGGCCTGTTTGGCCGTAACCATACAACAGACCCTCGAGCAGTACTCATTCCCCACGGTCTTGTCCCGCGATCCTACGCACTGGATAAAAACAACATTTTTGGGTTCTTTTCCATTGATCAGAAGTTTCCCTGAGGCGGATCCATTGGGAGAGGCCAGTCGTTCAAATTCCATGCCTGTCATGACATTCGGATATTGCCCGTATCCAAATTCCGGTTTGAAGTGTGGATCAAACAGATCATATCCTGTTGCGACGATCACGCCTCCCACATCGACCTGAAAAGTCACCTCAACCTCTTCAAACCGGACCGCCCCCTGAGGGCACACTTCTTTGCATTTGCCGCATTCCCTTTTTTGGAAATAGAGACAGCACCTTGGGTCGATGAGATAGGAATAAGGGACGGCATAAGCAGAAGGAAGATGAATGGCCGGCCGTTCTGCCATTCGGGCAGAAAATTCATCGGGAACACGGACAGGACAGACGTCTTCGCATTTCTTACAATGATTGCACTTCTCCGGATCCACATAGAAAGGATCTTGTCGGATCGTGGCTTTGAAGTTACCCAC
The DNA here is from genome assembly GCA_963695895.1 of uncultured delta proteobacterium. Taxonomy (GTDB): domain Bacteria; phylum Desulfobacterota; class BSN033; order BSN033; family UBA1163; genus CAVOIK01. The sequence continues at coordinate 48,706 of CAVOIK010000034.1, forward strand.
AAAGCCTTCCAGGTTTTCGACCTCACTTTGCGTCAGGAGATGGATTAGGGGATGTTTCGTAACCTCCTCGATCTTCGGGAATAAGATGGAAGCGGTTTCCTTGAGGTCCGGAAGAATTCGATCAATCTGAGCAAGATGCCCTCCCAGAGCGGGGGATTTTTCCACCAGATAGACCTCAAAACCGGATTTGGCAACATCGAGACTGGCTTGAAGGCCTGCGATTCCACCCCCGATCACCAAGACAGCCGGAGTCACATTGACTTCATTCTCTTTCAATGGCTCATGGAGGCAGACCTTGGCCACCGCCGAAGCAATGAGGTCCATGGCCTTCCTCGTTCCATTGTCCTTATTTGGGTGAACCCAAGAACACTGCTCGCGGATGTTGGCCATCTCAAGAAAGTACGGATTGAGCCCTGTGGCCTGCAGCGTCCTACGAAACGTGATTTCATGCATTCTGGGTGAGCAGGCAGCGACAATCACACGATCGAGGCCAAGATGTTTTATGTCATTCTTAATCAGATCCTGGCCAGGGTCAGAACACATATAGTGATAATCGCGGGCAATGGCGACGTGAGGCAGGGTTTCAGCAAAGGCTTTGACCTTCCCGACATCGACCGTGGCCGCAATGTTTACACCACAATGACAAATGTAAACGCCGACTTTCATAACACCGGCCTAAATTGGAGTACTGGAGTAGTGGAGTATTGGAGTATTGGAGTACTGGAGTACTGGAGTAGTGGAATGATGCTAAAAGGATTGATTCCTGACTTCTTCTTATTACCCATTACTCCATCTCTCCATTACTCCATCTACTCCATTACTCCATCTCTTTCCTTCCTTTTGCGAGCAGGGCGCAGGCCAGGGAGGCGGCGCCGCTCGCTTGAGCCACTGTGTCCGGGATGTCTTTCGGACTTTGACAACATCCGGCGAGGAAGATTCCCTCAACGTCGGTCGTCACAGGATCGAGACCCGGCGCTTCTGCATAAAATCGATCTGGGGATCTCTTAAGTCCAAGAATACTCGTGAGGCACTCGTTCTCTTTGCGAGGAGTGAGTCCTGCAGCCAGTACCACGAGGTCCGCTTCTATCTCAAACGGTTCCCCCAGCAGCGTGTCTTCACCTTTGACGATCACCTTCCCATTCTTTCGATAAATCTCAGAAGGATTTGCACGGCGGTAGAAGATCCCCTCTCTCTGAACCCTCTCATAGAATTCCTCGAACCCCTTTCCAAAGGCCCTCATATCCATATAGAGAACGGTGAGTCGTGCCTCCGGGAGTTTCTCCCTGAGGAGGTGGGCTTGCTTTGCTGTGGACATGCAGCACACTCTGGAACAGTATTCGTTGCCCACGGTCTTATCTCTCGATCCAACACAATGGATGAAGACAACGTCTTTCGGTTCTTTCCCTTCGATCAGAATATTCCCCTGAGTGGGTCCAGAGGCAGAGCACAGTCTCTCTAGTTCGAGCCCATGCAAGACACTGGGATAAGAATGATAACCGAACTCAGGTTTGAGTGTGGGATCAAAGAGATCAAATCCTGTAGCCACGATGATCGATCCAACCACCGCTTCGATGATCTCCTCCCTTTGTTCGAAATCGATGGCTCCTGGCTTACAGACATCCACACAGGCTTTCTTACATTTTCCCTTGCTGAGAAGAAGGCAGCTCTTTGAGTCAATAACGGCCTTCAAGGGAACGGCCTGGGGGAAGGGAATGAAAATTGCTTTGCGTGTGGTTAAGCCTTCATCGAATTCGGAGGATACTCCTTTCTTTAAGACACAAGCATCCACACAGTCACCACACGCCGTGCAACGGGTGAGATCTACATACCGCGGTTTCTTTCCAATCTTTACGTTGAAATTGCCGGCAGAGCCGTGAACATCGGTTACTTCTGAGCACGTGTGAAGCTGAATATTCGGATGGTTGGCCACTTCGACCATCTTCGGAGTGATAATGCACGCCGAGCAGTCGAGGGTGGGAAAGGTCTTATCCAACTGGGCCATATGACCACCGATGAATGGGGCCCTCTCTACCAGGTGGACCTGGAATCCTTTGTCGGCTATGTCAAGAGCGGCCTGCATCCCGGCAATGCCGGCACCGATCACCAGCACCGCGGGGACCGCATCGTTCGCGACTGCCTCTTCGGAACTCTTCCTCCATTTAAGCCTCTTTCATACTGGAGTAATGGAGTAATGGAGTGATGGAGTAATGGGTAATGAAAAGATGTCAACCGTTACTCTTTTCAGCCCAACACTCCATCGTCCAATACTCCATTACTCCAATCTTCAGATCCTCCACCACTCCATCACTCCAACGTTCCAGTGCCCAATACTCCACTACTCCAGTATACTCCAGTCTTTTACTATTCCAGCTATTTTGACTTTCCGATGAGGGCCGAGGCGATCGTGTTTTTCTGTATCTCCCTGGTACCCTCGTAGATCTCAGTGATCTTGGCATCGCGATAGAAGCGCTCGACCTCGTATTCCGTGAGGTAGCCATACCCTCCAAGCATTTGAATGGCTTCATCCGCAATCTCAACCGCCGTTCTTGCGGCAAACCATTTCGCCATAGAGGTGAGTTTGGGATCGATCTTTTTCTTGTCGAAATTCCATGCCGCCTTGTACGTCAGCAGTCTAGCCGCCTCAATCTTTGTCGCCATGTCAGCGAGCTTATGCTGGGTGATCTGAAATTCGACGAGCTTCTTCTTGAACTGTTCACGTTTCTTCGCATAGTCTAAGGCCCGATCAAAAGCCCCCTGGGCAATGCCAAGGGCCTGTGCAGCGATCTCGATCCGACTCTCGTCAAAGAATTCCAGAACCTGGTAAAATCCTTTGTTTTCTTCTCCGAGAAGGTGTGAAGCAGGAATGGCGACGTCGCTGAAGGAGAGTTCTGCTGTAGAGGTCATTCGGATGCCCATCTTAGGCATGATCTCAGTAGCTTCAAAGCCTTTCATTCCCTTATCAACGATAAAGGTACATTGGCCGCGATAGGATGGTTTTGCCTCTGAATCAGTTTGACAGAGGACGATGAAGAAATCTGCGATGGTTCCATTGGTAATGAATGTCTTGGTCCCGTTGATAATGTAAGAGTCCCTTTCTCTCCTCGCCGTGGTTGAGAGCAGCGTGATGTCGCTTCCGTGATCGGGTTCTGTATAAGCCCCTGCAGAGATGAATTGTCCTTGGGCCACTGGCAATGAGATATTCCCTTTTCTGTTCAGCTGTGCCGAAACGAAGAACGAGCTCTGAAGAAAAATCGGCAACGCTCAGGGCAATGCCAACGCTAGAGTCCTTGCGGCAAAACTCCTCGACGATGAGCGTGTTTTCTGTCACACCGCAGCCCTGACCGCCGTACTCTTCAGGAAAATGAATGCCGATGAATCCGAGCTCACTGGCCTTCTTCCAGATCTCTCGTGGAAAGGTGTGGGTCTGCTCCCATTCCAGAATCTTTTCCTTATCGAATTCTCCCTGGGCAAACTCACGGGCCGCCCTCTGGATATCTCTCTGCTCTTGGGTCAGTTCAAAATCCATTATTCACCTCTGTCTCAATTCCTTGGCCTTTTCTTTCAAAGCCGGTATGATTTTAAAGAGGTCTCCCACGATTCCATAATGAGCCACACCGAAGATGGGAGCCTTTGGATCTTTGTTGATGGCAATCACTGTTCCTGCCCCCTTCATTCCCGCAATATGCTGGAAAGCCCCGCTGATGCCCACAGCAATGTAGACTTTGGGTTTCACTGTCTTCCCAGACGTCCCCACTTGACAACCCTTCGGCAGCCATTTCTTGTCGACCACAGGCCGGGAGCAGGAGAGGGTTCCACCGATGGCCTCGGCAAACTCCTTGACCAGAGGAAGGTTTTCTGGACCTTTGATTCCTCGACCGACAGAGACAAGAATGTCGGCTTGCGTGATGTCCACATCACCTAAGGCTGCTTCCACATAACCAAGAAATCGCTTGGCGAGATTTCCATCAGTCAATGGCGAGGGCAGGGGAATGATGTCACCCTGAAGGGAATCTTTCTGGAGGACAGGGAAAGCACCCGCTCGAAGCGTCACCAGGTAAGGCCCTGGCTTATTGAAGAGAAACAGTTGAATTGATCTTCCCTCCGTAGATTTGTCGAGTCAGGACGAAGGAACCTTCCTTGCCATCAATTCCGATGCAGTCCGTGGCCAGCGGCATCTTCAATTGAACGGCCAGGTTCGGTGCAAGATCCATGCCCAGGGTCGAGTGGCCGATCAGGGTGAGAAGAGGTTTTCTTTCCGTGATCAGTTGAGCCAGAACGGTCTGATAGGTTTCAGAGTTGAAAACCTCGAGACGCTCGTCCTCCACGAGGAGGACCCTGTGGGCCATGGGCCTCAAAGCTTCAGTTAAGTTTGCAACCTCTTTGCCAAGAACGACAGCGTGGACCTCTGATCCAAAGCTTTCCGCCAATTGCCTTCCTTTGGAAAGCATTTCAAAGGTAATGTCTCTCCATTGACCCTGGCGGTGTTCTGCGAGGACGAAGATCTCTTTCATTTAGGCAAGCCCTCCTTTTTCTTTCAGAATGTTCAGGACGTTGAGGGCCACTTCTTCCGGATTTCCTTCGATCATCTTCGCCGCTCCAGTCGTGGGTGGAAAAGAGATCTTTTCAATTCGTGTATCTGAACCCGAAAGACCGGTCTCATTGGCAACTAGGGTTAAGTCTTTGGCACCCAGGACTTTGATCTCCTTTTTGGCTACTTTTCGGATGCCCATGATGGAGACATATCTCGGTTCATTGATCCCGGTCTGAATCGTAAGAAGGGCAGGGAGGTCGATTTCCAGAATCTCTTCCAACCCTCCTTCGAGCTCTCGATGCACTTTAAGTTTCTTGGCTTCTGCCTCAATTTGATTAACCACGGTTGCATGAGGGATACCGAGAAGTTCTGCAAGGGCTCCGCCCACTTGGCCATAGCCATCATCTTCAGCCTGGGTTCCGGTCAGGATGAGATCAAACGGCAATTTACCGATGCTTTCTGCCAGAACCCTCGCTGTGGCATGGCCGTCTGCACCTTCGAAGGCAGGGTCTGTCAGGCGGACCGCATCATCTGCACCCATGGCCAGACATTTCCGGAGAGATTCATTCGCTTCTTCTCCGCCCATGGATATCACGGTGACATGCCCCCCCTGTTTTTCCTTCAGATCGAATGGCCTCTTCAATGGCGTAGCTGTCCCATTCGTTGAGATCGAACACGAGACCGCTCTTCATGACGTCTTTCCCGGTTTTGTCGATCACGAGATCAGCCTCTGCAGTCTCAGGGACTCTCTTGACGCACACGATGATGTTCATGGGTTTAACTCCGAACTAGGCTGAGGTCTACCCAACGCCATGGCGACGAGCTCCATGACATCCATGACGCGGATCTTTTCTTCATAACCAGAAGTCTTAACCGCATCCTCCAGAGTCAAAACACACAGCGGGCACGCCGTGATGAGCATCTCAGCACCCAGTTCAATCGCATCTTTGACGCGTATCTCGGCAAGCCGGGGCCCGGTGTCAGAGGAGGCTTCCACCCACATTCTTCCTCCACCCCCTTCGCAGCAGAGGCTCCGTTCTCGAGACCGATCCAGTTCTCTTCAGCGTCAATCCCGGAATCGCTCGCAGTAAGGCGCGAGGTTCATCAAAGATGCCATTCTGTTTTCCGAGAAAACAGGGGTCATGGTAGGTGACGACTTTCTTGATCTCTTTCTCGAAAGAGAGTTTCCCTTCCTCAAGACATCGTGCTAGGAGTTGGGTTCCATGGACAACCGTGAATCTTTCCTGAGGATACTCGTTCTTCAGCACATTGAACCCGTGGGGGCACGACGTGAGAATGTGTTTGATCCCGTAAGTCTCGAACTTTTCGACATTCGTTTGCATTAACTCCTCGAAGAGGCCGATTTCGCCCATCCTTCGAATTTCATTGCCGCAGCACTGTTCCTCATTGCCAAGGATCCCGAAGTCAATCCCTGCGCAGTGAAGGTTGTAAGTCAGTGCCTTAGCGATTTCTTGTATTCGGGGGTCGAAGGAAGCGGTACAACCCACAAAGAGAAGGAATTCAGCTCGTTCACCCTGAGAAAAATCCTTGACCCTGAGAGAATCGGGAAGTTCCTTGATCCAATCCGTTCTCTTGTTCCTTGGTTTGCCCCAGGGGTTGCCGTGTTTATAGACACTTTCTAACGCATCGATGAGGGTTCGAGGAATCTGTCCCTGCTCTACAAGGATGGATCTTAAGCCCAATGATGAGGTTCATGGGCTTGATGTCTCTGGGACAGCGAAGGGTACATGTCTTACAGGTCGTACAATCCCAGAGTTCCAACCTTTCCTTGAGTTGATCGAGATCCTTTCCCAGAACTCCCTGAAGAACGAGCCGCCGGATGTTCAGCCTTGATCGGAGGGTGACGGGGCATCCTCCAGTGCATTTCCCGCACTGGTAGCAGGCGTAAAGGTCAAACCTTTGGGCGATGGATTCATGAGGTTCCATTATTTCTTCTGATGGACTGACATTTTGCGATTCAAAGTCTCCCTTGCAATCACAAGGCGTTGAACTTCGGAAGTGCCTTCGTACAGAGTTGTTCCTATGATGTCTCTAAGATAACGTTCCACAGGATAGTCTTTTGTGTAACCATAGCCGCCCAACATTTGAACCGCACGGATCGCAACCGTCTTTGCCGCCTCCGTAGCAAAGAGCTTCGCCATGGAAGCCTCTCGGGTAAAGGGTTGGCGGTTTTCTTTTAGGAGAGCAGCTCGCAGAACAAGGAGTTGAGCCGCTTCCAGTTCCGTGTAGGAGTCTGCGATCATCCACTGAATCGCCTCAAAGCTTGACAAGGGTTTTCCAAAGGCCTCTCTTTCTTTGACGTAATGGGTCGCAAAATCGATGGCTTCAAAACCGACGCCGATCGCCAGAGACGCAATCCCTATTCTTCCGCCATCGAGCTCCATCATGGCAATCTTGAACCCTTCTCCTTCTTTTCCAAGGAGACAGTCTGCAGGCACAATGCAGTTGTCAAAGATCAATTCATTGAGGACCGAGGCCCGATGGCCCAACTTCTCCTCTGCCTTTCCGACCTTAAACCCGGGTGTTCCTTTCTCAATAACAAAGGCACTAATGCCTTTTCCTTTTCGGGCAGCCGGGTCAGTCACCGCCCAAGTGACCGTGACACCTGAAGCCTCACCACTTGTGATCAAGGATTTTGTCCCATTCAGGACGTACGTGTCATCCCGGTGGACCGCAGTCATTCGGATATTGGCTGCGTCTGACCCCGTATGGGGTTCGGTGATTGCAAAGGATCCGGCGGGATAGTCACCATTGCATATTCTGGGTACATGTTTTCTTCTGACTTCTTCTCTGCAAAACTCAGTGATCACTTCCGCGACCATGTTGGTCACAGAAGTGGTCAGGGCATGAGATGCGCATCCCTTGGCGATCTCCGTAATCGCTAGGCTGGATGCAACGGCACCCACTTCGGAGCCTCCAAGTTGCGCAGGGATATTCATTCCCATCAACCCGAGTTCAGCCATCTTCTTGAGATTGTCATAGGGGAACCGCTTTTCGGCATCGTACAGAGCAGCGACAGGCTTGATATTCTTCTCGGTAAAGTCCCGAGCCATGTCACGAATCATTTCTTGTTCAGGAGTCAGGTTGAAATTCATTTCGTCGCGTCCTTATGTGTTTTTGGGTGTTTGCGTCATAGTGTCTCAACGACTCAATGACCCAATGACAGGTTTTAATAAGTATAGAATCCTCTGCCTGTTTTTCTGCCGAGATAACCTGCATCCACATACTTCTTGAGAAGAGGGCAGGGCCGATATTTGGGGTCCTTGAACCCTTGAAACAGGACCTCCATAATAGCAAAGCACGTGTCAAGACCGATGAGATCGGCAAGGGCCAGACGGTCCCATAGGGTGGTTCATCCCCAACTTCATGACGTTATCAATGGCCTCCACGGTTCCAACACCCTCAAAAAGGGTATAAATGGCTTCGTTGATCATGGGCATCAGGATGCGATTCGAAATGAAGCCGGGGAAGTCATTTGCCTCCACCGGGATCTTCCCGAGCTTCTCGGCAAGGGACTTGACTTCTTCAAACGCTTCCTGCGACGTGCGGAGTCCCCGGATGATCTCAACGAGTTGCATGACCGGCACAGGGTTCATGAAGTGCATGCCAACCACTTGAGAGGGTCTTTCGGTCGAAGAAGCGATTCTTGTAATCGAGATAGAAGATGTGTTGCTCGCGAGAATGATCTCCTTTCGGCAAATATGATCCAAATCTCTGAACAGGTTCAACTTCACGGATTCGTTCTCAGTGGCAGCCTCCACAACGAAATCGGCCTCTGCCATGTCTTGAAGTCGGACGGTCCCTCGAATCCTCCCGATGATTTGATCTTTCCCTTGGGTGTTCAGTTTTCCCTTTTCGACCATTCGCCCCAGGTTCTTCGAAATAACTGAGAGTCCCTTTTGAAGAAAAGACTCGGCAACATCACTCATGATCACTCGGAAACCTGCGTGAGCAGCGACTTGGGCGATACCGCTCCCCATCTGTCCAGCGCCAACGACACCGATTGTTTTGATCTCCATAGATCTACCCTCTCTTAGTGATTGATTCTTTCGACGATGAGACTGACTGCTTCACCGCCTCCTAAGCAAAGAGAAGCCAACCCTCGTTTCAAACCTCTGTCTCTCAGCGCATAGAGCAAGGTTGTCAAAACCCTTGCTCCACTGGCGCCGATGGGATGACCAAGGGCAACGGCACCCCCATGGACGTTGACCCTGTCACGGTCAATTCCGAGGGTCTTGATGACGGCAATGGTTGTTGCAGAGAAGGCCTCGTTGATTTCGAAAAGATCGACAGTCTTCAGAGACAGGCCAGCTTTCTTGAGCACCTTCGGGATAGAATAGATAGGCGAGACGAGGACGTCCTCTAATTCCACTCCGGCAGCCGCTTGAGCGATCACTCTCGCCATCGGAACCACCCCGAGGGATTGCGCCCTCTCACGTGACATGAGGACCAAAGCGCTCGCTCCGTCGCTGATCTTAGATGAATTCCCTGCGGTCACAACGCCATCTTCCTTAAAAGCGGGTTTTAGCCTGGCCAGGCTCGGAAGGTCCGAATCGCGAGGTCCTTCATCGGTCTCGAAAAGGGTGGGAGGCCCTTTCTTCGATGGAACAGACACTGGAACGATTTCTTCCTTGAATTTTCCCTCTCGGATGGCCTTCGTGGCTCTCTGATTCGACTCATAGGCGAATTGGTCCTGCTCCTCTCGAGAGATGTTGAATTTCTTTGATTGAATCTCCGCTGTAAAACCCATGGGGTAGTCATTCACCACGTCCCAGAGGCCATCATGGACCATTCCGTCGATAAGCTTTCCGTCCCACAGACGATAACCGCTCCGGGCATTCTCGAGGTAATAGGGCGCCTGACTCATGCTCTCCATTCCTCCGGCCACAATGACTTCTGCATCTCCAGCCATGATAGCCTGGGCAGCCAACATGACCGCCTTAAGACCAGAGCCGCACACCTTGTTGATGGTCAAGGCTCCGCCAGCCATGGGAAACTTTGCCTTGATCATGGCCTGACGGGCCGGGTTCTGGCCGAGACCGCAGGGTAGCACGTTCCCCAAGATCACTTCGTCGACATCGTCTTTCTGAATCCCGGACCTTCGGACAGCTTCTTCGAGAGCCAAGGCACCCAAGTCCGTTGCCCTTAAAGAACTCAGGGCGCCCATAAAATTGCCGATGGCAGTCCGCACGGCACTGGTGATCACAACATCCCTCATGAGGATCTCCTTCCTGGATTTTCTTCTTCGCGGTTTAGTTTCTGTCGGATTCTTTTTCGGTAATCGAGAATCTCCTCTTCCAATCGTACGAGGTTCTGGATCCTCTCGTCAATCTTACCCGCATGATGGTTCAGAAGTTCCAGCAGTCGCAGAAGCACATTCTTGTTTGTTCCGTGAATTTCGTAGAGGTGCTGCAGTTCATGCATCTCAGAGAGGGAAGGCCGAGGTGCTTAAGCCGTTTGATGAATTTAAGGCGCTGTACGTCCAAACCGGTGTAGACTCTTTTCCCTCCCTCAGCCCGTTTGACGGAATTGAGGAGACCAATCTCCTCATTGTGTAGCGGATCGCCCGGGTGCTCACTCCCAGCAGGTCAGCGAGCTCCCCGATTTTCAACTGGTCTTAGCCGTTCACGTTCATCTCGATGCCAGTGGGTTCCGCGGGCAAGTCGGCTGGATGCCCCGCCTATTAAGCGGGGAGGAAAGCCGACCGTGTAATCGTATTTACGTTACCCGGAAGCCCCGCCCTGTGCCTGCCTGTCGGGAGACAGGGGCGGGGAGCTTCACTTAACGTAAACTGTCAAACCAACTCAAAAAAAGATTAGCCTATTTGCCGGGCCATTTGTTTATGGACAAGACTTCATAACCCGCCTTCTTCAGTCCGTTCACAATGGGCTGATAATCCTGTGTTTCAATCCGGACAACCACCAGTCTCTTGCCTTGAACCTTGAACGTCGGATTGGTCACTGTAATGATATTCACGCGGAGGTCCTTGATCACTCCGAGGATTCCGTACAACTGACCCGGCTTGTCCTCCAGGGCAATGGTCAAGCGAGTTCCCGTTATGTTGAGACCGAAGAGATCGACAAAATTACGTAAGATATCCGTTTCCGTAATGATCCCTATTAATTTTTCTCCCTCGAGAACGGGAAGACATCCGGCCTTGTGCTGCTGCATAAGCTGGGCGGCTTCTTCGATGATCGTGTCGGAAGTGATGGTGAGTACTTTGTCCCTTGGGACCATAAAGGCCGATACTTTCAGCTTTCCCAGGAGATAGTGGAGTTCATGGACGCTCAGGGACGTGGCATCGGAAGGCGCTGCTTCCCGAATATCCCGATCCGTAATCAAGCCCACGATATGATGGTTTTTGTCAACGACAGGAAGATGGCGAATCCCCTTGTCTCGGATGATAGCTCGAGCTTCGTAAAAGGAAGCGTCAGGGCCGATCGTAATCGGATTCTTCTGCATGTATTCCTTAATATAACCTTCGTAATCAATTCCCATGACTATTCCCTCCCGTTAGAAATATATTTAACTAAACTATATATGAACCCCGAATGATTGGCAAGCATATTCTATGGAACCTGTCGTACCGTCTGGCTCGCCTGCCCAGAGTGTTGCCTTCGCCAGGCAGGTGTGGTTGCCACCCAAGCACACATGTGATAAGGTGGAGTCTATGAAATATATCAGCACTCGAGGATCAAGTCCTCCACTCACATCAAAGAAGGCGATCATTAAGGGGATCGCTGACGACAGTGGACTGTATGTCCCTTCTGCCTTTCCGTTCCTTGGATTTGATCCTTTCAATCATTTGAGTCAACCCTCTTATGCTTTACGGGCGGTCAATATTCTCCGTCCCTTTCTCACCGATTTTAAAGAAGAGGAACTCCTACAAGATTGTCAGGCCGCTTACGGTTCGAACTTTGATTCACCTTCCACGGCTCCGGTGCGATTCTTAGACGGCGGAACAACCGTTCTGGAACTCTGGCATGGACCTACGCTAGCTTTTAAAGATATGGCCCTTCAGCTTATGCCCCGTCTGCTTACGACAGCCATCATATCGGAAGGAGGCCAATACGAGGTCGTTGTTCTGGTGGCTACGTCCGGAGATACGGGTAAGGCAGCCCTGGAAGGATTTGCCAACGTGGAGGGAGTTCGAATCTTCGTTTTTTATCCCCATGAGGGGGTCAGTGAGATGCAGCGCCTCCAGATGGTAACCCAGCGTGGGAAAAACGTTGGGGTGTGCGGGGTGATAGGAAATTTCGACGATGCACAATCCGGGGTCAAAGAGATCTTCTCGAATCGAGAAATCAACGAGAAACTCGAAGGTTTCCAATTTAGGCTCTCTTCGGCAAATTCAATCAACTGGGGTCGCCTCGCGCCCCAGATCGCCTACTATTTTACAGTTTATGAAGAGATGGTTCTTACAGGAAGGGTGAAGCGGGGCGATGAGATCAACATCTGCGTCCCGACAGGAAATTTCGGCAACATTCTTGCTGCCTACTATGCGGTCCGATGTGGGCTACCCGTATCGAAGTTGATCTGTGCTTCCAATATCAACAAGGTTCTCACGGACTTCATTCGTACAGGGGTTTACGATCGGCGTCGGGAGTTCTACAAGACAGAATCCCCATCGATGGACATCTTGATTTCATCGAACTTGGAACGACTGGTGTTCGAACTGGCTGGACGCGATCCTGAGCAGGTTTCGGAATGGATGAATCAACTGTTAAAGGATGGGGCCTACCGCATCCCTAGCGACACCCTGGAAGAACTGCAATCACTCTTCTATGGCGGGTTTGCAGACCCGGACGAGACTGCGAGAGCAATCAAGAATGCGTTTGAAAAACATGGATACTTGCTTGATCCTCACTCTGCGGTGGGATTTCATGTCCTCCAAAAGTACAGAGAGGAAACAGGCGACTCCAGGCCTGTGGCTCTTGCCTCCACAGCCAGCCCTTTCAAATTCAATAGGGGGGTCTTGGAAGCCTTGGGCCGGGAGACCTCAGGTCGTGATGAATTCTCTCTTCTTGGAGAACTCTCTTCAATGAGCGGCCAACCGGTGCCACAGAAACTCGCCGAACTTCAGTCCTTGCCTGAGATCCACCGTGGCGTATGCGAAAAACAGGACATGGCCAAGGTTGTTTTCGAATTTTTAGGAGTCACTTAGATAAATCTCTGACGAAATCTTTTTCCCCCGTCTAACCGTCCACACGAGCCCGAAACGGTCAACTCCTGTCATGGCAATGTTCTCGGAGGCAAGATCCCCAGAAGAGTAATACCATCCCTAAGGAGAAAGATCCCAAAGAGCGCGAGCATGACCCCCAGGCCGCGCATGACCCAGAGGTAAGTGCTATGGGTTAGGAACGATCGAGATTTTCCTATGAGAAGGGCCAACAGCATCTTTGAGCCAACGAGCGACACAAAGAAGAATAGGACGAACATGACAGGCGGGAGAAGTCCTTGTTCCCCTGATTTTAGGATGAAGGGAGCTCCCACGGTAATCCAAAAAAGGTAGGGATGGGGGCTCAAAGTATTGACTAGCCATCCCTTTCTGAAAGAGTGGGGCTCGGTTTCTGAAACCGAGAGGGTCAAGGGTTTTGTTTTGACACTCTCATAAGCAAGATATAGCACATAGAGTCCTCCTACTAGCGAGATACCCCCGAGGATGCTACGGTAGGTGAGGAATCGCGTCAGGATGAACACAGAGACTAAAATGACGGGCAGGTCGGTGAGCAAGGGGGCAACCGCAACCTTCATGCCTTCTTTGGCGTCATGTTTCAGAGTCTGTGTGACAACGAGCGCCAGCAGAGGGCCAGGAGCGAGTCCGGACGACAAACCAAATAGGATACCCGTCGTGAGTGCAGAGATCATTTCTTTAGGAATGAACACAGAGGAAGAGAGGCCCGAAGAACCCTTTACAGGAAGAGTTCAAAGGTCTGTTCCGTGACCGTCTTGCCCCAGGTCTTGTCCTGCTTTCTCTTCGCATAACACGAAAGCCAAATTTCTCGTACACGTGACGGGCTGCGATCCAGTCCTGCAAACGAATGCAGGTAGACACGGTAGATATTTGCTTTCCTGCAAAAGGTGACAGCCTCCTCAAGAAGCGTTTGGCCGATACCTCTGCCCTGATATTCGGGGGCCACAATAAACCAGCGCAACCGTGCTCCACTCGTCTTGGCCTCGTTTCCGTCAATGGCGACTGCGCCCACGATCTTTTCGTCCATCATTGCCAGCCAGAATCCGTCGTGAGCCGGATTGAATCGGTTCAAGAAACTCTGATAATTCTGTGGCTACTTTTGATTCGAAGAAAAGATCAAAATCCCAGTGCTGCTTATAGTAGGTCGCATGAAGCTCTGTGATCCTTCCAATGGCTCCGGGAACGTATCCACTAAGCTTAATCTCAATTCCTGAGACAAAAGTAGAGGGTTTCTGGTTCATAGAGGATTTATTTCTATTTTTTTGTAGAGAGCATATACCGCAAGACCAGGCTAGATTCTTTTTCGGGCAGTTTGAGGACTTCCTGATATAATGATGCGATAAGACTGCAGGCCTTTCCTTTGTCGATCCCAGGGGCAAAGGGGTCCTTGAGAAGCAGAGTATCTTCTCCATAGACCTGGGAGAATTGACTCAGGGTTTTCTTCAGAAGCGTTTCGGCAGCCGCAGGGTCCGGGAGGAGGCTGAGGTTGCTCTACTGCCGTCCGAATCACCTCTGCAAGTGCCACAAGATCCTCTCGCTGTGTCTCCGGCGTGAGATGCTCGGTTACATCGACTGCTCCGTACTTCTGAGGAAACAAGAATTGGTAGCACAGCTCTGGGTTCTTGCCGGCGAGCTCTTCCATTTCTTTAACCATGGCCTTCATGTATCGCAAAATCGCATCGTCGGATGCCAGAGGGATATATCCGGCTACTAGGTCCGCCACGCGTTTTCTCGCCCGTCCAATTACTTCGTCTTGAGTTTCTCGGTTCTTTATCGAAGCGGTTATCTCACGTTTGATCTCTTGATAGGCTTTGGGATCGTATTTGGCAATGTGCTGATAGACAGAGATCTGGGACAACGCCCTATTGATATCTCCACTAGATTTCCATTCCAGAATATTCGGCAGGGCAAACAGTTTACTGCAGATACCGAGAATGAGAAAAAATAGAACGAGAAGGATGCTGAAGGCGGGTTGCTTTTTTTGAAAACCCCTGGTGACACTCCATGCGGCAACCGCAGAGATTGCTCCTATGAGAACAGCAAGGCCGATCGTTATCAGATATACCATGTCTGTTTCACGGGCAAGTCGGCTGGATGCCCCGCCTTGCCTGCCTGCGGTAGGCAGGTAGGCGGGTAGGAAAACCGACCCTATAAAATCATATCTTCATTTCCCGGAAGCCCCAGCCGTGCCTGTCCCGTCTTAACGGGATGGGCGGGGAGCTTCACTAGTCTATCGTTTTTACTTGGGGAAACCATTTCTTCTTCCATTCTTGATCTTCTCAATTTGATCGTGATATATTTTGATAATGTCTTTTCTGCTCAGCATCGAGACGACCTGATGGGGATTTTCCTGATGGACCACAGGCAACTCCCGAATTTCCGTCTCTGCCATTTTCTTGAGAGCACTCGCGAGGCTGTCTTCGGATGTTACCGTCAGGACTGGGACGGTTGCGATGTCTTTGGCCATCAGGGGTCCTTTGAACTCTTTTTCCAGCATCACCTTGCGTATGTCGGGCAATCCGAGAATTCCTTTCAGCTGCCCCTGTCGGTTCACGATGGGAAAATTGAACTGCTTTGAGTCGGCAGTCATTTTGGCAATGGCTTCAAGTCCCATGTCCTCTGGAATCGTTTCCAGCTTCCGACCGAGGGGAAGAACAGTCTTAATGGGGATGTGCTCCAGAATATCTATGGCGAAGTCTCCGATGTGAGCCGGGGAATCAACGCGAGTGGAAACCTGCTTTTCATACAGAGAAAGTTCACCCAGGAGAAGATACGAAATCACTGAGACCGCCATCAGGGGAACAATCAGACTATATCCTCCGGTCATCTCAGTCACCATGATCAGAGACGCCAAAGGGACCTTGGCTACGCCCCGCGAAAAAACCTCCCATTCCGACCAAAACATAGGCGGTCGGATTGATCAACAGGTCAGGGAACAGGTGTGAAACGATGTTGGCATAACACCCACCCAGCATTGCGCCGATGAAAAGGGAAGGGGCGAAGACGCCTCCGCTGCCTCCAGAACTGATCGTAAAAGAGGTTGCCGCAATTTTTGCCAAAGACGAGCATCGCCATCAATCCGGTCGTTAGATTTCCGTCCATTGCGGATTGAATCCACTCGTAACCTCCTCCTAACACTTGTGGAAGAAAAAATGCCAGTATCCCGACCATGAGTCCCCCGAGAGCGGGTTTCAGGGGCTTTGAGAGATGGATCTTCCGGAAGAAGTGATCCCTCATCCCGTAGAAAAAGCGAATGTACAGAGAGCCGATGCCAGCGCAGACGAAAGCGAACATGCCATAGGTGAAAAGTTCAGCCGGCGTGATGATGGGTAGCAGGGGGGGGATATGAAAAATGGTGCCCCATCCGTGAACCAGGGTGTAGACGGTATAACTGACAATGGAAGAAATGACAGAAGGAACAATTCCCTCGAATTCGAATTCCGGCTGACGGTAGAGGACCTCCGAGGCAAAGAGGGCTGCGCCTAAGGGGGCTTTGAAGATCGCAGAAATACCTCCGGATGCCCCCGCCAGGAGCATAATTCGGCGATCACGTTCATCCATTTTTAGAAGGGAGGAAACGACAGAGGCAAACCCTGAACCGATCTGGGCAATGGGACCTTCTTTTCCGGCAGATCCGCCCGAGCCGATGGTGATTGCTGAAGCGATCGTCTTAACGACGGGGACCCTTCCACGAACGATTCCCTTCTTCCGATGGAAGCTATCGATCATAGCGTCTGTTCCATGTCCCTCGGCCTCGGGGGCAAAGCGGAATACGAGAAGCCCTGCGAGAAGTCCTCCAAGGGCCGGAATCCAAAGGAGCATCCACCGAGGAAGCGGAATTCCGAACAACGACGTCTTCATGAGTTCTGGAGGGAGAAGAATCTCTACGAGGTCCTTCATAAAGAATTGAGATGATCGGAGCAATAAAAAGTTGAAGACAATTGCGCCCAGACCCGAGACGACGCCGACAAGGATACCGAGAAGGATCCACCGCCAGATCCATCGGAGTCGAATGGAAGAAAAGGGTTCAAAAAGGTTTTGAAACATCTACATCATTTCCTGGAAGCTCGGCTGTGTGCCTGCCCCGTCTTGACGGGAGGCGGGAAGATTCATTTTCTAATTCGAACTACTTGCCCACCGTTGGCTTTCAGAAGATCAGCGGATCGGATGCGGACGAGGGAGTTTACAGAGCCTCCGCCCGTATAGACGATTTCTTTCTGAAGAACTCTTTCGTCAATGAGGAATCGGGCAGGGTATCCATAGGAAGGTGTGCCTCCGCAGGGAAACCCTGTTTTTTCGAGAATTTCCTCTGGTGTGGCGATTCGTACTTCTGCAACGCCAAGAAACTTGGCCACGCGCGAGGTGCTCACACGGTCCTCGCCCTTGACGATCCCGACGATGAGCGACCCGTCCGAGGCGATCATGCAAATATTCTTGACGAAATCCTGAGGTGTCACCCCGGCTGCCTTTGCTGCCTCAGCAACAGACCGGGTCGATTCGTTGAAGACAAGATGTTCCGCAGAGATATTTTTTTCGTGCATATATCTCTTCAGGTTGTTGTCGTAGTCGGTCATCATGTGCTCCTGGTCATTTTCGCGTAGGTTGCTCAAAAATGTCCCTGCCTTCGCCGAAGCGGCTTCGCGCAGGCAGGCAGATGCTAGTTGAGCATAGCGAAATCCCGTTCGCGGGAGCTCCCCTGAAACCCTGAGAGCGGTGTCGCGGCGAACTAAGGAGCGACTGCTTGCCACGCCGCGAATGGCGAGCCGGCCAGAGGCGTACTTCAGGAGCAACGACGCAGGTGGGCATTTTTCAGCAACCTGTTAGTGGTACCCTTCCAGTTCTCCCTTAGGGAGGATCCAGAGAAAATCTTCTGGCGTGAGGGTTTGCGTTTCTCCGTCGATTCGAACAGAGAGATGGCCGTTTTGTTTCGCCATTCCAAGGCCGTAGATCTCCTCAAGATGCATCAAGCGGTTTGTGATGTCTTGCCATTTCGTTTCATCGAGCGGCTGGGTCGTACAACTCGGATGTTGGGCCTTATCGATTTTCTTCTTTGGATCGTAGAAGATGACCTCGCCGGCAGAGGCACCGGCAAGGATCTTTGCTCCCCTGTAAGGAGAATCCATGCGACGGAGAAGGCCATCGTGCGTTCGGAAGAGGCCTAACATCATCACCGAACCACCCATCAGCGCCTGACAGAGATGTTCGTAAGCTGTCCCGACGACGTTGACCTGCGAGCCCCGGACCCCGTGGATCACTGACCGCACAGACCCAGCCCCGGTCAACGACATTGCCGAGGATGTTGAAGGTCCCACCTTTTGAAGAGTAGCCGGTGACTTTCCCTGCATCGCCATGAATCTCGAGCGTCCCAGAGTGCATGACCATTCCGGTGAAATTCTGGGCGTGGCCATGAACGCGAACCAGAGCGCCCATGTTGAAAGCTCCGAAATACTCACCGACACTGCCATAGACGTCTACAACGGTGTCTGTTGTGGAGCCCGAACCCATCCCCATCCCAATCCCCCGTTGGCCACCTGCTCGGTACACAATCAATCTTCGCCAACCCGAGCGATGAGCCTGATCGAGAAAGCAACTCAAGACTCGATGAGGATCGGTTCCCTCTGCTTTGAACCCACGGGCATCCACCACAAGAACCTGATCTTTGTGCCGCGGTTGGGCAAGCTTTCCCGCATCGGCTGAGGTGATCCGAACCCACTCTTGGCTGTCTTCCACCCGATCCAGAACGAAATCGATCCGCTCTTTCAAAAGGTGAGCGACCGCTCCCCTGTCCTTGCTTCCCGTATCCCAGCCGGCCAAGTGATCGGTGATCTTTGTCAGTTCCTCGATTCGTTTCCGTGGGGGGAAGGATTCTGTCATGCGGTCGAGGACAGCTTTGATCGTACCAAAGTCCCATCGAGGCAAACGCTCTCTGAACAGGGAAGGAAAATCAGAGTTCCCGCTCTTTTCTGTTTCAAAGAGTACGGGAGAAACATCGCACCCTGCTGAAGGCAGTTCCCCGCAGGGGATCTCGACAGGTCGGCCGA
Organism: uncultured delta proteobacterium; assembly: GCA_963695895.1. Lineage (GTDB taxonomy): Bacteria > Desulfobacterota > BSN033 > BSN033 > UBA1163 > CAVOIK01. The sequence continues at coordinate 67,493 of CAVOIK010000034.1, forward strand.
ACTTATCAACCACCTCGTGTCTCGTGATCTTTCCTTTCTCGTCGTAGTAGACCCTGCTCACCATCCCTGTACTGACCGTGAAGGTGAGAGGAGGCACGGTGCTTCGCATGATTCCCAGGCGATAGAGTTCCTCAATTCCGGCATCGCCTCCCTGCTTTTCAGAACAAATGATCGAGACGAAATTGTCTCCGTCATCATAGAGCATGGCGACATTAGGCCGGAGCAACGAAGGATCGATGATGTCTAATCGCTCAATCACCCGCTTGTAAGGATCAATGCGGCCACAGAGATACTGGTACGGACCATCCGGAGCGCTTTCTAACTCCACCTCTTGAACCTGTCCGAACCTTTTCCTGATCTCGGGTGGAAGCTGGGTAAGGGTAAACCCTGTCGTTGGAGAGAACGACTCAACCAGGACATCGAAAGGGTAATGCAGATACTGACTCAGCAGATGAAGCTTGAGAGAAGCAACCGCCGTATCGGTCTGGGCCAGGGGCGTCAGATTGAACTGAGAGATACGGTTGACCATGGTCCGGTAGTTCGTTGTCTCTCCGTTATGCGTCAAGGCCGTGTGAAGCTCGGCAAACGGGTGGGCGTTCATCTGGTCCACGACCGAGCCCGTTGCCAATCGTCGATGGATGACGTTTACAGGCGCATCAGGGAGTTCCCACGGAATGACTTTGCCATCGGTCTTCCAGCAGCCAGAGTTCTTCCCACAGGAGAGCATCGCGGCCCTTTTCTCGGAAAGTCCCACGTAGTTCTCGCGAGTCATCTTAAGAGAGAGGCGATATAGATATTCATCCTCTGCTTCTTGCAGGAACTCGACGTTGCTTCTGTAGTTTGTCGCCGTCACATCGGAATAACGGATCAGACGGGGTGGCCAGATAGGATCGTTCAGGAGATCGTTCTCGATAAAGCGATCAAGCTCATCCTGACAGACTCGAACGAAGAAACGGAAGACATCTCCGGGGTCTTTCTCACCGAAATTCCTGAAATCCTGCTCCTCGCCTTTTTCATTCCGTTTGTAGAGAATACGGCACTTCTCATAATCACCCTCGAAATCATCAATCTCAAGTCCTGCGAGATACTGACCCTGGAGCTCCTTCATGATCTTTCGGCGGATCTCAAGAATCTCTTGACGGGATTGCTTTCGAATGTCCTCGAACGATAAGCTCGGATTCTTTGCCTGAATCTCCTGTTCTACTTGAGACTGGGGGATGCCTTTCACCAAGACATGAAGGGCGTAATGATCCATGTGATGAGGATAGCAGCCCCCCTTCCAGATACCCACGCCGTCCATTCCGCGGTTGGCCATCCGATCGAGAATGTGATCCATGACATAACTCGGAATGAAATGGTTCGACACGATGGCTGCAACGCCGCAGTCTGAAGGGGTTGAGGCTGAATCCGAGGTTGTCTGTTGAACAGGAGGAGGGGCTTTTTGTTTGTCGCCCACCGTAAGGGTGGCCGATAAGATTTCTGCGCGCCGACGCCGGCGTTGGGTGACCCGTTCCTCAAGGAGGGGCCATTCGATGCAAGGATACAGCCCGCGAAGCTCTCGAATATCCTTCATCCCAAGGGCTGCCAGAGCGCGGACGACCTGAGCCTGGAGGATGGCGCGGAAGTTGATAATCTGTTGCGTGTTGACTTCGACATCACGCAGCAGTTGCATTTTGGGTTCAATGGTGGAGATGCCGCTTCGGCACCCTGATTCGCAATTCCGATCGCGGACGCATCCAATGGCCACGAGGTCTGCCGTGCCCAGGATCACCCCATCGAGACCCATCGCCACACCCTTCACGACATCTCCCCACGTGCGGAATCCACCGCTTCCCATGAAGATCACCCAGTCTCTGAGGCCATCATCCATGAGTTTTTCGTGGCAGATCGGGATGGCGTACTCCATGTGCATTCCCATTTGGCCTTTGATGATGTCAGGAGCAGCGCCTGTTCCTCCACGGGGACCGTCGAGCCAGATTTCGATCCTCATGCCATTGTCTTTTGCAATTCGAGCCAGGCCGGAGAAGATAAACTCAATGTCAGGCGAGGGTGAAACCTTGATGCAGATGGTTGTGCGGCGGTTGATCATCCGCACGGCATCGATGAAGGCCTTAACGTCCTCGATGGAGTAGCAATTATGGAAGGGAAAAGGAGAAATGAGACTGACCCCTTCTCCAACGCCTCGAAGCAAGGAGACAAGGCCGAAGACTTTTCTTCCCAGCAGGTGTCCGCCGACCCCCTGCTTGGCTCCTTGACTGAAGGCGATCACCACGCGCCGAGCACGACGAATGGTGTCCTTGGTTACGCCAAAGAGTCCCGTCTTGAGCTGTGTCGAAATATAGTCCTCATCCTCCGGGGTGACGATCGGCACATACTGAATGGGCATGGAGGGTGGACATTTTTGCAACGTTTCTATGAGACCTTGGACCTGGGGCGTTTCGTCCAGTTCCTGTCGAACCCGCTCCATGACGTCAGAAACAGGGATCAACTTCCGTTCCTCCAGCACCCGTCCGAGGAGGGTGACCTGCTCAACCGTCAGATGGAGCGGATTCCATTTGGAGTCGAGGATATAGAACGTGGGATATCCCCCTTCACCGGTATCGAGTTGGGTTCCGAGAGAACGGGTTGCCAGCACCCGGGCGCGCCAGGTCCCAGGACCGATCGAACCGACGGACATTCCTGCCCCGATGAAAGGCGATTTCAGGCGAAGCTCGGAGGGGAGTTGGAGCCCGGTCGACACCTCATCGAGTCTCTCGTCGGGAATCCGATCAGGATTCTGGACGAACCGTAAATGAATGTCGTCGAAGCCGTCTCCCAGGTGTCCACGTTCCTGAGTATGGGAGAGAAGCAAATGATCGAGGTTCCCTCCGGCCATCCGGCCCACAGAGGTCAGCAGTGAAGCGGGCCAGACATGATCCCGGTCAAAAATCTGATAGCACGACTCCTTCAGATTGACACAGTAGAAGCGGTGCGGCATCTCGGTGGCCTTCACCAGGTCTCTCAACTGCGAATAGCGCCACCCGGTGCCGTCTCCTTCTCGTTGGATTCGAGCCGCATTGGTTTGGCGATTGCGCTCCAGACGCTCGGGGTTCTTAAGGATGTCGTACACCCGTTCCTCGAGATCGTCAAAGATAATAAGCCGGTTCTCTTCTCCTACGGTCTTCTTAATGTCTTTAAATCCAGAGGCTCCCAGCACCTCAATGACCTGGATGTTCCAGACCCTAATCAGGTTAGCGATCCGTTTGGTCAGAGTGGAGACGTCGTAAACGAATTGGATCTTTTCATTCTTCTGGAATCTCTGCCGAGCCATGGGGTCGGCCGTCAATAACACGGGCCAGTCAATCTTAATTGCATTGGCGCCCCGTTGGATTGTCTTTTGGGCATCTGCCGCGGAGCGAATTCCTCCCGAAGCAAGAATGGAGAATCGGTGGCGAAGCTTCTGATCGACCAGAAAGCGATGAACGGCAGGGACAGCGTCCGTTGTGGGATAGTAACCACTGCTCGACTCGTAATCCGAAGTCAGGCAAAGGATGTCATAGGGAGATTCGACGAGTGCTTCGAGGATCTGACGAAGAGCGGGGGTGGGCCGGAGCTCAGCGTCCACATCCCCCTTGGCGATTCTAAGGACAGCACAGAGAACGGTCGAGTCATGGAAAAGGGTCTTCACTTCCTGCGACAACGCGAGGAGGTCTTGGGTGACTTCGATCTCCACAAGACCGGGACGACGCTCCCTGAGCGACTCTGGCCATGCCCTTCCGCTCAAGAGTAACTTTGTCTCCAGAGGGGTGAGTCTGAGGATCAAATGGTCGAGTTGATCTCTGAGCTTGCCGCTGTACCGATCCACCTCTTCGAGCCTAAGGGTCAGTCGTGTTCCCATTGTTTTGGCGGCGTCAAGCAGTGCATCCAGAAAAACCTCCCCACCTTCCATGGGCAGTGTATCAAGGATCAGAGGCGTTTTCAGAGAAACAAGTCGAGTCGCTGGGGTGACGATCTGGTCATGATCAAACACAAGATACTTGGGTCGCCGTCCAAGCTGTACGGCGATGGCATCGGCAGTACTTTCGTAAAGCAGGTTCTGGGCCGGTCCTACGATGTGGAAGTGGCCGAAACGAATTCCGTCGTTTCCAGAGCCTCGATGGGGATCACCCTGGCCCGTGCCGGAGACGGGGATCTTCCCAGTGGTCGCCTCAAGGTCAATATGGGTGATCACCTCGTTATTCCAGTACGGATCATTCATGCTTAAGTAATCGGGGTGAAGCTCGACTGACGTTGCTGCTACGCCCTTGGCAATCTGGGGGCACCGTTCCAGACAGGCTCCGCAGCCGCGACAAAGAGATTCGTCGGCCACGATGACGCGGCGAGGATCCGCTTCGTCCCGTTTGCGGACGCTATACATGCATGCGTCAACGCACGTCCCGCAATTGAGACAGTGTTCCTGATCAATGATCACCCGATGTTTCGGGAAGGTCTGGCGCTGTTCAAGAATTTTTTGATCAAATCCTGTTCGGATGACATCCAAGAAACGGTAGAACTCAGGACTCTCTTCAACCTCCTCAAGGAATCGCGTCACCTGCTCGAGGGGGAAATCAATGGTGGAGGAGAGGTGTTTCTCAAGCTTGTCGAAAAGCTCTCGATGTTTCAAGCTCACCTGGCACTCCTCTTCGCATTGGCCGCAATGGAGGCAGAGGTAGAGGGGAAGGACGTTCGATAATTCGATGGTGTTCGTTTCCAGAGCCTTTTTGATCAGGAGGAGCTTTCCTCTCGCCGAGACCGTTTCGTCGCCAGTCGCGCGATAGGCGGGACATCGAGCCACACACGTTCCGCATTGAGCACAAGCAAAGACATCTTTTGAGATCTCTTCGAGGCCCTGAGGAGCGATGGGTATCTTCTGCCGAAGGGCCTTCTCCGGGATGACGGAGAAAAGCTTGAAGAGCAGCCACTGGGTCGCTGAGATCTCAAGATTGAAGACGTCCGATTGAAAGAGTAGTTTTTGGAGAGAACCGAGCCTCCCCTTCACGTGGAAAAATTTGCCCGGGTTGAGAATTCCGAAGGGATCTACTTTTTTCTTGTATGCAACCAACCTCTGCAGTTCGTCCTTGGGATAGAGATTTCGCAGGAAAGGCGTATTCCAAATCCCTAATCCATACGGTTTGCCCTCGTGGAACTGGACGGCCAGCCGGACCATCATGGGAACAAGCAGAAGGTCAACATAGAAGATGGTTTTTCTGTTATCCGTTGCAATGAGACCTAAGAAAAGAGCCTGGTCCCCGTTGATCACATGGGAGGTAGGGTAGAATGTGACACCGAGACGCTTTCCCCATGTGTTGATCGTCTCAGTGTAGGAGGCTACCTGATGGATGGGAAGAAGGACTTCCGTCGCCAAAAGCGATGGCCCCAGACGTTTGATCGACATCGGCAGGAATCGCTCATTCCACAGGTGTTGGGCCGAAGCCGGGTCGCCTTTCTGGATCCCTTGCTCCCTGAGATAGTCCTCAAACCGGCTCGCCTGTCCCTCTTCTTCGAAAACTGCGAGAACGAGGTCTTTCTCTTCGACCGACAGACCTCCGTTCGATTGATTCTTGAGGGCTCGAACCAGGGGAGAATGGTAGACGATGAGATCTCCGGGCTGGGTCGAAGGATGACGGGATAGGGTATGGACAAAGTCATAAGCCAGTCTGGTCTCATCAAAGGGGATGACGAACGGATACCACTGGGAAGGCCGGTGACCGACACGGAGAATCGCCTTCACGATGATCCCCATCTGGCCCTCTGTGGAAAGGAAATAAGCAATTTCCGGATCGTCAGCCTTCAGGTTCTTCACCTCTCCTGAGGGCGTAATGACGCGGATTGAGAGAATCTGGTTCTTCACCGGGCCATGATGGAAGGTCCCGAACCCCATGCCTCCGGTCGAGATCCAACCTGTGAGCGTTCCCCCTTTGCCTGAAGGCAGACTGAGAAGTGCCAGGCCATGGCGGTCTAACTCCCGCGAAATGTCGAAGAAGCGGGCACCCGGTCCGACAGTCAACTCGAGGCTTTCAGGATTGACCTCGATGCCATTCATGAGGCCAAGGTCAATCAAGAGTCCACCCCTCGTCGGAACAGCACCGCCGTATCCCCAGGTTCCGGCTCCGCGAACCGTTACAGGAATTTTCTTGTCACGGGCCAAGGCAAAGATGTCCAAGAGATGTTTTTCCGTGCTGGGCTGAAGGACAAGGTCAGGAAGACTCTTGAGCAGCAGGTCACGAATGATGGGGGGTAAGTCAACATTTAAGTCGTATCGGTAGTATTCGAGTTTTTCTGGGCTCTCGATGACTCGGAGATCGGGATGTCGGCTGAGCAACGCATTGAGAGCTTTCCTCCAGGGAAGCTTACTAGTTTTCGACAGTTCCATGGTTTTCACGTGATCCTTCGGAAGAATTTCGAGGTTGTGAGCTGAAAACAGCGGAGAGTTCTTGTAGAACGAGTGGGATTTCCGCAAACACCCTCGAGATCTGTTTGTTACATGAATCAGAATTTTTTTCCACTTTTCACCGTGTCTATGTTGGCTACCGTATTTAATAATGAATTAATTCTAAAAGGTTTGAGACTTTGATTCAACATGCTTGGAGTCCGATGGGTCAGGGGAGGGTGCATCCATGACAGCCTCGGATTGATGAGAGGCTTCCGCCGCTTCCATGTCTGGTATTGAACAATAAAAAGAGGCCGCTCGTCTTCCGAGACGAAGACGAGGGGCCTCATCCTGTTTTGCGGGAGATGCGATTCAAAGGAGGGGAAGATATTTTTCCAATTCGAATTGGGAGACGTGAGTTCTGTATTGGTCCCACTCGATCTTCTTGTTAGCGATAAACTTATTGAAGATATGATCCCCCAAGGTTTCTTTCACCAATTCGCTTCTTTCCGTGTTTTTAATCGCATCGTACAGATTCCCAGGCAGAGACTCGATCCCATGCTTTTCTCGCGCCTCCTCCGACATCTCGAAGATGTCCTCTTCGACAGGCTCTGGCAATTCATATCCCTCCGCGATGCCTTTGAGGCCCGCGGCCAGCATGACTGCGAAGGCAAGGTATGGGTTGCACGCCGGATCCGGGCATCGGAATTCAATCCGTGTGGCTTTTTCCTTTCCCGGCTTGTACATGGGAACCCGGACCAGGGCTGAACGGTTCCGCCGAGCCCAGGCGATATAGACAGGGGCTTCGTACCCCGGGACAAGGCGCTTGTAAGAGTTGACCCATTGAGCAATGATGGAACAAATCTCTTTGGCGTGTTTCAGAATCCCTGCGATATAGGATTTGGCTGTCTTGGAGAGATGATATTTGTCGCTGGGATCGAAGAAGGCATTCCTATCTCCCTTGAATAGCGATTGATGCGTATGCATTCCGCTGCCGTTCTGTCCGAAGATGGGCTTCGGCATAAAGCTAGCATAGACGCCGTGCTGCAATGCGATTTGCTTAACAATGAGGCGGTAGGTCATGGCGTGATCTGCCATGGTGAGCGCGTCCGTATACCGAAGGTCAATCTCGTGCTGACTCGGTGCCACTTCGTGATGGCTGTACTCCACGTCGATCCCCATGGCTTCCAGAGACAGAATCGTTTCGCGTCTCAATTCAGTAGCCACATCGAGTGGAGTCAGGTCGAAGTAGCCCCCCTTGTCTAACCCTTCAACCGTTGGGTCAGAACTCTTAAAGTAGAAATACTCCAATTCAGGGCCGACGTAGAACGTGTAGCCGAGGTCATGGGCCCTTTTGATATTTCGTTTCAGAATCCAGCGAGGATCTCCTTTGTAGGGAGTTCCGTCGGGTTCATAAATGTCCGCGAACATCCTGGCGACCGCCTTCTCTTTCGGCCTCCAAGGAATGATCTGAAATGTTTTCAGATCGGGTTTCGCAATCATGTCGCTTTCATCGATGCGGGCATAGCCTTGAATAGAGGAACCGTCAAATCCCATCCCTTCCTCGATGGCGGTCTCCAGTTCGTTAATGGTGATCGCGAATCCTTTCAGAAAACCAAGGATGTCCGTGAACCAGAGTCTGATGAATTTGACGTCATGCTCCTTGCACAGTTTGAGGACAACCTCTTTTTCCTTTTCCATTTTCTCCTCCTTTGGTCTTTGAGTCTTTGTAAAGATGAAAAGAGAATCTGGCTCTCGACCTCTTTGTCCCGTCATACGACCTTGTACGAACAAAAAAAGGCGTCAAAACGCATTGACGCCTTCGTCTTTGAAATATGTCATCGTACGGCTGGAAACAAAAAAGGTGCCCCGCCTTTAGGACACCTTTGTCTTTTATACGCCATTGTATATAGAACCCATCTTAAGGGAAGAAGAGAGCTTTGTCAAGGAAACTTCTGACTTCTAGTAACCCCCTCAGACTGCACGGCACACCTTGACCGGCAAGTGCCCCGTAAGCCCCGCCCTTGAGGGCGGGGAGCTTCACTTCTAAGAAGTGCTTCGACAAAATAGATTGACAAAGTCCGTTTGTTCTCATAAATTATCAATAGGGTTGTTAAATCGATGGTTGACCGAAAGAGAGGACTTCTATGGAAATCGAGAAGTTTCTGGAATGCACTTCAAAGCTAGAGAAGAAAAAGAAGGGGAAGCAAGAGGAGCTGGAGAGACTCGAAACGTTCTTCGAACGCTTTCATCTGTTGAATCGGAAATATCTCGACAAAGAGACCTATGAAAAGGCTCAGGGTACCATTCCCTCCATGGCGGAGGCGCTCGCCAATACGATTCGATATTTGGAGGAAGAGATCACGCGCCTAAGAAACAAGCGGATGAAGATGCCCTTCGAAAATGTTGAACTCGGTGAGATGCAGAGGATTCAGACGAGAAACGAGATGATGATGAAGGAGTACCTGACTGAGGTCTCAGGTGAAGAAGGGAAGCCCGCCAAAGAATAGGTGACGATCGTCTCTGCTGTCGTGGAGACTCTCTAAAGCGCTGCGGGTGAATAGCCCACCCTCTGGGCCAAGGTATTTGCGGCCACAACTAAGGCTCTACCCCTTCGACCAATCTTAACTTGATATTCACAATTTCAGGCCGGTTGCCCAAACGAACGGGAGGCCCCCAGGTTCCGACACCATTCGAAACATAGATGTGCGTCTTGCCCTTTCTCTTGTATCCTCGACTGAGTTCGTAGACCCTTCCCGTGATGAAATTGAGTGGAAACAACTGACCGTGGTGGGTATGGCCTGAAATCTGAAGGTCTACTCCGTTATTCTCTCCTTCTTCGAGATGAAAGGGCTGGTGGTCCATGAGAATGACCGGGAAACGGCCATCCACCTCCGCCATGAGATCCTTGAGGGGCTTCCGTGTCTTTTCTGTAAATCGGTCCATGCTCCGGTCCTCTCTTCCTACGAGATAGACGGTTTCATTGATGCGCAGGACACGGTCTCTCAAAACCGTCACGCCGTGGTCAACGAGATAACGGGACGCCTCCTCAACACCCCCGATGTATTCATGATTTCCTGTGATGGCAAAGACACCGAATCTCGATTTGAGGCTTCTGAGACTTTCACCGAGATTTTGCTTGATGACCGGGCCGAGGTCTTCGTCGACGATGTCTCCAGGCAGCAGAATGATATCAGGATTCAGTGACGTTGATTCGGTCAACGATCTTGTCAAGCCTCCTCTGA
>CAVOIK010000035.1:0-75529 GCA_963695895.1 uncultured delta proteobacterium
ATTTCGTCAACCTTCGAGGCCCGGCCTGGGCGAAAACTTGGAATGACGACGAAGTGAAGGGATGGATATGCCCATGTACGGATATGCAGGAAAGATTCTCCGCTTGGACCTAACCCGACGCACAGCCACAGCAATCGAGACGGAGAAATACCGTCGCTGGGGCGGTGGTCACGGCATGGGTGCGGCCCTGTTCTGGGATTTCTGCAAGGACAAGACGATCACCGACGGCCGTCACCCTGCCAATGTCTGCTGTGTCATGACTTCACCCCTCAACGGAACGATCGTGCCGTCGGCAGGTGGAAGGTGTGAGGTCGTTGGGGTTGGCGTGGGGATGTATCCCATCTCCTGGTTCACGCGCTCAGGTTTCGGCGGACGATTCTCCACCATGTTGAAATACGCGGGCTGGGACGGGATCGTGATCGAGGGCAAAGCGGACAAGCCTGTCTGGGTGGATATCCGGAATGACCAGGTGAGCTTCCGGGATGCGTCGGGTCTGTGGGGAAAAGATACTTGGACAACCCAGCAGGAGATCTGGAAGCAAATCGGAGTTCAAGCCGAGACAAAGACACCCATGGCAGGACCTTCAGGAACTGGAGTCTTAACCAAGGAGACAGAGATCCGGAAAGACAGGGACGGACCACCCAGAAGCCGGCCGTGCTCTGCATCGGTCCGGCCGGAGAAAACCAGACCTGCCACGCCTCCCTGATCCACGATGCCGGAAATGGCGCCGGCCAGGGCGGGTTCGGGGCGGTCTGGGGCTCAAAGAACCTCAAAGCGATCAGCGTCCTGGGAACCGGCTCCATTCGGGTCGCCGATCCCCAGGCGCTCATCCGTGCCCGGATGGTCACGAAGGAGAAGTATGTTTCAAGCTGGGAGCGGCCTGATTTTCGCTCCTGGACCCGTCTGGGAGGATTTCCGAAGCCGATCATCCAGGTTCCTCCTCCCACGCAGGACCGCCGACCCCAGTCCTGCCAGGGCTGCATCAACGGTTGCCGGACCCGCTACAATGTCGGCTACGGAAATGAGTCTGCCTGCCAGGAAACAGCCTGGTACGGTTCCTTTGTCCGAAAGGTGGCCAAGAGCCCTGCCGAGAATACGGAGATCAACCTACGTGCTGCAGACATCGTTCAGCGCTACGGATTCAACTCCTTCGTCTTCCAGACCGGCCTCCACTGGCTCGAACACCTCCACGAAGAAGGCGTGCTCGGCCCGGGAAAGAAGATTCATTCCGATCTGCCCTGGGAGAAGATCGGGACCCTTGGATTTGCCGAGAAACTGGTTCACGCCCTCTCCACCAGGACAGACATCGGCGCGGATATGGCCGACGGATGGGTGCAGGCAGCGCTGAAGTGGGGCCGGGAGAAGGACCTGCACACGGGCGCTATGCAGTTTTCGTACTGGGGTTGGCCGGAGCACGGCTACGACCCAGGGCGGAACTGGAGTGGGGCTACGGCAGCATCATGGGCGACCGCGACATGAACACCCACTGTTTCAACCAGATCTTCACGACGGTCAGCGCGGCCTTTGCCTTTGCCATGCCCATCCGGATCGAGGCCGAGGAGATGGTCCATCTCCACGCAAGGAAGTTGGCGCCCTATGCTAAGGACCGGCCTGAGGCTCTCGATTACAGCGACGCAAATATGTACTCCGAGGCAGTTGCCCAGCTCGTCCGGTGGCAGCAGCACTACTGCCGCTTCTGGAAGCAATCGGCCCTCTTCTGCGACCTGAAGTGGCCGGACTTTTACAACACGAACACGCCGAACCTCGAAGGGGCCACCGCATCACCTGACGCCGGGGAGCAGGTCTTCTGGAATGCGGTGACAGGCGACAAGCTCACCTTTGAGGAAGGGATCGAGCTGGGGCGTCGGATCTGGAACCTGGACAATGCCATCTGGGTGCTCCAGGGGCGCCACCGTGACATGGTCCACTTTGCGCCTTACGTTTACGAAACGAAGTACGAGAAGGGGGAACTCTTTCCCTTCTACATGTGGCCCTGCCGTGATGAGAACGGGAAGTGGAAGTACACGGACCTGATGGGCCGTTCCCTCGACAAGGGCAGGTTCGAGGAGTGGAAAACCATCTTTTACAAGCTGGAAGGCTGGAACACAAAGACCGGGTGGCCGAAACGGAGCACCCTCGAGAAGATGGATCTGAAATTCGTCGCAGATGCCCTCCAGGACGGCGCAGCGATTAGGGGGAGGAAGAGGCATGAGCCATCCCATGACGCCAGCCGAGCAAGGAAATCTCGCGCAGGCTTCTTGCACGTGTTCCCTACAGCGACCGCCTGCCCGCAGGCCGCCTGCTGCCACCTGTGGGAATCATCCCCGGCCATGTGCGCAGCCTGCATGAATTGCATCTGCTTCTCGCTCCGGATGTCCGGAGTCTCCCGGGAATAAACCTCGACTGCCCTGGCGGACTGGGTCGAAGGAGTCATCGGAGATGAAGAACTTGCCGAGGCGGTGCGTAATGCAACCGGGATGCGCGGGAGTTACGCCGAAGGTTGCCTGAGGGTGTACGAGCTTGTCGGACTGAGGCTCGAACAGGCAAGAGATGGTCGCAGGACAGGAGGTTTTGACATGAAGACCCTGTTTGTCTGCCTCTCCTGATTCTTTGTACGGCGAGTCTTGCGGTAGCCGAGCGAACCTGCCGGAATTTCCGGAGCAGTCGCTTATACGGAAGTCATGCGCTTCGACTACACAAAGGACGGGATCCGGAACCGGGTCCAGTTCTGGCTTGAATTCAAAGGCCGACCCGCCGTCGGAAAGCCGGGAGACCCGGATTACGGCCCGAAGAAGGAGCCATCTGTTACTATCTTTACGACGTCGATAAGAAACAGAAAGTCAGCCAACTGGTTCATGGGCTTCAGCATGATGGAAGGTCCTCCGCCCAGCGGTCCCTACCCCATGACCAACCTCGTGATCGAGGGAAACACAGCACGCTTTGAGGCCTTCGGCATGAAGTGGACCGTGGTCGACGGCGGAGAGGGTTACGCCAAAGACCGCGTGACCGTGGACGACGGGTTCAGGCCGAGGGAAATGAAGATGTACGACGGCGACCTCCGGGTGGGCCCAACCGGTAAGCGGGACCTGCTCAGTCCATCCTCGCGCTCTTCAGAAGAAGAAATAGAGAGACGACTGCAACGTGAACCAGGTCTTGGCGCTTCCTTCCACCGCTTTTTGATCGCGTCTCCCGGGATTCCGGCGGAGGCGATTCCCTGCCAGAAGATGATGCTTCCCGATGTACCAATAAGGTCGTAAACGTCACCTCCTGACCGATGTCCTTGGATTGAAGGGTCTGCAGGGGACCGATTCCCCCGAGGTTGTTCAACTCATCGGCCCGGTGATGGAAGTATTCGAGGACCAACTCCAGGCTGTCGGCTGGCTTCATGCTGAATGTCGACCCGGTGGGTAAGAAGGTTGGAGTTCTTGTAAACCTTGCTGAAAACAATGCCCGGGAGGAAGTTACCCAATGCCCCCGGAGAAAAGGGGATCAAATCGTTCAAATCGGTGCGTGTCGGGTCATCTCCCGTGAAAAGCGAGTATCGATAACTGAGCGCCGGGCGCCAGGGCAATGTTCTCCGCTTGATACCCAACCCATGCGTAGCCGGCCTGGGCGGACATCGAAAAGTCCTCATGGTTCTGATAGGCATACTCCCTTTGAACCAGAGCCCATCCAACCCCAGCAGGTTGGTCATCGAGAGGCTGGGGTTAAACGTCCTCAGCCCTTCCCGCGGGAGTTGCCGTCCGCCCGGGGCACGATAGACTGAATCGGAGTCTCGGAATATAGAAATACGTGAAGGCGGCATCGATATTTCGGAATTTGACACTGCAGATTGATGCCCAGTAACCGAGTGTCGGTTTCGATCACTTCAGGTTCACTCGGCTCGATCATGAATGCATCGAGACCGAAACCAAAGGCCCGCAACCGACCCAAGAATCGTGTTTTCGGAGGCGAGGCGGGGCCCCAAGGTAAAGCGCGGCCCGGTCACCGACTTGCGTGGAAACCGGGATCTTGGAGAGTAGAAATCCGTCTCTGAGCTGATAGATCTGTTTCCCCACAGAGAAATCGAGGACATTTCCCTTCCCGGGCAGTTGTAAATGAAGCCTCCGTAGAGCCTCTCAAATTCTCCATGGCCCCAGGTGCCGGAGTTATAGATGTCATGGCCGTGGGTGCCGGACATGGGTAGGTTACGGCTCCGTACGGATAGAGGGGGTAATCACCGAGTTGAAAAATTCCCCCCACTCCCGGCTCCAGGTATCCCTCGCACCCAGGTCGAAGTCTCCCGGACCCACTGGATCATCCGAAATGGGGCTGCCCTTGTTAAAAAGTTCGCCATAACCGCCGAACCAGGGATTCGTATCGCTGTAGATGCCGGCCCCACCGTTCAGGATGAAGACGAACTTCGAGCGATCGTTTTCGAAAAGGGTGGGAAAGTCCGGATCTGTCCGCTGGCCAGCATCCCGCGCTGGTTTTTTCGGAACTTCCGCCTTTTCGGAAAAGGTGTGGCAAAGATGACCACCACGATCTGGCCGCTTGGAACAGCCTCGTAGACCCGGTACTCTGGCAGCTTGCACGGAAGGAAGCTCTCGAACCCGTTTGATCCCCATGTCCGCAATCAGGTGTCTGAAGGGATCCCCCTGCCTTCAGGGCAAAGGCTTCAGCACCTGGTTCTTAAACTCCTCATCCCGGGTGGAATCTCCCGTTGATTTCGCGAGATGAACGTAAACCAGTGCAATGGGCAGTCCCTCGGCCTGTTCCAGCTGGATTTCAATACCTTTGGGTTGGGTTGACTCAGTCTGCAATGGCTCATAATTTTTTTCCTCACAGCTCACTGAACCAGGCACAAGGTTGCTACAAGCGAGCAAGAAGATGAGCGCATTTACGATCCAAAGATGAATTCTGGCACTTCCTTGCTTCATGTTGATTTCCGATGCTGGCCGATTAGTGCTCCGACAGCAATCTTCATCGATAGACTACTTTATTGGAGATTGGTTTCCTAGAAGAATCTATCACCGGGTATGCGACAATGACACTTAACTTTACACTTCAACTCTGTTTTTTCAAGAAGATGGCATTTGTTGACGACATATTTCCTTTGGCATAGGGTTATAGCGGGAAGTCCCAGGGAGGAGTGGTCTTATCATGCGCCTGTGGGGTAACGAATACAACCGCAATGGAATTTGCCGGGGCCTTTGGCGGACCTTGGCACCTTGATTCCTTTTGTGGTGGCTATATCACCCTCAACAAAATGGATCCTCTTGGGATCCTGGTGGCTTTCGGGCTCTTCAAGATCTTTGTCGGTCTCTATTTCGAGACGCCCGTCCCTATCCAACCCATGAAAGCCATCGGCGGGATGGCCATCGCCCATGCCGGGACCATACCCCGGGCATGATCTGGGCCTCGGGCATTTTTACCGGATTATTCTGGCTCCTCATGGGAGTCACCGGCGCCATCACCTGGATTGAAAAGATCACCACGAAGCCGGTGGTCCGGGGGATCATGCTCGGACTCGGTTTGACCTTCATCGTTGAGGGGCTGGGGATGATGAGGGCAGAGCCCCTGGTTTGCCGTGGGAGGGGCGGTGCTGACTCTCCTGCTTTTTCGTCAGCAGCGAATTCCGGCCAATGCTTGGCTCCTCTTGCTCTATGGGATCCTGATCGCCCTCTTGGCAAAAGCCGCTCTTCTCTCGGAATTCTCCGAAATCTTTCCATCCGTTTCCGGCTGCCGGAGATTCACCTTCGGCCGGATGTCCTGGACGGAGCTTCTTACCGGATGTCTCGTTTTGGGGCTCCCCCAGGCTCCGCTCACCCTGGGCAACGCCATCATCGGAACCGTCGCGGAAAACAACGCGCACTTTCCCGGATCGAAAGGTGACCGCCAAGACCATCCCCTCGATCACGGGTTGATGAATCTGGTCAGCACCGGCTTGGGAGGGGTTCCCCTTTGCCATGGCGCCGGCGGAATGGCTGGCCATATCCGTTTGGCGCCAGGACGGGTGGGGCACTCGTAATCCTGGGGTGCTGATCGTTCTCCTGACCGGCCTTTTCTTGAGCGATTCAGTGGTGCCTGACTTCTTCAGGTATTTCCCCGCCCGATTCTGGGCGTCATTCTCTTTTTTGCCGGCGTGGAATTGGCCTTGGTGGTCCGGGACATCAGGCTCCGGCGGGAGAACCTCTTCGTTCTCCTGGTCACCGCCGGAACAGCCATGTGGAACATGGGCGTGGCCTACCTGGCCGGACTCCTGCTCTATTACGGGATTCAGCGCCGCTGGGTCAAGGTTTAAATCTCCTGTCTGAAGGGTAAGCACTTCTCGTCCGAATTCTGTAATAGCAGGTTGGAGTCAAAGCCAAGTTTCTAAATGTCACGATGCAGCTGGTCTTGCTGTACGAAGTCGAATGAGGCGCATAATCTGCTATGTCAAATTGGATATCATTTTGAATATCACCTGTTTTTTATGCTAATATAATTTCAAGGGACATTGCAAAAATGTGAGGTGAGGAAATGCAAGCCAAATTGAGAATGGTGTATTGGAAAGGTGAAAAATATTGGGTGGGCAAACTTCTTGAGTATCCTGACATAATGACTCAAGGCAAGACCTTAAAGGAACTTGAGGAAAATATGAAAGAAGCTTACATGCTTATGACAATGGAAGATGTTCCGGAAGAGCATAAAGTTAAGGAGCTCACTCTTTCGGTATGAAGAGAAAGGATCTTATCAAACGAATTACTTCCATCGGATGTACTCTCCTGAGACACGGCCAGCGACACGACCTTTACGTAAACCCTAAGACAGGCAAAAAACAACCAGTGCCACGGCATAATGAAATAGACCAGAATCTCGCCCGACACATTATCAGAATATTAAGCTAGCAAAACACTTCAACGGATGGTTTGCAGCCCTTACTTCTTTCAGTCGTCATGCCATGGAGGACGAAGCCGAGGGAAGAAAGCGTATCACTCCCTTTTGGCGTACCTTGAAATCCCAGGGGGAATTGAATCCGAAATATCCAGGCGGCATCCAGGGCCAAACAAGGCGACTCCGAGCTGAAGGTCACAGAGTCATCAAAAGGGGAAAGCGCACCTTTGTCAAGGAGTATGAGAATTTCCTCGTTCGGGTATGATTCGCCTTCCGATCGTTCGGAACAGCCTGCTGACATACGGAAAAAGGGGATCCAAGGCCAAAGAAGGCGACTCCAAGCTGAAGGCCACAAAGTCATAACAAGAGGAAAGTGCACCTTTGTCAAGGATTATGGGAATTTCCTCGTTCAGCTATGACTTGCTTTCCGATCGTTGGGAGCAGCCTGCTGACATGCGGGAAAACGGTACGGGAGTAGGGCCTGGGGTCAGACAAATGAGAAATTAGTCATGCTTGATCCCATTTCTCAATTCTTAAACTCGAATTCGCTCCGGGCGAAACCGGGGATGGCTGGCTTTTTCAAAGGCCGAACCGGTGGTTCAAGAAGGACTGGCAAATCCGCTGCGCTCAGCCGCGACCTGATACTTTTGATTAGGGATACCCAATGAACATAAAACGATGTGCTGTATTTGCGTTGATTATTTTGCCTTTGATCGAGCAATGCATATGCGGGTCAAGAAAAGCCGTCAGGAATGCTACTTGATAACTCGTCAATGTCTCAGGTGAAATTACCGGCTGCCGGCGACATCCCGAACGTGTTAGATCAGTTAGAATATTACGATAATGCTGTTCCGTATGTATTCCAGAAAGACTTGAATGGCGATGGTGTTGAAGACTTCGTCATCGTATCGGCCAGTAGCCTCTGCGGAACAGGTGGCTGTCCGTATGCTCTCGTTGACGGCAAATCAATGCGCAAGATCGGAGACTTTTTCGGATCACCCATTCTGATATCGGACCAGAAGATCAACCATTATCCGGTTATTCAGTCATATTCCCACATCAGTGCTGGAAGCGGCAATTTCACTACCTATGTCTATGACGGCAAGAAGTATCAGGTTGTTTCGGAGGTATACCTTATTGGAGAGTCTGTTGAAGAGCTTTTCAAAAGGTTTGACGGTTACAGAAAGACCGTACCGGTAAAAGATAAGAAGGGAAAGTAACAAAGCTCTCCAGCGGACGCGCAAAAAGGCCGCGCGCCTGAGTCGCAGCATTAGGCCTTCAACACGATGAAGCTAATATTAGGAATGAAAAACTGTAGCTCTGAAGCCATCACACGGACCATCCTCATTCCCGGGTTGTTTATGTTCCCTGCTGATTGTCTTGCTGGTGAATTTCCATGCGTGGGCTGCTGATCAGAGGCCTGAACCTTCGCTCACAGATGTGGTGCTGTTCGCTTCTCTCCCTCTCTCTTCTCTGGATACTGCTGCATATCGGGGTAAGCAACAGGACTGCGTCAAGAGGTATCTGATGGCCGCAAAGCAATACATGCACAATGAGCCGAAGCCCGGTCAAGGGGAGCAGAATATCGCTATTCGCCGTTGGCGATTGGAGCGTTATATCCTCCTGATTCACGGCCCGACCAGCAAGAAGGATGCCGAGCTATTTGCAGCCGGCGTTCCATTGATCCTGGAGTGGGAGGGCATGAGCGAGGGGCCTTTGGTTGAGGCGGACTATGCTGAGCAGTGGTTGAAACAATATCCGCAATCCTCGATCGTACCGTTCCTTCACATCTTTGCGGCGCATCGCTATCGCGCCGGTTTTGAGGCAGCCAGCAGCGAACATGCTAAGGGCTTGATTCCGAATACCGCGGCCAAATACAAACAACATCTGCAAGCCGCCCGATCGGCTGGAAACGAGTGGATTACCTGCATCGCAGACGATATGGAGGGATTACCCTATGTCTATCTTTCCGGCTTCGGCCGTCCTTAGGCACGCTCGGTTTTTCCTGGCGACGTTTCTTCTGTCGCTGACCCTGCCTCTTGTCCAGGTCAACGCCTGCACATGCTACTGGCGCGGGCCGTTTCTATCGGTGTTCCGAGATGCCCCACTGGTTGTCCGTGGCAAGGTGTTGCGGCACAATGCGGGACAGCATCCGTCGATGGACGTACAGGTCTTGGAGATCCTTGTCGGTGGTGTATTGGATTCAGGGCTGCGCATCCAGATGGGCGACGGGTTACATTGCCGGCCGGAAGCGAAGAACTTCCCTGTCGGTAGCGAGTGGATTCTGGCTATCAATGGGCCTGGGTCCAAGCCCGGGAACGACTTGGCCATATCGTTTTGTGGCGAATACTGGTTGCGGGTGGACGGAGCCGAAGTCGTGGGCAGCATCGATGGTCACCAAGGCGAAGTGAAACGCCTTTCGCTTTCCAAGCTAAGCGAGCAGATTCGTTATCCCGCTTTTCAAAGCGAGCTGCGCGGTACCGTGGAGGATGGAAAGAGATTCCGACAATCTTTCGGTCCAGGCTTTGAGTTCGTCTTGGAGCCGAGCCCAGCGGGGTGGGAGATTGTTGTCCGGGAGCAGGGCCGCGATGAGAATTTGGCGCGGCTGACACCCCCCCTTCACTTTGCGCCCAATCCACGGGAAATCGAAGCCTGGCATGTTGTCGATGCCCCGCCATCCTGCCCTCGCTCCTATGACGCCAGCACCGGGCCTCCTTTTCCTCGAGAATTTATTTTTTCACCGGAAGTCGGTCGCACCATCGCCGGACCGCAGGCGACCAGGTCGATCACTCCGGAAGACGCCATGGCAGTGCAGCGCTTTGGACGTGGCAAATTCACGATCGAGCGGTTCGAAATCAGTTATGATGGCAAGGGCTGCCCCCACTTCAAGAGCCTCGAATTCAAAGTACGCCTTGAAGGAGGTTATTGAACTACCGGTACTTATGCAAGGCCAACAAAGGCGACTCCAAGCTGAAGGCCACAAAGTCATTACAAGAGGAAAGAGCGCCTTTGTCGAGCATTATGAGGATTCCCTCGTTCAGCTATGACTCGCTTTCCGATCGCTGGGAACAGCCCGCTGACAAGGGGTTCCCCACTTTAACCCTATACCTTGCGGTACACGGTACGCCCTCTCTCGCCAAGAGAAGAGGAAAACGTGACTAGACTGCTTTTTTCGTCATTTTTCTGAAGTCCTCAAGGAGACGCATCACTTCTTCCTCATCCAAATCTCTCCAATGCTCATAGGCATCGGCTACGGCAAAGACAGGACCTCCCCTGATATTTGGGCAGTAGACTGCATTGACTCTCTCAGCCACAGTCTGAAGAGATTCCTCATGGGCTGTCGGAATCGCAAGAATGATCTGTCGGCTCCCCGCCTTGCGTAACGCCTCGATGGCGGTTCGCAGTGTAAACCCCGACGCCAAACCGTCATCGACCAGAATCGTGGGACGTTGGAGATGAGGCATGGGCTGGTCTCCTCGTAGTTTCTTCATCCGCCGATAGACCTTTTGCTCCGTCTTTCTTATCCCTTCCTCGATCTCCTCAGAAGTCAAATGGAGGCGAGGCAAAAGATCTTCGTTCAGTATGACCGTGCCGTCAAAAGCGACCGCTCCATAACCGGCCTCTGTGTTCCAAGGGAGGGTGATTTTGCTGACGATGGCAAGATCGAGAGCTAGTTTCAATTCCTTGGCAATCACCACAGCCACGGCTAACCCTCCCGCAGGAATAGCGAGGACAATGGCATCACTTTCTCGATCGAGTCCGAGCATGGATGCAAGGACTTTTCCTGCCTCCCCTCGATCGAGAAAGACATGGGTCCGATTTCGGAGCTCTGGAAGATCGAAAATTTGACCCTTCTTTTTTTTATTCATGGTCCATCGCGCGGGAAGAGGAAAAGGATGGAATTTGTCTTACTGTGACGGCGTCTTGGATTTTAGGGCTTCGGGTTTGATGGCCAAGAAGGTTTTCAGCTCGGCGATGAAACTCTCAAGGGTTACGATATCTCCCTCAAGCGTTTCCACTTCAACATCTTCCTCAAGGTAGGTGGCGCTTCTCGCCTCTGCGATTCCCATCAAGCCCACCTTGGTATTGACAACGACCCATCTGCCTTGGCGATCTTTTCTTGCGAAGATCAGAAAAGGAACCCTGGGCTCACCCACAGACTCATGGGCTTCGTATTCAGGATCTGCAAAAATTGGGAAGAGCAATCCGTACGTTTTCCTAAAATAGTCTACCTCTGTAAGAGTTCCTCCGGCTGCGACCGCCAGCATCTTGACGTTTGCTCTTAGGGTTGGGTCCTTTTCAACCGCCTTGTAGATTTCGTTCATCGTGGGTATGGATTGAATGCAAAAGTGGCAGTTGACGCCGATAAAATCGATAAGAATCAGTTTAGTCTTGATGTCATCCAAAGAAAAGTTTTTCCTCTCTCCCAACCCGAGATATTTGTTTTCCTCAGGGGTAAGGGCAATCGGAAAGGAAATCTTTGGAAGGCGGTCTCCCAATTGAGGAGGGGCTTGGGCGATGTTCGGAGAAGAACAGAAAGCAATCTCATGGTGAAGGAAGAAGATGAAAGCCGTAGAAGCAAGACCAGCAACCCATACCCACTTCTTTGCCTCGGCTCTGGTCAAGGTGTTCATCCTTGAAGCAACCCCTTGGGCTTCGTCTTCTCCAACACGCCTGGAATTATACTAAACTGATAACCAAAATGCGAGTGTTTTTTCAAATCCCAGAGAAAAGAATATTTTCCCAATAGTCTCTGCGTCTTGAAATTAACTTGACAACGGATTAGCCACGATTTCTTTCAGTGACATCATCGATGACATCTAAGCTTCTGAACTCTGTGGACATCGGTGTATCAGGACTTGACGAGGGCGACCCAGATCGTATATAGGTCAGTCATAGAATCTCTGGAAGAGGAGGAAAATCGATGGCTACGAAAGTGCTTGTCTACGGGAAGGTGGATTGACCCCACACCCAAGAGGCTAGGTCAGCCTACGGGAATCGAGCAACATTCATAGATGTACAGTCTGACCCGAGGAAGTTGGATGAGATGCTCAAGGTTACCGGGGGAAAACGGGACGTTCCCGTGATCGTCGAGGAAGGGAAGGTCACGATTGGTTACGGGGGGACCTGAGGCGTTTGATGCCCGGTGGTTCACCGGTCCCTGTTACTGCCAGGTGAGGTTCGTTAAGCAGAGAAAATCCTCTGGGTTTCAGCAACGAATTCCCTGTCGGGATTATCTTTCAACAGCAGGTAAGTTTACTCCCCATCCAGCAAGCCGAATTCCGAATTCGGTTCATGATTCCATGCCAATCTCTTTCAACTTCGCCACAATTTTCTCTTTATCCAAGACTCCGAGATGGCGGAAGACTTCCTTGCCTTTTGAATCAAAAAAGACCAACGTGGGGATCAATGTGATTTTGTAGTCCTGAGCAAGATTCTGATACTTATAGACGTCGATGACGAGAATACTGGCTTTCCCGGAATATTCCTTCCCCATGTCCTTAAGAATGGGTCTCAACTCGCGACAGGGAACGCAGGAGTTGGCTCCAAAGTCAACCAGAACAGGCTTTCCGCTCTGAAGGGCTTTCTTGAAATCTTCATCTGTATTTGATTCCGGTGGTTTCGCTGCAATCTTGCTGAGACGAATCTGGTCAATTTCGACGCTGGCATTTTTGCGAAGGGTCGCCAAGTAACTCTCCAAGGCCTCCTGTTGCTTTCCCTGGCGAATCACCTGTTCAATCGCAGGAGCGACCTGATCTAATGGCTTGCCCTCCATGCGATCTTTGAACATGGAGTAGAAGGCTTGAATCTCCGGTTGGGTAACGACGGGGGGCGCAGGAAACTGTTTCTTCATCAGTTCCGCTATGAGATGGTCGTCAGGAGATGAAGGACCCTTATCCGCGTCCTTGTAAGTCTTGGGCGGCGGGGCGATACCCTGGTTTTTTGCCTCCTGCAAAACAATTCTCTTCATGATGAGGCCTTCGAGGTATTGAAGCGGCTCCTCCCTCAGCATATCACGGAGAGGAAGATCGACCTTCTCCACTTCCTTATTGAACTCCTCTACCGTAATCTTCTCGCCATTGACCTGAGCTAACACTTGCCGGCTGGGACTCCCCAGATAGAAGAAATAGAAAAGCACTCCGGCGAGAACGAGGGCGGCAATCACTCCCAAAAGGAGGGTTTTTTTCTTAACCTTACCCTGGCTCGAAGAGGGGTGCTCTGCGGTCTGCGTGTCACTCGCTGTGTTCGTGTTTTCAGTCTCCATCAAAACGATGTCCTCCTTCAAAGATTCAAGACCAATATCCCTGCCAAGGCAAAGAAGAACAGGGAGGTGATTAACTTAATGGTGGATGCCCTCTTCTGGAGGAAAAAGGACAGTTGTTCTGAGGTTACTCCCCAATAGACGATGCCGAAGATAGCCAGCAATGGAACGATATAAACCAAATTATAAAATATAAGATAAAGATAGGCACTTCCCTTCAGAGAAGGAACATTCATAACGAAAAGGAGCGTTGGGAGATAAACCTGACTTGTGCAAGTCGACTGGAGGAGGGTAACAATAAACCCGATAAAGAGAGCGGCAAGAAGAGACCGAGTGAGTTGCCCGGATTTATCCTCCTCCAATTCATTGCTTCTGGTTCGTATGATGCGGTGAATTCTCTTTTTCAAGACATTGGGGACCTGGAGCGTCATCTTTGAAGGTTTTCCCCTTTTGAGTTGAATATAATCGTAGAGGCTGAACATTCCGAGAAACAGCGATAGCGCAAACGTGATGATGTAAACAATGCGAATAAAGAGAGGAAAAAATGAGAAATGTTGGATGAAGCTGAGAATCCCGAAGCCGAGCAATAAATGGGTCGTAAAGCTACTTGCAGCAAAACCCATTCCCACCATCAGGATTTCTCTACGCTTTCGTCCGATCATGGTGAGATAGGAGATGAAGAAGACGAGGGTGGCCAAAGCACACGGATTGAGCCCTTCGACCAGGCCTGCCAGCAAGATGGCAAAGATGCCAAAGGATTTAAAACGTTCTATGATGGTTTCTTCGGCTTTCTTCATTTCTCCTTGTTCTACATTTAAAGCCGAAGTTCCCTCCCCCTTTTCATATTTCTCAATCAGAGCTTCCACCCTGGATTCTGTGATCTCTTCAGGAGAGAGGTAATTCGTCCCCGACAAAAATGCTCGGGGCAATCAAACGTTTCTCCGGGGGGAGATTGAGTCGGGTCGATAGAGTCTCGTTGAGGCGTTTACCATCCTCTGTATTTAAGTCGATTTGCGTGACGTTGAGGTGAGGGAATTTCTTGGTGATATATTTGAGCAGGTAGCTTGCCCGATCACATTGAGGACACCCCTTCCGATAGAAATAGGCAAGATCGACGGTAAAGGCCTTTTCCGAGGGTTTCACCAACGATGTGGACTGAAGGGGAGGGAGTGGAGGGGCTCCTCTCGCCTGAAACTCGAAGATGAGAGGTTCCAGTTTCTCCATGATCTCCTGCTCACCGGATAGGATCTGATCTCCGATGACTAAGATTGGAAGTTCGCCTCCAGACCGACCGAACTGCTTCTCTATCTGAACGAGACTCTCGTAGAAGGTGGGGTTCTTGATATCGAGCGTCTGAACCTCAAGAAAGGGATAGGTGGACTTCAACCCGGGGAGATAACTGTGGAGAATTCCTCCGCAGGATGGGCAGTCTTCAGAAAAGAAAAAATAAGCCTGGAGTGGAGAAGGCGATTCGGCGCTTTCTCCCTCAAAGGGAGAAAAGAGGACAAGAATAAGAAATAGAACAGAGAGCGTTCTCACCAATCTGACCTGCCGACGGAGAGTAAATATTGTAATTCGTAATACTAACGCTAAGCTCGCTTTTTGTCGAGGGACCCCAGAGGCCCGTATCTTTCCCCTTTTTGACTCGAACTCACGGGTGTGCTATTTTCTTGTTACGGTCTTATCCGAGGGAATCAGGCTCATTCCGGATTTCTGAGAGACAAGAATGGTTCGTCATCTTCCTTCCAGGGCTCTCCATTTTCTCAGGCAGGTCAAGAAGTCTCTCTATTCTGGAGAGGTCCTTCGAAAATTGTCCAGCCTGAAGGTCAAGATTTCTCTCTTCATCATCCTCGTTGTGGCAAGTGTCCTCTTTCTCTCCAGTTACTTGGACTTCCGGCTTGCCAAGAAAGCTCAGTTCGATCTCTACCTGGATCGGAACCTCTATATAGCAAAACAGATCGATATTGGAATCCCTGCTCTAAGGATCATGGCAAATCTCCCCCGCGTTCACGACGAGATCGAGGAATGGTTATTGAGCCGACCCAGTCTCACGGAGATACAGGTCTTTCTCTTTACCGCAAAAGGGTGGGAACTCGTTGCCTCCCAGTCTGTGCAGGGCAGCGAGACTCCGATGACCCTGACAAAGAGTCAGATCAATGACCTGAAAAAGGACAACCATTTTTCCTCTCTCATGGAGGTGGAAGGGGAGGAACGGTTAGAGGTCGTTGTCCCTCTCCATGCCGGGGCAAGGGTCGTCGGTGGAGTTCGAGTGATCAGCAGCTTGAACGAGGTTCAGAGTTACCTGAACCAAAGGGTCCGCTGGACGCTCATCCTGACTCTGTCTAGCATCTTTCTCATCTGGATGATGCTGCTCCTCCTCTTTAAAGGAATGGTGGGGAATCCCATCAAGAGACTCGTCGAGGCAATGTCGAAGGCAGAGAAAGGCAACCTGGAAGCGGAAGCTTCGATTCAGAGCCGTGACGAATTGGGGGAATTGGGAAGACACTTCGACCAGATGATCAAAACCATCCGAGAGACCCATGACCAGAACATTCAACTCCTGTCACAGGTGAACCGGTTCAATGAGGAATTGACGGAAAAGATCCAAGAGGCCACGTCTGAATTGGCAAGGAGAAATGAGGAATTGAAGCTTCTGAACGAAGCCCTCTTCGAATCTCAGAGACAGCTGGGTCAATCCGAAAAACTGGCTGCCCTGGGACAGGTGACCGCCATGATGGCTCACCAGATTGGGACTCCTCTGAACTCCATCTCCGGTTATATTCAGCTCCTGTTGCAGGATGGGGCCCTCCAATCCCCGGATCGGGATCGGTTGAAGATCATTGAATCTCAACTGGACCGACTGGCAGATTCGGTCCGAAATCTCCTCTCCTCCACCTCTCAGCCCAAACGTCGACTGAAACTCCTGAATGTAGCTGAACTCCTGGAGGAATTGTTCCGCCTGAGCGAGCCCTGGTTCCGTGCTCGAAATGTTAAACTCTTTTCCTCATTCTCCCCCAAACTTCCTTCGGTTTTAGGGGATTCCGTCACTCTTCAAACCCTGTTTCTCAATCTTATGACCAACGCCCTGGATGCCATGCCCCATGGAGGATCTCTCACAGTGAAGGCCCAGCAAATCCCCTCTCTCACCACCTCGGAAAATGGGAAGTGGTTGGAGATCTCAATTACCGACACGGGAATCGGGATACCAGAAGAGTCCAAAAAGAAGATTTTCGATCCCTTCTTTACTACGAAGAGGATGGGGGACGGAACTGGATTGGGGCTGTCCATCTGTGAGAAAATCGTCAGAGATCATTCCGGGAGGTTAGAAGTGAAAAGTGAGGTAGGAAAAGGGAGCACTTTTCTTGTCCTCCTCCCAGTTTACGAGGGGAAAGAGAAAGATGAGCAAACCATTAACACATCTCCTGATCGTAGATGATGATCCCGTCACCCTTGATCTCTTAAGAGAGGTTCTCTCCAAAGAGGGATACGAAGTCACCACCGCCCTCAGTGGAGAGGAGGCCATCTCTCAAGGGATGGAGAATCTCTTTGACATCGTGATCACCGATGTCCGGATGGGAGAAAAGGACGGAATGGATGTGCTCCGTTCTTTCAGAAGAACCTCTCCGGAAACATCGGTCATCGTGGTCACCGCCTTTGGATCGATGGATACGGCGATCGAGGCAATCCGGGAAGGCGCTTTCGACTACATCAGCAAGCCCTTTAAACTGGAGGAGATCAGAATCACGGTCAAGAGAGCGCTTGATCAAAGAAGGCTTCTTCGGGAAAACCAGTTCTACCGGCAGGAACTCGTCGATAAGTACCAGATTAAGAATGTCATTGGACGGAGCCCTCAAATACTTCAGGTCTATAAGACGATCGCAAAAGTGGCGGATGCGAGGTCGACCATCCTCCTCTACGGAGAACGGGGGACAGGGAAAGAGCTCATCGCCCGTTCCATCCATTACAACAGTCAAAGGAGCAATGGGCCTTTTATCGTGGTGGATTGTGCCTCTTTGGTGGAGACCCTAGCGGAGAGTGAGTTATTCGGTCATGTCCGGGGAGCTTTCACAGGCGCCTTCTCGACAAAAAGAGGACTCTTTGAGGAGGCTGACGGAGGGACGCTCTTGCTCGACGAAGTGGGCAATCTTAGTCTTTCGATGCAGGCCAAACTGCTGAGGTTTCTCCAGGAATATGAGATTAAGAGAGTGGGAGGGATGGAGAACGTCAAGGTCGACGTCCGAGTGATCGCCGCGGCGAATCAACCCCTCGAACCATTGGTCAAAGAGGGGAAATTTAGAGAAGACCTTTTTGATCGCCTGAACGTCGTGTCGATGGTCCTTCCTCCATTAAGAGAAAGAAAGGAGGATATTCCGTTGCTGGCCGTTCATTTCTTCCAAAAATTCTCTGAGGAGAATCGAAAAGATATTTCCCACATCTCTCCAGATGCCCTTGAAATACTCACCCAATATTCTTGGCCAGGAAACGTTCGAGAGCTTGAACATACGATGGAACGGGCTGTCATTATGTCGGCCCATCCCATTATCCTTCCTGAGAATCTGCCCAGAAAGATAATCGAAGAGAGCAGGGGACCGGACATTGGGCCCGTCGAAAAATTGTTGACGTTAAAAGAAATGGAAAGAAGTTATATCTTGAAGGTGCTTGACAAGTTAGGAGGAAACAAGAAGAAGGCATCAGAAATATTGGGAATTGACCGCACGACCCTTTATCGATTGCTCGAAAAGAAATAGAAAGAAGTCTCCGCCCTGTTGTATTCTGCATCACACCTCCAAAATTTAAGTGTTGTAAAATTCAACACATTCCACAACTTCTCATCTTCAGTAATATAAAAACTTGTATCTAATTTCAATGAGTTACTGACTTATTATTTCTTTCGTTTCATGGCATTCTTCTTGCGATAGAATACAAATTGAAGACTTATATGAAAGGAGGTGAAATGGAACGAGAAGGTTGATAAGGTTGTTAGTCCTTTTTATTGTGGTCGTCTTTGCGGTGATTGCTGTGGCGCGGCAACAAAAGCAAGCACAAGCTCCGACATCCGCCTCAGCTCCGACCCTTCCTGTAAGGGAAGAAAAGCCCAAAATAGAAAAGTTTCTTGGTGTCATTGAGAATGTCAATGAAATGACAGGAACCATTGATGTCAAAGGAAAGGTGAAGAAGGAAGAAAGACGAGTGACCTTTCCAACGGACGACAATATAAGAATCACCAGGGCTGGAATGGAGATGTCGCTGGCGGAACTGAAGAAGGGAATGGCAGTCTCTGTGGAGTACAAGAAAGATGGAGACAAAGTCGTTGCTGTGGCGGTCAAAGTTTCTGCGCCAAAGACTGGACCAACGAAAGAACAACCTAATACATGAAAATCAACCTGTCTCAAGAAGAAAAGAGAGCCCACAGGGTGTGGCTCTTGACGTTATTTCTCGTTTAGGTTTAAATTAGTTTAAATTCCCAAAAACAAGGAGGAAGAAAAGATGAAAAGAGTTCGATTGATTGTTGTTGGGTTAATGGTATTGGCATTCCTCGTCGGCTGCGCTTCAAAGCCCACGAAAGAGATCGAGGATACGACAGCTGCTGTGAAGGCAGTCATTGCAGAGGGACTTGGAAAGTACGCTCCAGAGGACGAAAAGAAGTTAAACGATTCGCTCGCAGCCATCAATGAGGAACTGAAGGTCCAGGACGGCAAAACCTTCAAGAGCTTTGATAAGACCAAACAGATGCTCGCCGACCTGTCAAAGACGGCAGCTGATATGAAGGCTGCTCTTCCTGCCAAGAAGGAAGCAGCGAAACAGGCTGCAGTCGCTGCAATGGACGCTGCCAAGGCTGCCGCAGACGAAGCGAAGAATCTTCTTGCTAAAGCTCCAAAAGGCAAGGGAACAGCAGCAGATATCGAGGCCCTCAAGGGTGATGTGAAAGGCGTCGATGACGCGATGGCTGAGATTCAGGGCCTGATTGATAAAGAAGATTACGCAGCCGCCGTCACCAAGGCGAATGCCGTGAAGGAGAAAGCAGCAGCCGTAGCAGCCCAGATTACGCAGGCTATGGAGAAGGCGAAGGCAGGGAAAAGAAGTAGGCCACTGGATAACTGCTCAACATTGAAACGAACAGTCCTCGCAGTAGCCATCCTTTGCTTATTCCTGACCGGATGTGTCAAGGAAGAGCCGGTTCCCCCGGAGGTCAGCCTTGCCGAAAAGCAAGAGTTTGATCTCTGGAGGGCCGGCGCCCCCTTTTATCTGAAGGAACCCTTCAGCAGTTACAGAGAAGCCCTTCTCAAGTCAAAGGGCAATCTTGCAAAAGTCAATGCTCAGTTCAGATGGTTCAGGAACTATAAGCCTGTCCAGGCTGAATTCGCTCAACTGCTCAAACAGGGCGATGAATTGTTCAAACAGCTTGAAATCGAGAAGCAGAAGAGAGCCTCGGCGGTTCTCGAGCGAATGAAAAGCCTGCGGGAGAAACACAATCACCTGGAAGAGGTGACTCTCCTCGTTCATTTAAAAGTCCCAAGGAGCTACCTGACAAGGGCCGAAGTGGCTCTGAACGAGGTGCAGACGCTCTATAAAAAGGAGCAGTATCCTGCCTCTGAAGAGAAACTGAAAGAAGTGGAGGTCTATCTGGCCCAAGCCGAAAAGGCGACGGCCCCTGTCCTAAACCGCTACAAGGACACAAACCAGATTGCCAAGTGGAAAAGGTGGGCGACGGAGACCATTGAGGAATCAAGGGGAAAAGACATCCACTGCATCCTCGTTGTCAAAGCCAATAAGAAATTGCTGCTTTACAAAGATGGGAACCTGTCGAAAAGCTATCCGGTTGGCCTGGGTCAGAACGGTTGGTCGGACAAGCTGCGAGCAAGAGACAATGCAACGCCTGAGGGAAAATACAGGATCATCAGGAAGAATCCCGCGAGTCGCTATTATCGGGCTCTGTTGATCAATTACCCGAATGAAGAAGACCGAAGGGAGTTTTATCGGGCGAAAAAAAGAGGCCTGCTTCCAGAGACCGCAGGGATCGGGGGCTCCATCGAGATCCACGGCGGGGGAGATGAAGGTCTGACCTATGGCTGCATTTCCCTCGATAACCATCAGATTGAAGAACTCTACCATACGGTAGACGTGGGTACCCCAGTGACGATCGTCGGGGCAATAGATGAACGAAACAGTCTGTCCTCCGCAGGAACCGCAACCCCAAGTAAGCGGGGGAAGTAAAAAGAGATTCCTTAAGATTGCAGGACTGATCTTCTCGATATGGCTATCCATACTGGCGGCGGGGTATGTGATCGGATGGAGAGCCTCAAGGGCACTGGATATGCAATCGACCGAGCCGAAACCGCGGTCCTTGAAGGTTCTGAAATCTGAGAACGCTGTATTAAAGAGGAAGCTTCAAGTCCTTGGACCCAGGGGCCTGTACATTATCATCGATACGGCGGACAATGTCCTCTACCTGAAAGAAGGCATCAAAACCTCCCTCAAAGCGACCGTTTCCGCTGGGAGCGGGAGTCTCCTGATCGAGCCCTCGGGAACCCGGAGATGGATATTTGACACTCCCAGAGGGGAGTTCAAGGTCGAGTCGAAATTTGTGAAACCGGCTTGGGTAAAGCCTGACTGGGCTTTTATCGAAGAAGGCAAGCCCATCCCTAAGAATCCCAAAGATCGAGTCGAATTAGGTATGCTGGGAGATTACGCCCTCGGATTTGGGGATGGATACTTCATCCATGGGACCCTGTATACGAGACTTCTCGGAAAAAACATCACTCACGGATGTGTCCGGGTGGGAGACGAAGACCTCAAAATCGTGTATCAGGCAGCGACCCTGGGAACAAAAGTATTGATCTTCTAATGGTCTTTTACAAACTCCTCTTCTTATGTCTCTTTCTTGCGGTGCGTGTCGAAGCAGCACCTGCTCCCGAGTTAGATAGACTGGTCAGGGAGAACAATCTTTTAAAATCGGAGCACCAGCTTGCAAAGACACCTCAAGTCTACGTTCTGTTTGACCTGGTTGAGAAAAAGATTTTCATCAAGGCCAGAGGAACCGTGTTGAAGGAGTTGTCCATCGATTCTCTTCGAATCTGGGGTGCATCCATCCAGGTAAAGCCTCTGACCCTTCTGAAGAAAGATGCTCTCATCGAACCGGGAAGGAAGGAAATAAAGCCTGCAAAAGAAGGTGAGGAAACCACCTCTGAACTCGAAGCCCTCCAGGTGGGAGATATGCCTGCAAGGTATCGGTTGAGTCTCGATGGCAACATTTGGCTATATGTGAGGCCAAAGGCCGAAGGGACCCTGTCCACTGTTCTCAATATCTTGTCTTCCCTGAAATCCTACCTCATCATCAAACCCTTGGGGACACTATGGCATGCTTTGCGCGGGGAGAGTTTTACCGAAATCGTACTTTATTTAAGCGAAAACGATGCCAGGTCTCTCTACTGGGCATTGCAAGAGGGCTACGGTTGTATGATTTGGAGCGAATAGCCCTTATTCCAATCTCGTCATTGCGGCGACAGGAGATCACAGGCATAGCTCGCGAGGCTCGGTAGCAGGCGCTTCTTTCGACCTCCATCCCCATCCATTTCTCAGCCCACATCTTTTAGGAGAGCCTTTACCTTTTTCTCTATGAAGTCCCTGACTTTGCGGTAGACATCAATTGGTTTTCCCTTCGGATCTGGTATGTCCCATTCGATAACTCTCTTCGAAAGAACGGCTGGGCAGGTTTCTTCACATCCCATCGTAACGAGGTAATCCATCTCGACTGGAGGAAGATCGTTTAGCCCTTTGGGGCTGTCTGGAAGAGAGATCGATCCCTTTCTCTTTCATGACCTCAACGACCAGTGGATCAATCTGAGAAGAAGGTCGGGAACCGGCGCTGTAAACCTCTAATTTTCCTTGTCCAAGGCTCTCAGCAAACCCCTGTGCCATCTGACTC
Organism: uncultured delta proteobacterium; assembly: GCA_963695895.1. Classification (GTDB taxonomy): domain Bacteria; phylum Desulfobacterota; class BSN033; order BSN033; family UBA1163; genus CAVOIK01. The sequence continues at coordinate 22,044 of CAVOIK010000035.1, forward strand.
CGACGGGCATTTTCAACACAGACAAAGACAATCCTAACCTTTTGCTGTTTCTTGTTTTTGTTCAACATTGCTGACAACCTCCATGCTCTATGCGCTTTGCAATGATTACGGCTTGCAGGATACATGACAAACCCCAGTCGGGGTTTCCACCGCGTAAGGGAAATATTTCCTCTTGAACCAAAGGGCGACGTTGACGAGGCTGATCAATACGGGCACCTCCAACAGGGGACCGATGACAGCGGCAAAGGCCTGGCCCGAGTTGACCCCGAAGACGGCCACGGCTACCGCAATGGCAAGTTCGAAGTTATTCGATGCCGCCGTGAAGCTCAAGGTTGTTGACTGTTCATACGTGGCTCCGACCTTCTTGGAGAGATAGAAGGAGACGAAGAACATGACCACGAAATAGATGAATAGAGGAATGGCCACCCGAACGACATCCAAAGGAAGCTGGACAATGTATTCGCCTTTCAGGGAGAACATGACCAGGATGGTGAAGAGCAGGGCGATCAGGGTGATCGGGCTGATTTTGGGGATGAACTTCTCCTCGTACCACTCCCGGCCCAGCGTTTTCGAGACCGATGAGCCTGGAGAGCACTCCGGCGATGAAGGGGATACCAAGATAGATGAATACACTCTCGGCGATCTGGCCAATCGTAATCTTGACCGCCATCCCCTTCAGCCCGAGCCAGGGAGGCAACACGGTGATGAAAATGTAGGCGTAGACGGAGAAGAAAAGCACCTGGAAGATGGAGTTAAACGCCACCAGCCCGGCGCAGTACTCCCTGTCGCCTGCCGCCAGGTCGTTCCAGACGATCACCATGGCGATGCAGCGGGCGAGGCCGATCAGGATCAGGCCTACCATGTACTCGGGATACCCGGCGAGAAACAGAATGGCCAAGAGGAACATGAGGATGGGGCCGATCACCCAGTTCTGGACCAGGGAGAGGGCAAGGACTTTGAAGTCTCGGAAGACAAAGCCCAGCTTCTCGTACCGGACCTTGGCAAGGGGCGGATACATCATCAGGATGAGCCCGATGGCAATTGGAATGTTGGTGGTGCCGACCTGGAATTGATTCCAGAAGCCAACCACGCCCGGGAACAGATAGCCCCAGAACACGCCTACAAACATGGCTAAAAAGATCCACAACGTCAGAAAGCGATCCAGAAATGAGAGTTTCTTACCAATCCGTTCTTCAGCCATTTTCTTATTCCTCCTTCTGAGTTTTCTTAACGCTCAAGGACACTGAATAACTCCCTGCCCCCATAGACAACCTCCACAGGTCGGGAAGGTGTTGCCGAAGCAGTCCTCTTCATTCGAATCGAAAAGTTCGCACCCGCCACAGGAGGTACATGGGGAAAAATCAAACTCCTGGACACGCTCTCGGAAAGCCACGTAATCCGGCGTGTGCCACAGGTCATATAAGGAGCGTTCGTTCACATTCCCGACGACATGACGTTTCAAGGAGCGTTTCGTATCAAATAAATAAGTGACATGGCCATGCAGCAACGGGAGACATGGACTCATGTTCCCTTCCCAACTCATCGCCGTAGCACCACTTTCAATGAAGGGGCAGCGGTTGGTTGATTCACACAGGTCTCCTCCTGCGAAATTCACACTGCGCCAATTGCGCAAAGCATGATAGAGCGAATCATAGGTGACCGAGTCCACATCGATCTTGGGCAAGCTAAAGCGATACGGGGAGGGAGTATAGACAATGTCGTTGAGTGCACGAAGGTAAAGTATTTCATGATACATTTCAGCCGTGTAAGGCAAGACGTTTGTTACCAGAAGACGGGTTGCCTGAAATCGGTTCGCAATCCCCAAGATGGAAGACAAGTCTGCGATGTTCCTTTTCATAGCCACAAAGACGATTCCAATCGACGGTTCGGGCAAAAAGATATCGCCACGGCAGGCATATCGGAAAGCGGTCATGTTGGCGAGAACTTCGGGGAGCGTCGCTCCCAAACGGACATCGGCATAGCTTTCTGGAGAAGCTCCATCCAAAGAAACCCAGAGCATGTCGAGTCCTGCATTGATTAATCCTTTTGACGTATCGGGGGTGAGTAACGTTCCATTCGTAATCAACTCGACACGAGACCCAATAGCCTTAACCTGACGAACCATGTCAATGATATCAGGATGAGACAAGGGTTCTCCGAACCCACCGAAAAAGACCAGCGGGGGCGGAGAGAAATCCTTTAATCCTTCGATGATCCGAGCAAAGGTGCGACTCTCCATTAGACCCAAAGGTTCATCCCACACATTTCGAACACAGGTGACACAACGAAGATTGCAGTCATTGGTCGGTTCGATGTATACCTTGCCTAAGTGGCTAGCGGGGGTATGTACATGCAGACCCGTTGCCTTCTCATCAATAAGGACTTGGGCGCCGGGTTTGAGTCCATACTGGGAGACCAAGTCTTCGGGTAGAACCAGTCGCCCTTCCTCATCTACGTGTGCTTGAATCTTTCGCATCCTGACCGAACACCTCTATTCGCAACAAGTATATTGGACACCAATGGTCTTAGCCTTCAAGTCTTTTCTCGATAGCCGAGGAGACACTTGGAACGTCGTACCCGGCGGCATGTAAAAGCTCAAACAGCACCTTTCGCTTCTCCTGATATTTTTCCGAAAACAGCGGGTCACATTTGATAATCTCTAGCCTCCTGCCCTGCGAGCTTGACAGCAAAGGCAAGGCAGGTCGGTTCCCCGCATTTCTTGCAATTCGTCCCGGGAAGAAGCTTAAAGATGATCGAGTGCCTTGAGATCTGCTGCCATGGAATAGTTAGGTTCGATCTCGCTCTCGTCTGTTCATACGTTTCGTTGATCAGATCCTTCAACCATTTCAGAAGTTCTTCGGCTTCTTTCTCATCTTCGATCTTTGCCAAAGTAATGTGGTAGGGCATGGAGGGTGATCAGTTTCTGATCCTTCCTGATGGTTAACGTGTTAGCCGGATGATTGTAGATGCATCCTTTCAGGATGGCATTCAGATAAGGAAACACCTCGTGAATCTCATCCGATACCTCTGCGATCACCCGGATCTTCTCGGATCGGCCAGGCAGGGAAGCGTACGTGTGATTTTATAGGAATGAAGGAGCATTTCGATGACCTACAGGGTAATCCCTGAATAAACCATATAGACTCCCACGAGTAAGACAATCGAACCTCCAATCCTTTTTCCCCAGGTTGTCACATTTGAAATTCCCTTTGGATTTGATGAATCCTTCTGCAAAACCTGTTGCGATGCCTGCCAAAAAGATCAACGCACAGTGGGCGAGCGCATAGACAAACAATAAGGAGGTCCCATAGACGATCTCTCCTTTTGAGGCGACAAAGGTCAGGATAAGGACCAAGATCGGGGTGGCACAGGGTGAAGATACGATGCCGAAGATGAGACCGAGGATAAAGGCTCCCAATATCCCTCTCTGTTTGGGTTGAAGATGACCGGGAATGGGAAAGTTCAATTCATAAAGGCCGACCAGTTGAAGACCGATGGCAACGGCGATTCCTCCCACAACGAAGTACCATGTGCGGCTGATCATCCCGAAGAGGCCTCCGATCAAGGAGGCAATGGCCCCTAAAACCGTAAAGGTGATCGAGAGGCCAAGGATGAACGTTAAGAGAGTAAAGAAGAGCCTTACGCCGGTCTCCTTCTGAATAGCCTCCCACATAGCCAATCACCAGCGGGATGGTGGCCAGGACGCAGGGACTGGAGGAAGAGAGAATCCCTCCCACGAAAACACCGAGATAGGCGAGAAGAGGGTTTTCGGTAAGCGATTGAGAAAGGTGACTGAGAAGGGTTTCCATGGGTCTATTTAACCCCCATCTTATCGAATACCTTCTTGATCTGCTTCTTTGTCCATAAACCCCTCATGCCGGAAGACTTCCTTGATTCTTTGAATCGAAGAAGATCTGTGTCGGAATGAGACGAATCCTGTTTGCCTGTGGTCAGCTCCGCGTTCCTGGTCAATCTCGATAATCTTTATGATCGACCCGATCCTTATACTCCTCTGACAGCTCTTTAAGAATGGGCGCCATCTTCTTGCATGGGATGCATTTACCCCTCCCGAAATCCAGGAGTTTCGGAAGAGGACTTTGGGCAATCTCTTTTGGAAACCGCTCGATCTACAGAAGGCTCTGAGAAAGAGGTCTTGATAGGAAAAGCGAAGATCGTGAAGATCAGTAACGTCAAAAACAGAATAGTTTCTCTTTTTCATTCGTTCTCCTCTCCTTTCAGGGATATTATGGAGCTTCAAAAGAACGAACCAAACGGCCTCTGGCCTGTCTGATCGAGTTGAGGTTTGAGGCATTGTTTAAGAAACAGAAGTCGCCTCCTCCTTGTCTTCGTCGAGGAGGATTCTTGTGAGTCTGAGAGCATCTTCCGGAGTCAATTTGAGCACGATTGAATCGTTTGACATTTCTTCCTCTCCGATCTCTTATCGGCTTAATGTTTGCCGAAGGTATCCTTTTGAGAAGGCTTATACGAAGCCTCAAAGACCGGCACTCAATGATCCCGGGTCGCCTGATCCAATTGAGGCTTGAGACATTCCTTGAGAAACGCAAGGGCTTCGTCTTTGTCTTCGTCAAGAAGGATTCTCGTGAGCCTGAGTGTCTCCTGTGGACTGAGATTCAACACCACATGTTTTATGTTCATCTCTTTCCTCCTCCAGCCACTTCTTATCAGCAACTTGGTCGCCATCCGTTGATGATAAGCGCATGCGTCTTAGAAAATGCTCCCCATGCCATCTTGATGGCAATCCCATAGAGAACAATTCCAATGACCATTTTCACATGCCTGCTTTGCAACTTCTCTGTCATAAGCCAGGAGCCGATCAACGCTCCGGCAATTGAACCAATGGCTGAAAACGAAAGGAGAGTCAAATTGACATGGCCCGTCGTGGCATGGCCAAAAAAGCCGCTCAAAGAGGAAAAAATCACAATGAAGGCAGTTGTTGCCGAAGCCTTCTTCGGGTCAAATCCCAGCCATACCAGAGCGGGAACGATGAAGTTTCCTCCGCCCACGCCAAGCAATCCTCCGAGATACCCGGCAAAAGTCCCGGTTGCAATACCCGATACCAATTCCTTCTTTGTTGATTCTGATGAGACTTTTTGTTTCGGGCGATAAAATAGCATCATCGAACCGGCAAAGACGAGAAATGCAATAAAAAGGCCCAGCAATACCTTTTCCGAAAAGAATTTCGTTGAATAAGCGCCGAGGGGCGAAAAGATTATGGCAAGAATGATAATGGGAATTGCCGTTTGGAAAACCACCAGTTTGCGGCGGATGTAGTTCGCCGAGGCAAATACCATGCTGAAGGTATTCAGAAGCAGGGCCACGGCCATCGCTTCTTTAAGAGGGATACCCAACCAATAGAAGGTGGGGATAATGATAAACGCCGCCCCAACGCCCGCAATGGTCAAAACTGTGGTAAAAAGAAAAACCAATGTGGCAGCTACAATCAATATAAACATCATTGTCCTTTAGAGTGGGGCAGTGCTCTGTCTCCTGCCCCACTCAGGATAAAGGAAGTCTGAAAATAAGTCTTATCTTCATTTCTGTCTCTGCACACGGGATGCAGAGCAACTCACCATTAGGTGTTTTCTTCAATTTGTCTGTAAAAACAGCCTCTCCACATTTTGAACATCGTTTCACTTCAAAATTAGTGGCTCCCTTTTTCACCTCTTTGTGAAACACTTTCCCGATGTCCAGGAATTCGGATTCCGGCAGATTCAATATGCGCTCCACTAACGGATTTGTTATCTCAGGTGATATATCTTGAGGGGGAACTCCCTTCTTTCGTTCCTGAACAAATGGGGATTGGAGTGCTTTTTCAAAGAACCCGGGCTTTAAAGAAACCCTTATTGCCTTGCCCGATTTTGCATCAATCAGAGTAAACGCCATCTTGTTGTAGTAAAGTTTCTGAATGTTTGCCTTTCCATAAGTGCATCCGGTAGAAACCATGACCCCATCCAGAAAACACCCGGCTGCATGCCCTTTGCCCGTTTCTGCCTCTACGATCAGTTCTTTGTCTTTGGCCCTTTCAACACCAAGGGCCTTCATCGCTGCAATACCAGCCCTTAAACCCATGGGCATGGCGGGGCATTTGTGGCCGTGAAACTCCAGTGCAACGTCTAAAAAGTCTTTCAATGTTTCCATCTATGTGCCTCCTTTTCTTCATCTTACTTCGTTCAAGATTCTCTCAGACTCGATTAGCCCCTGTTTCCAGTAAGGACAAGCCAACAGCCATTCCGGGATCATACATCCATTGAATGTTACTACACGCCTCTTCTTTTCGAAACGAGAGAAGCTATATGATCGCTGACCCTTCCAACGTCAGCAGGGTCCAGATTAAATTCGTGGTTCTTCTCAATACCTAAGTCGGTGGTCTGCACGTATTCGTCGATCTGGAAACCGGCGTGTTCCAGGGTTTTCTTAGCACATGCCACGGGGCAACCATCGATGGCGATAAGCATTTTGCCCGCCTTGGTTGACTCGATCATTCCACTGACATGGCCGCCGATACCTGCCAAACAGAAATACCTGCCAACGCCACCCTGCGCAAGTTTGATGGCCGCCTGGTTGGCGATCTGCCCGACATTGGAGCTGCCGGCACAAGAGAAAATTAAGATCTCATTTGATTCACAAAGACATTTTTCTTCCATTCTTATCCCCCTTATTATTTGATCCAACCCTTAATCTCTTCTACCTTCGGGAGCTTTCCCGCAACCTTGACGACACCATCCACAACCAAAGCCGGCGTCATTAGCACACCATAATTGGTAATGGTTTTAATGTCTTGTACTTTAATTACCTCAGCATCAATTCCCAACTCTTTGACCGCCTCTTTGGCTCGCTCCGCGAGCTGGTTGCATTTGGCTCAACCCATGCCGAGAATTTCAATCTTTTTCAATTGTCTTTACCTCCTTTCAATATGACAATGTCTTATTTCTTCTTGTTCAAGACTTCTCACCTAATAACCGCTTCTACCCCACCATCCATCCAAAAATCATTCCCGCAATTGTGGAGAGTCCTATAACGAGACCGAAGAAGACAAAGGATTTCTTCGTCCCAAGGATGCTTCTTATGACAATCATGCTCGGCAGTGACAGTGCGGGACCTGCAAGGAGTAAAGCGAGGGCAGGGCCTTTCCCCATCCCTGAACCAAGAAGACCCTGTACGATAGGTACCTCTGTGAGGGTCGCAAAATACATGAAGGCCCCGACCACTGATGCCAGAAGATTGGCAAATAATGAATTGCCTCCCACCAGTCAGGCAATCCACTGGTTCGGGATGATCCCGTTGTCCGTGCCGGGCATGCCGAGCAGAAACCCGGCAATAAGCACACCGCCGAAGAGGAGCGGCAGGATCATGAGGGTAAATGACCAGGTAGCATCGATCCAGCCTTTCGTTTCAGCAGAAGAGGTTTTGCCTGCGTAAACGAGAAAGGCGATGCCTGCAGAGAATGAGAGAAGTGGATGTTTTGGGAAAAGGACCGCAAGAAGGGCCACTGCAAGGACCCCGACTAACGACACCCAGAACCTTGCCTTGAGCCACTTGACAAAGGTATATGTAAACAGAAGGCCAAAAGCGCCGGTGATGTACCACTTGATGGTGTATACGCCATACCAGAATCCCTCGGTGACATCAGGCTTTGCCCAGTTTGCAAAGACGAGGACACCTATCATAGAGGCCATGTAGACGATCTCCTGCCAGAGGGGAAGCGGTGGCTCTTCGGCAGGCATTGCCATCTGGATCTTCTTTTTCTCTGTCTCATCGTCTCTGAAAATAAACGCCATGACGAGACCGATCACGTATGCAAAACCAACAGAACCAACAGCCCTTGCAAGCCCGATCTGCCAGCCCAGGACCTTTGCGGAAAGAACAATGGCGAGAATATTTATGGCAGGGCCTGAATAGAGAAAGGCCGTTGCAGGCCCTATCCCCGCCCCCATCCGGTAGATGCCAGCAAAGAGCGGGAGCACTGTGCAGGAACAGACGGCGAGAATGGTTCCGGAGACAGAAGCGACGGAATAAGCAAGGAATTTATTTGCAAGAGGCCCCAAGTACTTCATGACCGATGCCTGGGAAACGAAGACCGTTATGGCCCCTGCAATGAAGAATGCCGGGACAAGACATAAAAGCACATGCTTCTGGGCATAATCCTGAATCATGTAAAAGGCCTCAAGGATCGCCTTTCTTACCCTTTCGTCCCCAAATGGGATGAAATATGCTGCCACAAATACACCTACGACGATGAGAAACTTATACCGGTCTTTCATCTGTGTTCCTTTCTACACCTACTTCTTGCACACCCACCTTTACTGTGGGATGAAGCCCATACTTGCCTCGTTCGCAAAATCAAATTCTGGCAAACAATTTCTCTTGCTCTTCAAATTGGACTTTTAAAACTCTGCTCACCCTGTCCAGAATATTGAAGATCTCCGGATCCGTCACTTTGACCATGACCTTCGACCCCATCCTTTCAATGACCTGTGACGGAACGTGGAGTCACCATGGCGGACTTCTCCTGCATTTTCTCGAGCGAAATGATGACGGGATTCAACGTAGGATTGATCGATCGCCTTGATCCAGCTTAAACAGGAATAATTTCGCAGAATGCATCGTTCTCCGTGTCGAAGAAATTCTAGGATCATCAAACGGGTGGGCTGGGCCAAGGCCTTCATAATCTTCGACCTGATCTCAGCCTTCAATGCGAGAACTCTTTCTTCCATAGGTATTCCTCCATGCATTTATGAGTATATAATCATATAAACAATAAGAGTAGTCTTTGTCAAGAGGAAAGAGGGGGAGTTGGGATCTCTAAGCAATAAGATCAGGACGGGGGATTGAGGATTCACAGGGGACGCGGGTCTGGCAGAGGCCACAAGCGTGCGGAGAGCCTTCTAATCCATACTCCTGGTGCTTCGCAACCAGAGGCTCAGAGTGGATGTACTCCCGGCATTTGTCCTTGTCATGTCCTTTCTCCGTAATGGCGCCGGCAGGACATCTCGGAATGCATTTTCCGCATTTTTCATTCCGAAAGACCAGACAATTTTCTTTGGGATACTGATATTTCTTGTCGCTCGGTGTTAGCTTCAAGAGGGTCACAACACTCCCCACCCTGATGGCCATCCCTTTGGCTGTGATGAAGCCATCGTTCAGACTGAAGGTCCCGAGGCCACAGGCATAGGCTGCATGGCGTTCCGACCAAGACGAAACCCAGCCGACTTTTTCGTCACGAAAGGATTGGAAAGAAGGCAGGAGCAGAGGCGCCACAGCCACGTATCCCAGATCCTCCAGGTAGCCGACAACATGTTTCCGCAAAGCCTGGTTGAAGTCTTCACCGAGATGTCTCGCGTAGCTCCAGAGCTTGGAAGGAAACTTGTCCTCTTTTCGATTACTCTGGCGGATGTCTTCGGCCGCGGGCAGAATCCAGGCGATGACGCTAATCTGTTCCATCTCGGAAAGGAGAAGGGTTCGATCTTTCTCTCTTAATGCAGCAGCGATGATTTCTCGTGGGGTGAGGTGAAAGGAGCCAATGATCGTCTTGTAGTCGAAGAAGAGCGGGTCGTTTCCGGAGGCAAATCCTACCAGAGGTTCGTCCCAATACACTCCGTGGTCGAGTGGGGTTCTTCGATTGAGTTCGCTCGTCTGGACAAAGTTCTTGATGAGTTGCTCGATCACCCGGTCAGGGTTCTTGAGAAAGACAATCTTGTCTTCTCGCGTCATAAAAACTCTTTTCAGCTTTCCTCGGTCAATTCCTTCAGGCTGAACCCACCTTTTTCGTGAATCCCTTCTTCTTTGCAGCGATACTCATCAACGGCAAGTTTCAAAGCATCGGCCGCTAGGGTAAAACAACAAGCTTTTTCCTTGGGCAGTTGAGACAAGACCTCCTCGGCGGTCTTCGCAGAAATCTTCAGAGCTTCGTCGAGGGTCGCCCCTTTGATTCGCTCCGTAAGAATGGAACTGGTCGCAATGGCTGCACCGCAACCAAAGGTCTTGAACTTCGCTTCGGTGATCTTGTTCCCCTTCACCTTGATATACATCTGCATGATGTCGCCACAACGAGCATTGCCGACTGTGCCGACTCCGTCTGCGTCAGGGATCTCACCCACATTCTTTGGGCTCTGGAAATGTTCCATCAAGAACTTGGGATACTTGCTCATCGGTTACTCCTGAGAAGAATTGTTCTTCGTGCTCGGGTTCTCCAGTCGTTTCACCCTTTCCTCCAGTCGGGTGTGAAGCTGGAGAAGCATTTTCATGATGTCTGCAAGAGGATCGGGAAGATTGCCGTGCTCGAAATCGAGTTCCGCCTTTTCCGGAGTCATGCTTTCCGATACCCTGGCTGGAACGCCGACTACCGTGACGTTGGGAGGAACAGGCTTCACCACGACAGAACCAGACCCGATGCGAGCTCCGTCACCAATCGTAATGGCACCCAGAATCGTTGCATTTGAGCCTACGATCACACGGTTGCCCAGGGTAGGATGGCGTTTCTTCTTTTCAAGGGTGGTGCCCCCCAGGACGACCCCTTTGTAGATCAGGCAGTCGTCGCCGATTTCTGAGGTCTCGCCAATCACCACGCCCATGCCATGGTCGATGAAGAGGCGTCTCCCGATTTTCGCACCGGGATGAATCTCGATTCCCGTGAACGAGCGATTGAAATGAGAGATCAGGCGTGCTGTGGTGAACCAGTTCCGTCGGTAGAAGAAATGCGCAAGGCGATGAAGCCAGATGGCGTGGAGTCCTGGGTAACAGAGAAGGATTTCTACATAATTCTTCGCTGCAGGATCTCGTTCTTTAATCGTTTGGATGTCTTCCCTAATATGTTGCCACACCGAGAATTCTCGCTTTTGCTCCTTATTCCGCTGTGTTCTGAAAAACCATTAAAATTCATTTTAACTCAAAGATGGAGCGAATTCCAACCACCACAGAATTCATAAAAACCGAATGTGATAGCATTCTTGCCCAATTGAGTTTTCACCGCAAAGGCGCAAGGAGCGCAGAGGGATTAGGCTTTTCCCTTGCCGTCGAGAGGAACGGCACGGGAAAAGGTGCGGAAAGCAGAAAAGAATCAACCTTTGCGTCGTCCCTACGCCGGGCAGACAGGGGCGTCTCTGCGGTGAAGCTGATTTTAGAGGGAGCCCGTGTGGATCGAAAAGTGCAAATGAAATCAAATCCCTCGATGCAATTTGCATTTAGTTAAGACAGCATTGATTTCATGGCCTCTTGACAACTAAACAAATGTATAGTACTCTACAATTAGGGAGGAAGAAATGGAACTGACATCTCGACAGGAAGAGATATTTGGTTTCGTCAAAACGTTCATTAAGGAACGAGGTTATCCCCCCTCGGTAAGGGAAATTGGCCGACAATTCAACATCTACCCCCGGGCGGTTTTCGATCACCTTAGGGCCATCGAAAGAAAAGGTTATTTGAAGCGCAGGACCTCGACCTCCAGAGGGCTTGAAGTTCTCGTCTTCCAAGAGCGTGAACTCCACGGGTTCCCCGGTGAACGTTTAAAGAGAGGAGAGAGATTGCCGATCCGGGAAGTTCCCATCGTGGGCAAGGTAGCAGCAGGAATACCTATTCTCGCCATCGAGCATGTAGAAGGCACAATGCCCATGCCTACGGAATGGGCCAAGGGAGAGGAGGTCTTCCTTTTGAAAGTGAAAGGAGACAGCATGTCGCCTTTCATTCTCCCGGATGACTATGTCGTTGTCCGGTCTCAAACGTCAGCGGAAAACGGAGACGTCGTGGTTACCCTCGTGGGAGAAGAGGCTACGGTAAAACGTTTTTTTAGAAGAGGAGAAAAGATCGAGTTGAAGCCCGATAATGAACGCTGGGAAACGATTCGAATCGAAAAGAGATCAGGAGAGACGCGGATCCTTGGAAAAGTGATTGGAGTGTTCAGAAAAGTTTAGAGTTCGGAGTTCGGAGACGAGAAACAGAATAGGTGGAATAAAAGAAGCTTTTAAAGGCTTGAAACTCGTAGCTGCGAGTGAAAGGAGAAGATATGCCGAACTGTATGAACAAGATGCTCCGAACGCCGAACACCGAACTCCGAACTGTTTCAGCCAAGAACGCCGAACGCCGAACTCCGAACTCCGAACGTAATGTAAGTTTTTGGCTCGATGAAGCGTTGTCACAGGTGGAATCGTCCTCTCTGAGAAAGGTCCTCTTCGGAGGGGAGAGGGTTGAGGAGATTTCTTCCTATGTGGCGGGGTGGATGGTGGGTCATGGAATCGAGACCATCGTCTTGGATGGAGCCAATCGATTTGACCCCTACATCGTATCCTCCTTTGCGAGAAAGATTTTGATCCCTCCGGAAGATCTTCTCCATCGAATTCGAATCGCAAGGGCGTTCACCTGTTACCAAATGGCCACACTCATGGGAGAGAAGTTAGTCTCTTTACTCATGGAAGACAACGTGATGGTCCGAGCACAAAAGCCTCTGGTGATCCTTCTGGGTCCCCTCACCACCTTTTTGGATGAGGATGTACCCGAGAGAGAAGTGAGCCCCCTTCTTGAGAGGTCCCTGAGAAAAGTGGAGAGCCTGACGGCAGAGGGGATTCCTTTCTTTCTATTTCAATCCTTCCTCTCCCCTCATTCGAGGAGAGCCTATCTGATGAGGAAGCTCTTCCAGTTTTCTAATGTGGTCTGGAGAGTTTCTCTGGACGACGAAGGCCCCAAAGTAACGCTGGAGAAAGGACCGAAACTAAACATCATTGAAAATTGTAAAATGCAAAATGAAAAACGGAAATTTCCAGAAACAATATTACCTTTCCAATGGTAGACAGGAAAATTTTTCAATTTGCACTTTACAATTTGCATTTTGCATTGGAAACAGGGTTGCGATATGGGAAGAACGGTTCTCCCGTTTAGTCGGGTTTTGGAACAGGAAGTTCAAGAGTGGAAGAAATTTCGAAGAGGACTGAGGAAAGAGGATCAACAGTTCCTCGATCATCTCTTCGAGGAGGCGAGGCTTCATGTGCAAGCAGGGGTCTATGCCTCAAGGCCCTGGCCCTTTGAGACCATCTTGGTCTCCATTCTCATCGAACATGAAAAAGCCCTCGTCGAATTGCGATCACGTTTGAAAACCCTGGAAGAGAAGAATTCCTCTCCTCCAAACAATCCATCATAACGGGGAAGAGGGTATTTGGGTTAAGGTTAGGAAGCCAGTTTGGTCTTCGGAAAACGGGTTAGGGTTTGAGACATTTAAGAACCCGTGACCTCGCCTAATGACAAAACCGGCCTCCTTGCCTTAACCGTTACCTATGATTTCTATTTTCTACGCAATCTCATGGAACGCCAAGGATGGCTCTTTGATCTTTATCCTCTCGACTCTTCAATGATCCTTTGGATCAAGGAAGAAGACGGGTGCATCCGTCGATTCGAAGAACCCTTTCGACCTCGCTTCTATGCCCAGGGAAAGAGAGGGGATCTTTTTGCCTTCCTTCATTCTTTTCAGAAAGCACGTCGGATGACAGGGTGGCAGTGGACAAGAAGGAGAGAGTTCTGGAGCGGAAACGAAGTAGAGGTGATGGAGATCGAATTGGGAGATCCCAGTGTTTACATCCAACTTCCGAGAATTCTCAGCCCATGGGAAGAACGAGTCACCTTCTACAACTGCGATGTCCCTTTGCCTCAAGCCTATCTCTACGAAAAAGGGATTTTCCCAACTGGGAAATGCATCGTCGAGGTCGAAGGGAATCGGATTTTCAAGATCACCGCCGATCCTTCGGAGTCGGTGTGGGTGGACGATGGAGGTTTTCCCGATCTTCGAGTGATGGAACTTCGCACGAACGGCGATTCGACCTATCCCTCTGGGCTCGCCCCGTACCCGCACAGTACAGAGATTGTCCTTGAGTGCGAAGGATATCAACTGGAGATGGAGCAGGTCGATCTCCAGGAGATCAAGAAATTCATTAAACGGTTTGATCCGGATGTGATTCTCAGCGATAACGGGGATGCGTCTCTTTTCCCCTTTCTCTTCGCGTTGGAAGGGAGAGAGAAGGTGTCCCTTCCTTGGGACCGGGAACCTTATCCTCTCAAGAGGCAGGTGAACTCCAAGGGGTATTCTTACTTCTCTTATGGCCGAACCTATTACCGTGCCCCGGCCTATCTTCTTTTCGGACGTTGGCACATCGATCGTCGAAACTCCTTCATTCATGGGGAGTCCAACATGGAAGGATTGATTGAACTGGCGCGACTCGCAAAAGTCCCCGTGCAACGGATGGCCCGAACCTCTCCTGGCACAGCCATCACCTCCATGCAGCTCGATCGAGCCTTCCAAGATCACATTCTCATCCCATGGCGAAAGGGAGAGCCTGAACGGTTCAAGACAGCGTGGGAGCTGCTCGTTGCAGATAAAGGAGGCCTTGTCTTTCAGCCGAAGCTGGGGATCTTCGAGAATGTCGCAGAGATCGACTTTGCCTCGATGTATCCTACCATCATGGCCATCCACAATATCTCTGCAGAGACTGTCCTGTGTGGATGTTGCGAGAATCACCGGGTTCCAGAGGCGGGGTATACGATCTGTCAAAAGAGAGAAGGCATTGTTCCAAAGGTCCTCCGTCCACTCTTAGCAAGAAGGACGTGGCTCAAGAAAATGGCAAAAGAAGGACCTTTGGAAAAAAGAGAAACCTGCAACCGTAGGCAGGTGGCGCTCAAATGGACCCTCGTGACATGCTTTGGATACTTAGGTTACCGAAATGCTCGTTTTGGAAGGATAGAAGCCCATGAAGCCGTGACGGCCTTCGGAAGAGAGAAACTCCTTCAAGCAAAGGAAATCTGTGAAGAGGCGGGTTTTGAGCTTCTCCATGCCATCACGGATTCTCTCTGGATTCGAAAGCAAGATTTGAATGAGGAGGCAGTGCTTGAACTCTGCCATAAGATTGGTGAGACGACTGGGATTACCATGAACCTGGAGGGAATTTATCGGTGGATGGCCTTTCTCCCCTCGAAGGGAAATCCCGAGAGCCCGGTGGCCAATCGTTATTTCGGTCTCTTCGAAAACGGAAAGCTCAAAGCAAGAGGACTTGCGTTTCGGCGAGGAGACACGCCGCCCTTGGTTCAGGAGGCTCAGCTTCGAATGCTCGAGGTTTTGGCCGAGACACGGAATGCAGAGGAGTACCACGCAAAGATTCCCAAGATCTTAGACCTTCTTCTCGACTATAGCCTGGTATTAAAGAATGGACAGGCCAGGAGTGAGAGCCTGGCCATCCGGAGGACGATTTCTCAGGAACCCAATGACTACAAAGTCGACAGTCCCATCGCCCTTGCAGCCCAGCAACTGGAGGATTCTGGGATACCGATTCATCCCGGAGAGAAGGTGAGTTATATCATCAAGGATGCCCAGTCCAGAAACAAAAGCGAGCGAGTGAAACCCTTCCCGTTGATGAGTCCGGACGATACCTACGATGTCGGAAAATATCAGGAGATGCTCTTCGAAGGCCACCGAAGAGATATTGATCCATATGGGCTATGATACAAAACGTCTGGAAAAAGAATTGAAAGGGTTAGAGGGGTCTAGCCTGCCTGCCATAGGCAGGCGCAACAGGAGTGGGCAAGGGCAGTAAAATCCAATTGACATATTCCCTGGTTATGATAATTTATGGAATAAGATAGGATGGATCAGATGGCTCATGTAAATTTGGCACTTTTTGACTTACCGAAGACCAATGGCGAAGCCAACAAGATTTCCCCCTTAGACTTACCCATACATGATTGGTACCGTTTTGTCCTTTCTTTTCCACCACACCTGGTAAGAGAGTATATGAAAAAATTTGGGTTGAATGGTAGAAGTTTAGTCCTGGATCCTTTTTGTGGTACCGGCACAACGATCGTGGAGTGCAAAAAGAATGGCATATCTGCCGTTGGAATCGAGGCTCTACCCGTACCGTTTTTTGCCTCAACGGCAAAAACAGATTGGCAAATTGATCCTGACGCTCTTCGGCATCACGCGACCCGAATTGCAGAAAAGACAACTGGTGATCTCCAGAAGAATGGGATTCAAGACGATCCTGTTCCCGGGAATATGTTCGGCCATAATGGCTTGCGCGCACTTTCCTCCGAATCACAAAGGTTATTGCTCAAGAATTCGATTAGCCCGATTCCATTACACAAGACTTTGGTTCTTCTCGATAATATAAAATCAGATAGTGAAACTAGGTTTAGGAATCACGAATTACTGGCTCTCGCTAAGGCGCTGGTTACAACTATCGGGAATCTGAGGTTTGGACCGGAGGTTGGTTTAGGGATCATAAAGCAAGATTCACCTGTAATTAAGCCGTGGCTTAGCAACATTGAGACAATGGCAAGAGATTTGGCTACCGTTTCGAAACAACTCGAAACACAAGTCGAAGTCTATCAGGGTGACTCACGAAATGCGCATCTCATTCTGCAATCAAAGCAGATTGATGGAGTTTTTACTTCGCCGCCTTACCCCAATGAAAAAGATTATACGAGGATGACACGACTAGAGATGGTCCTATTAGGTTTTGTGCGCAATATGTCCGAACTTAGGAACTTAAAGAAAAGATTGGTTAGATCCAACACAAGAAGTGTGTATAAAGAAGACCAAGACGACGAGTGGGTATCTAAGTACACGGAGATTCAAAGAATCGCTAACGAAATCGAAAGGCGTAGGATTGAGCAAAACAAGACATCGGGCTTTGAGCGACTTTATCATCGAGTCACCACCCTATATTTCGGAGGTATCGCGCAACATTTGGCATCCTTGCGCTCGATTTTGAAACCCGACGCATTCTTGGGCTATGTTGTAGGGGACCAGGCCTCCTATCTCCGTGTAAAGATCAAGACAGGGCAACTAATCGCGCAGATTGCTGACTCTCTCGGTTACAGGGTAGAGAGTATAGATCTATTTCGGACTAGGCTGGCAACCGCTACCGGTGAGCAGCTTCGGGAAGAGGTTGTGGTGCTCCGTTGGCCGGGTAAGTGAGCAACTGAAACAAAGGAAGTCAAACATGAAAACCAAAAAGCAAAACAACCTAAATCGTTACAGTCAGATTATGGAACGGATCTTCCTTGAAAAATATAAAGATGGGATGACCGAACTCAACTTCTCACGCGAGGATATTAATCGGATAGCCAAGAAAATACAAGTAAAATTGCCCAAAAACCTCGGGGACATAGTCTACTCTTTCCGCTACAGGGCACAACTGCCGGAGTCCATCAGGGCTAAGGCCCCCAGAGGTCGCGAGTGGATTATTCGCCCAGCAGGTAGGTCTAAGTACATCTTTGTTGCCGTAACTGCAGCAACGATTGGGCCGACCGCTTCCCTTGTTGAGATCAAAATACCAGACGCAACACCCGGGATAATAACCATGTACGCTTTAACAGACGAACAAGCTTTGCTCGCTAGATTGCGCTATAACAGGCTTATCGACATTTTTACAGGTGTCACCTGTTATTCTCTTCAGAATCATCTTCGGACATTTGTAAGCGGTTTGGGTCAGATAGAAACCGATGAGATTTACGCTGGAGTCGACAAAAGAGGCGCTCATTATGTTTTCCCCGTACAAGCTAAAGGAGCCAGAGACAAGATCAGCGTAGTGCAGATTGAGCAGGACATAGCGATGTGTGCCTCAAAGTTTCCCAAGCTCATCTGTAGGCCGATTGCAGCCCAGTTTATGAAAGAGGATCTCATTGCTTTATTTGAGTTGGAGCAGGCCGGATCTGGAATAGGCATATCTTCGGAAAAACATTACCTTCTCGTTGAGCCCGATAATCTATCCCCAGAAGAACTCGTAAAATATGCCCTTAGAAATATGGACTAGGGATATCTGGGGTTTTCTGTAAAGGTATCAGTCCTGGAGGAACCCTATTTTCAGTGGAATAGGGGTTTGAAAAAGATTTGAGCTCTTTGAAAGACCTCCCGAAAGACCATAACAGGTTATTTGTTGTGAATGACCTTTATATCTTTGTTCATTCTTGTCCAATTTTGTTTTCTGAAGACTCTCTAGTGTCCTGAGTCGGAAGTTCACTTACAAACTCGGAGGAGGGTTGCGAAAAGTTTATCTTCCTTTTCCTCATTTAAATGGCTTTCAATGCTCATTATTGAGTTCCAAATATTCTTAAATCGCTCATTTTGACCCCAGCACCCGATACAACAGTTAGAAAGACAAGGATACCTTTTTCAACGAATTAATGACTCAGGACACTAGTATGGAGTACGCCAGCATAATGAACATTGGACCATGGTCAACCCAACAATACCATGGAATCCCTTGTTCTTAGGAAGCTCTTTGCTTCACCAAATAAAACTGGTGCGAAGATTGTGAAGAACATCTTTGATAACTACCGAAACAAAGGGGTAACGTCATGGCAATGAACTCCGCCATCGAATGGACTGAATCCACATGGAACCCTGTCACTGGTTGCACCAAAATCAGCCCCGGATGTAGGCACTGCTATGCCGAGCGCATGGCCAAACGGCTTCAGGCAATGGGCCAACCCAACTATGTCAGTGGCTTTGAGCTTGCTTTACACGAAAAAGTCCTAGAACTGCCACTGATGTGGAAGAAACCGCAAACTATCTTTGTGAACTCGATGAGCGATCTTTTCCATGAGGATGTCCCGGCTAAATTTATCCAGAAGGTCTTTCATATCATGGAGCGGGCCCACTGGCATCGTTTCCAGATATTGACGAAGAGATCAGACCGACTTCTTGAACTCAATCCTAAACTTTCCTGGAATTTCAACATTTGGATGGGGGTCAGTGTTGAAAATCAAGAGTATACTTCCAGGATCGATGATCTTCGCAAAGTTGGAGCAAGAATCAAATTTATATCTTTTGAACCACTTCTTGGATCTATACAGGATCTCAATCTCACAGGGATAGATTGGGTCATTGTTGGAGGGGAATCCGGGTATCAAGCCAGACCGATGGATGCCTCCTGGGTTGCAGATATCCGCAACCAATGTCAAAGAACGAAAGTACCATTCTTCTTTAAACAGTGGGGTGGTCCAAACAGGAAGAAGACTGGGCGAAAGCTCGAAGGCAGAACATGGGACGAAATCCCGGTGGCTGCTAATATGGCCAAGGCTGCCTGCAATTATTAATCGTAAAATTACATAATACGTCTACTGAAGCCGACGGAACGCTAGCCAAGAGCAGTTCTGCTCGCTAAGCCTCGCGTGTATGCTTATGGGGTCACGTTTTGAATTATCAGATGAGATAGGTTGTGATACGTCAATGTAACAATAACAACTTTGGGGTGATCTACGAGATTATCAACGACGCTGCTCAAGCGTATAACGGGGTCATCCCTCCGGACTGTTGGAAAGAACCTTACATGTCTAAAGACGAACTTCGGCATGAAATGGATGCAGGTGTTGTCTTCTGGGGACATGAAGAAGATGGCCAACTGCTTGGTGTGATGGGCATACAACACGTTCAAGATGTCACTCTCATCAGACACGCCTATGTCCGCACGGGTCAACAAAATCGGGGCATCGGGGGGCAATTGCTGTCCTATCTTCGAGGCCAAACAACTCGCCCGATCTTGGTTGGCACCTGGGCGAATGCGATTTGGGCGATTCGCTTCTATGAAAAACACGGTTTTCGATTGGTTTCCTCGGAAGAGAAGGATCGGTTGCTAAGAAAATACTGGTCAATCCGCGAACGTCAGATCGAAACCTCTGTGGTTCTGGCTGATCAAAATCCGCTTTCATAAGGAGGTTTTCAATGACGTTAACTGAAAGAGTTAAAGAGGTTGCTCTGTTATCGGGACTGGATCTGGTGGGCATTGCTTCTGCCGATGCCTTTGAAGGATACCGCTGGGGAAATTTAATCATGCGAAATCCAAAACTTTCCATGCCCGAAGCGAAGTCTTTGGTCATTGTGGCAGTATGTGATTTGAAAAAGCTAAGAGAGCCGCAAGTAACTGAACGGAGGGGAAGAGTGGCCCGCACCTATGCTGTTGGGCATGAATATACTCTCGTGGATGAACTTCTCCCCATAAAAGAACTCTTGGAGGGTTATGGGCACGAAGCGCGATATCTCCCCAAATAGACTGGCTCAATCGATGATTCCATTAAAATTGGCTGCAGTGAGAGCGGGATTGGGTTGGCAAGGGAAACACAGCGTGGTGATCACACCAGAATATGGCAGTTGGGTGACCTTTGGTGGGTTGGTGACCGATGCGCCTCTGGACAATGATATACCTATTTCCGACAAAGATTGTGGAAGATGTACTGCTTGCCTAGATAACTGCCCAATGGGAGCTATTGAGGCTCCGTATATTGTCCAAATGTCAACCTGTCTGGATCGGATTTTGGATACCCCTGGTCCTATCGCCGATGATATCAAGGACAGAATTGGGAATCGCATTGTTAGTTGCGATACCTGTCTGGAGGTTTGTCCACATAGTGCAAGGATTCTGAAAAAGAAAAAATTGACGGGGTCAGTCCCCGTTTGAGTTCGATCTTTTGGAACTGTTGAATCTTGATGAAGAACAATTCAGAAGCATCTTCGGCAAACTCAATTGGAGTATGGATTTTGTCACCTTCAAACGGAATGTGATTTTGGCCCTGGGCAATGCGGGTGACAAGTCGGTCTCGAAGGATTTGGAAAGATATACTCTTCATGAAAGCGAAGTTCTACGAGATATGTCGAACTGGGCTTTAAAAAAGTTGCGCTGTGCCTGATAGGCTATTTACGGTTCACTTCTCATTGACAAACCGGCTTCGGCGGCTGAATTATTTAGGATACCACAATAGTAAGGAATAGGATCGGCTAGAGGATCAGGTCTTGCAATCACGCATCCTTCAAACGGAGACAAATCGTGTGATAGAAAGGAAGCGAGACTTCAAACGTGAAAAGTATATCGCCAATAAGTTCTTTTCCTGTCGCGCTCGCGGCGGCCTGTCATTTCTAAGAGCTTGATTTCGACGACACCGCAATTCTGCACCCGCTCCGTGGGGACTTCCGGTGCGTCCAGAGAATTATACGGGCACTCCGTGTGAGAACCAACACAGTTGTTTGAAATAACCTTCTGATCGATCTCACCTCTCCCAAAAACCGTTGACATTGGCGGTGGGTGTGATATTTTCCAATTTGTTTCTGATGGGGAAGAATACAGAAGGTCCCGCGTGAAAAGCGAGGTTGTCTTTGTGAGCGTTTTTCTTCTGTCTATCTTCTTTGCAGTTGCCAAGGCATACGGTCAAGAAGAGTTTGTTACAATCAAAGAGGAAAATGTGCCTCTCCTGTCGACTGCGCCTCAAAACGTCGTCAAGATCCATGGCTGGAAGGCCATCACTGGAAAGAAGGGGATTCTTGGTTTCCTAAATGGATTAGGCTATAGTATTTATCCTGATGGAACGCAAGAATTGAAAGCTCCCGTCGGCCATGAAATTTCGATGGGGCTAGGCAAAGAGGTTATGCATTGGATTGTCAGAGATCACACAATGGGTGATGGAATTGATGAGAGCGCATGGTCAGCTCTCCGTTTTTGTTGGGGTGATGATCGAGCAGATCATTGTGCCCATCCCCTCCCCCATGATCATCATGGGAGCAGGAGCGATCCTCATTCTGCCCGGGCTTTCCATCACGAACGCGGCGGCACAGATTCTGTGGATCATCGTCCTTCCGGGAGCGATCGCATCCACCCTCGGTTCTTACATCGGTTATCTCATCAGTTTCTACGGGGGCCGGGCCCTGGTGATTCGCTTTCAGCGGTTCCTGGGTGTCGATTGGGAAGAGATCGCCAATCTCGAAAAAAAATTCCATGGGAAAAAGGAGGCCGTCACCATCTTTCTCTCCCGGGCAATTCCTGTCTTTCCCATTTCGCTGGTCTCCATCTTTGCCGGACTTTTGCGCATCCCCATTAAACCCTATACTCTTTTCACCTTTCTGGGTTCGATTTTCCGGTGTTTCCTCCTGGGTTTTGCGGGATGGTGGATCGGTGCAACCTATGAAAAAGTGGCAACCCACCTCGATTCGCTGGAGACGATCATCTCCATTGTCCTCATGATCGGGATGGTGGCAGTCTTGGGTTACCTGTACTACCGATTGAGGATGAAAGCTTGATTTGAAGAAAATGATTGTGAATAATGGGCCAACGAATGAAGCTACCCGCCCCTGCCTACCGGTAGGCAGGCACAGGGCGGGGCTTCCAGCCGACTTGCCCGTGAAAGGAGGGTTAGGAGATGAGAGTGATTATTGACGAGGAGGCGTGTATCGGATGTGGACTCTGTGCGGAGACGTGCCCGGAGGTTTTTGAAATGAAGGACGACATAGCTACGGCAAAGATGGATGAGGTTTCGGACAATCTGGCCGACGCGTGTCGGGAAGCAGCCGAAGGGTGCCCGGTAGAAGCCATCCAAGTCGAGTGATTCGGGAAGAGACAGAAAAGGGGCAACCCTTACAACAGGGTTGCCCCTTTTCTTTTCAACTCACATGAAACCTCACAGAAGAGGATTAGATCAAAGAAGCGTTCCTATTCAAAATACTCCTTAATCTGTTTGTGACGGCTGGGATCGCGGAGTCGTTCAATGGCTTTTGCCTCGATCTGTCGGATTCTCTCTCGGCTGAGACCGAACTGCCTCCCAATCTCTTCGAGTGTGTACTCTCCATCCTCGCCAATCCCAAACCGGAGTCGAAGAATCTTTTCCTCTCTGGGTGAAAGACCGGATAGCAACTTGCGGATATGTCCGATCAGATCTTTCTCAAGCAGAGTATCGCTGGGAGAAGGACTCTTCTCATCGGCAATCAGATCCTCCAGTGTGCTGTCTTCCTCCCCAATCGACATGTCCAGAGAGATGGGTTCCTCCGTTAGGTTGAGAACCTTCTCCACGTCATGCAAAGGGATCCCGCTATCCTTCGACAATTCCGCCGAAGTGGGCTCGCGGCCCAATTTCTTCATCAGGGCCTTAAAGGACTTCATCAACTTGCCCTTGATCTCAAACAAGTAATTGGGAATGCGAATCGTCCGCGATTTTTCTGCAAAGGCCCTGAGAATGGCTGCGCGGATCCACCAGGAGGCGTACGTGCTAAACTTGTACCCCTTTTCGTAATCAAATTTGGTCAAGGCCTGCATCAAACCAAGATTACCCTCTTGGATTAAGTCGAGGAAGGAGAGACCTCGATTGGAGTAACGTTTAGCAATGCTGACGACCAATCTCAGGTTAGCTTGAATGAGTTCATTTTTCGCCTTCTGGGTTTCGAAGAGAGCTTTCTGATGTTGCGAAAGCGTCTTCCTGTAAACCTGGGTTTTCTCCTTGAGCTCTAAGACCGTCGCCTTTGTCTTTTTCCCATTTTTTGCCTTCGAACGATGCTTGGCTCCATTACCGTTATTACCACGCTTGTTACCGTTTTTCATCTTCAGCATGGAAAGTTGGGTCTTAAGACGACTCGTTCGCGTCTCTAGGAGCTTCACCAGACGCTCGCCTTCTTTGATCTTCTTTGCCAGCTCGACCTCTTTCTCAGGAGTGAGAAGAGAGATTTTTTCGAGACCCTTCAGGTATTCCCATGTGATATCGTGGGGGTACACAGAATAATCATCTTCAACCTCAGGTTCTGGTTCGAGTTCCTCAGGTTCCTGAGTCTCGACGCCTTCCTCTACCGTCCCTACTTTGAATTCCTGCGATGCGTCGTCTGCCTCGCCTTGGCCGTACGGTGGTAACGGCTGTATGGGAGGCATCGGCTCAAACAGAGAGGCGGGAGAGAGCTCCTCCAGAGCCACGTCTTCGGTCTCCATTTCCGTTGGTTTACTAAATTTTTCCGAATTCGGTTTTCTCATTTCTTTTCCAAATCCCTCTTAGAATCCGCTGCTTAGATAAAAAAATAGAGAGAATGTTTTCCCTCCTTTCAGAGAACATTTCCCTTCACACCTTTCAATATATACCAAGCCACCCCTCTTGTCAAGCATTTTTTTTATACAAATTACATAATAATTTCAATATGTTGAATTTTATATGTGTCATACTACCAAATTCAGATAGGATTTGTTATAAATTTCTATGGGTACCTACTTTGGGTAAGCAAAAAACGGACCACATAGCCCTCGGCAACTTATTTTGCTGTAAAATGCGGGAAAAAAACTCAAAGGTATTGGTTAACTAAACTAAATAAATTATAATAACGATTTTAATAGTTATGACATCCAGCGATTGCGAAAGGTTCCGTTACCTGAGAGGCTGGAAGGACGGGGGATAAAGGAGTCACCATGGGATATGTAGATCTTCACTCACACACGACGGCTTCAGACGGAGTCAGAAGTCCCTCTAATCTCGTCAATTATGCAAAGGAAAAAGGACTTCGGGCCATTGCCATTACCGATCACGATACCATTGAGGGTTTAGAAGAGGCCATGACCGAAGGAAGAAAGATTGGTTTTGAAGTCATTCCAGGCATTGAGATCAGTGCGGAGTATTCCCCCGGGTCCATGCACCTCTTGGGCTATTTTCTCGATATTCATCATCCTTTGCTTAATGAAAGGCTTGCATACCTACAAAAGGCACGAGCAGAAAGAAACCCCAAAATCGTGGAGAAATTGAATCGACTCGGAATCAACGTTACCTACGAAGATGTGATCAAGGCTTCCGGCGGCGGGCAAGTGGGACGACCCCATTTCGCTCAGGTCTTACTCGAAAGGGGATATGTGAGAAGTATCCAAGAGGCCTTCGAGCGGTTTCTGAAAAAGGGGGCACCGGCGTACCACGACAAATTCAGATTCAAACCAGAAGAGGCCATCCATTTCATCCAGGAAGCTAATGGAGTCGCAGTCATCGGCCATCCAAATACCCTGGGTGCAAACGGAATGTCTGAGTTGAATGCCCTTCTTTCGCAACTGGTGAAGGACGGACTCAAGGGAATTGAGGTGTACTACCCTGAGCATTCCCCTCCGGAGGTTGCGACCTATAAATTTCTGGCAGAGAAATACGGACTTGTGATGACCGGCGGAACAGACTATCATGGGATCGACGGGAACGACCTCGACATTGGCGTGGGCCGGGGAGACATGAAACTTCCCTATTCGATGGTTGAAGCCCTAAAGGCGGCACGAAATCAATGAAGCTGCTCGCACCCAGTTAAGACGGGCATCACGGCGGGGCTTTCGGGAAATGAAATTGATTACACGGTCGGCTTTGACTGCATGCGGGAGTCCGTTCCGCCCTCCCCACCCCTGCCTACCGGCAGGAAGGCGGGGCATCGAGCCGACTTGCCCGTGAGCCGTTGGAACCGCATCGATCATTTCAGGTATCGGGCTCATTCAGTAACGGACATGTGAGAACAGGAGAGAATCGTCATGAGAAACAGAGGGAAAACAAACCGTTTGAAGGCAATGCTGAAAAAGAAGAATATAAAAAAGAACCTAAGAAAATCGAAAGGTGAGAGAAAGTTTCCAACGTAATCCCTAGCGGAGATTTTGGATCATCTGGCCGGCAAGTGCCCCGCAAGCCCCGCCCCTGAGGGCGGGGTCAAGGGGCACAATATAATAGAGACTACCTTACCGGGAAGCCACGTCCCTTAGGGCATGGCTTCGCTTCCTAACGATGGGTGGCCTCATTGGAGTCATCACCTCCATCTAACACTCGTCGTTTTCTCTGACGTGGTGAGCTGAACGTGCCTGATTCAGGGTTACCCCACCTTGTGGTCTCAGATTCTGAAGGAAAGATCCTTGACCACCCCCACCTGAAATTGGCCGGTCGTTCCGGCAACCGATCCCTCCTTCCCCACTCACAGGAACTGGTTCCGCTTCCCCGGGGGAGCCAGATGTTCACACTGCCAGGAAGGATTCCCGTTGGATGGGATGAGAAATCGGAGACCTTTGTGCCTGTGAGAACAGTGAGGATCGGGAAGTCGGAGTTTGAGGGCCATGCGGTCGCTGCTTTCCTTCCGCCAGGATATGTCCGAACGCTTCTTCCGGCCACCCGAGTCATGAAGAATGCGCCGGTACTTCCTCTGTGGGCTTACAGTGCGGTGGGTTGGAAAAACGGGAGATTCTGGGCCACGGGTCTCTTCATCGATTCTAATCCTCACTGGAATCCAAAGTATTTTGAGGACGACCGAAGCCTCCAAAGGAAGGTTGGTTTTCGTCTCAGGAAGAATGCAAGCAATAGGCTTCTTCGTCAGCTCTCCCGATGTGCCTTGGAGTACCATTGCTTTGCTGCCAAGAATGTCTTCTTTCGAAGGTGGGAATGTCCATTGCCCACGTCACCCTCGTGCAATGCGGATTGTGTGGGGTGTATTTCTCTTCAACCCTCGGAGTGTTGTCCAGCTTCCCAAGAGAGGATCAATTTCGTTCCCACCCCCGAGGAAGTGATCGGAGTGGCTCTCCCTCATCTCGAGGAGGCCAAAGATGCCATTGTGAGTTTCGGCCAGGGGTGCGAGGGAGAACCTTTAATGCAATGGAGACTGCTGGAAAAATCGATCCGTGGTCTTCGAGACAAGACCGATCGGGGGACCATCAATCTGAACACGAATGGAAGCTTGCCTGATAAGGTGGCCCAGCTCTGCGAAGCAGGTCTCGATAGCATCCGAGTTACGTTGAACAGTGCTTCCCCTAAGCTTTTTTCTCGCTACCATCGGCCGAGAGGATACACCCTCAGAGAGGCCATCGATTCTCTCATCCGGGCAAAGGAAAAAGGGAAGTACACATCGGTCAACCTTCTTGTCTTCCCAGGAGTCACAGATAGAGCACCAGAGCTGGAGCGTTTGATTAAATTGATTGGGAAGACTCAACTCGATCTTGTCCAGATGCGAAACCTGAACATTGATCCTGATCTTTACCTCAAAGCAATGGGATCAGG
Organism: uncultured delta proteobacterium; assembly: GCA_963695895.1. Taxonomy (GTDB): domain Bacteria; phylum Desulfobacterota; class BSN033; order BSN033; family UBA1163; genus CAVOIK01. The sequence continues at coordinate 48,825 of CAVOIK010000035.1, forward strand.
GCGGGGGATAGGAATTTCTGAGATGATGGGTCTTCTGAAGGGTGAATTTCCGCGCCTTCAATTCGGCTACTTCAATCGTACTAAAGAAACCTTTCATACCAGAGTCAAAGAACAGCATGCCCATTGAAGACCCTACTGGCCCAGTCGCCACCCGTGGCATGATCTTTACGTTTGTTTGGCCAAACCATTAGGGATTTTCTCGCTTTGCTCACCTTGAGAAAGGACTCTTGAAATGAATCATCATGAGTTTCGAGAGGGAATGAAGGCGGCGACTCCAATCGTCCTCGGATACCTTCCCGTAGCCCTAGCCTTCGGCGTGTTGGCTCGAGGGGCAGGGGTAAGTCCCCTCGAGGTTGGTCTGATGAGCCTCCTGGTCTATGCAGGCGCAAGTCAGTTCGTTGCGGTGGAAATGATCTCGAAGGGAATGGTCTGGTTTCCCATCGTCCTAACCACCTTTTTCCTGAATCTGCGGCATCTCCTCATGAGTTCGACCTTCTCCCTACATTTCAGCAAACTGCCCCTTCGAATCGTTGCCCTACTTTCTGCGCAGTTGACAGACGAGTCCTTTGCTATGGCCATGGCTGATCCATCGAAGATCGCGAACCGTCCTAGCTACGTCTTCGGACTCCAGATGATTTCGCAGTGCGCATGGGTGGTCGGAACAGTGATCGGCGCATTCTTTGGTGGCTTGATCAACCAGGAGGGATACGGGATCCCCTTCGCATTGCCCAGTCTCTTGATCTGCCTGCTTGTTCTGCAGATCAAAAGCTCCATCCATTTGGGCATGATGATTCTTTCAGGAGTTCTGTCTCTCTTATTTCGATGGGCACTTCCTGGGAACTGGTACATCGTGCTGACCGCGGTTGCAATAACCTGTGCAGGAACAGTGATCGAAATGCTGAGGAGGAGAGAATGAGACTCGAAATGGTATGGATCATCTTGGGCATGGCTTTCGTGACGTTCATTCCCAGGTTTCTTCCCATGGCACTATTCACGAAATGGACGGTCCCGGAGAGACTCCGTTGGGGACTGGAATATATTCCTGTCGCCGTGCTGAGCGCTATCGTCTTTCCCATACTCTTTTTTGACGGTGGAGGGTCTCTTCACCTTCAGCCTCGTGCCGTGTTGGCTGCTTTGCCTGTCTTTGCCCTAGCCTGGTTCGCTCGCTCGATTTGGGGATGTGTTATTCTGGGCATGGTGATGTACTGGGGGTTGGGATTTGTCCTTTGAGTCAATGGGGTATTAGGTTATTGGGTCATTAGGTGAATGACGGTATGGGTCATTGAATGATGGCTGATTCATTCTTAGAGTTAAAATAACCTAGCAGTTTGCTGAAAAAGTCATTTTTTGCAGGTTGCTCAAAAATGTCCAGATACGAGGCTCCCGAAACCCTGAGGAGTGAGGCGTACTTGCCGGTACGCTGCAACGACGAAGAGTGAGGGAAACGACGTAGATGGGTGTTTTTCAGCAACCTGCCAATGACTATTCTTTTTCGGCGATGAGACTGGCGAGGGCTCTTCGTTTTCCTCCCTCCTTAAAGATTCCTTCCCGATAGAAGAGGACTCGAAAATCTTTGAATCGCTGAAGGAGTTCGTTATGCTGAAGGAAATATTTTGGGTCTTTGGGCCCTCCTGTCCCAAGATGTCTCTGGTCAACCAAGTAGGTCTCGAAGATCACCTTCCCACCCCTTTTCAACCCTTTCTTGATCTTCGGGATGAGACGACGGCTGAGAAAGTAGAAGTCGAGGATGACGTCGTATCCTTCTCGCTCAATCTGAAAGGTATCGAGATCCGTTAAGTGGGTATGGAGGGCGACCCCATTTTCTTTGGCCAATCTTCGCGCTTTCTTCAACCCGACGGGTGAGATATCGACCGCATCGACGTCCCATCCATGTTTTGCGAGGAAGACGGCATTCTTCCCTTCTCCTGTCGCTAGGTCAAGGGCTTTCCCTTTGGGAAGAAGATGGACATGTCTTTTCAGGAAGAGATTCGCCTCTTTTCCGAGGGCAAACCCCCTTTTGTTGAAACGCTTATTCCATCTTTGCTGATCCGATTTCATCGAGAGGGCCTCCTGCTGTAAAACATTATTGCAGATAGGATATCAAGAGGCAACAGGTTCGGCAGGGGACTCCTAGAGATCACGGTCCGAGTGAAACATTGCATTTTTAGAAACAGTGAATTATTTTGTTTCTAGATCCCAGTGAGGAGAGAACGGTCAGTTCTAGGATGCTGCCTCGAGGTGGATAAGACAGATTCGATCTGGGATCAACGGAAAAACAGGATGGCGTCACAGCCACCGGAGAAAAGGGTTTTATGAAACGCGACCCAGATGGGATTGGAGACCTGTACCATCAGGAGACGAAGTACCAGAGAGACAAAATGCCGAGGGGTTGGCTCGATGCGTCAACACAGCCCTCTCCGTATAAGAAAGACCCTCCATCACTCAAGCGTCTTTCGATTTCGCCTCCTTTTCAAAAAGGGGGCGAGCCAATCTGGGAAACGATGGCCCGCAGGCGATCGACGAGAGAGTTTTCGCCTCGTTCCATCAGTCTTCCCGAGCTCTCCCAACTCCTCTGGGCGACCCAGGGGATCACTGCCAGGGCGTGGGGTTATGACTTTAGAGCCGTTCCCTCCGCAGGGGCTCTCTATCCGATTGACACGTATGTTCTGGTCAACCGAGTGGAGTCGATGGCAGCAGGGATCTACCATTACGATGTTGAAGAAGCTGATTTGGTCCTTCTCAGAGAGGGGAATTACGGGAGAGAAGCGAGTGAGGCGGCTTTGGGTCAAGAGCTGGTTGCAGATGCAGGAGCGGTCTTTGTCTGGACAGCGATGATTGAACGATCCAAATGGAAATATCGCGAGAGGGCCTATCGCTATATCTATATGGACGTTGGGCACATCGGGCAGAATCTCTATCTTGCTGCAACTGCTTTAGGTCTTGGTTGCTGCACCATTGGAGCCTTTTACGATGAAGAGGTGGATCGCGTGATTGGAGTGGATGGTAAGAAGGAGATCTCGGTCTATATGGGTGCGGTGGGCCGGATGGATTAGGGGTTGCTTTCAGCATTGTGCGACCAAACTCCCCAAAATACAGTCTAGTCCGTTTCAAAATACAGTGCCACCCCTCCTTTACTTTTTACTCTGTCGTGGCTACACTTTTCATATAATGCAATTGTAGGATCTAAAGTAAACAGGAGGTGCTCTATGGGAAGTAAAAGGATTCTTTTTGCGTTATTGATAGTGACAGCCCTTCTCTATGGGTGTGCAGGTGTGCCGGTTCGGGAAGCGGCCAAAGTCGACATGAGTCTTCCAGTCGGAGAGATTGAGGGAAGCCAGTTCACTGGGATTCGCTACCCATTTAAGGTCTCAGCCCCTCCGGGTTGGCAGATGGCGACAAAATATCCTGATTTCATGGTAACGTTGGGATACGATAAAGATGGGCTGGAGGAGTCGGAGCTTTTCATATTTAACCCTGTGACACAGTCTAACGTTCAAATTGATTTTACGCCTGCAAGTCGGTACACGTCATTCAGCCAAGGGCTCATGGAGGGGTTGGTATCCGCCGCTGGCACGGACAGCTTCGTAGAAGAGATCGAGGAGGCTTATGGCAAAGAGGCTCAACCTGTGATGGCACCCACGGAGGCTATCAGGCTGAAAGGGGTCCAATACGCAGCAAGGAAATACGCAACCTACACCCTTAAGGGAGCGAAACGCGAGCAGGGTTGGGTCTATGCCTTTTCAGAACCCTATCAAATCTTTATTCTTTACATGCTTCTTGACACCGGTGGAACAAAAGATCAGGATGCTTTAAAGGCTATTATCGGTTCTTTTGAGTATATTCCAAAAAAATAGTTGAAAGGAGGATTGAACCATGGCGAAGAAAGACGAAACAGAAATCTTTAAGTGCGAAACATGTGGGCTGGTCACCACAGAGAAAGGACACCTCTGCAAACCTCGAGAGGTCAAACGAGCCTACACCTGTGAATACTGCGGCGTCACCGTAACGAATCCGAGGCACGTTTGCAAAGCCAAGGTGGCCAAACTCAATTACGTGTGTGACGCGTGTGGCCGCGTGGCCGCCAATAAAGAGGATGTGTGTAAGCCTTCGGCGATCAAGTAATTCGGGAGTTGGCCGAAGGACAGCCCAACCTGACCGGCAAGTGCCCCGCAAGCCCGGGGGGGTCGTGCCTGGGAAACGACCTACCGGGAAGCCCGCCCTTTAGGGCGTGGAGCTTCACTTGTTGTCTATCTATTCTAAAGCCTATCGATCTTGCGATGGATAGGCTTTCTTGTAGATTCATCTTGGTAGGACAAAGGAGGGACGGGCTCACGGACCGTTGAATTTGGCCGGAAAGTTACTTATTCTTTTACCAATGGGACTGTTTGATAAACAGAGGTGACGAATGAAAACAGTTGAACTCAAGAAAGGAATTTATTGGGTTGGAGCCATTGACTGGAATGTGCGGGACTTTCATGGTTATTCGACCCCCTTCGGAACCACGTACAATGCTTATCTCATTGTGGACGAGAAAATCGTCCTGGTTGACACAGTAAAGGCACAGTTCTTTCAAGAAATGTTAGGCCGAATTTCGGAGATCATCGATCCTACTAAGATTGACTATGTCATCGCGAATCATGTGGAAGTCGATCACTCCGGCTCGCTTCCACCGATCGTGGAAAAAATCGGGAATCCAACCGTCGTCACCTCAGAGCGAGGTGCGAAGGGATTGGAGAAATACTGCCAGAGGAGTTTTCAATTTAAGACCGTGAAAACAGGTGACACCCTCTCTCTCGGTCGTCGGAACATCGCGTTTGTCGAAGCCCCGATGCTCCACTGGCCGGACAGCATGTTCACGTATCTGAAAGAAGATCGCATTCTGATGCCCAATGATGCCTTTGGACAGCACATCGCCTCATCCCAGCGATACGAGGATGAGGTGGGAGGCGAGGTGATGCGACATGCCTCGAAATATTTTGCCAATATCCTGTGGCCTCTGGCTCCCCTCATCCTGAAAAAGATTGACGAGGTGGTGAAGATGGGAATTCCCATCGACATGATCGCTCCGAGTCATGGTCTCATTTGGAGGAAAGACCCAGGCCGAATCGTTCAGGCCTATGTGGATTGGAGCCAGGGAAAGGTAAGAGACAAGATCATCATTATCTACGACACCATGTGGGGCAGTACGGAGAGCATGGCCAAAGCGATTCTGAAGGGGCTGATGGAAGAGGGGATCGAGACGAAGTTGCTTCTCCTGAGGGCCACCCATCGAAGTGATATTTTGGAGGAGATGCTCGAGGCGAAGGGAGTCCTCTTAGGGTCTCCCACCCTCAACAACGGCATGTTTCCTACCCTGGGAGATTTTCTCACCTACATGAAGGGATTGAAGCCCATGGGAAAGATGTTCGGTCTCTTCGAGTCTTACGGATGGGGTGGGGGCGCCGTTAAAGAGATGAGGAAACATCTGGAGGAGAACAAGTTTGAGGTCTGGGAGAAAGAGTGCCGTGTCCAATATCTACCCGATTCAAACGAATTGAAAAACGCCCTCCAGTTCGGTAGGGATTTTGCAAAAAGAGTTCTCGGGAAATAGGATGGTCGAGCCGCTCGGTCCATACAATCCAGTCGTGATGGATCATTTCAAGCATCCTCGAAACATGGGTGAAATGGAGACCCCTGATGGAGTGGGAGAGGCAACCAACCCGGTCTGCGGGGATACGATGCGGCTTTTCATTAAGGTGGACAAGAATCGCATCGTGGAGGTCAGATTTCTGACCTTTGGATGTGGGGCAGCGATCGCCGCGTCCAGCATGTTGACAGAAATGATCAAAGGCAAGAGCCTCGACGAGGCTCTCAACGTCTCGGATCAAGATATCGTCCAAGCCCTTGGAGGGCTCCCCCCCACCAAGGTCCATTGCTCGGTTTTAGCAGAAAAAGCAGTGCAAGCGGCTGTGGCCGATTACCGAGAAAAGAAGGAACATAGGGAATGATCGGAAGAGAAAAGGCACTTCGGCTGCTCAAAAGGGTTGTTCATGACTCTAGGGCCGATCAGGCAGAAGCCCTTCTGCTAACCGAGGACTCGTCGCTGACTCGTTTCACCGGGTCTGCGGTTCATCAGCATGTGGCCGAGAAAAACGGAACCCTCATCTTGCGAGTTGTTCTAGGAAAGAGAATCGCCGTTGTCACCACGAATGATTTTCGGACTTCTTCTCTGAAAGACCTTCTTCATGAAGCGATCCGTCTCGCAAAAGCTCAGCTTCCTAAAGAGGATTTTGTCTCCTTGCCCGGGCCAAGATCCATGCCGGACGTTCGGACATTCTCCAATAACATCCGTCGCTTGACACCAGGGTATAAGGTTACGTTGATTCGGGAACTGGGACTCCTGGCCCACGAGAGAGGATTTCGAACCTCCGGGGCTTTCTCTCAAGGACAGGTTGAGGTCGCCATCGTCAATTCTTTGGGGGTCGAGGCTTACCAACCCTATTCCGATCTGTTTCTCCATCTCGTTGTCGACAACGGGATGAATACCGGTTATGCCAGTTTTGTTTCGAGGGATGCCCAGTCCTTGGAGGTTGAGCGTCTGGTGAACGAAGCGATGGAGAAGGCCTCTAAGAGCGAGCCCGTTCAGATAGAACCCGGTGAGTACGAGACAATCCTTGAGCCCTATGCGGTGAGCGAGTTTTTGTCTTTCTTGGGCACTCTGGGATTCCACGCCTTGGCAGTTCAGGAAGGACGGAGTTTCCTCTGCGATCAATTTGGGAAGAAGATCGTGGACCCTCGAGTCACGATCTACGATGACGGTCTTGATCCTGACGGATTGCAGGTCCCTTTCGACTTCGAGGGAGTCCCAAAACAAAAGGTCACCTTTTTCGATGCCGGGGTAGCCAGGGAGGTGACGCATGATTCCTTCACGGCTGGAAAGGAGGGGAAACTCTCCACCGGCCATGGTCTCATCGCGCCCAACTCGGAGGGCCCCATCCCGATCAATCTTTTTATGAAGGAAGGAAAGTCTTCGCTCTCGGAGATGATTCAATCCACCCGAAAAGGTATCTATGTCACCCGGTTCCATTATACCAATGTGGTTGAGCCAATGAAGGCCGTTATTACCGGGATGACCCGGGATGGAACCTTTCTCATCGAAGACGGAGAGATCAAACAACCGATCAAGAACCTGAGGTTCACCGAATCGATCCTCAAGGCTCTCTCTCGAGTCAGTGCGGTTTCGAAAGAGCGGCGAGTTTCTTCTGAAGGAACGGTTTATTCGAGACGATTCATTACAGGGACCGTCACACCGGCCATCAAGGTTGACGGGTTCAACTTCTCCGGCATTTCATCTCTGTAGTCTTACCGAGCGATGAGGGCTGTGTGCTGAATGATGGGCTAAGAAAGGATGACTGTTTCCATGAAAACAGTTCTTGAGAATGTCATCGATTCAGCTAAGATGAAGGGCGTCGATTATGCAGACATCCGAGTCGTCCGACGTCAATCCCAGGAAATTGAAATCAAGAACGGGAATGTAGAGGTCCTGACTCACGACGAAGAGCTGGGTTTTGGCATCCGGGTCCTGTTTCACGGGGCCTGGGGGTTTGCCTGCAGTTCAAAGGTGAACCCGAGGGAGATGGAGGCGGTCCTTAAAAAAGCCTTAACGATTGCTCGGGCGAGTGGAAAGGCCCGAAACGACGAAATCCATTTTCATCCTGCTCCTGCCGTGGTGGATCGTTATCAGACGCCAATCACTCTTGATCCTTTGGGTGTTTCTGTCGAGACTAAGCTGAATTTACTCCAGGCTGCAGAGGGGGTTCTTCGGAAGAATGGGAAGGTGAAAATCTCAGAGGCCTTCATGGGATCGTACAAGACGGAGAAGACCTTTGCTTCGACCGAGGGATCGTACATTGAACAGGAGCTGATGGAATGTGGGGCAGGCATTTCGGCAACCGCGATCGAGGGAGGCGAGATTCAAGTCCGGTCCTATCCCAATTCCTTCCGAGGGAATTTTGCGACCCGAGGGTACGAGTGGATCGAGGCTCTTGCCTTGGAGTCTCATGCAGAAAGGGTCAGCCAGGAAGCGGAACAACTCCTTTCCGCCAAACCGTGTCCGTCGGGGACGACGACGTTGATCCTGGACAGCTCACAACTGGCCCTCCAAATCCATGAGTCCGTGGGACACCCGATCGAGCTTGATCGAATTCTGGGAACTGAGGCCAGTTACGCAGGGACGAGTTTCCTGAAACCAGAGATGGTAGGTCATTTTAGATATGGATCAGACAAGGTGAACATCACTGCCGACGCCACCTTTCCGGGAGGCCTGGGCACTTTCGGTTACGACGATGAGGGAATCAGAGCTCAGAGGAGCCCCATTCTTTCACAGGGGGTCCTCGTGAGTCTTCTCACGTCGCGAGAGACAGCGCATCATCTCCATCGAGAGAGCAATGGCACGATGAGAGCCGATGGTTGGAATCGCATTCCTCTGATCCGCATGACCAACATCAATCTGGAGCCGGGAGAGTGGACCTTGGAGCAGATGATCGCTGATACCGATGAAGGGTTATTCTTGACCACCAATCGGAGCTGGTCCATCGATGACAAAAGAATCAATTTTCAGTTCGGGACGGAGATTGGGTGGGAGATTAAAAACGGGAAGCTGGGAGCGATGGTCAAGAATCCAACCTACACGGGAATTACTCCTCACTTTTGGAATTCCTGTGATGCCGTAGGAAACAAAGATCACTGGCAGATGTGGGGGACACCCAATTGCGGGAAAGGAGAACCCGGTCAGGTCGCCCATGTCGGGCACGGGACAGCTCCTGCCAGGTTTAGAAATGTTCAGGTAGGGGTGATGAAGCAAGGATGATGGGTAATCTAGACGACATCAGCTCTCTTTCTTGTCCTCTTCGGAATACCCCTCCTTAAAGCCTTTTACGATGTTTTTCGTTGCTTTCTTCGTGGCCCTCCAGATTTTGTCGAGCCCTTCCTTGAATAGTTTCTTAGTTTCTTCGAGTTCTTCCTCCTTCTCTTCTTTCATCGGGCCCCTTACGTATCTCACAGCACCAGTTCTTGCCGGACTTTCGCGGGCAAGTCGGCTGGATGCCCCACCTTGCCTGCCTGCGGTAGGCAGGTGGGTGGGGAGGGCGGTAACGGACTCCCGCAGTGGAGTCAAAGCCGACCTTTTAATCATATTTACATTACCCGGAAGCCTGTGCCTGCCCCGTCTTAACGGGAGGCGAAGAGCTTCACCTATCAGTCTATTTCGCCATGGTTCTCATACGCTCCATCTGAGCCTTGACGCGCACCGCTCTCTCACTGTTTGAATCCACCTTGAGATAGTCTTCCCAGGCTTTAATCGCACCCTTGATGTCCTGTTTATCGTGAAGGAGAACGACGCCGATGTTGTAGCGGCTGTTGACATGCGTTGGGTCCGTCTGAGCCGCCTTTCTGAATTCCTGCATCGCCCGATCCGAGTCGCCCAGCTTTCGATACATGATGCCCATGTCGGTCCTCACATCGGCATTGTCAGGTTTAATCGCAAGATACTTGCTGTACGCTTCGACGGCTTCCTTCGGTTGATCCGTGTCGAAATAGAGGTTGCCCAACTCCACCAGGGCCGAAAGATTCTTCGGGTCCTTCTGAACAATATCCTTCAGCGCCTGAATCTTTGCGTTCACCTCTGCTGGCGATGGACCTGAGAGGGGGTGCCACGGGAGCCGTGGCTGGAGCCGCCGGATGGGCGGCTGAACGGCGACCGGTCTCGCGCGCTCCTTTTTGCCCTTTGAGAATCGCAACGGTCGCACCCGTGATGAACCCAACCAGAAAGGCAATCACCACGCTTAAAATCACGGTTTCTTTTTTCATGCTGATTTTCTCCTTGCCGAAAATTCTACCTTACAGAGGGGATTACGCAAATGGTGGAGTGGGCGCTGCGAAAATAACAAAATACCAGCCAAAATGAAGCTTCCCGCCCCTGCCTACGGCGTCAGGCACAGGGCGACGCTTCCGGGTAATGTAGAAATAATTATAGGGTCGGCTTGACTCCACTGCGGGAGTCCGTTACCGCCCTCCCCGCCTAAAAGGCGGCATCCAGCCGACTTGCCCGTGAAACCAGGCCGTAAGGATGGCTCCGGAAAGAGAGCCATCCTGAAAGGGCCGAGAACAAATGAGTACCGATTCTTTTGCAGCTTCGCAGGGATCGTACTTTGTAAGAAAAGAGAGGCGTCAACTCGGATGGGGTTTTTTGAAATCGCTTACATTGAGCTGGTGTTTCTTCAAAAGGTCATACAGATCGGCTCGATGTTTTCCAGCGAGTTTTGCTGCCCGAGTCACGTTCCCCTCGGAGGTCTCGAGAAGATAAATCAGGTAACTCTTTTCGAAGGCATCTCTCGCTGCCCTGAGAGGCCTCAACGGCTCCTGGGACACGACGCCTTTTGCCCGAAGGATGAGATCGTCCGCAATGAAGTCCTGCTGGGTCATGGCCACGGCGTATTCGATGGCATTTTCCAGCTCTCTTACATTCCCCGGCCAGTCGTAGAGCATCAGCTTCTGCATAGCCTCTGGAGTCAACCCCTTTACTTCTTTTCTCATCTGCTGACCGAATTTCTTTACAAAATGGTCCACGAGAGCAGGGATATCTTCCTTCCTTTCTCTCAAGGGAGGAAGCTCGACAGGAATGACGTGAATGCGATAGAAAAGATCCTCCCTGAACAACTCCTGTTTGACCCGCTCCTCCAAATCCTTGTTAGTTGCCACGATCAGCCGAACGTCCACCTCCAAGGGAGTCTCACTGCCTAAGGGGAAGAACTGTCGTTCCTGAATCACCCGTAAGAGCTTGGCCTGGATCGAGACGGGCATGTCCCCTATTTCATCCAGGAAGAGGGTTCCGCCGTGGGCTTGAGTGAAAAGCCCTTTCCGGTTTCGAACAGCCCCTGTGAAGGCTCCCCTTTCGTAGCCAAAGAGTTCACTTTCGAGCAGAGGCTCAGGAAGGGCGGCACAGTTGACTGCAATAAAAGCCTCATTCTTTCTTTCACTGGCAAGGTGAATGGCTTTGGCAATCAATTCCTTTCCCGTCCCACTCTCTCCATGGATGTAGACGGTCGAGTCTGTTTTGGCAATTCTGGAAACAACCTCCAGAACTCGTCGCATCTTTCCGCTCTTGCCCACGACGTTCGGGAAGTCATACCGTTCCTCCAAAAGCTCTTTCAGCCTCCTGATTTCGGACGTCAACCGTCGGTTTTCCAGAGCTCGCCCAATCTGGAGGCGAAGGTCCTGAAACTCAAACGGTTTGGTGAGGTATCCGTAAGCGCCCTTCTTCATGGCCTCGACGGCACTCTCAATACTTCCATGGCCGGTGAGGATGAGAACAGGCAACTCCGGATTGATGGCATGAAGATCTCCCATTAAGGAGATCCCGTCCTGGTGAATGAGCTGGAGATCGACCAGGGCAAGGTCGAAGATCTGTTCCTTGACCGCTCGGATCGCTTCTTCCTCGCTCACGGCAGTGGTCACCCCATACTGCTCTGACTCGAGCTTCATTCTCAGAAGCTCGAGGAGGTTCTTGTCATCGTCGACCACGAGAATCTTTTCAGAAGCCATCGCTTTTCTTACTTCACCTTTTCTCTCTTTTTTTGTTCAATCTCCAGGTCGACCTGTTTTGATTTCTCAATGACCTGATTGAGTTTTTCATTCTCCTCAATGACCGCAATCCAGATCTTGGCTTGCTCCACCCAAGGGCTCTTGGGATGATCTTTCAGGAGTCTCCTGAAGAACTCGAGGGATCGACGGTAGTCCTTTTTCGGATTTCCAAAGTGGGCATACATCAGTCCCAGGGTGTAAAGGGCCTCGTCCTCTAAAGGCGTACTGGGTGACAGGGAGAGGACTTTTTCCATCTCGCTCAAAGAAGCTTCAAAATCTCCTTGTGTCAGTGATCTTTGACCGCGAAGGAGGGACTCCCGTACGCCCTTCCGCTCTTCGGCCTTGCGTTCCTCAACCTTCACCTCCGCCTGTCTTGACTTTTCGGCCTTTTCAAGCCGATCAATGGTTTCCTTGAGCTTCTCAGTGGCCAGTGTGAGATTCTCGATGATCTGTGCGTGATCTTTATTCTCCTGAAGCACATTGGCCCAGATCTTTGCCTCCTGGGCGAAGGGACTTCTGGGGAACTCTTTCATCAGTTGCTCGAAGAACCCGAGAGATCTCCCATAATCTTTTTTCACATTGCCAAAGTGACCGTACACGAGTCCGAGGGTATACAGGGCTTCATCTGCCGGCGGTTGACTCGGAGACAGGGCGAGAGCCTTCTGGGTTTCGTTCAGTGAGCCGTCGAAGTCTCCCTGGGCAAGACATTTCTGCCCTCGGAGAAGATAGGCCTTGGCCTCTTCACGGTCCCTCATCTCCTGCAGCAGGGCGCAAGAAAACAACGAGAGAACCATCACGCAGGCAAGAGAAAAATGAATGTACTTCCCTGTCCAGGTCTGCTTTCCGCCCATATCCTTCCGCCATGCGAGGCAATGATCTGTTTCGTGATGGCAAGCCCCAATCCCGTTCCCTTCATCTGTTGTGGCCCCTTCACAGTCCCTTGCTGAAACTTCTCAAAAATCGTGTTGAGATTTTCCCTGGGAATGCCCGGGCCTGTGTCAGACACCGAGATCTCTACTCCTTGCCCGGTGGGCCGCGCTGCAACACTGACTCTGCCTCCATCAGGGGTGAACTTGACGGCGTTTCCGATGAGGTTCCTTAAGGCTTGAAGCATCCTCTCGGAATCCATCTTCACTTGGGGGAGTCGGTCCGCCATTTTCGCTTCGAGGTGAATCTTTCGAGCTTCCACCAAGGGTTCCATTTCCTTCGTGACCTTCCCAATCAGAGGGAGGAGATCCTTCTGTTCGAAAGCATACGTCATCATGCCCGCTTCCATTTTCGAGAGGTCGAGAAGGGCATTGACTAACCCGGTCAGGCGGTTCGTTTCCTCCCCGAGAATGTCGAGGAGCTTACGCTGTTTATCGGAAATGGGGCCTTCGACCTCCTCCTGCAGGAGACCCAACCCCATTTTGATGGTGGAAAGGGGTGTCCGAAATTCGTGGGACACGGAGGAGAAGAAATCAGCCTTCATCTTGTCGAGTTCGTTCAATTTGTTGCACATGAGATTAAAGGCATTGGCCAATTTTCCAATCTCCGGAGGAGAGGAGAGGGTCAAGTCGCCTCTGAAGAGGCCTCTGGCGATCTCTCCAGTCTTATGCTCCATGACCGAGATCGGCCGGGTAATGCTTCGATGGATCAAATAGGAGATGATGAGGCAAAGGACCAAGAACGCGCCCGTCATCAGGAGGACCATTCGACGTGCAACCGTTCCTGCCTCGTAAAGTTCTCTGATCTTCTCATTCGTATTCCGATTCACGTGGGAGGTGAGCTTTTCAAGGTGCTCCATCAATTCATTCGTTGCTGTTTCTTTTTCCTGCTGGTATTTTTGTTGAGAATACGTCTGTCCTGCCTTCAGGTACTGCAACTCCTGCGTAAAAAGGGATTGGTAGTTTTGATAGGAAGCCCGGGCCTTGTCGAGAAACCCTTGGATCTCTTCCGAGTCTGCCATGACCCCCATTTCTACAAAACACCGGTTTGCATCCCCCTCGAGTTTCTGGAACTGGGTAAAGAAGGCCTCATCCTTGGAGATCAGGAATTTTCTTTCATACCGGATTTGTGACAGAATCATGTCGGTCAGTTTCCCTGCCTGCTCAACCATCCGGTTGTTGGTCGACACGACCGATTGCGTGACCTTATTAAAATGGCTGATCTTGATCACGACGTAGAAACTCAAGGCGATCACGAGAAGAAATATCGCCAGGTAACCCATCAGGAGTCTTTGGAAGATCGTTAGTCTCATCAGCGGAAACTTCGGTAGTTGAAGTGGGCCAGATGCCTAAGGGTCTTTACAGCCTGTGCTGGACAGATTGATAAACTTGGTCACCCATACTAATCCAAATTAACACATTCTGCCCTTCGAGGCAATTTTCAGCCTGATCCCAGGCCCACTGTCTTCAAATCCCTTCATAAGAAATATGCCTCTAAAAGCATTAGAAATGAATTAAATCTTAATTAAAAATTTCTAATGGACCCCCATGACCGACAAGTGCCCCGCAAGCCCCGCCTTTTACGGCGTGGAGTTTCACTTTTAGGAGGTGAACCCTGTAGTATGAACTTCAACGAAAATACAGTGTTTTTCGACAAAAAATACAGAGTTCACCCTGTTTATTCTTGACAACGATTTTATTCTTGACAACGATCTTGAGATCATGGTATAAAATTTATTGTTTGTTGATTTCGGAATAATCCCACCCGGATCATCCAAAAGAAACCAAATGAAGAGGAGGCAAGGCATGAGAGTGTTTAGTCTCAACAAGTGCGCGGTGGTGTGTTCTCTTGCTCTAATGTTGTTTTTCTTGAGCAGTCCGTCAGAAAGGGCATGGGCTCAAACGACCCAGGATTGCCTTGAGTGTCATAAAGGGGCAGCCTGGCCTGATAACAATCCCAGCCAGAAAGATAAGGATACGAAAAATGCGACCTCAGACTACCTTCCTTTGAATCTGTCCTCCTCCAAAATTAAGCCGTTCTATGACATTAAAATCGCTTATAATCGGTCTGTGCATGCAACGCCGCCATACGATCTTGAGGCGACCGATTTCATCGGGTGTCTGGGGTGCCACAGGAGTCTTTCAGATGCACATTCAAAGAAAGTCGTTGGAACAAATCAATGTACGGTGTGCCATAACCCGGACGACTTTGATGTGGAAGCGCCTTCAACGCCACAGGCCATTCTAACCCGAATAGCGCCCCTGCGAAATATTTCGACCAATTGGGCAGTGGAAGCGGTCAGGCTGTGGCGTATCTGTCCTTCGAGGGCGAAGCGCCAGCGGTCCAATTGCTGTCCGCTGAACCGGTGCTAGGCCAACCGGTCTCTCTGTTCAAGTCAGACAAAAAGACCGTCGTGACGAGAAGCAACCGGATCCAAGAATGCGGTGTGTGCCATGAGTACATTCTCCAAGTATCCTCGGTACAAAACGAAATTCTCGAAGCCGGAGGTGGGTTGTCCCTCATGCCACGACGCCCACATCCCAGCCCCCAGTGGGAATGACATTCCCGTGGTAAATAGCACGGTCAATGTCACATCGATTTTCACCTCGTCTTCGGGAAGCATTACGCCATTGACTGTTGAACCCGCTGCGGGCCGAGCGATGTCCTACTTGAATCTCAAGCCTTATAAACAAGATGCCACCGGAGCTCAGAACAATAGCGGAACCTGGACAAGAGGTTCTTCATACACAAGACCCAATTCGATCATTATCCAGGGAACAGGAACCATAGGTGACATCGTGGATGACGGAGGGGGCACGTCCAAGCAGTTCACCTATACGGGAGGAGGATTCGGGACGAAGGTTCAGCCTCACTACACCCTCTTTATCTCGGGAGTGGCCGAAGGCACAGCCGCCCTCCCTGCGAATGCCCTGACCGATGGCAGATGTCACGGTAAGGGCGACGCTGGACAGAGCAGGGTTCGGGATTGCGAGGGTCATCGATGACAACACGCTGGAGCTTGACCCAGGCGTGGTGGCGACGGCCACGGTGACCTATGTAAGGGATATCCACCGGTACCGGGACGCAGTCTGTTTCAATTCCGTTTAGCGGGTCCTTCACGTTCGAAGTGAGAAATATGCAGACGAATACAGAGACCCTCTGCGGTAGCTGCCACACCCAGGGGACATACAAGTTCTCAGCGTGGGGGAAGAAGAGGGAGGGGAGTTTCATTGATCTAAAACAGACCCATAACTCAAACGTGTCGACCCAGTATGCGAGCAGTGGCCATGCAAATATTCTGGCCCTTGCCTTTGATGAATTCAGCGCCCGTCCTTATGGAACGAGCCATGTGACCACGTATCCTTTCGACATGAGCATCACAGGGTCAGGCGGTGTGGGGAGTTTGAGAAACAAGGGAAACACTCTCTTCGATTTGCTTGCGGCACCGAACAACAATTTGCTAACGTTTATCTGACTAAGCCAACAATACGAGTCTTCCCGCGTTGGTGAACAACTATGCTTGTTACCAGTGCCACAATGGGTTGGGCGACCATTGACTACCTGAAGGATCGTCAGGGGACCGCTGACGCCCAGGTTCTGTGGGGCGATGCCAATGTCACCTGCTTGACATGTCATGATACCCACGAACCGGGAGCAGGAGCCAACGTCCGTATTCCGGTCAAACTTTCTTACAACTCGCGCTTTGTCAGTACCTCGAATCCCAATGGAGGAATCAACAAGTTCATGGATGGGACAGCCATTCCAGCAGATGTCGGAAAAGGCATCATCTGTCTCTTTTGCCATCAGGGTCGTGAGAGTGGATTAACGGTCTACCAGGCCATCAGCCGCCAAGGGGGTGAATCCTTATACAAATCCGGGCGGTGATTGACGCTGCAAATGGCATCACCTTCATCAACCCCCATTACCTCGACAGCGGAGCCATCCTCTGGGGCAGGAATGCATGGGAGTATATTCTTGACGGAGGGACAGTTCCACAGCAATATTCGACAGGTGTCACTGCCCATCAAAGTCTGAACTGCGCCGGATGCCACATGGCCGAGCCCAATGCCGAAAACACCGAAGGCGGCCATACCTGGAGAGCCGAGGCTTGAGACGTGCCAAGAGTGTCACGGATCCTTTATTACCGATTTCAAGGACATTCCTGCTATTGGTGACTACGATGGTGACGGCGAGGTGAAGTCAGCCTTCGAAGAGATTGGAACGCTTAGTGATCCAGTCCTGGGTGACTCCGGATTGTTTGGCCAGCTCAAGGCCGCTTTGCATGACGCAGGGATCGTCTATGACCCCGACACCTATCCCTACTTCCTTACCGCGGGTACCACGGAGGTCACTACAGGGCTTGGACATCGAACCAGCTCACGGCAGCCTTCAATCTCTCGTGGGCTTTTAAGTCGGGAACAGACTGTGTTGCCTATCACAATGTTTATTACGGAGCTCAAATTCTGCAGGATTCCTTGAGGGCGTTGGGAAATGATACGTCGGGCTATTTCCGACCTCCAGTGGGCCTTCGGAACGCAACCGACTACCGGACCATTGTGGTCAATTAAGCGGAGAGACTTGCGGTTCGTAGCCAGAAGGGACCATCAATAACCCGCCGTTGAATCGTGTGCTCCGCCGACAAGGCGGAGCACCCGATTTAAAATTCTGTCTTGACAAGCAATTGTTTTGGTGTTTGAATAGACTAGATTTTTGGCGACGGAGACTTCTGACCAAGGTTCATGGGTTGAGACGGAGGTCCGTTAGGAATACCTGATTCAGTAAGACGAGGAGAATCGTTATGATCCGGGTTAGGTATCTGATGATTCTGGTGTTCGGAGTCGTGGCTGTTGGTATCCATGGTCAGCCTCCCGTGCTTCGGCCAAAACCAGGGAAAGGTCGAGAAGGAAGGATATATTGGATCCGAGGCTTGCCAAGGATGCCACGACGAGCTCTACGAGGCCTTCAAGAAGAACCCTCACTGGGGGAAAGGATTGTGAGTCCTGCCATGGCCCTGGACAGAAGCACGCAGAGGCCGAAGGAAAAGGGGCTATCCTTGCTCTCAAAGGTAAGACGGCCAGCGTTCAAGCCGATGTCTGCCTCACATGCCATGAGAAACTGAAGACTTTTTATCAGTTCCGAAGAAGCGTCCACAAACTGAGTGCGGTGGGATGCGGGGACTGTCACCAGATGCACGGGACTCGAGTGAACGGTCTCTTTCGTGAAGAAATACGAAACCCGGGTGACCGATCCCCTCCTGAAGACGAATGAAATTGATCTCTGCATCTCCTGTCACCCCGATGTCAAATCGAGTTTCTACCTTCCCAACTCCCACAAAGTCATGGAAGGGAGCCTTAACATGTTCAGACTGCCATGCTCCTCACGGAACCCGTGAGAGGGCCAGTCTGAGGAAGACGAGCATCTACGGAAAGCGGGAGACCTGTTTCAATTGTCATCCCGAGAAGCGAGGCCCTTGGGTTTTCGAACATCTTGCCCAGAAAAAAGAGGGATGCAGTATCTGTCATGCTCCCCATGGGTCTCCCAATCGATTTATGCTCATCCGGCGGGACAGCCGACAGCTGTGCGCCCAATGTCATGGCCAACGGCATTTCTATGCCACGTTTAACTGCGTCAATTGTCACAACCAGATCCACGGGTCCAATTTCAGCAGCCGATTCTTGCAGTAAAAGCAGCGAAACGAGGAGGGGAGAGGGATGAAAAAATCTCTCGCGATCGGGTTGAGCCTCATTTTCTGCATTTCCCTGTTTCATCTTTTTCCAGTCGCACGAGCCGAGGCCCAAGACACCAGCGGAACAGCCGAAGGATTGCAGTGGAGCGGTTTCCAGTGGAATGGAGACGTTGAGCTCGGCTATCGTTTTGCGGACATTGACGGAAGCCGGTCTCGATACAAAGAGACGGTCAACCTGATGGATGGGCTAAAGCTCTTCGATCTAACCCTTCTGGGAAGAGCAGTAGAAGGGAGTGGAAACTCCCTGGCGGATTACTTCCGGCTGAATATCAGAGACATCGGGGACCCATTTCCTGGCGGCTCTCTCGAGCTGAAGAAGAAGCAGGCTTATAATTTTGTGGCCTCTTACAGGCAATTCGACTATTTCACTGATCGAACAGACGCAAGGGTTTTTGACCGACTTTACGAGTTTTGATGCCACCCTCCGAAGAGGAACGCTCCTCTTGTCCCTGTTCCCCAAAGAAGACGTAAAACTCAATTTTGGCTACAACTATGCGGGCAAAGACGGCGATGCCAGGGTTCCGAGACCCTTCTTTGAAGCGCAGGATCAAGATTTGAACGAGCGGTACCACGAGTACTACGCCTCTGCCGATTTTTCGCTCGGAGCATTCGACTTCTTTGTAAAGCAATCCTACTGGTACTACAAGAACAATGATGACATCAACGGTCCCGATATGGTCGAAGATAGGGACGAAACGACCAATACCTATGTCAGCACCCTGAGGGGCCACACCCGAGTGGGCGAACGGCTTGACCTCGACGCTGGATATGTCTATGCCCATTCGGAAGGAAGGGCTGAATTGACGACCAGTCCGGAAATTTTCGTTAATTCAGGAAACGGGAAAACCAATTTCAATACCCACATTGCGGAATTGGGACTGAGCTACATTCTGGTCAAGAACCTGATCTTTCATGCAGACTATCGTTTCGACACCACCGACCAGAACGGCCGTTCGAACACCGACACGCTCTTGGGTGCACCTGCCAACACGTCCACGGAGTTCAACCTCACAGCCCACACCGGCACCTTTCAGCTGGAATGGGATCCTCTGGAGAATCTGACGTTGAGGGGTGGCTACCGGATTCAGTACGAAGATGTGGAAGGGGACGTCTATGTCACGAATGACTTTGACGGTGGGAAAGATCCCGGTGACACTCAATCCGTCAATCAAGGATGGGTGGCTTCTGCGGACTGGAAACCGTTTCCCTTCTTGAGTATGTATGGAGCGTACGAGGGTGCCAATTTCAGTGACCCCTATACGTGGATTTCGCCGGACAACCAGAATATCGCGAAAGTTCAAGATCAAGTACGACACGCCGATTCAGGCCTTAAGCCTGATCGGGTCCTTTTTGTGGAACCGGCGAGTCAATCCGGACCAGGACTATCGTCGCGATGTCCAAGACTATACGTTCACCGCGACTTACCAACCCATGGACACCCTGTCGATGGATGGGTCATTCACTTATGAAAATATTAAAGACAGCAAAGAAATTTTCACTTCTGCTGGCGATGTTGGACCCGTACCGAAAATGAACTTCGATTCCAACGCTTATATCTACTCAGGAGGAGTGAGCTGGGACTTCTACAAAGGGTTGGGAATTGGTCTGCGCGGAAATTATGCGAAAACCCTCGAGGAGACTCAAGAGAATTACGCGAGCGGGGTGATCAGTGCCTGGTACAAGAATAAATGGGTGACGCCCGTCGTGAGCTTTGAGAGAACCTATCTCGTCGATCACGACGTCCGAAGCGATAGCTTTGCTGCGAACCTCTTACCTTTTCTCTCAGAAAGGAGTTTTAAACACAGAAGAGCTTCCGATCGCCTTTGCATCGGTTCTTCAAATTTCTGAAACTCGAAGCAATTCAGTTCGTTTGCTTGCCCACAACTCCCCGAACCCACAAACGTAGCTCAGGGTTCCATGGACCAAGTCTTCAGTCAATTCTGACCTCCTCTTTGCAGTCACAGTCTTTTGATTTTCAGGGTATTCTATGGTAAAAAGTTACTATCTCGTCAGTCACCATCCAAGGGAGGAATCAGATGAAGTGTTACATCTGTGCCAAGCAAGGAATCGATGAAGAAGCCGTGGCCATCTGCATCGTCTGTGGCATGGGCCTCTGCCTCGGACATGCCTTTAAGGAAGAATTAGTTGTGGCCGATGTCATCAACTGGGGGTTCGGGGAAGAGAAGATCGAATATCCCCACACGCTCCCTCGATTCATCTGCGCCGAATGCAAACTGGCCATCGGTCAGAGAAAGAAGATGGAAAAGAGGTAGCCTCTTCCATTTCTCGTCCTTCGGAAAAGGGATTGTATTTCTCTCAGAAATTTTTGATAATGCAGCTATGAGCAACAAGATTCTGATTGTTGAGGACGAAGAGAGCCTTCGGCTCTATTACGAAGAGGAGTTGAAAGCCGAAGGATATGACATTCTGACCGCAAGAAATGGCAGGGAAGCCATCCAACAGGTCGAGAAAGGAAAGCCGGATTTGATTGTCCTCGACATCGTCATGCCGGTCATGGATGGCATGGAGACCTTGGGCCGGATCTTGAGGAAGACGAGGAAGATTCCCATCATTCTTCATACGTCCTACACGGACTATCGGCAGGATTTTATGAGCTGGGCTGCGGATGCCTACGTCACGAAATCTGCCGACTTGACCGAACTGAAAAACAAGGTCCGGGACCTCCTGGAAAAGAATAAAGCCCGATGAGAGGAAGGAATGGGCCGCCCTCTGGGCCATCGCACCGAGAGCTCACGGGCAAGTCGGCTGGATGCCCCGCCTTGCCTGTCCCGTCTTAGCGGGATGGACGGGGAGGAAAGCCGACCCTGTAATCATGTCTACATTTCCCGGAAGCCCCGCCCTGTGGGCAGGGAGCTTCACTTGAGGGACTACCATGAAAGTCTTGGCTATCATCCTTGCAGGCGGCCGGGGCGAGAGGCTCTATCCTCTCACTCGAGATCGGGCCAAGCCCGCGGTTCCCTTCGGTGCCATTTACCGGATCATCGATTTTAGCCTCTCCAACTGCCTCAACTCCAACATTCGCCATGTCTACGCGCTGACGCAATACAAGTCAACTTCCCTTCATCGCCATATCCAGCTCGGGTGGAGCATTCTGTGCGCTCCTTTGGGCGAGTTCATTGAGGTGATCCCGGCCCAGCAGAGAGTCGATGAGGAATGGTATCAGGGAACAGCGGATGCGATTTACCAGAACATGTATATCCTCCAGGACGAAAGACCCGATCTGATTCTGGTCCTTGCCGGGGACCATATCTATAAAATGGACTATCGGAAAATGATCGCCCATCACGTGGAGAAGAAGGCGGATCTCACCATCGGGGCCATCACGGATGGACCGAATGTTCTCACGAGAATTCGGTGTGATCGAAATCGATCCGGAGTGGCGAATTGTTGGATTTCAGGAAAAACCGGACGACCCCAGGACGATTCCCGGTGATCCGGAAGGGATTCTTGCCTCCATGGGGATTTATGTCTTCAACATCGAAACCTTGGTGAGGCGACTCATCGACGATGCCCGATCGGACTCGAGCCATGATTTCGGGAAGGATATCATTCCGTCGATGATCGGAAAGGGTCAGATCTTTGCCTTTGATTTCAGGAAAGGGGATCAAGGAGAGACAGGATATTGGAGGGATGTTGGGACGATCGAAGCCTACTATGAAGCCAACATGGATCTGATCGCTGTCACCCCTCAACTCAATCTCTACGACCCGTCGTGGCCCATCCTAACCTACCAGGCTCCCTACCCACCCGCGAAGACCGTTCACGCAGAGAAGGAGAGAATGGGGACCGTCGTCAATTCCGTCATCTCCAATGGTTGCATCATCAGCGGGGGGACGGTCAAGAGATCTATTCTGTCCCCACGGGCACATGTTCACAGCTTTGCCGAGGTGGAGGACTCGATACTTTTCGAGGGTGTCGATATTGGGAGGAGTGCCAAGATCCGCAAGAGCGATCATCGACAAGGAAGTCCATATCCCTCAGGAAACAGAGATTGGATACAACCTCGAAGAGGATGCCAAGCGGTTCACGGTCACGCCTTCAGGCATTGTGGTCGTACCCAAGTGGATCAAGCTTTGAGGGAAAGAGGGTGGCCAACCCAAACATCGATGTAGTGGGCCAACATTACCGAAGAATTTTCAGATCCAAAAGATCACTGACATTGATCTCCAGCATTTTGGCAGAGGCAAGAATCCGACTGGCATTTCGATCAATGGCTTGAATGCCTCCAGAAAGGTCTTTCAGTTCCTGAGCTGCTTTCTTGATCGCCTTGATTCGCGTGTCTATTCTCTTAAGTTCTCGTCGATTCATCAATCTTGCCCCCTTAAGCTCCAAGCTCCAAACCTCAAATAAATCCCAAGAATCAATGTCAAATGATCAAATCAAAATTTTATCAGATGACTTTTTGAGCTTGGTCATTGGAATGTTACCCGTGATTTGTGATGGGGTGCTTGGGATTTGGTCATTATCGTAGATTAGCCATGTTTTCTCAGATCTTTGAATCGCTTCGCCTTCACCTCATAACGGGGTAGGGAATTATAGGGGTGGACCTCGATGTTGTATCCCAGATTCGTTTTGAGACGAAGTTGATCCTTCAGTTGGGCAAGAAGTGGATCTCGCTTCCCCTCGGCTTCTGGGAGGATCTCAATCTTCAGGGTGATGTCATCGAGATCTCCCTTTTTGGTGACGACCACTTCGAATTCATTGGCAAGGCCTGGAATGGAACGGACCACTTCTTCGATGGCCGTGGGCGCCAGTAAAACGCCTTTGACCTTTGTGATGTCGTCTGCCCTTCCGGCGATTCCTCCCTTGATCACACGGAACGTTCTTCCGCAGGGACAGGGATCTTTTGACCATTCCGCCACATCTTTGGAATCGAAGCGAATACAGGGTTGAGCCATACGGTCGAGGGCCGTAATGACAACCTTTCCCCTTCGGCCGGGCTCCTCGATAATCTTCCCCGTCTCGACATCCTCCAGTTGGGCAAGGAAGAGCGCCTCATTGACATGGAGGCCTCCGGACTGGGCCGTACATTCATAACCCCATGCCCCAATCTCTGTGGCACCCACATGGTCATAGACCTTGGCTCCCCAGGCTTCTTCCATTCTCTGTTTGGTAGATGGAATACTGGCTCCTGGCTCGCCGGCACAGGTAATTTTTCGGATGGTGAGGTCTTTGGCAGGATCAATCCCCAGCTTCTTCTTTGCAGTGTCTGCCATTCCGAGAATATACGTGGGAGTGGCCATCATGGCTGTGGCTCGAAGTTCTTGGATCTTGAGAATCCGGGCCTCTGTATCGAGCACACCGCCTGGAACGACCTCGCAGCCGATCTTTTCTGCGGCATAGTGGCCTGCCCAGAAGGCGACAAAGATGTTGTAGCCGAAGGGCAGAAACACCCGGTCAGTATTCCGATAGCCCTGTGCGTAAAGGATGTAGGACCAAGCCTCAGCCCACCACTCCCAGTCCTGCCAGGTATCGGGTTGATACACGGGTACCCCCGTTGTTCCACTGGTCTGTCTGAATTCGGTGACTTCCTCCAAAGGAACACACAGTGCATCCCCGTAAGGGAAGGGATCCTTTCTCTGTATTCCTCTCATCATGGCCTTCTCGACCTTTGGGACTTTGGCGATATCGTCATAGGATCGAATGTCTCCGGGTTTGAGCCCGGCCTCCTGATAGAGTTTTCGGTGGAACCTTGACTTCTCATACGCCCATTTGACGATCCGTCTGAACTTCTTGATCTGAAGCTTCCTCATCTCTTCTAAGGGAAGGGTCTCGAGGATAGGGTTCCAGTAAGGGCTTGTTTTTTGACCTTTCGACTTCACTTCTTCTCCTCCAGTTTCTTCAGGATCAGATCTGTTAGCGTGTCGGTGAGTTTTTCGATCGTTTCAATCTTATTGGGCGGCAGCTTGTCCCAATGCAATCCCGCAGTGACGACCACATTCGTCTTCAACTGCGATGCGATCTTCTCAGAGATCTTTTTCGCCAGAAGATCTTCCTTGTGCCCCACGAAGGTAAAGTTTGAAGAGGTGGCACTCACTTCTTTTGGATCTTTCAAACTGGGTCTTGGAACAGCCATGGCCACAGCGCCAATGTGGGGGTGTGTTCCTCCCCAAATGGAGACCAGAAGGTCAGGGCCGATCCTCTGAACAGAGCTGTAGATTCTTAACGGACCCTTGGATACTTCAACCGAAAATTTCTTCATAGCATTGGCCAAATTCTATGAGGTCATGCTCCTTTTGTCAATCCAAATGATCAATGGGTTTCGAGGTCCCCTTGCAGGAAGGGACCGGTGGAGTTCTATCTTCTGATTGAAATCTTGAAGAAATAAAGCTATCCTACAAATTGGGGAGGCCTAAGAATGACGCAAATCCTGGTTGCACAGAATAGTCACGGCATCGTGTTGGTTGGCGAGAACATGGCATTGCAATTGGATGACACAGGGAAGGAGATCTCTTTTCTCATGAATCGTCTCCTCCCGCTCACCTCCCACGCTGCCCTCATGACAGCCGGCGCAGCCGAGGGCGTGGAGATGGGGAACGCTTTGAAGATCTTCATCGAAGGAGAGAAAGTGAACGATGTGCAGGAACTCTACGGAGCCACACTTGCCTTCCTCTCGACGGAGTACGAGCGATTCATGCGGAAGAAATGCGAAATGCTGCCCATTGACCCGATTCATCAAGTCTCCTTTATCCTGGCCGGAAGGACGGAGAAGGATACGGCAAGGCCATTCCGGCTTTACTTTTTGTGGACAAAGAAGAAGCTTCCCCAGCTCGATGGAGATGAAATCTCTCATGCCTTCTCCATTCCAAGGCGAATGGGTTTGGAATTTCATCTCAATACGCTCTGCAAAGAGAATGCGCCTCTTCGAGAGATTGTCGACAGGATGAAAGAGGGGATAGAGAAACTGAAGGAGCAAGGGGAAATCCGTTTCCCTGTATCTTATGCATTGATTACTCAGGAGGGATATCAGTCGCTGAGTCCCTGAAGAAAACGCTTCACGTTCCTGCCAAGGACCGAGTGATTGTATCCTCCCTCCAAAACACCAAAGCGTCTTCCTTGACAGTATTGCAGAGAATACTCCTTGGCCCATTGGCCAATGGAGAAGTAATCTTCGGTTTTGAGTAGGCCTCCCCAGTCTTCCTCATGACGGTCAAATCCAGCAGAAATCGCAAGGGTGTCACACTCTCTCTTTGTCCCGAAAAATCGCTGAATGTCTTCTAAACAAGCGTCTCGGCTCCGCCCTTCGGGATGAAAGTAGGTCACCTCTTTCGATCCACTGAATGTGTTCGCTGTTCCATCTCCATAGTGGAGATCGAAGTCGAGGATGACCGCATGATGAATCTTTTCCTCGGCAAGAAGTTTCTTGATGGCGATAGCGATGTTGTTGAAATAGCAGAATCCCCAGCATGAATGGGGGCTGGCGTGATGGCCTGGAGGACGGATCAAACCAAAGGCTGGTTCGCCATTGTGAGCCAGATTGCCTGCCAGAATGGCTCCTCCAGCGGCCAGGAGAGCGATGTCATAAAGCAGCGGATCCCCCTTGATCGTTTGGATATGGGCCCGTCCATGGACCCTTTCGATGTCCCGCTCAAGAGCGGGTTCCGCCTCGACGAACTCGAATTCTCCCTTGAGGGATCTTACTATCGCCTCCATTCTTCCTTCAGCGGCTGCGGGATCGTAGGTGTAAACTTCGTAGAACCTCTCGTGAAAGATGACCTTCATAGCAAGCTCCGCATTCCACCCATGACTCATTCCACTCTCGTACCCGGCTCTATTTCTGACTCGACGGTGAGTAAAGAGAATGTTCCGGTTTTGGTTTTGGCAGCAAGGAGCATTCCCTCACTCACTATTCCGGCAAGGGGTTTGGGCTCAAGGTTTGCCACGACGACGATCTGTTTACCCTCCATTTCAGCTTTAGAATAATAAGGCTTGAGACCAGCGATGAGGGTCCGGCGTCTTTCCTCTCCGATCTCGATTGACAGCTTATACAGTTTGTCTTTCCCGGGGACGTCTTCAACAGAAACAATCCTAGCAATCCTGAGCTCAATTTTCTTGAATTCCTCAAAAGATACCATCTCGTCCTCTCCTTTTTCTGCTTCCAGTATGTTGTAAATCTCTTCTCTCTGCTCTTATCGTTGACGGACTTTCATGCGAGATTAGTATAGGCAACTCGCCTCCGCCTGTCAAGAAAACATACTTGGCTTCTTTATAATCAGTTACGGTCGTAAATAGCTTAAGCCCAGAGGGTGGGCTGTTCACTCGGAGCGGCCGAGCGGCGAATCCCTAAAGACTTCGCGCAAAAATTTCTGTCAACGTACAAATCTCCTTGACCCCCTGAGTCTGAGAAAGTTATGATACATTTCCGACATTAAGGGGTAGTGGATCATTATGC
>CAVOIK010000036.1:0-53311 GCA_963695895.1 uncultured delta proteobacterium
CGATGTATCGCTGGCATTCTTATTGCATTCAGAAGTTACATTTTTGCAGGTTCCACTGCTTGGGCAAAGAACCTTGATTTGAGAAGGAAGAACTTCCCTTGGATACAAAATGAGTTGTGACCAGAAGGGCTCATTCCGTGTATATTTAACATGAAGATTTGCGTATATTTGCAATAGAAGGAGGTGAAAAGAGTTAGAATTTACATTTTAGCAAAAAAAGGAGGACGGTATGAAAAAGCTCATAATTCTTATGATTGTCATGATGTTCATGATCCTTCCGTCTGTTGTAATGGCAGATGAGAACGGAGAAGCGAAGGCGGGGAGGTTATTTCTCTTTCAGAAATGCGATGAGAGTTTGATTGGCACTCCAGATCACGATTCCTTCGGTTGTCCGAACATTGGGACGGGTCCCTGGCCAATTTTCCCTGATAATAAGATGTGGGGGAAATTGAACTATAGTCTGTGGGGCGACACATTCAAGTTTTCCTTTTCGGGGCGTGGACTTCCACCTGAGACGAATTACACGTTGATTTACTATCCAGATCCATTCCCGGGGAATGATTTAATTTGCTTAGGCAGTGGCCAGAGCACTCCCGCCTGGGGTAAAGGTCACGGAAAATGGGGGCATGACAAACACGGAAAATGGAAACACGAAGGTGGAAATATCAAGATTCATGGGGATGTAGATATCGGTACAAGTTTGCCGATAGCTGACTGACGCAAACTTTAATCCGATTGATCCTTCTGGGGCAGTGGGTGCAAAAATTTGGCTTGTGCTTTCTGATGATGTGCAATGCACACCCAGCACAGACTCATCCCTCCCCACATGCTTAACTGGAATCCGACTGAATACCTTTTTGAGTACAATTTGATCGTTTTTGAGCATCGACCAAAGGTTGAACCTCAATGAGAATTAGAAATGCTTAGACTGGAGCGAAAAAAAGAAGTTCTTAAGGAAGTGGATCTGAATATACCCAAGAACAGAAAGGCAGGGTCAAAAATGACTCTGCCTTTTTGTTTATAAAGATTCCTATGCGCAATCGTTGAATTCCTTACCCTTTAGTTTATGGTCGCCCCCTTCCCAATTTCATCTGGATGGCCGCCAAAACTAAAAACATGCCAAGAAGTCTCGACCCGCCTGGTTAGAGACCAATATCTCCGGCAATCGCCTTCATCGCGGCCAGGCCTATTTCGACAAATTCCTCTAGCGTCACGCCTAACTCCGAGCACGCGGCGATTTGTTCCCGGTTTGCTCCTTTCGCAAAACGGGCCTCGGCAAACCGCTTCAGCACCGACTCTGCCGTGAGACCGACCAGCTTCTTATCCGGAAGGACGAGAGCCGAGGCAACGATGAGGCCGGTTAAAGGGTCGGCGGCGTACAAGGCCCAGCCCATGCGGCCTTGGGGTTTGATGCCCGTGTACGGGTTATGAGAGGCAATGGCGGCGGCGCTTTCCTCATCGAGCGCGTTCTGTGTTAGTTTCGGAACGAGCAACCCCTGCGCCGCCATCGCTGCGTGCTTACCTGCTGGAGCCGGACCATTCCCTGTCCGTTTCGGAACGGCGAATTCCTGCTCCTCCGAGACGGCAATCTCTGCATCTGCGTCATGCAGTAAACCGGCCAGTCCCCAGCGGTCCTCGTCTTCCCCAAATCGTCGGGCAAGCGCCCGCATGACCGCCTCAGTCGCCAGCATGTGCTTCAACATATTGGGGTTTGTGATGTATCGGTTAACGACCTCAAGAGCTTGCTCACGATCCATGATCGCCCCCTCCCTGAATAGAGGTCACGCCTCAATAAGACAAAGAGGTCAGGCACCGTGATGTCGCCTGACCTCTTTGCTTATTCACTCATTCTAGGAATGAATGCAAACCAATTAAAACGCTTCGGCTCTTTCTTTTCTATTCTCGGTTGATCGCAAACGAGCCGACGAGATCGTCGCCCAGTGCCCAACTTCCCTTCATAGCGGTGAGTGCAGCATTGGTATCCGCGTCTAGATCAATCGCAGCAGTCGGTTTATCGTTAGTCCAAACATGACCCGAGGGGGCGTAGGCTGTCCCGTCTCCGGTGACAGCCAAGGTTCCATCGTCGTCCGCGTCCAGGCAATTGCCGTTAAACTTTCCCAAAAATTTTGCCTTTCCGAATGGAAGCTCTCCTACAAAATTGTACTGGTTTTCACTATCGATGGTGCCGGATACGGGAATGGTCCCGCTCGGCGCTGAGTAATAGTAACCGCTCCAATTTCCGGCGAGACGCGGAGGCTGATTCGAAATGACCGTAAATCCTGTGCTCATCGCGCTCCCGACCGTTTTATCACCCCCATCCTTCATAACCACTTTCACTTGAGCCCCGAATCTGCATCTTCGTGACTTCATACTCACGTCCCAACTGTAATGACTTCCTGCCCCGTAGGAAACCCGATTGATAGACCGCCACGTCTCACCGCCGTTGGTTGAATAAAAGATGTCCACATTCACCGCCGGTCTGACTCGAATGTAAACCAATTGGGTATCCGTACCATTTTTTTGTCCATTCGCGTCGAAGCCGATCACTTTAATCCAGCATCGTCTAGATTGTTCCACAACAGGAACCTTCCATGAGTATTCGCGCGCCGTGATGTCGCTGGCAATGTTTTCCCAAGCTACGTTATCAAACGAATATCGAAGTTTGTAGCTGGCGTAGTTTTCAGTGGGAGAAGCCCAGCGCACCATAAAATTCTCGCCCGAAACGAGGTGCTCGTCTTCCCAGGAAATATCCATTGTATCTCCGTTAACGTATTCCTCCGGCTGCGGACTAATGATGCTGGTCCCCGTTGGGCTGACAATAGTGACTTTGCTTAGCTGGGCGTAGGCATCGTCTGTCAATCCGTGACCCAATAATCCCCATCAGCATTAGTAAACAAAGAATAGAAACCTTTTTCATACGTGTTCCCCTTTTCTTGCTTTCTCTTCCGTTTGGGTTGAGCAGAACCTGATCTTATAAATTTAGGTTTGATATCCGATCTGTTTAAATGAACAGATCAAAACACAAATTCGCAGGTGCCGATTCAAGGCTGGACGAGGGAACTCTAAGAAATTCAGAGGAGAAAGTCAAGATGATAATGATATTGAAGACTTGACGAGGCTTTAGGCAACCGTCAACCGATGAACCGAATGGGTAAGTTGAAGTTACCCGTAACGCTGAGCGTAGCGATGATTCAGACAGAGTTCTCATGCACATAGATTTCAATTCTTTCTTTGCCTTTGCCCGGGTTCTTGCGCTTTAACTCGATCTCGCCAATTTCGCCTGTTCTTTTCAAGTGAGTTCCTCCGCAGGGAACCCGTGCAAACTCTCTGATTTCCCAGTATCTTTCCTCGGCGTCTTCATCGCTGAAAGCGCTAATGATTTCTTGATTCGCTTCAACAATTCTACGAGCTTCTTCCTGAAGGACAGGGAACATTTTTGAAATATTCTCGCCCCATTCAAAGTCTATTCTTGCTTTATCTTGAGCAATATGAGCCCCAATCTTCTTTACGGAACGCAAATGCTGATAGACCAATTCCAGTACAATTTCTGCGGCAAAATGCAATCGCATTAATCTGTTGCGTCTTTCCCAGTCGATCGTCATCCTGACCCGATCCCCAGGCTTCAGACCATGACCATTCTCCAACGTATAGACAATCTCTTTACCCTTCTTTTCGAGCCTGGAGAACACGACTGCTTCCGATCGTTCCGTGATCACTTTCTTGCCCTCCAGCGAGAGCATAGAAGATCGTCTCCTCAACGGTAATGTCATTATCGTTTACACTGGTGACGCGAGTTTCCAGCTCAGTTAAGTAAGGATCTTCCCAGAATACTTTTCTTGTCATAAGGCTCCTGATTCATTTCCCGAAAGCCTGCATGGCATCATTGGACGGGCTATTCCGCATCGACCAAATGATCTCGAACAAACTTCTGTATGGCCGCGACAACTTGGTCTTTGAACTGGGATGGACTCTGTGCTACCCATACTGTGAAATTGTAAAATTCCTGGAGTATCCGCCTTCAGCCATTTGCCGTTACCGAACAAGAATGTGAGTAAGGTCGTTATGGCAATTCTTTTATTTCCGTTCTGAAAAGGATGATTTTTGATCATAAGGTAGAAGAGAATACTAGCCTTTGCCACCAGGGTTGGATACAAGGCCTTGCCCGAGAATCTCTGGAACGGTGTCAGCACACAGCTTTCAAGTACATTCGGAAACCGAGTAGAGAAGTCTGGTATGGGCTCGTCGAAAGAGAGATGCTCCTTCGCAAGTCTGAAGGCAAGATATTCCACCTCCGCGATCGTTATGATTCTCACTATTCCTTACCCAACCGCTTCAGGACTTCTCCATACTCCTGAACTGTTTTGCGGACAGCAGCATCTATCCTTTCCTTCCCTTCTCTTGTTGCTTCCTTGCCAAGAATGTCTGCAATTTCTTGGTCCATAATGACGTAGGTTCTGCCTACCTTTGTCGCAGGGATCTGTCCCTTCTTGACCCGATTGTAGATTGCGATGCGGCTGACTCCGAGAAGTTTCGCAAGCTCTGGAATAGTAAAGTATTTTGGGCTGTCCATAGTTCACCCTGGCGTGATGACGGTACCCCTAGTGCCTTGAGATTAACACAAGTTAACCTACTTTGCAAAGATTAACATAAGTTAACCTATCTTATCTATGTTAACATTCTAAGGAGGCAAGTTTTTGAATTGGGGCAGTTTCTGCTTCCCTATTTATTGAACACGCAGCGAAGAGGAGCCGTCTTCGGGAATACACTTGTTGCAAGAGATACAGGCAGCGGTTTCGCTCCCTTCTCCTCTTAGCCACCGGTTGGGCAGATCGGGCTCCCGCACGAGAGGCCTGCACATG
This sequence comes from uncultured delta proteobacterium, assembly GCA_963695895.1. Taxonomy (GTDB): domain Bacteria; phylum Desulfobacterota; class BSN033; order BSN033; family UBA1163; genus CAVOIK01. The sequence continues at coordinate 4,860 of CAVOIK010000036.1, forward strand.
GCGCAGAAATCGATTGACCCTTCTCTCGAGGATCTCCTCTACTTTGCCGATGGATCTTATCCCTCCAACCAAAATGATCGGTTTGTTAACAACCTTCCTGATCTCTTTTGCATATTGCCAAAAATAGGCTTCCTGTTCCTTCGTCTTGATCCCTTCCCGTGCTTCTGGGATAGAGGCAGGCTTGAAACCAAGTTCTTCCTCACTTCGCGTGATCGTCTCCCATGTGCACCCGCTCATCTCAAATGCAGCAAGTCCAGTCTGGTTAAGACACCCGGCAATCTTCTTGGCTTCTTGAATGTCCACCCCTCCGGGCAGATAGTCCACGCTGTTCATCTTGATCAGAATTGGGAAATCATGGCCAGCCTCTTTGTGCCCGCGCTCAACAATCTCGCGGACAATGCGGCACCGATTCTCTACTGAGCCTCCGTATTGATCCTTCCTTTTGTTCGATCGAGGCGATAGAAAAGAACTGAGAAGATACCCATGAGCTCCGTGGAGCTCAACCCCATCTAACTCAGCCTCCCTGGCCCGACGAATGGCATGAGCAAAGGCCTCAATGACCTCTTCTATTTCCTCCAGGGTCATTTCCCTTGGAGTTTGCTTGCTAAACTCATCGTAGACTGCAGACGGCCCCACAGGCTCAACGCCTGTTCCTGGCGTGGGTTGTCTGCCTGAGTGGGTCAGTTGAATCATTATCTTACAAGCAGAAGCGACCTGGTGAACGGCTCGGGCCAATTTCCTGACACTCGGTATATAAGAATCATCAGCAATCCAGATCATTCTCGGATCGGTCATTCCTTGAGGATGAACGACACTGTGACTGGTGATGATGAGTCCCACGCCCCCATTGGCTAGACCCCGGTAAATGTCCAACAGGGTATCCGTGACATGACCAGACTCACTGGCTGCGTTCTCCCAGGTGGCTGAGCGCACTAATCGATTCTTAATCTCAAGGGTGCCGATCCTTCCCGGACGAAATGCTAAACATCCTTCTCTCAATGCCATCGTTGTTGTTCCCTTCTTTCTGTAATTCCCCAGAAGCTGTGAGAGAAATTAGTTCTTGGCGGATTTGTCTTTGGCCCTTCAGGATGGCTCTCTTCCGGAATTGGCAATGCCGGGCATTATAGGTGGCCAACTTTGGGCGTAAGCCACAAATTTACTTCAACGGGACCGCCTGAATTTATTTGGAAACGGTTCGGCTCCAGAGTTCTCCAAGAGAACCATCCTTGCGGGCCTGGTTTCATTCTTGCCGAGATATTGATTTTTCTATTTTTTAGCCTCCCCTACATTGAACTCCCTCCCAGGATCCAGACATCTCTTCGCCATGAACCCAGGTGGAGTGAACCACCACTTTCTTCCCCACGCATTCGAAGAGCAGCAGATTCGCCGGAGCTCCGGGAGCGATCTGACCCAGGTCCGGGAAAAGCTTGGCTCCATTCTGAACAGCCATCTGCATCGCTGACGCGACGTCAACCCCCGTGAACTGCATTACATTGTTGACAGCCTGGTTCATCGTCAGAGTCGATCCCGCCAAGTAAGGAGTCCCGGGCAACCGTGCGGACCGGTCATCCTCTCTCACCTCCACCTCCAGATCTCCCAGGGTGTATCGTCCAGCAGGGGCGGCCGCCCCTGCCATGCTGTCCGTCGTCAAGAGAACTCGGCTCACTCCTTTGGCACGAACGAAATTCTTTACGACATAATCCGGTAGATGTATTCCGTCCACGATGATGGTCGCCATCAGTCCGTCCATGGAGAGCTGCTTTTGAATAGGATTCCGATGTCGCGGCAGAACCGCGTGGGCTCCATTGCCGAGGTGACAGGACATTTTGGCTCCGGCCCGGAATACCTGTTCCAGGATTTCTTCAGGCGCATTCGTATGGCCGATTCCAATGACAATTCCCTTTTCTACACACTTCTCCACAAAAGGGATTGCTCCGTCTATCTCGGGGGCCAGGGTGATTAACCGAATGCGACCCCCGCACGCTTCTTGGAACTGTTCAACCTCGTCCCAGTTCGGAGGTCTAACGAACTCTCGGGGATGAGCCCCTCTTGGCCCATCTTCCGGTGAGATATAAGGCCCTTCCAGATGGATGCCAAGACACATGCGTTCAAAGACAGGATCTCTCTCAATCGCTTGCGCCAGAATTCTTAGCTGCCTGACAGTTCTTTCGAGAGAAGCGGTGATGAGGGTCGGAAGAAACCGGGTCACTCCTGAGGATGCTAGCCTGATGGCCGCTTGATGAAGCCTTTCTGGATTCAAGTCCTTTCCATTGAAATCCACTCCTCCGTAGCCGTTCACCTGAGGATCGAAGAATCCGCTGCACACATAGTAATCCGGGCCTCCAAAATCATAGAAAGTTCTCTTGTCAACAGGATTCACCCCACAGATCGTTGCTCCGTCAACAATGACATTCACTAAACGTTCCGGATGAACCATCTTCCCTTGGATGATCACCTTGCTCCTCCCGTTCTTCAGTTTGTGCTCTTGGGGCGGCCCACTCTATTTCAGACAGATTATACAAAATATGGCATGATTTTGAAATCACCTCTCTCGAGACGCAGTTCCTACGAGGGTTTAACGCTGGTCTATCACAGACAAGTCAGCGGGACAGAGCACTTTCCGGTCACAGGAAGAGCCATCTACATCTGCTGATTTCGAAGGAATGAGAAAGACTGCGAGAAGTGCTTGGAGGAGATTTTCAGGATGCAATAAGCAAAAAAAAAGTCCCACCCTCCCCTGAAAAAGGGAAGGGTGGGAGCAAAAGATTAGAAGCTGTATACCAATCTCGAACCGATCACGTACGGATCATCGATGGAATGGTTCTTGGTGCCATCCCACATGTCCATAGCGTCGCCTGCGATCAGGTAACCAGCGATGAAATCCGCAGTGAGGTTCTTGTAGATCTGGAAGTAGTTAGACAGGGTAAACTCCAATCCGATGCCGTTATCATCCCTGAACCCGCCACCTGAAGCATGAGCGTTACCCACGGTGTTCCCATTCTTCGTCGTGTCGGCAAAGTATGTTGCGTTGAGGTACACTTTATACCAGGGGGTCACTTTCATACCGGCATAGAGTAAAGCGCCCCAGGTGCCACCAATACTGTTGCCGATCGCGTCGCTGTGGCTACCATTGGCCGCCGTGGCATGCTCACCGCGCCACGACCCGGGACCGAAGAAAACCGACCCATACTGGTTGAAGGCGTTTGGACCTGGCTCGGAACCAGGCGGTTGCAAGTAGGCTTTATTCTTGTCGGAAGTTGCATTAGCTCCAGTGGCATACCATGCACCGCCACCAAAGTCAAAATTCTCCCACGGGAAGTCGGCTTTTAAGGCAGCGATCCAGCCGCCGAGCTTGGTGTCATCACCCACTGCCGGCTTCACCTTACCACCGTCATAGATAAAGTCAAAGTTGAAGTTGAACCCTGCATAGTTCCCATCGGCATAGGCTCCAAGCCAGTACATATCGGCCTGTGCGGCAGCTTGTGTGCCGACGGCGGTCACCGTCGTTGGGAGAGGATACTCGTTGATGTTCCAGTAGGCACCATGGCCTCCCAGCGTAAAGCCTTCTACGGTGCCCGATACGTCAATAGCATACACGTCCGCATCGTCTGATGCGTAAACCTTACCCTCGTACGGCTTGGCCCAAAAAGCTCTGATGCTCACCGGATCCAACTTGAAATTTGCCATGACTCCGGCGCCATCGGTGTACATGTACCATGTATCCCGAATGGCAAAAGGCTGAACACCAAATCTCAGCGATATAGGTACTGCGACGCCGAAGTAAGGCACGGCCACATCGAAGAAGGCGTGCTTGACTTCGACCGCGGCGCGGTCAGCATTCCAGTAGCCCATGGAGTTCCGGGTGCCATTGGCGTCGCCCCACGTGGCAGAGTCCATCTCCAAGAAGATCGTGGCGGAGAGTTCCTTTCCCACATTGGCCTGGAATTTCAGCCTTGCGCGAGAGTCAGCAATTGCGCCCGATCTGGTCGTTGACGCCCGCGAGGGGATCAGGTACGTCTCCGTTCAAAGTTGGCAAAGGACTGAAACCCGCCCGAGCCTGCAGGGATATTCCTAAACACGGCAAAAAGGACGTCAGTGAAGCCGCTCATCTTGAACTCAACTGGCTGGGCATAGGCCGTCGCCGCAAAAACGATGACCAGTAGCCCAATAAGCAAACTAATCTTTTTCATCTCTTTCCCTCCTCAAAATAGTTTTTGTACCGCAAACAGTTTCTACTCACAACTACCACAAAAAACACAACAGGATAAAACTATTACGGGACTTGTGCTCTCACCCCCTTTCTGACTCGTATTTGCCCTGCACCACCCCTCTTCGGGCAGGATTTGCCTGTAAAATTACAGGCGTTGGCATTTTAATCTAATCAAATCCTATTTGTCAAGTTTTTTTTTATTTTTTTTTGATTTTCCCCCAAGCCCCCCTGGTTTTCTCCTCTGGCTATGCAATTCTGCCCCGGACCGGCTCTTTTTCCCCCCATTTCTTGTAAAGAGTGTGAGGGATTTCGAGGGCATCGAGAGCCTTACCGACAACATAGTGGATCATCTCGTCGAGATTCTTGGGTCTCTGGTAGAAGGTAAGCATGGGGGGCAAGATCACGCCTCCCAGGTCGTGGACCCTCATCATCGCCTCCAGGTGGCCCTTGTGGAGCGGCATCTCTCTCACTACGAGGACGAGCCTTCTCCGTTCCTTCAGAACGACGTCTGCGGCCCGGATCATCAGGTTGGTGTCGAATGAATAGGCAATGGCTGACAGGGTCTTCACAGAGCAGGGAATGATCACCATCCCCTTCGTCTTGAACGACCCGCTCGCAATGGAGGACCCCACGTTGTTGAAGTCGTGGACTTGACTGGCCAGGGCCTCCACATCTTTCACGTTCCAATCTGTCTCATAGCTGATCGTCCTCTTGGCCGCGTCCGAGATGACGAGGTGGGTTTCAAGCTCCTCATACTTGGAGAGGATCTCCAGGAACCGGATCCCCAGAATCACCCCGGATGCACCAGAAATGCCGACAACGAGTCGCTCTTTTTTCATCTCGACCTTCTCCTCGTCTTAGAACTCGCTTTTGTCTTCTTCCTCTGCCCCGTCGTCTTCAGCACCTTCTTCAATTCCCTGGGGATGAACTCAGGATAGTCCACCACGCGAACCCCGGCTTCCTCCAGAAACTCGATCTTCTGCGCCGCTGTCCCCGATCCTCCGGAAATAATGGCTCCGGCATGGCCCATCCGGCGGCCCGGAGGTGCAGTCTTCCCGGCGATAAAAGCGATGACCGGTTTTGTCATATGTTTTCGGTAGAACTCCGCAGCCTCTTCCTCCGCAGAGCCTCCAATCTCACCGATGAGAACGACGGCTTTTGTTCCAGGGTCCTTTTCAAACATGGCAAGAAGGTCCACGAAGTCGAGGCCGATGATCGGATCGCCACCGATGCCCACGCACGTCGACTGTCCCAGACCGCTCTTCGTCAGCCAGTCCACGGCCTCATAGGTCAGCGTCCCGCTCCGGGAAATCACTCCGATCGTGCCCTCTTTGTGGATGTAGCCCGCCATGACGCCAATCTTGCATTTCCCCGGAGAGATGATTCCGGGCGTGTTCGGCCCGATCAGTTTTACGTTCTTTCCTTTCAGGGTGTGCTTTACCTGGATCATGTCGAGTGTGGGAATTCCTTCGGTCATGCAGATGATCGTCTTCAGCCCTGCATCAGCAGCTTCCATCACTGCATCCGCTGAAAAGGCTGGCGGAACGAAGATGACTGAGGCATTGGCCTTTGTCTCCCTCACGGCGTCAGCAACGGTATTGAACACCGGTATGCCCTCAACCCTCTGGCCCCCCTTTCCGGGTGTGACCCCACCCACAATCTGGGTTCCGTATTGAACCATCTGCTGCGTATGGAAAAGCCCTTCGTTCCCGGTGATGCCCTGAACCACCACTCTTGTCTTTTCGTCAACGATGATGCTCATCGCAAAATCTCCGCTTAAGCCGGATTGATGTTCTGAGCAATCTGAGATGGATCAATCGGTTTCATCACCCTTAATCATCAGTGCAACAATGGAGTGTTGGAGTGATGGAGTAACGGGTTTGGAAGATTTGATGGACCGTTGCACGTAAACTCCAGTGATGCGTAACTCCAAATCTTTCAACCCAACACTCCATTACTCCAGTGATCTACTGCTCCACTACTCCATTACTCCAACACTCCATTTTCTTCTTACGGTTTGGATGCTCGCAATCACTTTTTGGGCCGCCTCTTTCATCGTCTTGGCCACGATGAGTTTCAAGCCCGACTCGTTCAGCATCTTGCGGCCGATCTCGACATTGGTCCCTTCCATCCGGATGACGATCGGAAGCTCGAGTTTGATTTCGGACGCTGCTTCGATCACGCCTTTGGCCAGCGTGTCGCAACGCAGGATTCCGCCGAAGATATTGATGAGGATGGCTTTCACCTTTGGATCGGCGACGAGGATCTTGAGGCCATTTTTCACCATCTCCGCGGTGGCTCCTCCGCCCACATCGAGGAAGTTGGCCGGCATGCCTCCAGCCAGCTTGATCACGTCCATCGTGGCCATGGCCAGCCCTGCCCCGTTCACCATGCATCCCACGTTCCCATCGAGCTTGATGTAGTTTAGATTGTACTTCGAAGCCTCCACCTCGAGAGGCTCCTCTTCCAGGACATCTCTCATGTCGGCCACTTCTTTGTGGCGGTAGAGCCCATTGTCATCGAAATTCAACTTTGCATCGAGGGCGATGGCCTGCCCTTCCCGGGTCACGACGAGAGGATTGATCTCGGCGAGGGAGCAGTCCTTATCCAGAAACAGTCTGTAGAGATTTGTGATGAGCTGACTCACAGGCCTTCGCAGATTGGCATCGAGCTGAAGGCCGAAAGCGATCTTGGAGACTTGAAAAGGCTTGAGCCCTACGCCTGGATCGACCCACTCCTTAATGATCTTCTCTGGAGAGGTCTTGGCCAGCTCTTCGATCTCCACCCCTCCCTCTTTGCTCGCAATGAGGACGGGGCACTCTCTTCCCCGGTCTACCGTAATTCCCAGGTACATCTCCTGGGCAATGTCTATTCCCTCCTCGACGAGAATTTTGTGGACCACCTTTCCTTCAGCGCCCGTTTGCGGCGTCACGAGTTTCGACCCAATCATGGTTCGTGCAATCTCTCCCACACGGTCCATAGAATCTGCGGTCTTGATGCCGCCTCCCTTGCCCCGGCCTCCGGCATGGACCTGTGCCTTCACGACAAAGCGATTTCCTCCAATCTGGGAAGCGACCGCTTTGGCCTCTTCGGCGGTCTCGGCCACCCCTCCCTTCGGCACGGGGATGTTGTACGCGGCCATCAACTTCTTTGCCTGATACTCGTGGATCTTCATAAAAACCCCCAGCAAGAAATCCAAATTTCGAAATTTGAACTCGGAGCAGAGAGCCAAATTCTAAATTATCGCACTACGTTTGGCAATATCTGGGATATGAGACGGCCGTCAGGGGCCTCTGAGGAGTTGTAAAACATCGGTGCTCCAAATATAATGAGGGAATCCCGGAACGTTCAACCTAAAGATGACTCTTCAGAAGGAGGATGAAAATGGAACTGAAGACCGAATGCCTTGATATCCCCGAAGGATGTAACGTCATTTTTGGCCAGACCCATTTCATTAAGACGGTCGAGGACCTCTACGAGATCATGGTGGGATCCGTTCCAAATGCCAAGTTCGGGATTGCCTTTTCCGAGGCCTCGGGCCACTGTCTGGTCCGTGGAGAGGGGAATGACGAGAACCTCAAAGAGGTCGCCATGAAGAACGCCATGAAGATCGGCGCGGGCCACACCTTTATCGTTCTGATGAAAGATGCCTTTCCCATCAACTTTCTCAACGCCGTCAAACTCTGTCAGGAGGTCTGCTCGATCTTCTGCGCCACCGCAAACCCGGTTGAGGTCATTCTGGCTGAATCGGAACAGGGAAGAGGAGTCCTTGGGGTCGTCGATGGGTCTTCACCCAAGGGCATGGAGAAAGAGGACGGCGTGGCCTGGAGAAAAGATCTGCTTAGGAAGTTCCGGTATAAGTTATAATGCGATACTAGGCCATGAAAATCAGGCTCGACTCAGGATCTCTGCCTCTCCATCGGTGATGGCAATGGTGTGTTCGAAGTGGGCAGAGGGCTTTCCATCAGCCGTCACGACCGTCCAACCGTCGTCGAGGACGCGAACCTCATACGTTCCTTCATTCACCATGGGTTCCAGGGCAAAGATCATTCCTTTTTCAAGCCGAGGGCCCTGATTGGGAGAGCCAAAATTCGGGATCTGGGGGTCCTCATGGAGGCTCCTTCCGATGCCGTGGCCTACAAAGTCTCTCACCACTGAGAACCCGTTGGATTCAACCCAGGCCTGGACAGCATGGGAAATGTCGAAGAGACGATTTCCCACCTTTGCCATTCCGATCGCTATGGACAGGGCCTTCTCCGTCACCTCCAGGAGTCGCTTGGCTTCTGGATGGACCTCTCCCACGGGAAGCGTGATGGCTGCGTCCCCGAAATAGCCATGGAGGTTGGTTCCCACGTCTATGCTGACGATGTCGCCTTCCTTCAGTTTCCTCTTATTGGGAATGCCATGGACCACCTCTTCATTGATGGAGACGCAGAGAGTCTTAGGATAGCCCCGGTATCCTTTGAATGCAGGCACGGCACCTTTCGACAGGATGATTTCCTCACTGATTCCGTCGAGCTCGTCTGTCGTCACTCCTGGGACGACCAATGTCTTGAGCCTTTCCAAGACCTCGGCAACGACGACATTCGCCTTCCTAATCTGCTCGACTTCCCGGGGAGACCTGATAATGATCATGAATCGTAAGCCTCGTTTTCGGCTTTCATTCGGTTCAAAGGAAGTATGCCCTCGACCTCAAAAAATGTCAATCATTTGGCTTTCTTCTATTGACCCCGTGGGACTGAGTAGGCTATGTGTTTAAATGCGAAATGAAGAAGTGGCCGAGGAGTGAAGCTCCCCGCCCACAGGGCGGGGCTTCCGGGAAATGTAGATATGATTACAGGGTCGGCTTTCCTCCCCGCCCCTGCCTACGGCAGGAAGGCGGGGCATCCAGCCGACTTGCCCGTGATCTTGAGCCCTCTTGGGGTTTAGGTCATGGAGCCGCAAGGTTGACTTTTCGACTCCATCCATTAAAATGAAGGTAGCGTGAAGCCACGGAGATGACAAGTGATTCCAAGATACACTCGCCCTGAAATGGGAAAGATTTGGACTGATCAGAGAAGGCTCGAGACCTGGCTCGCCATCGAGCTCTTGGCCTGTGAGGCCTTTTCAGAGCTGGGAATAATTCCACGGGAGGCTGTGAAAGAGATTCGGGAGAAGGCGACCTTCGATGTTCATCGGGTGGATGAAATTGAGAAGACAACAAAACACGATGTGATCGCCTTTCTCACCAATGTGGGCGAGTCGATTGGCCCTCTCTCCAAACACCTCCATTATGGGCTTACGTCTTCGGATGTTCTCGATACCTCCTTGGCGATCCTTTTGAAAGAAGCCTCCGATCTGATTCTCGACGATCTTCGCAGACTCCTGAAGGTCTTACGGGAGAAGGCCTTTCAATACAAGAACACGTTAATGATCGGGCGGACACACGGGGTCCATGCAGAGCCGATCACGTTCGGTTTCAAACTGGCGACATGGTATGAGGAAACCCAACGGAACCTCCAGCGCATGGAGAGGGCAAAAGAGGCCATCAGCGTCGGTAAAATTTCAGGAGCCGTGGGAACGTTTGCTCACATTCCGCCTTTCGTGGAAGAGTATGTCTGCACACGTCTGGGACTCAAACCCGCCACCATCTCAACGCAGATCGTTCAGCGTGATCATCACGCCGAGTATTTTACCACCCTGGCGATCCTGGCCTCCTCCCTTGAGAAGTTTGCGATGGAGCTAAGACATCTTCAGCGAACCGAGGTCCTTGAAGCGGAGGAGTTCTTTTCCCAGGGACAGAAGGGTTCTTCTGCCATGCCCCATAAGAGGAATCCTGTCTCCGCGGAGAACCTATGCGGTCTGGCCCGCCTGGTACGGTCTTATGGCCTCGCCGCCCTCGAAGACGTCCCTCTCTGGCACGAACGTGACATCAGCCATTCCTCCGTGGAAAGGGTCATTGCACCCGATGCCACCATCCTCATCGATTACATGCTCAACCGATTCACGACGATGGTGGAAAAACTCATCGTTTATCCCGAAACGATGAAAGCCAACCTGAAGAAGATGGGAGGACTCATCTATTCGGAGGCCGTGTTGCTTCTGCTGACACGAAAGGGCCTCTCGAGAGAAGAGGCCTATGCCGTCGTTCAGCGGAATGCGATGAAGGTCTGGGAGAAGGGAGGAGACTTCAAGACCCATCTCTCCCAGGATGGAGAGGTTCAGCGGCGTCTCAGCGGGCAAGAATTGGAGGAGGCCTTTGATCCTCAAAAACACCTCCAGCACCTCGGGGTCATCTTCCAGCGCGTTTTCGGAGAATCGTAGAATGAAGCGAGAACAGAAACAGCCCCCGAACCTGAGGGACCTCCTTCGGCTCAAAGATTCCTCGGATCGGGGCGGCAAAAAACCTGGTTTAAAAAAAGCCCACTTTACGATCTGGTATTTCCTGATCGCTTTCCTCATCATCCTCCTCATTCAGAATTATTTTGTCTCGAAAAAGGTCGAGGACGTCATCTCCTACAGTGAGTTCAAGAGCGCTGTCAAGGAAGGGAAGGTCAAGGAGATCACCATCACGGACGAAAATATCTCCGGTCTGAGACAGGTGGACAATGACGTCAGGAGATTCACCACGGTCCGGGTGGTGGATCCGGATCTGGTGAAGGACCTGGAGTCCCAGCAAGTGAAATTCACCGGCAAAGTGGAAAGCAAGTGGCTCATGCAAATCCTGTCCTGGATCGTTCCCCTCGTCTTTTTCTTCTTTATCTGGAGAATCCTTTTTTCCCGGATCGGTCCGGAGACGGGCGTGATGTCCTTTGGAAAAAGCCGGGCGAAGATTTTTGCGGAGAAAGACAAGAAGATCACGTTCGCAGATGTCGCCGGGATTGATGAAGCCAAAGAGGAACTGAAGGAGATCGTCGAGTTTCTGAAGAGTCCGGAAAAGTTCCAACGCCTCGGAGGAAAGATCCCCAAAGGCGTTCTTCTCGTGGGCACACCAGGAACAGGGAAGACGCTCCTGGCCAAGGCCGTGGCCGGAGAGGCCAACGTCCCCTTCTTCTCCATCAGCGGCTCTGACTTTGTTGAAATGTTCGTCGGCGTCGGTGCGGCCCGAGTGAGGGATCTGTTCGGACAGGCCCAGAATTACGCGCCTTGCATTATCTTCATCGATGAACTCGACGCTCTCGGCAAAGCACGAGGCGTGAATCCTATGGGCCGGCACGACGAGCAAGAACAGACGCTCAATCAACTGCTGGCTGAAATGGATGGGTTTGACTCCAACGCCGGTGTGATCATCATGGCGGCCACGAACCGGCCAGAGATTCTCGATCCTGCTTTGCTCAGACCTGGCCGCTTCGATCGACATGTGGTTGTTGACCGGCCCGACCTCATAGGCCGTGAGGAAATTCTCAGAATCCACGCCAAGAACGTCAAATTAGCTCCTGGAGTCGATCTGAAGGTCATTGCCTCTAGGACTCCTGGCTTTGTGGGGGCAGACCTCGCCAACATTATGAATGAGGCGGCCCTCCTTGCCGCTCGCAAGAACAAAGAGGGGGTGGAGACGGCAGACATTGAAGAGGCCATCGACCGCGTCGTCGCAGGATTGGAAAAGAAGAACCGACTGATGTCAAAGAAGGAGAAGGAGATTGTGGCCTTTCACGAATCGGGGCACGCCATTGTGGCTACTCTTCTGCCCAATGCCGATCCCGTGCACCGAATCTCCATCATCCCTCGAGGGATCGCTGCTTTAGGATACACGTTGCAGCTTCCTACGGAAGATCGTTACCTCATGACCAAGTCAGAACTCCTCGATCGGTTGGCCGTGCTCCTGGGTGGTAGGGTGGCCGAAGAACTCAGCTTTGGAGAGATTTCTACAGGAGCCCACAACGATCTCCAGCGGGCCACGGATATTGCCACCAGCATGGTGAAAGAATTTGGGATGAGCGACAGACTCGGTTATGTCACCTTCGAAAAGGAGAAGCACTCCCTTTTCCTTCCTGCAGCCTTTGGGGGCGGGAGAGACTATAGCGAAGACACGGCCCAACAGATCGATGGCGAAGTGAAGAAGATCGTGGATGACACGTATGCGCGTGTGAAAGACCTTCTCACGTCCAAGAAAGAAGAGTTGAGCGATCTCGCCCATCTCTTGCTCGAAAAAGAGGTGGTCGAAGTAGAAGATCTGAAGAAGATCCTCAAAATTCCGGCGGTAAAGGAATGATCAAAAAGGCATTCAGACATCTCCGAACCAAGATCTTCGCGGGGATCTTGGTCCTGCTCCCCATCGGGATCACTTTCCTCGTCTTGAAAGTTGTCTTCAACACCCTGGACAGCATTCTAGGACCCCTGATTCCAAGAATCCCCGTCTTTCTTTTTGAACGTATGTATAACCTTCCCGGGTTAGGGTTCATTGCCTTCTTTCTCCTGGTCTACCTCATTGGGGTGGTCACGACCAATGTCTTGGGCCGACACCTGGTGCAATGGGGAGATCGTCTCTTCATCAACATCCCGATCGTTAAGAACATCTATCTGTCGTCAAAACAGTTGGCCGACGCCTTCTCTCCCACGAAGAAGGGCTCCTTTCGTCAAGCGGTCTTTGTGGAGTTCCCTCAGCCCGGGAACTATGTGCTCGGTTTTGTGACGAATGAACTGAAGGACCTTGAAAACGGAACGAAGGTGACGGTCTTCATCCCGACCGGATTCGTTCCTCCGGCAGGCCATCTCCTCTTTGTTCCGAAGGAGAAGATCCTTCCCTCTCAGTTCACGATTGAAGAAGCGATCAAGACCATCATGTCTGTAGGGATGGTGGCCCCTTCCACCGTCTCGATCCATGTCTCCGGAGCCCCTTCATCTCCTGAAAAAGAGCCGTTTGCAAATTTCAAAGAGATAAAGTATGTTAGTGAAGCCACGCCCTAAAGGGCATGGCTTCCCGGTAAGGTACTTTTTTTATATGTGCCCCTTGACCCCGCCCTCAAGGGCAGGCTTACGGGCCACTTGCCGGCCAAAAACGGAAGGAGGTCACTAAGGATGGAGGGAATTACACTTCTCATCGCGGTGGTCGCACTCATCATTGCTATCCTTGCCTATCAACGCACCGGAGGCACGGCTGATCTGAAGCGCCAGATCGATTCCGCCACCTCGTCGGTCGATCTCAAAAAGCAGGTGGAGTCTCTGACGGTCATGACCGATACTCTCCGAGAAAAGACCGCCGACGCCCTCGACCGTCTCGAGAAAATTGTTCGAAAGACGGAATAGGACGAATAGGGTTTGATTCTCCTTCCCTGCTGAGAGGCCGAATGATAAGTTTGGGGAAGGGTTCCTTTCGTTCTCTCAGCGGCTTTCTGTCCCTCATCCAACAATACACAAACGCTCATGGCGACAGACGGTCAGACAATTACTGCCTGGTTGACCACCTCCGGGATCAAGATCATTGGGATTGTGATCGGTCTCGTCATCCTCTCGCAAATATCAAAATGGTCGGTGAGGTGGGTTGAAAGACTGATTCCTGAGAAGGACCCCCTTCAGGCAGCCGAGGTCAAGAGGTGAGTCGAGAACTGCGGAAACGAATTAAGAACCGGTTCGATGAGGAAGGGATCCAGATCCCCTATCCCCATCGCATCTTGTTCTGGGGTGAACCGCAAGAAAAAGAACACTGAGAATTGTCTCTTACAGGAGCTTCTATGAAAACACCTCTCCGTGTCCTATTCGCAACACCGGAAGCCGTTCCTTTTGCCAAGACAGGCGGGTTGGCCGACGTGGCCGGAGCCCTTCCCAAATTCCTTCAGCCCCTCGGATGCGAAGTCAAATTGGTCATGCCGTACTATCGGATGGTTCGCACATCAGGCTTCCCCCTTCAATATCTTGGAGAGGAGATTGAAGTGCCCCTCGGAGGGGAAGTCATCCGCGGAGACCTCTACCGAGGCCAGCTGACTCCTGAGATCCCAGTCTATTTCATTGGCCGTGAAGAGTATTTCGACCGGGAATTCCTCTATGGGACCCCTAAGGGCGACTATTTTGATAACGCCGAGCGCTTCATCTTCTTTTCCAGAGCGGTGCTCGTCCTGGCTCAGCACCTTGGATTTTCCCCTGACATCATTCATCATCACGAATGGCAAACGGGCTTGATCTCGGCCTATCTCCAATCGGTTTACCGAGAAAACCCTTTTTTCTCGCAAACGGCTGTGGTCTTCACGATTCACAATCTTGCTTATCAGGGACTTTTTATGAAAGAAAAATTGTCCCTGACAGGTCTTCCTCCTGAAATGTACAACCCAGAAGGGCTCGAATTTTGGGAGAGAATTAACCTGATGAAGGCAGGGATCGTTTACGGCGATGTGATCAACACGGTAAGCAAGAAATACAGCGAGGAGATTCAGACGCCGGAATTCGGCTACGGTCTGGATGGGATTTTGAGAAAGAGGAGACAAGACCTCTATGGAATCCTCAACGGGGTAGACTATGACGACTGGGATCCTGCTCATGATCCTCACCTGGCGGCCCATTACAGCCTGCACAACATGGCGGGAAAGAAGAAATGCAAGAAAGATCTCTTGAAGGAGTTCGGTCTTCCCGCCTCCCTTGAGAACGCTCCCCTTCTGGGAGTGATCTCCCGACTCGCCGATCAGAAGGGATTTGACCTCTTGGCACAGATCCTGGAGGAACTGTTTCAACTCGATGTGGGATTCGTTCTCCTGGGGACGGGAGAAAAAAAGTACCATGACCTCTTCACAGAGGTCGCCGAGAAGTATCCGAAAAAGGCAGGGATCCGAATCGCCTATGATGATCGTCTGGCCCACAAGATTGAGGCAGGAGCAGATCTTTTTCTCATGCCCTCGAAATATGAACCGTGTGGTTTGAATCAGATCTACAGCCTTCGATATGGAACGATTCCTGTCGTTCGAGCTACCGGTGGACTCGATGACACGATCACCCACTACGATCCATCGACAAAAAAGGGGAACGGCTTCAAGTTTAAAGACTACGATGCCAAA
This sequence comes from uncultured delta proteobacterium, assembly GCA_963695895.1. Taxonomy (GTDB): domain Bacteria; phylum Desulfobacterota; class BSN033; order BSN033; family UBA1163; genus CAVOIK01. The sequence continues at coordinate 20,031 of CAVOIK010000036.1, forward strand.
GAGCTCCTGGAGCAGATCAAACGGGCCATTGCTCTCTATCATCAACCCGAACATTGGAATCATATCCAGCAGAATGCCATAACAGCAGACTTCTCATGGCAAAGATCAGCAGAAGCCTATCTCGATCTCTATCACCAGGCGCTGGCTAGAAAAAACCGATGAGGAGATAACATCTATGATCAGAGAGAGGATTCATCTCATCGCAGGTGGCCTATGTCTCCTGTTCCTAACATTTCCCGCAAGTTCCCTGTTTGCCAAGACACTTCCGATCAAGAACCTTGATCATCCCCGTCTGATTGAGACGAGCGAGCTGGTTCAACTTGTCGATCATCCATTGGTTCGCATCGTGGATATGCGAAGCTCCCTTCTCGACTACCTCAAAGGCCATATTCCGAATGCGGTCTATCTTCACTTCGAGAACCTTCGTGTTCCTGAAAACGGTGTCCCTGCTCAGGCCGTCGATCGGATCTGTCTGGAAAGACTCCTCGGAAACAACCTCAGTGTCTCCAATGATATGCTGGTCGTCCTCTACTCAGAGGGGTCCAACCCCAATGCCACCTTTCTTGCATGGTACCTGGATTTCCTCGGGCACAACAAAACGGCGATCCTCAACGGGGGTTGGGAGAAATGGGGCGCGGAAGCGCTCCCTACGACTCAGGATTATCCCTCCCTGGCTCAGAAGAAATTCTTTGGGAAGATCAGACAAGAAACGTTAGCTGAAAAGAAGTGGCTCTGGAGCCACTTGACCTCCAAAGACATCGTCATCGTGGACGCCCGCCCGCCCGGTCAGTATAGTGGTGAGGAGGGCGAAGAGGTCCGGAGAGGACACATTCCCGGAGCACGAAACGTGTTTTGGGAGACAACTCTGCAGGGAGATCATGTGAGGACATGGCAACAACAGGAAAATCTCCAAAAGCTCTTCACCGAACGTGACATCACGAAGAATAAGGAGATCGTTGTCCACTGCCGAACAGGCCGAGAGGCCAGCCATGTTTACTTCACGCTGAAACATATCCTCGGCTATCCTCGCGTTCGTCTCTATCGGGGTTCCTGGGTTGAATGGTCTGCGGACAAAACCCTCCCCATCAAAACGGGAATGGAACCTTAGTTTTTCACTTCAGCGATCAGCACCAGCTTCACCACGGAGACACAGAGGGCACAGAGTGAGATATCTTTTCTTCGATCGGGAGGTACCGATCGAAGAAAAACTTTGTCCTACGGAAATATCCCTTGGTTTCGTTGCCCGGCAGGGCTGAAAGTCTTTTATTTGGCGGGTACCTCCCCGCCAAATAAAAAAGGTTCTCTCCGTGTCCTCCGTGCCTCTGTGGTAAAAAATTATTTTGGACAAGAGTGATCACGCGTTCTATTTGATCCCAATGACTCGTCCCTCTGTCATTCTGACGAGATCTGACGGCGTTAGTCTGAAGACCGCGTTCGGAGTTCCTGCCGCAGCCCAAATCTCACTGTACCGTAGCAAATCCTCATCAATGAAGACCTCGAGTTTCTCTGCGTGACCTACCGGGGGAACGCCACCGATCACGAATCCTGTCTTCTGCCGCACAAAATCTGCATCTGCCTTTCCCAGGGGCTCAGAAATCAACTCTCCCACCCTTTTTTCATTCACCCGATTTGAGCCACTCGCAATCACGAGAATCGGTCTCTGTGTCCTCTGTCCCCTAAAGACCAGGGATTTGGCAATCTGTCCAACCTCGCAACCGACGGCACGTGCCGCATCTGCGGATGTCCTCGTCGTCTCCTGCAACTCGACGACCTGAAGCTCAAGACCCAGAACCTTCAGCACCTCTTGCACCTTCTTCGCACTTGAACTGAGTTGATGAGATTCCTGCTTTTTTTCAACCATCGTCTATGACTCCTTTCGTCCAGTCTCATGGTCAGCAATATAAGGGATGATCTTGATGTTTTCTCCATCCGTGACAACCGTAATCGCGCCATGATGGTCGGTTCGATAGACCCTGCAGCCTAGGTCTTGGAATCTTCTTAGCACCTCCGGGTGAGGAAGGCGGCCTATGGCTCGTGTCCCCACGCTGATCATTGCGTATGTGGGGTTCACCTTTTCAAGGAACGGAAGAGTGCTCGAAGACGAGCTTCCGTGGTGAGGAACTTTAAGGACGTCGGCCTTGAGTGCGTGTCCGCTTCTCACAATATTGTATTCTGTCTCTTTCTCAATATCCCCTGCCAGTAAGATTGCCACCCGATGAAACTGAAGCTTCATCACCAGAGAACGGTTGTTGTGAAACGAGACCTTTCTTTCGCCATCAGAGGACTTCCCCTTATTCCCAGGATTGTAAAAGAAGACCAGAACTCCTTCGATTCCTCGTGGAGGTGACATTTGGTTAAAAGAGAGTCTCTCCACTTTCTTGGCGGCAAGGGTTTCCTGGAATCTCCAATAAGGCTCTGACTCACTCCCGATCCCATTGTCCCAGAACTGACCCACCCTAAAATGACTGGCAACAAAATTCAAACCCTTGAGATGGTCTGGATCAGGATGGGTGAGGACGAGATAGTCGATTCTCCGAATCTTTTTGCCCCACAAAAAAGGGGCGATCACTTGTTTGCCGATGTCGAATCGATCGTCTTCTTGACCTCCACCATCGACCAACATTCGCTTTCCACCCGGGAATTCAACCAGTATCGAATCGCCATGGCCCACATCAATGAACGTGAGCACGAGATCCTTCTGAAATCGATCCTTGACGTTCCAGTAGACCCCATCGAAAACGAGAGCAAGGGAGACACAGATAAAAAGAGTGCGGATGGCCCTCCCTCTTCTCAGATGAACCGTCAGGAAGAGGAGAAGATAAAAAAGAAGGATCTCGACAGGCGTAGGCGTTGAGAGAAAAAAAGACGCAAAAGGAAATGACGCAACCCAGGCCACAACCTGCAGCAAAACCGAGGTGACAACACTACTGACCTGAATGAGCCACGTGGCCATGAGAGGAAGAAAGAAGGACAAGACCGAAGCCACCAGTGCCATGGGAACGATGAGAAACCCCACCCAAGGAATGATGAAGAGGTTCGTCAACAATCCCACGGGTGAGATTCGGTTGAAATGAAGGGCCACAAAAGGAGCCGTCCCTAACGTGGCAACCCCGGAGACGAGGAAAGAGAGTTTCAGGTATTTCCACAGCCTCTGTCTCCAGGAGGTCTCTTGAGGGACAAGAATCTTCTCACGACTCAACAAGGGAAGGATCCGCGGCACCATATAGAGAATGGATAGGACAGCGAGAAAAGAGAGCTGAAAGGAGACATCGAAGAGAGAGGGGGGAGAAAAGAGAAGAATGAGGAAAGCTGCCAGGGCAAGGGTGTGGAGAAGGTTTCTTTCTCGTTGGAAGAGGATGGAGAGAAAAAATACGATGACCATGATCGTCGCACGAATGACAGAGATCCCTGCTCCGGCAATTAACGTATAGAGCAGAAGACAGGGGATCGTCAGAGCTGCAGCCCATTTTTTCACGGAGACGGAGAGGAGGAGAGTTTCCGAACGTTTCAGGATCCAGAGTAAAAGTGAAAAAGAAAGGAAGGCAACAATCCCGAGGTGATCGCCGGAGATCGCAAGAAGATGGGCAATCCCTGTAGCTGTAAACTGTTCAGAGATCTCCTCGGGAATGTCTCCCTGCTCCCCCAAGACGAGGGCTTTCAGAATGGCTGAAGAGGGAGGCGTTGCTCCCCCTTCGAGGAATCTTCGGATCTGATCTCTCCATTTCTCCACTTGAAGAAGCAGAGGATTTCCGTATCCCTCACCCAGTTTCACCCATCCCTGCTCTTCAGAGAATCCAGCGGTGTGAACCCTTTGAAAGGCAAGGTATCGCTCATAAGAGAACCCGCCTGGGTTGTGAAAGCCTCGCGGAGGATGCAATACACACAGGAATCGGTACCGGTCCCCAAAACGAAACGGTTCTGATCGACTCGGAACAAAGAGAAGCACATGGCCGTCGACTGGAATGTGACGGTTCGAGACGATGACTTCAGAGGACCGAATCAACAGTTGCGTTCCCTGCGGAGTCCGATGAGGAGGCCGATCAATCGTCCCTTCGAGTGCGATTCGGCCAGTTCCGTTGAATTGAGAGACATGGGACGGAGGATGTTTGGGATGGAGATAGGCTTGAATGGAGGCACTCCCAAGGGAGATGAAGATCCCGAGGACAACCCAAGACCCCCAACCATGCCTTCTCAATGCCACCGTAACCACCCACAGGCAGAGAAAGATGATAACGAGGATCCAAGCTTGGGAGAAAAAAGGAAGGTCAAAATAACCTAGGGTGATTCCAATCGTGTAGCTAAGAAAGATTGGGATGAGGGGAAGGCGAAACGATCCAGCCATCGGAACCCTTTCGGGTCATCCTTCTGAACGCTGACAGAAGATTAATACAAACGCAAGAAATTTTCTTACCTTGTGAACCGTTGTCCGGGAGTGAAACTGGCCGGGAGCAGTGGGGTCACCCATTCAGGTGAGCAGGAAGGCTGGGAAAGGAATTCCCCGCCTGCGAACCTGAAAAGGGTCACTGCGGAGGCTGTGAAGCGATAGGACGACGGTTCACAGAGCTAAAATTGTCAATTTGTTTAATGCGTTGCATTAGTCATGAAAGAGATGGTGGGCAATCACGAGTCGTTGAGCCTGGTTCGATCCTCCATAAACCTGCGTCACCTTGGCATCTCGCATCATTCGCTCCAAGGGATAATCTCTCATGTACCCATACCCTCCCAGGATCTGAACCGCATCTGTGGTCACCTTCATGGCCGCATCCGTTGCATAGCATTTCGCCACGGCAGAGAGTCTTTCCCGTTCGTCGAGAGATGTTTCCTCAGGAGTTGCTGACTTGTAAACCAGCGCTCGGGCAGCCTCCACCAGTGTTGCCATATCCGCGATCATAAACCGTAGGGCCTGGAAGGAAGAAATGGGTTTCCCAAACTGGATTCGCTCGTGGGAGTAATTCATGGCAAAGTCCAGCGCTCCTTGGGCCAGACCGATGGCCTGAGCTCCAACGCCCGTTCTGACGAGGTTGAGCGTCTTCCGGGCAATCTCGTGTCCCTCTTCGTCACCGCCCAATCGATTCCCTTGCGGAACCCGACAATCCTCGAAGAGGACTTCCGTGATGACCGCCCCCTTCATCCCGATCGTCTCTTCCCGCTTCCCAAACCGAAGTCCGGGAGTCCCCTTCTCCACGACAAAGGCAGAGAAACCCTTCTGACCCGAACCGATGTTCAACCCGGCAAAAACAGAATAGAGATCGGCCACACTCCCGTTGGTGACGAAACCCTTTCGGCCACGGAGAAGATAGTCCCTTCCTTGCTTCTGGGCTTCCACTTCGATCGGACCCAAATCGACAGCCACATCCGCGTCTCCCATGGCGAGGGCGGTGAGGCTATTCTTTTCAGCGATCTGATTGAAATAACGTTCCTGCTGCGAAGCGTCTCCTCCAATAACGATGGGCATCGTCCCCGCCCCCTGGGCGAGAAGGATCAGCGAGGAGGAACCACACACTTTGGCGATCTCTTCGATGACGAGACAAAAAGAGAAAACATCACCGTTTGTGCCACCGAATTCTTCCGGAAGGAGAACGGAGAGCAACCCCTGTCTTCCAAGAGTGTCGAGCAACTCTCTTGGAAATTCTCCGGTCGCGTCCATCTCTGCGGCCTTCGGCTTTACCACACGCTGAGCCGTCTTGACGGCCACCTCCCGAATCATTTCTCTTTCTTTCTCGATCTCCTTCATGAAGACTCCTTAAGGAAACAGGTGAGGTCAATATGGAATTAAACAGTAAATAAATGATGCCATCTTTGTCAAGGGGGAAACGCCGCGTGTCGTTATCTATCAGTTTCGGTCGCAAATACTTGAGGCGCCGACAGGGGTCTATTCACCCGCAGAGGTCGAGCGGCGGTTCCCTAAAAGACCATCCCCCCTTGACAATCCTGGAAAAGAATTTATTTATAGGGATTGGGTGATTTCGTATGCCTACGTACGTTTACGAAGCGGTCGAGCTGAAGGAGAGCTGCAATCATTGCAACCCTGGCTTTGAGGTTGTTCAGAGGATGACCGAGCCAGCCCTCTCCTCTTGCCCCAAGTGTGGGAATGCCGTCCGTCGGATTCTCTTCGCTCCTCGCTTTGTCGTTAAAGGAACACCTATCACTGAGACGGACAAGAAGATCCGCGAGTATGAAAAGGAGGGGAAGTGGAGCCATGCGGCCGAGCTAGCGGACAAGGAGTCCGAGAAGACGAAGCGAGACGATCTGAAGACACGGGCTCTCGAGAATTACAGGAAGGCAGGGTACGACTTCGACAAGCATGAGAGCTAGCTTTTGATTAGTTTGATTGAGTCCGTACTTCATGGCTTCATTCTTGACAGATTAGAAACTGCTTCATTTTGGTTCCTTCGCAAAGTTCGTCATTTACACCTCCAGAGCAAACCACTACGAAATCCAGGACATTGCTTATCGGCAGAAGCGTCTTCGCGGACCCAAGATAGATACGTTAGCCCATTTCTTATATTGATAACCTAATAATAGTTCGTAATACAATAATTAAGTTGACTTACTTATTGAAATATGTTACGTTGTTTTTCAAAGTAACTCCTAAAGGAGGAGACATGGATAAGGCTGTTGTCACAGTAAAAGGTCAGGTCGTGATTCCATCCAGGCTTAGGCGGAAGTTTAACATTAGGAAGGGCACACAGGTTTACCTTTACGAACGGGACAATGAAATTGTAATGAAGCCCATTACAGATGAGTATATCGAAAGAATGGCAGGAATGACGCAGACAAAGGGTAAGCTGCTCAAGGCCTTGAAAGACGAGAAAACAAGGGAGCGTGTCTTATGAAGGCAGCGATGAGAGTATTAGACTCCTATAGTGTGATCGCCTATCTTGAGGGAGGCCCTGGCGCAGACAACATGATCGAAATGTTCCAGGCGGCAAGAGACTCCGGCCGAGACCTACTCCTTTCTGTCATCAATTGGGGAGAGGTTTATTACATCACCCTGAGAGAAATTGGACGAGAAAGGGCTGAAGCAGTTGCACATCTTATCTCAACCCTTCCCATCGAGCTTGTTCCAGTTGATCTGGAGTTGACTAAGCTGGCAGCTCAGCTGAAAGCCACTAAAAAAATGTCTTATGCTGATTGTTTTGCCGCAGCGCTGGCAAAACTCCGGAGAGCGGAGCTCGTCACAGGGGACGAGGAATTCAAACAGGTAGAAGGAGAAATTAAGATTCGTTGGATTTGATGATGGATGCTCGATAAGGATTCAAAATCATGGCGGGTCTTACTTTAGACTTCTTATGATCACTCTTCATCACATTGAAAAACAATTTGGAAGCAAGATTCTGTTCAACGACTGTTCCCTTCAGATCGGCGTCAGGGATCGCCTCGGCCTTGTCGGCCCCAATGGATCGGGGAAGACCACCCTTTTCAGAATGATCTTGGGAGAGGAATCCATGGACGGAGGAGAGATCCAGACGGCCAAGGGCGTGAAGATCGGATATCTCCCTCAAGAGGTCATCGCTCTCAGGGGAAACACCGTATTGGGAGAGGTGTTGAAAGGGGCAGACGAAGTCATTTCCCTCCAAGAGAAGATGGCACTCCTGGAAGAGGAGCTTTCCGAGCTCAAGGACCCCCTGGAACACGAACGGATTGCAAGGGAATATGGGAAACTCCAGGAGTGGTACAGCACCCTTGGGGGATATGGCCTCGAGGCTGAAGCCAAGCGCATCGGGACGGGATTAGGATTCAAGGAGGGTGATTTCGCTCGGGCCACAGACGAGCTGAGTGGGGGCTGGATGATGCGAGTCTCCCTCGCGAAGATCCTTCTTCAAGCACCTGACCTGCTCCTTCTCGATGAGCCCACCAATCACCTCGACCTTGACTCCCTGATTTGGCTGGAAGATTTCTTGACCGATTATCCAGGAGCCATGATCATTGTCTCCCATGACCGTGTGTTTCTCAATCATCTGGTTCAACGGATCGCTGAGATTGAGACCCAGACCATTGATTTGTATTACGGGAACTATGACCACTACTTGGTAGAGAAAGAAAATCGCAGGGAAATCACGGAGGCCACCGCCAAAACGCAACAGAGGAAAATTGAACAGACCGAGCGGTTCATCGAGCGATTTCGGTACAAGAATACCAAGGCCAGGCAGGTTCAGAGCCGGATCAAGATGCTCGAGAAAATGGAACGTGTTGAACTCCCCACAGAAAGAAAAAAAATAAAGTTTCAGTTCCCGGTTCCGAAGCGGAGCGGACAGACGGTGGTGGAGATCAAGAATCTCCACAAATCCTACGGCTCCCTTCAGGTCTATGGCGGGACCCATCTCACTCTGTATCGGGGTGACAGGGTGGCCCTTGTGGGGCCCAATGGAGCAGGCAAGTCAACTCTCCTTAAGATCCTCGCCGGAGTTCTCGATTTCGAAGAGGGCGAGCTCATTCTCGGAAAGGATGTGACCCGCGCTTATTTTGCCCAACATCAATTTGACCTTCTCAATCCGCAACACACGGTCTTCGACGAACTTTCTTCAGTGGCTACCGATGAAACGCAGACCCAGCTTCGGACGTTGCTAGGGACGTTTCTCTTCAGTGGGGACGAGATTGAGAAGAAAGTCTCCATTCTCAGTGGCGGTGAAAAGAGTCGACTCGTTTTGGCCAAGATGCTTCTCAAACCGGCCAACTTCCTTCTTCTCGACGAACCCACGAGCCATTTGGACATCCCCTCGCGAAATGTCTTGGAGATGGCTCTGAAGCAGTTCCAGGGGACCCTTTGCCTCATCACTCACGATCGCCACTTCATTAATAGAATCATCAACAAGGTGATTGAGATTCATCAAGGGATCCTTCACACCTTTCCGGGAAACTACGACTATTACCTCTTCAAGAAAGAACAGAGACTGATCGAGGAAGCGCAAGGGGGTGAAATCCAACCGCAGGTGGAAGCGACAAGGGAGAAATCCTCTTACAAATCGAAGGAGGAGAAAAGAAGAGACGCAGAACAGCAGGACGAATACCGTCGACAACGTTCCTTGTTAAAGAAAAGGCTTCAAGAAGTCGAACACTCTCTGAGTGAGGCCACGCAGCAACTGGAGGATCTAAACCGGAGACTCTCCGATCCTTCCCTTTACCTCCATCAGAAAGAAACCTACGAAACCGTCCAGACTCACAAGGTGACCCAAGAAAGGGTGAAAACACTTACCGAGTCCTGGGAATCCCTCGCCCTTGAACTCGAGGAATTAATACCTCCCACGTGGAGCCCCACGGGCTAAAGCCCGTGGCCCCTCCACATGCTTCAAAGGGCGGAACCCTCCGAAGCATACCCTACTACGCTCCTTCAGAGCTTCGAAGGGTACCCTCTCCGCATTCATCCACGGTCTGAGAGACCGTGGCTTTCTGCGTAGGAGGGTAAATCCCCTCTGACCCTTCGTAGGCCACAGCTTCACTTCCGAATGATGAGGCCTTTCACAAACCGTGGGTCGATCTCCTCTTTTCGCGGGATCCTTCCATACTCGCCCTCGAGAAGATCAAAACAGAAATCCCAAAAGGCAAGAAGATCCTGATGTCTCTGCTCGTCGGTTTCATTCGTTTTCAGCCAATGGGTGAGGTCGCTTCTGATCTGCATTCGAATAACCTCCTGACCCTGGTCGTTCTTTTCGAAAATCCGGATGAAGAGCTGTTTTAGATTGTCCCTTCCGATGGGCTCAACGTGAAAGCTTCCCCTGAGAATAAGATTGGCCAGCGCCGTGAGGAAAAGCGTCGAGAAGGGAATCTCATGCCAATCACTCGGATGGCAATCCGTCAGATTCAGCTCCTTGATGTGCCGCGGGGACAAACCGACCTTGTCGACAAGGGTGTTCGAAACCGTTTCAACCATCCTCAAAAAACGCTCTGTCTCTTCAACCTCTAAAAGATTCTTAAAGTCGTCCGGAATTCCACTCCGGAAATAGACCGGCCTTTTTCTCAGAACTCCCTCGAATCTCTCAAGATGGAGGGGATCGAGAAAAACGAGATTTTCGCGCTCACCTCCAAACCATGGCCCCCTGAGGATGGCCTCGGCTTTTTGTCGAAGGAGCAAAGTGGTTCCCAGTCCTCCTTGGAAGATCTTCCCGAGGGGTGTGGATCGAAGGAACTCGATGGCCTTGGCCTCATCTCTCCGACTCACGAATTCAAGACCCAGGTTTAGGTAATGGAATACCTTTTTCGTCACTCGCTCAATCTCATCCGGACTGAACGCCTCGAGAGGTTCAGCAACCATGGCCCGATTACAGAGGGCAGCCATTTCGCTTTGGAGTCGATCCAGTTCCAAGGAATCCGTGATCTGAGAAAGGACGTGAGAGAAGAACGGTCCTTCTTCCCGTAGGGTGAGATAGAAAATTGGATTCGCTTTCTCGGTTGCCTTTGTCTGTTCCGCTCGGGCAGAAATCTTCTCCGATCTCAAGGACTCGGGATGGACGAAACGGTAAAGTTCCAGGGCCTCTTCAAATCCGGGGAATCCATGGTCTGACAATCGACCATTTCGGTGGCGATAGTTCAACTCCTCAAGGTCCGACTCGAACTCGACGATCACGGCCTCCATGAGTCTTGCATACAGTTCCTCGTCCACATAGCGCAGATATTCCAGAAATCGCTGAAAGATTGGCCTCGCCTCAGGTTTCTTGAAGGCGACGTAATACTGCCGGTCTAGGGTGAACAACGAGGCCAGGGCTGACACCTCGGCAGGTTCTCCCTCCAACTTGATCACATGGAGGAACTTCTTCAGCAAGAGCCCTATGAACTCAGGATCTGTGTTTTGAATGAATTCCTGTACTTTCTCCTCACCACATTCGAGCAGGACCCCCATCCACTGAGTTGCCTTCCCAAGATCGAGTTGATCCTTGTTCCAGAAATCAAGGTCAAGAAGATACTGAAACTGTTCAGGGCTAGTTAAGGAAACAAGTTCAAGAGCATCCCTCTCTCCGCTCCTCTTCACCATCAGGAAGAGTTCTATCTCGGGAAGTCTTTGGACAAGTTCCTTGGATTGATGGGAGAGAAAGAGGTGCCGAAGCCTCTCATTTCCATGATGGCGAAGGACGAACTCTAATTGTTGTTGGACAGGGAGATTGTTAAAGCTCCGCTCGGCTTCTTCTTCATCTTCGGGGAGGACCCGTGGCTTGGTTTCCGACACGTCAGGCATGGTCAACACCCAGACCTCTTGAAACAAAAAACCCCTGCCCCCTCGGGATGAAAAGGGCAGGGGAGTCGCATCGGAGTATCAATACGCCGGAGGAGGTGTCATGGGAGGTTCTGTCTTCGGCTTCTCAACCACAGCCGCCTCTGTGGTGAGCAAAAGTGAAGACACACTGGCTGCATTCTGCAGGGCCAGTCTGACCACCTTGGTCGGATCAATGATCCCAGCCTCGAGCATATCCACGTACTTTTCTTGGTCTGCGTCGAAGCCAAAGGATCCCTTCTCCTGCTTCACTTTTTCCACCACGACGGAGCCTTCTTGGCCTGCATTTTCAGCAATGAGCCGGAGAGGTTCTTCGAGCGCCCTGATGATGATTTGAGCTCCCGCTTTCCGGTCGCCTTCCATCTGGAGCTTCTTGAGACTCGGTAGACATCGGAGATAGGCAACCCCGCCACCTGAAACGATCCCCTCTTCCACGGCCGCCCGGGTGGCGTGGAGCGCATCCTCGACGCGGGCTTTCTTTTCTTTCATCTCCGTCTCTGTGGCTGCCCCCACCTTGATGACCGCCACGCCGCCAGCCAATTTGGCCAGTCGTTCCTGGAGTTTTTCTTTGTCATAGTCAGAGGTCGTTTCTTCGATCTGTACACGGATCTGCTTCACACGACCCTCGATGGCTGAAGGCTTACCGGCTCCTTCAACGATCGTTGTGTTGTCTTTATCGATGACCACTTTCTTCGCCCGGCCCAGGTCGTCTAACTTCATCTTCTCGAGTTTAATCCCCACATCTTCGAAGATGGCCGTCCCTGCCGTTAATACTGCAATGTCTTCCAGCATGGCCTTTCTCCGGTCACCAAATCCAGGCGCCTTGACCGCAGCACACTTCAACGTTCCCCGGAGTTTATTCACGACCAGAGTCGCCAAAGCTTCTCCTTCGATATCTTCAGCGATGATCAGCAAGGGGTTGCCCGTCTTGGCACCCTGTTCGAGAAGGGGAAGAAGATCTTTCATGCTGGAGATCTTCTTTTCGTGAATCAGGATCAGAGGATCCTCAAGTACGACCTCCATCTTCTCCGGGTCTGTCACGAAGTAAGGAGAGATGTAGCCTCGATCAAACTGCATGCCCTCCACGACATCGAGGGTCGTCTCCATGCCTTTGGCCTCTTCGACGGTGATGACGCCTTCTTTCCCGACCTTGTTCATTGCTTCTGCAATGATATTCCCAATCGTCGCATCATTGTTTGCAGAGATGGTTCCCACCTGAGAGATCTCTTTCTGCTCTTTGACAGTCTTGGACTGTTTTTTCAGCTCCTTCACCACCTCTTCCACAGCCGCATCGATGCCTCGTTTCACGTCCATGGGGTTGGCACCTGCGGCAACGATTTTGCATCCTTCACGGTAGATGGCCTGTGCTAACACCGTCGCCGTGGTGGTTCCGTCTCCAGCGGTGTCCGACGTTTTGCTTGCCACCTCTTTCACCATTTTGGCGCCCATGTTCTGAAAATGGTCCTCAAGATCGATTTCCTTGGCAACGGTCACACCGTCCTTGGTGACGGTTGGAGCGCCAAAGGACCTCGCAAGGACAACATTACGCCCCTTCGGTCCCAGAGTAACTTTCACCACATTCGCGAGAGCATTGACCCCTTCTAAGATGGCGCTTCTCGCTTCCTGAGCAAACTTCAGTTCCTTGGCCATAAGACTCCTCCTTTCATAAGTTACTTTTCAATGACGGCAAGAACATCGTCTTCCTTCATCATGAGATGTTCCTCCCCGTCGATCTTCACTTCGGTTCCTCCAAAGCGAGCAAAAAGAACCCGATCCCCCACCTTCAGTTCCATCGGGGTCTTTGTCCCGTCCTTCTTCACTTTTCCCTTCCCTACCGCAACCACCTTTCCTTCCATGGGCTTTTCCTTAGCCGAGTCCGGGATAATGATCCCACCCTTGGACTTCTCCTCTTCCCCAAGCTGTTTAACAATGATCCGATCATGAAGTGGCCTGACATGCATATAAACTACCCCCTTTTTCCTTAGAATGATAGAACATTGATAATCATCGGTCCTAAGGTTGTCAAGGTACATATCTCTTGAATTTTGCTGATTTTTTATGCAAGAAATGGCTTCCCGTCGCTTTTATCTACGTTTACAAATACAATACGTTTACAAATACAAACTGTTAGGGATGAAGGAGAGTAAACACTGGGCTTTACAGACTCAGCTGAGGTCTCGAAAAAAACAGGGGGAGGAGTTTGGGGATGGCCAATGGAACCCGCGGACAAACGCCTGCCCGTGAGCAGACAGGCCTGTCTGCCGGTAGGCAGGGGCGGGAGCTTCACTTGAATGGGAGGTTCAATTGAGATACCTTTAGCCCATGGGTCGTCTTCTTTTTCTGCTTCTCATCGGAATCGGCGCAGTGTCCACGGCTTCCATCTTCATCAAGCTCTGTGATGCGCCTTCGCTGATCATCGCAGCCTATCGCATGATCTTTGCCTCCTTGCTCCTCACACCCTTCGTAGCCTTTCAGAAAAGGCGGCAAGGCATGGGAACGATGCGACTCAGAGGGTGCCTGCTCTCTGGCCTTTTTCTTGGCCTCCATTTTGCTTTCTGGATCGGTTCACTGAAGTACACGTCGGTCGCCAGCTCTGTAGTTCTCGTCGCGACCAACCCGATTTTTGTCGGGATCGGAGGATGGCTTTTTCTTAAAGAAAGATTAAATCTCAATCTCATTTTGGGGATTCTGTTCACGGTCCTCGGGAGTGGCTTCATCAGTCTTGGAGACACGACGATTTCAAGAGAGGCCCTCTTAGGTGACGGGTTGGCCTTGCTGGGTGCAGTCAGTGTGCTCTGGCTACCTACTCATGGGAAGAAGAATCCGGAGGGACCAGGACTTGCTTTCCTATATCTTCCCTGTGTACTCCATGGCCGCTTTATTACTGGTTTTTCTTTCTCTCCTCTTTCAAAAGTCTTTTGGAGGATATTCTTCTTCCACCTACCTGTTTATGTTTCTCATCGCCCTCATTCCCCAACTCATTGGCCACACCACCTTTAACTGGGCCCTAAAATATCTGCCCGCGTCCATGGTGGCGATTACCACTTTGGGAGAACCCATCGGTTCAATCATTCTCGCCTATTTCATTTTGGATGAGAGGTTGACCCTTTGGAAAGCGATCGGCGGGGTCTTGATCTTTGCAGGGATCGTGATCGCCCTCCGTCGAGCAGCTGAGGAGAAAGGGTCGACAGAGGCAATCGGGGAGGGCTAAACATGCGATTCGTCGTCCATGAACATCATTCGACTCGTCTCCATTACGACTTTCGGTTGGAGATTGCAGGAGTCCTTAAATCATGGGCTATTCCTAAGGGGCCTTCCATGAATCCTGCAGAGAAACGTCTTGCAGTCATGGTGGAGGATCATCCCATCGACTACGGAGATTTTGAAGGGATCATCCCTCAGGGACACTACGGGGCTGGACCTGTGCTGATCTGGGACTCAGGAGAGTTTCGATCCGAAGGAGATCCAGCGGCCAGCCTGAACAAAGGGCGATTGAGTTTTTCTCTCGAGGGCAAGAAATTGAAGGGCGCTTTTTCTCTCATTCTCATGAAAGGCAGAGGATCTGGCAAGGATTGGCTATTGATCAAGAAGCAGGACTCCTTTGCAGACACCACATGGAAGATCGAAGAGGCTCTGACTCCAGCCAGAAAGAAGAAGCTGAAAGAAAAGATTCCGCCCTGCCAAACCAGTTGACCGCTAGGGTTATTGGGTATTGGGGAAAGGCGAGGATGCCGGCTGTGTGAACCGGTCATTGCAGGCGATTGACACTCAGTCCTTTTTCGGCAATAGTGGAAAGATAAAACCCAATATCTGGGCAAGACGGTCTGTTTGGCGAAATGGAACAAACAGCAGAAAAAAAGAATATTGGTCGTTGACGATGAGAAGGATACGGTGGCCATGATCTCCACCCTCCTTGAGCTGGAGGGATATCAGGTCTTTCCAACCTCCTCCGCCACGCAGGCCCTAGAGTTCCTCGAAAGAGAGAAAGAAAAACTTTCTGATGCCGAAACCCCTGCGGATCTCATTCTTCTCGATGTGATGCTGGGTCATGAAGACGGCCGTGACCTTTGTCGTAAGATTAAAGAAAATGAGAAACTAAAATTTATTCCAGTCATCATCCTCACTGTCCGATCGAGTCTCGAGGACAAGATCAATGGGCTCAACCTAGGGGCCGATGACTATCTCACCAAACCCTTCATTAACGACGAGCTCCTCGCAAAGGTCAGGGTGATGCTTCGCATCAAGGATCTCCACGACGAGTTGAGACGAGAAAAAGATAAGAACATCCTTCTTGCTCAAGCGTTGGAGAAACGTTACAGCTTCGGGAACATCCTTGGCAAGAATCAGAAGATGCAGCAGATCTACGACTTGATCTCTGACATTTCAAACACCGACTCCACGGTTCTCATCCAAGGAGAGAGCGGTACGGGAAAGGAGCTCATTGCCCGAGCGATCCACTTCAACAGTTATCGAAAAGATAAGGCTTTCGTTGTGGCGAACTGTTCTGCCTATGCACAAAACCTCCTGGAGAGTGAACTCTTCGGCCACGAGCGAGGATCCTTCACCGGCGCCGTCCGCCGGAAAATCGGCCGATTCGAATTGGCCCACGGAGGAACCATCTTCCTCGACGAGATCGGAGAGATCTCACCCCCGACACAGATCCTTCTTCTTCGCGTCCTTCAGGACCATCGCTTTGAGAGAGTGGGTGGAGAAGAAACACTCGAGGTCGACGTCCGGATCATCGCGGCGACCAACAAGAATCTTGTGGAGGAGATGAAGAAAGGGGCTTTTCGAGAAGATCTCTATTATCGATTGAATGTCATCCCACTCTTCGTGCCGCCTCTTCGAGAGAGAAAGGACGACATCCTCCTCCTCGCATCGCACTTCCTGGAGAAATTCAGCCAGGAAAAGGGAAGGGATGTCAAGAGCTTCTCTCCTGAAGTGTTGGAGATATTCTTCGCCCACACCTGGCCTGGAAATGTACGGGAACTGGAGAATGCCATTGAACACGCAGTCATTGTTGCCAAGAAACGACTGATCCTACCGAGAGACCTTCCTCAATCCTTTACTCAAGAGCCTGAGGCCCTTCAACGATCCTTCACGCTGCTCGACCACGAAAGAGACTTGATATTGAAAACCCTTGAGGACGACGAATTGGAACAAGACATAAGGCATCGAAGAAACTCAACATTACCCGCTCAACGCTTTATGGAAAGATCAAACGATATGGTCTTGAAAGAGAACACAATTAGGCGGTATATGTCCAATTTTATACACATCTATAACATATTGAAATTTAACATATTATTGTATTTTTATTTGCCATAAACTCAATGAAACAGTCCAAAATTAGACACATTTCCCAGCCTTTGAAGCCTTTCTGAGTTCCTCTTCGGTTTACAAGAATCACTAACTATTTAATATTATTACACTTTTTATCATATGGCACAGAACTTGCTAAAAGCAAGTAACTTTGTTGAAGGAGGTCAACGCTATGAAATGCCACAAGTGCGGCGGGGTTATGACCTATGAGAAATTTTACGGGAATGCCGAGGATTTCTTCGGGTGGAGGTGCATCATCTGCGGAGAGATCGTTGATCCCGTAATTCTTGAGAACCGCCACGTCAGCAAGCATCGCTAATTGAGTAAGGACGAATCATGGTTAGAGGATGAAGCATGGATTCGTTTTGCAAGGGAAACGTCTGTATTGTCGATCATGATCTGGCCAACAGAGGCTTTTTGAGAGAGTGCCTTCAACATGAAGGGTTGAGCATTACGACACTCAACACTGGCTATGAAGTCAAGCATCATCTCCCTGAAACCCGCTTCCAGATCTTCATCCTCAACATCGACACCCCTGGCGTGAGGGATAGGGAGTTGCTACGGGGGATCCATCAGGGAGGCCACTCGCGCGTCCTGCTCATCGTCTCAGAAAGGGGCGATGCCTTCCTCAAAGATGCCATCGACGCGGGTGTTTACGGTTTCTTATACAAGCCGTTTGACATCAACGAAGTCTGTACGATGGTCAATCATCTTGTTCGCTAGGGAGAAAGCCCAAAAAGGAGCGACCTCGTCATGGAGGAACAATGGAAGAGTGTTCCTGAACATCCTCAGTTTGTTGATCTGTCTCTCTCTGACAAATCTCTTTTCGATGCCGCATTTACCCAATTCCCGCCCGTCATTTCTGAATTCACCTTTACCAATCTTTTCATCTGGAGGCAACAGTACCGAGTCAAAATGACTCGGATCGATGGGTTCCTCTGTCTTCTCTCGGACCAGGGCGAAAACTCCTTTTTCTTTCCGGCCATGGGTGAAGGAAATGTGGTAGAATGTTATAAGGTGCTGCTTCAGGATCTCAAAGAAAGGGGAGCGCTTCCGAAAATTGCTCGGGTTCCTGAAGAGGTGGTTCTTCCGAACGATTGGACGGCCGCAGGGATGGTGGCTCAGCTCGATCGGAACCAGTGTGATTATGTTTACCTCGTCAATGACTTGGCGCGACTGGAGGGTCGAAAGTATCATCGGAAGCGAAATCACATCAAACAGTTCAAGGGAAAATACACCCACGACTATGCCACACTGACACCCCAATGGATTCCGGAGTGTCTGCGCCTCCAGAGTGACTGGTGTGACCTCCGTCACTGCGATGACGTTCCTGGTCTGGCCAAGGAATTCGTCGCCATCAAAGAGGCCTTCGCTCACTTTGAAACACTCAAGATCACAGGAGGGGCAATTCTGATCGACGGGAAGCTGGAGGCTTTCGCCTTTGGTGAGCCCCTCAATCGAGACACGGTGGTCATCCATATTGAGAAAGCAAATCCGGCCTTTGACGGACTCTATCCCATGATCAACCAGGCCTTTCTAGAACATCATTGGGCCTCCTACACCTACGTGAATCGGGAGCAGGACTTGGGAGAGGAGGGGCTGAGAAAGGCCAAGGAATCTTATTTTCCACACCACCTCGTTAATAAATATACGATCACCCTGCGTTGAGCCGAGAAGGAGAGTCGAGATGGTTCAATGGGAATATCAAATCACCTTTCATCACATCCCTCAGGCCTCATGCGAGGAAGCAAACGTCATCGAATGCGATCAAACCGGAGAGTGCTTCGTCCATGACACGTGCCGTGCCTGGAGGAATGGAGTGGCTAGAAAGTCATCTTCGTAAGAGAGGGAAAGAGGGTTGGGAACTGGTCCAATCGGCGTACCATCAACGGGAAATCCTCTGTATATGGAAGAAGAAAATCGAGATCTGAGACAATTTATTCTCTCTCACATCAAAGAGACGGGCCCCATCCCCTTTTCTCAGTTCATGGCGTGGTGCCTTTATCATCCCGTCCATGGCTACTATTCTTCCGAGGGCGCCAAGATTGGGGGTGGAAGGGGACTATTATTCGAGTCCCAGTGTTCATCCTCTCTTCGGCCGCTTGGTGGCGAAGCAACTTGCCCAAATGGCGAGACATTCTAGGGTAGAGGGGCTTTCGACGTCGTTGAAATGGGGGCAGGAAGAGGCTTCCTGTGCAAGGATATCTTGGACTGGCTCAGAAGCTACAACAAAGCGTGTTATGGCCGTCTTCGGTACACTCTCATGGAAAAAAACCCGCATTTCGTCGAGGAACAGAAAGGGCGTCTCTCTTCTTACGAAAAAGAAGGAAAAGTCTTCTGGACGGATCCAGAAACATTCGAGGGACAGGAGACTCTCATGGAAGGGTGTTACCTCTCCAACGAACTGATCGATTCGTTTCCTGTTCACCGGGTCACGGTTCACCACGGAGTGTTGAAAGAGATCTATGTCACTCAAGAGAACGATCAGTTCGCGGAATGCTTGGGAGACCTATCCGACCCTCGGATTTCGGATTACTTCCGACGGATGGGTGTCGTCCTTGAAGAGGGGCAGAAGGCCGAAGTGAATTTGGAGGCTCTCCATTGGACAGAGAGAATCGCACGCCGGCTCACGAGAGGCTTTGTCATCACCATCGATTACGGATATCTCGCCGAAGAACTCTATGCGCCTCGTCGTCGCGAAGGAACGCTCTTGTGCTACTTTCAACACCGAGTCTCTGAGAACCCCTACGAGCGATTGGGGAAGCAGGACATGACGTCCCATGTCAATTTCACCGCTCTCATACAGAAGGGAGATGAGGCGGGGCTCCAGTTTGCCGGCCTCGTTCCGCAATATCGTTTTCTTTTGGCTCTGGGCTTGCTCCAAGAGACGGAGTCCGTGGGAAAAGCCCTGTCCACGTTAAACGGTCTGAAGTTGCGACTGTCACTGAAACATCTGATCGAATCGGAGTCGGGCATGGGAGAGATCTTCAAAGTGCTGATTCAGCACAAGGGGGTTGGGCAACCCCAGCTGATGGGCCTGAGAGATCTCGACACCGTTCCCTGGCCTGCGTAGGAAGGAACAATTCGTTGACCGCACCCGTCAAGGTCCTTGGAATTTTCGGCAGTCCCAGAAAAGGAGGGAACACCGAGCTCCTCTTAGAGGAGGCTCTTAAGGGGGCTGCGCAAGAAGGGGCTCAGGTGGAACGAATTCGTCTTGCCGACCTTCATGTCCTCCCCTGCAAAGAGTGCCACGGCTGTGACCGGACCGGTGAGTGTATTATCCAAGACGACATGCAGGCCATCACTCCAAAATTGATGGAGGCAGATATCATCTTTCTCGCCTCTCCGATCTTTTTTTACGGCATCACCGCATGGGCCAAGGCCCTGGTAGACCGGAGTCAAGCCATCTGGGTGCGGAAGTATCTTCTCAAAGATCCTTCCCTGTCGAAAGAGGTCAAGAAGCGTAAAGGTTTCTTTATCTCGGTGGGCGCGACGAAGGGGCAGAAACTTTTCGAGGGGGCCATTCTCACGGTCAGGTATTTCTTCGATGCGATCCACGCCGACTATGCGGGTGATCTGCTCATCAGGGGGTTGGACGCCAAGGGGGATGTTTTGAAACAGCCCGACGCCCTTAAGCAGGCTTTTGAGGCCGGAAGGAAATGGGTTCTGAGTGAAGCTCCCCGCGCACAGCGCGGGGCTTCCCGGCAATGATTTATTATTATATATTGTGTCCCTTCCTGTCTGCCGGCAGGCAGGGACCCCGCCCATCCCGCTAAGGCGGGACGGGGCACGCTCCGGCCAGCGGGAGTCTTAGAATGAAACCGAGACTCAACGTCCAGTGGAATGAGATCTATTGCAAGCGCTGCATTCTTTGTGTCGAAGTCTGCCCGGAACAGGTTCTCTTTCTTGAAAAGGGTGAGATCATGGAAAAACCGGGATGCATTCGTTGTTATCAGTGTGAATCCTATTGCCCGGATATCGCCATCGAAGTGATGGATCAAGAGGAGAAACACCCGGGATGAAGAGATTTGTATCCGGAAACGAAGCCGTCTTTCAAGGCGCCTTGCGGGCAGGAGCGGGCTACTTTGCCGGCTATCCTATCACTCCCAGTTCTGAGATTCTTCAACAGGCAGCACTCCATGCAGAGGAAAACCCTGAGTTCCGATTTCTTCAGGCCGAGGATGAGATCGCGGCAGCCATCGCGGTCATCTCGGCTTCATTGGCCGGCGTCAAATCCTTCACAGCCACCTCAGGCCCTGGCTTTTCTCTAATGCAGGAGGCCATCGGGTGGGGCCACGTCGTCGAAGCTCCCTGTGTTTTTTTTAATTCAATGAGAGTGGGCCCTTCGACGGGAATGCCCACGCAACCCGCCCAGTCCGACCTCCTGCAGATCAAAGGGGGAAGTGCGGGAGATTACTATCCCATCGCCTTTTACCCCAATTCGGTAGAGGAGTCTTTTCGGCTCACTGTCACCGCCTTCAATGCGGCAGAGGAGTCGTTGTCCCCAGTCGTTTTGCTTTCCGATGCCTTCCTTTCTCATCTCTACGAGATTGTTGACCTGGACGCCATCGAAGTGATCACAGCCCCTCGCAAGAAGGAACCTTTGGGCAGAGGGCAGCGGCTCTTTACAGGAATCAGTCACGATAAAATGGGAAACACCCGGACGAGTCATCCCGAAATCTACCAGGAATGGCTTGCCGAGCTGAAGAGCCGGCATCTCCAGGTGGCAGAGAAATACCCCCTCTACGATTATGTTCCCTGTAAAGGTTCTGACACACTGTTAATCGCCTTCGGAATCACGTCACGGGTGATTGCACCTTTGAAAGAACGGTTTTCTCTCTTTCGACCGATACGGATCTACCCCGTCCTGGAGGAAGAGCTAAAGAAGATCACGTCCGCCTACCGTCACGTTATTGTGGTGGAAGGGAACGACGGACAGTATGCCTCCTGGGTCGAATGCGCCATCAATCGGAGAGTTCTCAAGGTTCCTTGTCTGGGGGGGTCCTTTAAGCTCGGATTGATTCGACACCATATTGAGGAAGGGATCAAGGGAGCTCAGGGATGATTGACCGTTCCTATAAGAATCTGCTCAAAATGCATCGGTATCCTCACACCTGGTGTTCCGGCTGTGGCATCGGTGCCGTCATGAAGAATGTGGCCATGGCCTTAAGCGAACTCGGCTGGACTCATCAAAATACAGCGGTTGTCTCCGGAATCGGCTGTTCAGGCCGGATGGCGAGCTATATGAATTTTGATGCGGTCCACACGCCTCATGGCCGGGCCCTGACCGCTGCCGAAACGATCAAGACCGTTCGTCCTGATCTGAACGTCATTGTCCTTTCCGGTGACGGCGATCTTGCGAGCATCGGTGGAAATCATCTGCTCCACACCTCCAGAAGAAACGCGGACATTACCGTCTTCTGCAATGACAATGAGATCTATGGGCTCACAGGCGGACAGGCTGGACCGACCACTCCTAAAGGGACGAAGACGATCACGTCTCCCCGAGGAATACCTTACTCTCCGTTGCGACTGGGTCGCATCCTGACCCATCAAGTCCCCTATTTCTACGCCAGAACCTCTGTCTATCATCTCAACCATTTCAGAGCCTGCATTCGTGAGGCCCTCCAATGGAAAGGGTTTAGCTTTGTTGACATCATCAGCGATTGTATTGAACTCAACGGCCGGAGGTTGGGCTTTAAGACCGCCCATCAGATGTTCAAATGGTTCGATGAGCGATTCCACATTGTAGAGGGAATCCGGGACCATCTGGCAGAGGACGAGTTTGGCATTGCCAAAGCCGAAATAGAACTCAAAGAAGCTCCGAGGCCCTTGGAACGACCAGAAGTCAAAGTCGAACCTCCTCAGGAGGATCTGAAACCCTTCCCCCTCAAGGAACTTCAGCGCTTTGACGGCCAGGAGGGACGACCTCTCTACGTCGGTTATAAAGGAAAGGTTTACGACCTTTCTTCCAGTCCTCTCTTTCAAGGTGAGAAAAGGATGCGGTGCCACATTGCGGGGAAGGATCTGACCCGCGAGATCGAGTTAGCACCTCACGGAGAGGATCTCGTTTTCAAGTTCCCGGTGGTTGGGAGGCTCGTATGAAGCGGATCGCCTTTTCGGGAGTAGGAGGTCAATCGGTCAGACTCGTTTCGCACACCCTGGCCCTCGCCCTGAAAGAATTGGGATATTACGTCACGCTTCTCCTGGACTATGACTCGTCAATCCGAAATCAAAGGATTACGGGTTACCTCACCTACGACGATAAGCCGATCGAGAATCCCATGCCCGAGGAAACCGATATCCTTATCCGACTCCACGCCAGAGGAGACCAACTCGTGGCCCAAAAGACGATCTGCGATACTGGGCTGTGTACGGATGAAGAGGTGCCTTTTGGCATGATGGGGATTGAAAGATTCGGTCAGGCGATCTTTGGGAATATGATCGCCCTCGGGAGGCTCTTTCGACTGATCGGGATCGACATCAGCCATGTCGAGCTGGAGAAGATTTTACCCAAATCGTATGCAAAAGAGAATCTAAAAGCGATTCAGATTGGGTATGATTTGAGTTCTTACGAAGATTAATAAGTTCGGAGTTCGAAGTAAAACCTTCGCTCAAAGGATCCTTTACTTCTCCGAACGCCGAACTAACAAGAAGGAGGAAAAACACATGACGCAATGGCAGTGTTCGAACTGCGGTTATCTCTTTCAAGCTGAAAGTGTTCCTGATCAGTGTCCGTCCTGCAAGCAGACCTGCACGTTCAGCGATGTCACCTGCTACACGCCTGATTGCGGCGGACCGTCAAATATCGATCCGAGGTTAGTCGGGAAGAAAGATAAACCCGTTAACCGGTAAGATTCTCTATCGGGTTTGAGGGTCGGAGGAGATTTGATGCTTTCCTCAGCCTGAAATCAAGAGGGAAGCTTTTCTTTTTGATAACCAAGCTGAAAATGGCTATATTTAGAAAATAATGATTGGGAGGTCATGGCAATGAGACTCAAAGGAAAGAAGGTCGTTCTTCTCGCGGAGAACAACTACCAAGAACTCGAGCTCTGGGTACCCTACTATCGACTGAAGGAGGAGGGAGCCGAAGTCACCCTTGTGGGAACGGGAAGTAGCCGAACCTATACGAGCAAGCATGGATATCCTGTGGATGTTCACAAAGAGGCAAAAGAGATTGACATGAAGAAGTACGACGGGATTGTCATTCCTGGAGGATATGCACCCGATTTCATGCGGCGTTATCCCGAGATGGTAAAGCTCGTCAAGGACGCTCACGACCAAGGAAAGGTCGTTGCAGCCATCTGCCATGCAGGGTGGATGCTTGCGTCAGCCGGGATCCTGAAGGGGAAGAAGGTTACATGCGTTCCCGCCATTAAAGACGACCTTGTCAATGCCGGAGGCAAGTACCTGGATGAGGAGGTCGTGAAGGACGGCAACTTGATTACATCGCGTAAGCCCGATGATTTGCCGGCATTCTGTAGAGAGATCATCAATGCATTAGCCAAGGCGTAGAAGGAGGAAGAGAAATGGGTGCAAAACAGACATTTGCTTGTGAGCATTGTGGAGCCGAAGCGGACATGACCCTCGCGGGGTTCGAACGAGTGGAGGATGTGGTTAAAAGAGAGAAGAAAACCGTTTGCAAGGTTTGTGGAAAGGAGACAACACTGGTCGCCCGTGCCAAAGAAACCCTTTCCTGCAAAAGCTGCGGAGCGGAAGCAGACATGACGCTGGCCGGGTTTGAAAACGTTGAAGATGTCATCAAACGCGAGAAGAAGCTCGTTTGCCAGCATTGTGGAAAAGATCTTTCCTGGACAAACCAGGAAGACCTGAAAGCGGTCCGCGTGGCCATGGAGGCGGAAAAAAACGCCTATCAGACTTATGCCAAAGCAGCAAAAATGACCAAGAACCCGAAAGGGAAGGAGATGTTTCAACAACTCTCTGAGTTTGAGATGAATCACTACACCAGACTGAAGGATCTCCTTAAATCGCTTCAGGAGAAG
The DNA here is from genome assembly GCA_963695895.1 of uncultured delta proteobacterium. GTDB lineage: Bacteria > Desulfobacterota > BSN033 > BSN033 > UBA1163 > CAVOIK01. The sequence continues at coordinate 44,562 of CAVOIK010000036.1, forward strand.
GGCGAATGGATTCTCTACGCGGGAACCTCCCTGAAAAAGAAGAAGATTCCTCTCAAGGCAATGACACCCTCAAAGGGCCAAGAGCAGCTAACTGACATGGATGCCTTGAAAATAGGGATTCGGGAGGAGAAAAAAGCGGAGGCGTACTACCGTTCCATGGCGGAATTGGCCAAAGATCCCCGAGGCAGAGATATGTACAAACGCCTAGCTGAGGAAGAAGCCCTTCATGAGAAAATTCTGAATGACCAGTACTACAGCCTTCACAACACCGGAGTGTGGAGCTGGGGTGATTAAGGACACGGTGATTGGGTTAAGGTAAGGATGCTAGTTGGGGCCTGTCTAGACCGGCGTCTTCACCCTAACCCTAAACTTTTGTTCTGGGCTGGCCTCTTTGCCCTAGCCCTAACCCGACTTTTAAGAGTCTGTGAGTTATGGAAGAGAAAGAAGAGAAGAAATTCGAGGGAAAAACAAAGATCATTGTCCCGATCGAGGATATCCACTGCGGAGACTGTGCACTCAACATTGAACGCTCCGTAGAACACGTTCCCGGTGTTCTCTCGGCAGAAGTGAACTACGTTCTCTCCACTGCAACGGTCTATTACGATCCTCACCGAGTGGAAGAAGAGCGAATCAAACGGGCCGTTACGAAGCCGGGTTACAAGATCAAGGAGACCTTGGTCGAAAGAACCCGCGCGTTTTGGCAGGAGAAGAGGCACCTCATTTTTCTCGTCCTCGCAGGACTTCCCCTCGGAATCTCATGGCTCCTCGAATGGATCGGATTAGGTCCCCAATCCTTTCCCAAGCTTCTTTCCGTCATCTCTCTGGTGATCGGCGGTTATCCGATCGTCAAGAGTGCCATTCAGGCACTTCTCATTCCCGACCTGAACGTCAATACCCTTGTCTCCGTCGCGGCGATATCGGCGACCGCCGTTGGGGCCTATCACGAAGCAGCGACTGTCCTCTTCATTATGTTAGTCGGTGAATTTCTGGAGGGCCTAACCGCAGAGAAAACACGGAAAGCCATTTCCTCCTTGATCCAACTCGCTCCAAAAACCGCCTGGCTCAGACGCAATGGCCAAGAAGTCCGGGTTTCGATTGATGAGGTAAAGGCTCAAGAGGTCGTTATCGTTAAACCAGGGGAAAGGATTCCTGTGGACGGCAGAATCATCTCTGGCTGCGGATCGGTTAATCAGGCCACCCTTACCGGAGAGTCTCTCCCGGTGGAGAAAGGCATAGGGGATAGAGTCTATTGCGGAACCTATAATGAAGCGGGTTCCTGCGAGATCGAAGCCACTCAGGTGGCGGACGATACGAAACTGGCTCAAATCAAACGACTCATTCTCGAAGCCCAGTCAGAGAAATCACCGATTCAAAGGGTCATGGATCGGTTTGCCCGATACTTCATCCCCATCATTCTCGGAATCGCATTGCTTACCTTTCTTCTCACTGGAGAAATCATCCGGGCCATCACCATCCTCATCGTTGCCTGCCCCTGCGCCCTCGTCCTGGGGACTCCGACGGCCGTGATGGCTGCTATTGGAAATGCAGCCCGTCAAGGAATTCTGGTCAAAGGGGGAGGCTATCTCGAACAGATGGGGAGACTACGGGCCCTGCTATTCGACAAAACGGGAACCCTCACTAAGGGGCGCCCTCAGGTCGTCGAAATCAAATCTCTAAACGAACTGGACGAGAAGGAGATCCTATACTGGGCAGCCATCGCGGAAAAACGCTCCGAGCACCCCATCGCGAGGGCAGTGACCGAGAAGGCCGCCGAGGTCGCTCTCACCATTCCCCATCCTCAATCTTTTGAGAATGTCCAGGGCAAAGGAGTGAAGGTTCATTCCGATGGAAGAGTGATCGTTGTGGGTGGCTCCGATATGTTGGAAGGGGAAGGCATCGACATTCCCGAATCAGCGAGAGCCCTTCTCGATAGAAAGGAATCCGAGGGAATGACGCTTCTTTGGGTCGCTCTTGATCGTCGCCTCATGGGGTTTATTTCGATTGCCGACACATTGAGAGAGGGGGCCCGGGACGCTGTTGAAAAAATCAGAAGAGAAGGGATTTCTGAAATCTGGATGCTCACAGGGGACAATGAACGAGTGGCTGAACGGATCGCCGGAGAGTTAGGGGTTCACTATGAGGCCAGGCTCTTTCCTGAAGAAAAGGTCAAGAGGGTAAAAGAATGGAGGCGAAAAGGACACGTTGTCGCAATGGTGGGTGATGGAGTCAATGACGCGCCGGCTCTTGCGGCAGCAGACGTGGGAATTGCCATGGGCGCCGTGGGAACGGATGTGGCCATCGAGACAGCTGACATTGCTCTAATGACCGATGAACTTGGAAAAATCGCAACGATCATCCGTCTTTCCCGAAAGGCCCTTCGGGTCATCAGGGAGAATATCCTATTCGCCATCGGTTTCAACACCGTGCTGGTATTCTTGTCGGCCGAGGGATGGATGACCATGATTCTGGGAGCTGTTCTCCATCAGGCGAGTTCTCTGTTGGTCATTCTTAATTCGATGCGTCTGCTTCGAAAAGAAGCTTGATTTTTTCTTGAATTTTTTAGGACCATTTCTTAAAATTTGACGCTTTGTAGGGCGCTGAAAAACCCAACTTGTTGCGCTGAAGCTCAAATTTAATCCAGAGGAGGAAACGATGCAAAAGTGGAAATGTACGGTCTGTGGTTATATCTACGATCCAGCCAATGGCGATCCCGACACCGGCGTCTCTGCCGGAACCCCTTTCGAAAAGCTACCTGAGGATTGGGTCTGCCCGTTGTGCGGCGCCCCCAAGGACATGTTTGAAAAAGCCTAAAAGCAATTGAGTAAAACATGAAAAAGTGGAAAGGGAAGTTGGGAAGAGAAGGGTATCGGTCGGCACCTCATTTACCAGACAGGAACGTTGAGTAAAGGGTTCGGCGTTTTTGGTGGCATTATCCCTGGGAACCGCCAGCTGATATCGGAGATACAAAGCAAGGGTCTTGCTTTTGTAGGAGCGACCGGGTTACCACTCCCGCTCGCTGCAGGCGCGATCAAATCTGTTGATTATATGCTCTCCCATAGAGAAATCATTGTTGATCTGCAGAAACGATCCCTGGAACTAAAGAATCAATTTCATCAACTCGGTTTCGATCTTCCCCAATCCCCCGCTCCTATTTTCTCAATCACGTTTTACGACGAAGACAAAAATAAGAGACTTTATAACCTCTTAATTAAAAACGGCATTTATCCGCCGTTTATTAATTATCCGGGAGCACCCCGGGGTGGCCACTTCAGGTTCATTATCACCAGCATCACGACCCATGAGCAAGTGAATCTTCTCTTCGAAACGGTCCAATCCTCGCTTTGAGCGAGAAAACACAACGCGACTGAAGAACGATCTCCTGGTCAACGGATGATGGAGCGACCTGGAAGGTCTTAGCAGAGCAATGTGCGAAAAATGAATCAGTCTCTTCCTTGAACGCCGTATACTGAGGTCATCAGTTACACCTACCTATCTTCAATGGCGAGATGTTTTGCGAGTTGATGATTACCGAAGGAAACAAACAAAAAAGGTAGAACCCATAGGATGGCCCAGCCTTTTTTCTCCTCACATTATTATATGTGTCTATTTCTTGAACTTCCTCCTCAATAACCCAGGTCCAAGCAACCCATAGCCCATGCTCTTTGAAGGAGACTGCTAGATCGTTCGATAGGACGAAAGGTACTGGTGCTCTAATTTTGCCACACCTGTTTGGATTGCTGCTTCCTTGACATAAGTAGCTACACGCTCTGGTACCTTCTTGTTGAGGACACCCGGAATGATATAATCCTCACTCAACTCTTCCTCTGTAACCATTTGGGCTATGGCATTGGCCGCAGCGAGCAACATGGGATCATTGATCTCTCTTGCTTGACAGTCCAAAACTCCCCGGAAAAGACCAGGAAAACAGAGAACGTTATTGATCTGATTGGGATAATCCGAGCGTCCTGTGGCAATAATCCTCGCTAGTCGGCCTACTTCCTCAGGCATGATTTCAGGATCGGGATTCGCCATGGCGAAGACAATCGGATGTTTTGCCATTTTCTTGATGTCGTTCACGTGAATGACTCCAGGTTGGGAAAGCCCAATAAAGAGATCTGCACCCTTTAGGGCCTTTGACATAGGTCCACGAATCCTCTCTGCGTTTGTATTTTCTGCGATGAGTTCCTTGATGGGGTTCATGTTTTCCTTTCGACCTTTATAGAGAATTCCACTTCGGTCACATCCAATAATTTGCTTTACTCCTGTAGAAAGGAGAAGTCGTATAGAGGCAATTCCGGCTGCACCCAAACCGCAGACCACCACTTGGATATTTTCCAATCTCTTGTCGACGACCTTCAAAGCGTTGATCAACCCTGCCAAAATAACTACGGCTGTCCCATGTTGATCATCATGAAAGACAGGAATATCCAATTCATTTCTCAATCGTCTTTCGATCTCAAAACAACGCGGGGCAGCGATGTCCTCCAGATTCACTCCTCCAAAGCCAGGGGAGATAGATTTAACCAACGTGACAATTTGTTTTGGATCTTTAGTTTTTAAACAAAGGGGGAAGGCATCGACACCTCCAAATTCTTTAAATAGCATGGCCTTACCTTCCATAACTGGCATGGCTGCCTCAGGGCCGATATCTCCCAGTCCGAGGACAGCAGTCCCATCTGTTACCACCGCGATGGTATTCTTTTTAATAGTGAGATCATACGCCCTCTCTCGTTTTTCGTGGATAGCCATGCAGACCCTTGCCACTCCTGGAGTGTATGCCATCGAAAGGTCTTCCCGTGAATTCAATGGGATTTTACTTTTAATTTCAATCTTCCCCCCCTGATGGACCATGAAGGTCCGATCGGTCACTTGGAGAACATTGATGCCTCTAATTAGCTTCAGTTCACCCACGACTTTCTGCCCCATTGGGACATCCGCTACACTCACAATGATGTCTCGGATGGTGATATTCTTTTTGAATCCAACGATATCAATAGCACCGATATCTCCTCCTGCTTTGCCAATTGTCGAGGTAACTTTGCCGAGCATCCCTGGTTTTGAAACAATCTCAAGTCGAATGATGATGCTATAACTTGCACTGGGTGTTTTGATCATAGATCTCTCCTCTTTCTGACAAACTGTTTTTCGACAATTTATTTGCAATCATCAAATTAAACTTACTCTGCCAGTGCGCACGGTAGAAAAGGCACACCCTTTGTAGGGTATGCCTTTTCCACTAAGATTTACTTTCTGTTTACTTCTTGGATGGCGCCTTTGGCTCAGAGACTTTGATCGCTACGGCAACCATCTCCTCTCCATCCTCTTCATACTGGATGGAGACGTGTGTTCCTTCTTTGAGGTCAGCCAGGGTGAGAGCGGCTTTAGCTTTGGTGATCTTTGTCTTGTCATCGATGGCGAAGTTAAAAGTCTTCTGCTTCTTGTTCACCTTCCCCTTGACTTCAATGGTTTTAGCCATTTCATCGCATTTCTCAATGACGCCACTGAACTTCTGCAACTTAGGTTTTTCGGATGTGACAGTCTTTGCTGAAGCTGATGTCTGTTGCGCCATGACACCAGAGAGAAGAGCTACTAAAGTGAGCAATGCGACTAACAAAATCATCCTTCTCATCATATATCGCTCCTTCCTTTTGGGTCTTTTTCTATTTAGGAATGAGAGGAAGAAAACTGCTTCTCCATAATTCCCCCTCCATCTCCTTGCATCATTTACCATAACAATCAGCCCAGGTCTTTTGTAGCCTGCCGGGCTATTTCCCTTCGCGCCGACCATTATAGATTCTGCCAGATGGGTGCGCAGCTGGAGAGAAAGAACACTCAGGGGTTTTCTTAGCAGCGGAGAACGAGGGCTTTTTGAATGCAGGGACCTTGTTGCAGACAAGGGAAAGGAGACTCTCCAAAGAGAGTGGTTTGCAGAATCAATACGTCAAACAATCCTTGTGATTCACAACGGTCCAGGTCGTCCCGATAATCACTTGTCACATTTTCTTCGTCCAGGTTCTGAAATGTCAGATGAAAGGAATGAAAGTTACCGCCGGCTAGGTCAACATAACACAAATAAATCGAAACCGTCGGAATGGAAAGAGACAGCACTACCACAAGGATTGTGGCGAACGTTCTTTTCTTCACTCTTCAAAACCCAGCGAATAGCTATTCGAAACGAAATAACCCATATTGCAACTCTGTATAACCAACCTACGACAACTTACCTGTAATGTCAAATTACATGCGAATCTCAAAATATTGCCCGTTGTGGAGGAAGCGTATACGCTTGGGATAGATCTCCACGATCTTCGCCTCTTCGATGATATCCCCCTCATGAGCCATCAAGCCGTTGACAAAGGCGAAGCGCTTTGATGGGTCTTCATCCCAGCCGATCGCGGTTATTCGAAGTGGGGGCGGACTCATAGCAGATCCGCTCGGGATAGGTTCGACGCCTTTCCCCTTGTTTCCAGGAACAGTGTCCGCCTTCTCCGGGATAACATTCTGTCCCCCTTTTTTCTCACCCAGAGGGGTTGCAGGATCTTTGTTTTCGGGAGGATTTTGGATTTTCGAGGACCCTGGGCTTATTTCTTCACCACTGGCACGGGCTGGTTCATGGGAAGGAGGATCGGGTATAACCTGTTGGCTTGGAGCAGAAGAATTCATGGATGCGGGAGGGCCTGACTTCGACGGGGAGATCGCCTCTGGGGAAGCGGGTTTAACCGGTTGCTTTGGGGCAGGAGAACTCATGGATGCGGGAGGGCCTGACTTCGACGGGGAGATCGCCTCTGGAGAAGCGGGTTTAACCGGTTGCTTTGGGGCAGGAGAACTCATGGATGTGGGAGGGCCTGACTTCGACGGGAAACCGAACCACACCACAACGGCGTAGGTGATGGCAGTAGCAGCAACAGCCGTGAGGAAGATGGTAGCAAAATATAGTTGGGTTCTTTTCCCGCGAGGGGGCGGACCAGGCCTCAGGATTTCGGTATCGATATTGGGCGGTCCATCAGGGCGATTTGACCTTTCGCGATCAAGCTTTTTTAAGGCATCGAGTATTATGCTCATTTTTTTGACTCTACCGTAAGTCTCGGAAATTCAAACTGACCAGCTGAACGATACAAGAGCATCAATGTTTGAGCACCTACGATACCGTCCTGGTCGATTCCCCTTGACGACTGAAACTCCTTGACAGCCAAAAGGGTATCTTTGTCATAGAGTCCCGTTGAAGGGCCGCGATAGGTTCCCGCTTCTCTCAGAAGGTCCTGGAGCCGCTTGATGTGATCTCCCTTTGCCCCCGGTGACATGCGTGTCGGAAAATTCAGGGAATCCTTCCAGAGAAGGTACCCATAGCCAGACCAGTACTTTTCCAACTCGCCAAAAGAAAGTGATTTCCTTCCTGCAATCGGCGGGTCGACAAGGAGCTTCTCATTCTCTATGCCGACCAACAAAACGAAGCGTTTCCCCGATACCCCCGGCATGGCAAGTTCGAGAACTGCCGGATAATCGATGCGAATTAAGGCTCCCAGGTTTCCAAAGAATCTGTACAGTCGGAGTTCCCGTCCCAGACCCCCATGCTCCATCTTATTTAACTGGTTTAAATCGCCGCTTTCGAGAATGGGTGGGACATTCCAGGAGGCAGCCAAAGCACTAAAAGCATATCGGGCACTCTCTGATTCAGAGACTTGCTCCTAGTTCACCCGCCATGGCACGAGACAGTTCTTCACCCGTTATGACGGAGACACCTTCCGCTCGCTTCTCCGTTGTCTGGATACGATTTGAAGGATTGAATTGGTCGATGAAGTTTCTAACCCACTTAGAATTGATGCCCACCGCAACAAGGGCAGCGAGTACGACAATCGTCGGAACCCAAAGAAGACGCCTCTTCCGGCGTATGGTATGCCGTATTCCTTCTCAAATCTTTGATCCCTGCCACAGCAATCCGGCTGTCTATCTTTTTCGTGTCTCTTGTGTAACCGGCCAGGAGTGATCTGTCACAGGCCGCATTAATGAGCCTCGGAAGTCCTCTTGAATACCTGTATATTCGATTCAGAGACCCCCTTGAAAAGGTGACCTTATCCCCTCCTCCCGCCACCTTGAGACGATGGTCGATGTAACCGAGGGTGTCCTGGAAATTCATGGGCTCGAGATGATATCGTACGGTGATCCGCTGGCTAAGCTGTCGCATTTCATCTCTATTCAGCATCCGCATTAATTCGGGCTGTCCCGCCAGGACAATCTGGATAAGCTTTTTTTGGTCTGTCTCCAGATTCGAGATCAGTCGGATCTGCTCGAGTACGGGTGCTTCCAGATCTTGCGCCTCATCAATGGCAAGAACGACGGTGCGGCCTTCAGCATTTTCCTGGAGGAGAAACCGGTTGAGGGCATCCAACGGGCCGGAGTTATTGGAGGTATCGCTCGGAATACCCAATTCCCGGTTTATGCTGTGAAGAAGCTCGAATGACGAAAGCGAGGGATTGAAGATCAAGGCCGTGCGGTAACGGTCAGCGGGAAGATGGTTGAGGAGTGTGCGCAAGACAGTTGTTTTTCCTGATCCCACCTCCCCCGTCAGAACCATGAATCCTGTGTGATTGTTAATGCCGTACAGAAGATGTGCAAACGCCTCCCGGTGGCTCCTGCTCAGGAATATAAATCGCGGGTCAGGAGTCAGATTAAAAGGTTTTTCCCGGAAGCTGTAGAAATCAAGGTACATACGAATAAGTCAGAATCAAAAACGCTTTCCTAAGCAAAGTGGA
>CAVOIK010000037.1:0-15318 GCA_963695895.1 uncultured delta proteobacterium
CAAGGACTTGGGAGAAAGCAGAAGGGCGACTTCTTGCGCAGCCGCAAGGGAAGTTGCCCTTCTGCTTTTGATTTTGAGTCTTTCCAGACCTCCCGATCCTGCTCCATTCCCTTCTTTCTACTATTCTTCTGCCAGGCTCAGGGGTTCACATCAGGACACAGAAATTCACTTTTGCCTTGATTTTTCCCGCTCCTTTCATCATAATGTCATTAACTTTCAATGAAAGGGCGTGCCTATGATCGTAACCTGCGCTTCCTGTCTGACGAAGTTCAATTTGGAGGACTCTAAGATTCCAGCCCGTGGAGCAAAGGTTCGCTGCTCGAGATGCAAACACGTCTTCTTTGTTCCGCCTCCCGGTCCAGCCAAGGAAGAGATCGTTGAAAATTTCGAATCTTTTGCCAAACGTCACGAAGAAGGGGTCGGCCGGCCTGAAAAGAAGGGGGAACCTCCTCTGCCAGCTTTGGGAGAGGAGGAAGAGGAAATACCAAGCTTTGAGGAGGAAGAGAAGTCTCTCTTCGCCGAGGAACAGCCATCCAAGCCTGGAAAACGTGTTGAGGTCATGGCTCGGCATGAGGAAGAAAAACCTCGGTCCAAAACCTTCAAACCGGAAAAGAGCGTTCGGAGAGAGAAGAAGGGACCTTCAATTTTTCTCGCTCTTTTCATTATCGTTTTTCTTGTGGCCATTGGGGGATTCTATCTCTGGACCGAACTGGAGTCGGGTGGCAAGCTTGCCCCCTACTTACAGCCGCCCCTTAAGAAAATCACGGCCCTCTGGCAGCAGATTTGGGGAACACAAAAAGAGGGACTGGTCATGCGGGATCTCAATCAGTATGATGAAACCGTGGGGGAGGTCCGTCTCTTGGTTTTTGAGGGCCAAGTCAATAACCAATCCAAAGTGGCCAAGAAACATGTGAAGGTAAGGGTCAGCGTTTTTGACGAGAATAAGGCGAAGGTGGCTGAAAAGGAAGCAACGTGCGGTCGAACCATCACTCGAGATGAACTACTGAAATTGCCACCGGCCTTTTTTCAAGGAGAGGTGTCGCTTAATCCAGGAACAGATCAGGAGATGGTTCTTCAGGAGGGAAAGTCAATCCCCTTCATTCTTATCTTCAAGAACCTCCCCTCACAGGCAAAAGAGTTCAACGTGGAGATCGTGGAAGCTCCCGATCTTAAGTAGGTTGCTCAAAAACGCCCCTGCCTGCGGCAGGCAGGCATCTGCGGCGTTTTCTCTATCTACCGACAGATACATTCTTTCGTTGTCTTCAATTACGCCTTGCCAATAGCCCTGCTCGCTCTTACAGCATCACCCGGGTCTATTGGTGTTTAGTTGTCAAGGATCTCAGCAATTCTTGTTTGGTCGACATCCAGGACGAAAGGAATGCCACTCACGTCAGCGGCTTCACGGGTCAGGGCGGCCAGGTCATCTCTCGACATGTGCTCGAGAGAGAATTTCCGGCTTCCGGCCATGAGCTGACGCAGTCCCTGAGCCAGGCGCTCATAGTAGGTATAGAGACCGAGAGCTCCGGTCGGGATCTTTTCGAAGGCCTCATCTCCCAGTTCTTTCCGTGAGAGGACTTGCCGTCACAAAAATCTCATCTTTTGAATGGCCAAACCGCTCGATGTAGACCGGAACCTGCTGATTTTCGATGGCCCGGCCGATCGTCTTTCCCACCATGGCAGCAGCAATCGGGGCACGGGCCATACCGACGAGCTTCACAAAAGGGGCACCCAGGGCGAGGGCCTTGAAGATTCCATCTTCGAACGTGAATCCGCCTCCCACCGCCAACGGAGGGAGGTGTCTTTTCTTTTCAGCCAAGCGCTTCGCATACTGATAGAGAAGGGAATGGAGCTCCACCGGAGGAACGCCCCACTCATTCATCATCCGCCAGGGACTCATCCCTGTTCCTCCTCCTGCTGCGTCCACGGTGAGAAGGTCGAGCCTATATTTTGAAGCGAAGGAGAGTGCCAGGGCCAAGATCCGCAGGTCGGTAAGCGCCTGTCTTGAGAAAGATATACTTGGCGCCTGCCTTTCGAAGTTCTTCGATCCTTTTTGCAAAGGATTCTTCGGTGACCATCCCAACCCTGGAATGTCGTTCAAATTCCTTGAAGGCTCCTCGCTCAAAGGCCCGGATCACATCTAGGATCGGTCGGATCTGGAAGGACGATGTAGCCGCGCTCATGAAGCATCTGGGCCTTCTTCAGATCCTTGATCTTCACTTCGCCGCCAATATCCTTTGCTCCTTGTCCCCATTTGAGTTCAACGCACTCGACCCCGAGCTTTTCAATGGCATACTCATGGACACCAAGACGGGTATCTTCAATGTTGGCCTGAACGATAATGGCTCCGTAGCCATCTCGCTGATGATCCTTGTAGAGCTTGACCCGGCGTTTCAGGTCGACGGTATCGATGATCCGACCATTCTTGATCACCGTCCCGAGGATCCATGCCGACCACATTTTCGCCGATGGTGAGGCCTGTTCCTGACAGGGCGGATCCAATCGCCAGTCCTTCCCAGTTGTTCTTGGCAATATCTGTTGAACCGATGCCGGAGATGATCCACGGATAGCGGAACTTCAAGCCCTCGATCGTGGCCGATGATGACTTCGAGATTGACGGCAGGAAAGATGGCTTTGTCGCTGTCGGCCTCGATTCCATGGGCACCCCGCACGGTCCCCATGATGTTGAAGTGGGAATAGTCGACCGGATAGATTTTTTCCGCCGCGGTGGTGATGACTCCGAAGGGTTGCGGATAGATCACCTCGTGGCCCCGGTAGGCGGACTTGCCGATCTCGCACATGCCGATGCAGCCGTCCACACAGGTGACACACATGCCTGACGCGGGAACGATCGAACCTTCTGTTCTGTTTTTCGTTAAAGTTGCTGCTGAAGAATTGATTCTTGATAGTGACATCGTTCTTCTCCTTTCCTCATCTCAATCCTTTTTTATTTCACACGCCACACAGGGGTCCATGTAACACATCATGTCGTCAAACTTTTCCTTCTCGAGGCAGGGCGGACTCAGATTCGGACAACCTCCACAGATCGCTTGTTCTGGGGTTGTGATAGGTGCACCGGAGCTGACAGGCAGGACAGACATAGATACACGCCCCACATTGACGGCAGACTTCCGAGTTCTTATCAAAGGGTGTTCCGATGACTTCGCTTTTCCCCTCGGCCTCGAAAACCGATGGCCTTGGCCATCATCTGTTCCTCACACATCCGCACACACCGGCCACACAGGATACAGTCTTCATACTCCTGTCTGAAACGTTGTTGGTTGATCTCATGGGCAGAGGCCAGATCCTGGATCGTTTTGGACTGTGGGCAGGAGGCCAGAAGCAGTTCCAGAATCATCTTGCGTGCCTTCATGACCCGTGAGGAAGCCGTTCGAATCCGAAGACCCTCTTCCACCGGATAAGTGCAGGAGGAGACGAGTTTCGCTCTTGGTCCCTTCCCCGATTTCCACGACACAGAGGCGACAGGCCCCGTAAGGAGTGAGCCCGTCCATGTGACAGAGGGTGGGAATGGGGAACCCGAGAAACCGTGCCGCCTCGAGGAGGGTCGTCCCCTCTTCGACAGAAACCTCCAAACCATTGATCGTAAGTTGTATCATTTTTGTTTCCTTCAGCAGGACGGGTTTCCGTCAAACGACCGTCACCGCATCAAATTTGCAGACGCTCTTGCACACGCCGCACTTCGTACACTTGCTCGTGTCGATCATGTGAGGCTCTTTCTTCTCTCCCGTAATCGCCTCGGACGGACAGGATCGACGGCAGAGGCCGACAGCCCGTGCACTTTTCATTGATCGAGTAAGTGATCAATGCCTTACAGACCCCGGCCGGGCATCGTCGGTGTTCAATATGTTCAAGGTATTCCTCCCGAAAATATCTTAGCGTCGAGAGAACGGGGTTGGGGGCCGTCTGCCCCAGGCCACACATCGTCGTGTCCTTCACGATCGAAGCCAGTTCCTCCAGAAGATCGAGTTGGACCAGAGTTCCTCTACCCATGGTGATGTCGTCCAGGATTTCGTACATTCGCTGGGTTCCCTTGCGGCAGGTGAAACATTTGCCGCAGGATTCGTCCTTCAGGAATTTCATGAAGTATTTGGCCACATCGATCATGCAGGTGTTCTCATCCATCACGATCATGCCGCCCGATCCCATGATGGACCCAGACTCTTTGAGGCTCTCGTAGTCGATGGGGAGATCGAACTTGGAGGCCGGGATACACCCTCCGGACGGTCCCCCTGTCTGCACCGCCTTGATCGGCGCCGAGGTTGAGGGGCCCCCGCCGATCCCATAAACGATCTCACCGATGGTCATTCCCATCGGGACCTCCACCAGGCCCGTGTTCTTGATCTTGCCCACGAGGCTGAAGATCTTTGTACCCGCGTTCTTCTTCGTTCCGACCTGGGTAAAGTTTTCGGCTCCGAGTTCAAAGAGGAGGGGAATGTTGGCCCAGGTTTCGACATTGTTGACTATGGTGGGTTTTCCGTCGATGCCTCTCTGAACAGGGATAGGGAGGCCGCTGGCGAGGTTCGCCCATCTTGCCTTCGATCGAACGGATGAGAGCGGTCTCCTCGCCACAGACGAACGCTCCTGCCCCTCGAACCAGATCGATGTCAAAGGAGAATCCCGTTCCCAAGATGTGATGTCCCAAGAGGCCTAACTCACGGGCCTGACGGAGGGCGATGATGAGATGCTTGATGGCCAGGGGATATTCATTCCGAACATAGATGACCCCCCGGGTGGCACCCGTGGCATAGGCCCCGATGATCATGCCCTCGATAATGCTGTGTGGATTTCCTTCGAGAACACTTCGATCCATGTAGGCGCCCGGATCTCCTTCATCGGCATTGCAGACGATAAATTTCTCACGGTGATTGGGCTGTTTTGCCAACATCTCCCACTTCGATCCTGTCGGAAAACCTGCACCTCCCCGTCCACGGAGTCCCGAGAGCTTTCACCTCTTCCACCACCTGTTCGGGTTTCATCTCGGCGAGGACTCGAGCCATGGCCGAATAGCCGTTGTTCTCAATATAGTCGTGGATTCGGATGGGATCGACTCTCTCATTCCTGGAAAGAAGGGTTCGGACCTGCTTCTTGAAAAAAGGGATTTCCGCCTGTCGCTCGATAGCGGTCCCGGATACAGAATCCACAAAGAGCAAGTCCTGGACGACTTGACCATGGGCCACGGCGTCGATGATTCGAACCATACCGGAGAGGTCCACCTTGGGATAGAAGGTCCCCTGAGGTTCAATGAGGACAGAAGGTTCCATCTCGCAGAACCCGTGACACCCCGTAATCCGGAGCTGAATTCTGTCGGTGAGTTTTCTTCCGAGAAGTTCCCGTTTTGCAATGCGCATGAGCCCATTGGCGCCACTCGCCTGGCCGCAAGTCCCTGCCGGGATGACCAGGGTGGTCATTGTGGCTTTTCGCTCCGCCCTGAGTCTCTCCTGAAATTGTCCGAACTCTTGAATAGATTGAAGTCGTTCCATCGATGCGTTCCTTGTTGTTCTGAAAACGGGTTTGATCTCGGCCTACTAGAAAAGCGTCTCCCGTAGGTCGAGCATGTGCCCCTTACACCCGCGCCGAGAACAGATTTGGAGAATGCCTCCTCCCCGGACCAGCATGGGAACCATGGGAGCACTGCATTCCATGCACGAAGAGGCTCCATTCAGTTCGGCATGGCAATGGGGACAGAAGAAGTTGACCACGGTACCGTGTGGGATGTCATGTTCCTGGTCGACAGAAAAGCTGCCGTACAGACAAGAGAGACTGAGCCATCCGTGCTTGAATTCGAAGGAGACCGTGACACGGATCGAAGGATAGCCATCAATGTAGTGACTCGTATCCATCAGGCTGTGACTGCAACGAGGGCAACTGACTTCCACAGGAAAGATTCTTTCGTCCGTCTGAATGTCGACCGTATCGAGGCCCACGCGAGCCTTGTGGAGAATGTCCTTGATCTGCCCCTTGGTCACATTGGAGAAGTAGTGGCCGTCGACGACGACGATAGGGCCCAGGGCACACGCTCCGAGGCAGTTGACGGTCTCGAAGGTGATCTCCTTATCCGGAGTCGTCTCGCCCGCTTTGATTCCCAACTGTCTCTCGATCTCCTCGGCAATGCCTGGCCCTCCTCGGACGTGACAGGCCGTGCCTAAGCAGGCGGAAAGGAGGTGTTTCCCTCTCGGTGTGAGACTGAACGATCTGAAAAACGTGGCAATGCCGTAGACATCGACGAGAGAATGGCCCGTCTTCCGCGCAACGATCCTCAAGGCTTCTTCTGGAAGGTAACTGTACCGGGTTTGAATATCTTCGAGAATAGAGATGAGTCCACCCCGATCACTGACCATGACTCTCGACGATTCGTTCAACGTGTTCTGGATTCATAGGTTTTGTCTTTCAGGGAAAAGGGTGAGGTCGATGATGGTCTTCTCATCGATACTCTTCGCAGTGCCAGACTCCCCCCTCGAGTTTCGGAAAAGTGCACGTCTCGCGTTCTTCGCAAGTGCTTGCAGAGGCCCCTCGGTTCGAGAGACTCGAGCCCTTTGGGAACCGGTTCATCCACCACACCTCTTGGAGAAACTGGAGAAACGTTCCTGATGAGGGAGCTTCTTTTGGACGGTGGGGGAAGAATGCCATTGAACTCTTCGCACTGCAGTACTGGACGATCAGGGACTTTGGGATAAGTGCAGGTCGAAGCTTCCTTGCAACACGAACAGAGGCCTTTATCCAAACATTGCTCAAGGGATGAAGGCTCCACTTCCACCTTTTTTGTTAAGGACCCCCTTTTCATACGGACCTCCTTTCACATTTCGTTCAGGATCAACTGAGGTAGAGGAATAGCAAGGTTCTTGCCAAACCAACGAGATCAGATCCGAAACGGGTTGATGGTGAAATGCAGGGAAGGTAAAAGTTGAGTGATGTCGATGGATTAGTTGACGATAGAAATTTGTGTCTTTTAGATCTTCAGGAAAGAATGGATGCAAGTGAGAGGAAGCATTTTATGGGGAGACTTGAACCACTGGGGCAAATTTCTCCAATGGAATCTACTCTTCGGAATCGAGCTCTCGAAGCTTGAGTTTTTCCCTTAATGTCTTGCGGTCGATTCCAAGGACTTTGGCGGCACGAGTCTTATTCCCATTCACACTGGCGAGCACATTTCGAATGTATTCCTCTTCCACCTCAGCTAGGGTTCGGTGGAAACCCACTTCCCGGAGAGCAGAGAAGCGCATGAGCGAAGGCAGGTCGGGAACTTCAATCAGCCCTCCATCTGTCATGACGATAAGGCGCTGGATCACATTCTCAAGTTCTCTCACGTTTCCAGGCCAGTGATAGTTTCTTAGAACTTGCAGAGCCTGGTCTGAAAATTGAGGGACAGATTTTCCTAACTCCTCTGCAAATCGAGCGGTGAAATGATGGATGAGAAGGAGAAGGTCCTCTCCTCTCTCTCGCAGAGGAGGGAGATCAATCGTGATCACATTGACCCGGAAGAAGAGATCTTCGCGGAACAGGTCTTTTTTCACCAAGGCTAGTCAGATCCTTATTGGTCGAGGCCAGGATTCTCACATCGACTTTCCTCGGCCGCGTGGAACCGACCATCACTACTTCTCTGTCCTGGAGCACCCGAAGGAGCTTCACTTGCATCGAGAGGCTGGTTTCGCTGATTTCGTCAAGAAAGATGGTTCCACCGTCCGCGGTCTGAAAAAAACCAGCCCGAGTCTCCAAAGCGCCTGTAAACGCTCCCTTCACATGTCCGAAGAGTTCGCTCTCGAGGAGTTCCTCTGGAATGGCACCACAATTAACAGGAACAAAGGGTGACGAGGCACGGGGGCTGTGGTAGTGGATGGCCCGGGCCACCAGCTCTTTCCCCGTCCCACTCTCGCCTGAGATCAGAACGGTCGCCGTGGTGGAGACTGCTTTGGCAATTGAACGGAAGACTCTCTGCATGGCTTCGGAACTACCGAGCAAGCCGTAGGAACTGGACTCGACCTCTTCGTTGGGCCCCTGAACCGTTTTTCGGGTTTGTAGTTTGTCCAGGGTCCGTCGCACAGCGCCGAGGAGTTCCTCGTCAGTGAAAGGCTTGCTTAAGAAGTCCTGAGCTCCGGCCTTCACCGCTGTGACGGCTCCATCGATAGAAGGGTACCCCGTAATCATGATGACCTCGGTGTCCTTAAGATTCTCTCGGACATGACGGACGAGGTCGATCCCGCTCACTTCGGGCATCTTGAGGTCCGTGATAACGAGGTCCACCGGTGTCGCCTCAAGGACCCTGATCGCTTCAGGGACACTGGAGGCTGTGAAGACCTGATAGTGCTCCGTCTTCAGATTTCTCTCGAGAACTTCCAGGGTACTGAGAGCATCATCTACAACTAAGATGGATTCTTTGGGGGTTGGAGAAGCCGTCACCTTTCATCTCCTTTGCTGGGCGGGGGGCCTTCAATGGGCAGGCGAATTTCAAATCGTGTCCCGGAGCCGATCTGGGTGTCGACGTGGATCGTTCCTCCGTGAGAGGTGATGATGTCATGGACCACGGGAAGTCCAAGTCCCGTTCCCAGTCCCACCTCTTTCGTGGTGAAGAAGGGAGTGAAGATTTGCTTCAACACCTCCTCACTCATACCGGTTCCCGTGTCTTCAATGGTCAGAAAAACATGATCCCCTTCGGGGTGTGTGTGGATCGTCAGCCGGCCTCCTCGAGGCATGGCCTGCAGGGCATTGATGACCAGGTTCACGATCACCTGGTTGAGCTGGACAGGGTCAGCAAGAACCTCGGGCAACTCCGGGCTCAAGGAAACGGAGCAGTTGTACTCCCTCTTTCGCACATCGGGATTCAAAGAAATAGAGGCCTTCTTCGATGATCTGGTTGAGAGAGACTTTCTGTTTCTGGGGACGCATGGGCCTGGCAAAAGACAACATCTTCCGGATGACTTCGCGGGCGTTCAAGGAAGCGTTCAGAATCTTTTCAAGATCTTCTTCGACCTGTTTGGGAAGTCCGGAACATTTCTTTGCCAACTGGGCAAAACCCAGGATATTGCCCAACGGCTCGTTTAATTCGTGCGCCACTCCTGCAGCCAGCTGACCGATGGTGGCCAGCCGATCGGCATGCCGGAGCTGTTCCTGTAGTTTGAATTGGTCTTCTTCGGCTTCTTTCCGTTTGATGAGGGTTGCCAGCTCGTGAGCGACCGTATCGATCAGATTTCGTTCCTCCTTTAGAAACGGTCCCTCATCCAGTTCAGGCTTCTCCTCCGCGTAGGTCACTTCCACTGTTCCTCTTTGCTTTTCTCCGACCATAATCTCAGACACTTGACGTTGCCGTCCCTCCTTGAAGCTGGAGGTGGTATAGACATGTCCGTCGAGGACAATCCTACTGAAGGCGATTTCAGGATAGAGCCATGCCGAGGGAAGAAGCTTAGCGATGCTCTGCAAGATGTGCTCCAGGGAGATTCCCGGGTTGGCCCCAAGACGAGCAATATCGTAAAGGCAGCTGAGTTCCTTGACCCTTTCTCTCAAATCAATCTGGGCGTGTCGATGGGCCAAGGCAATTCCAAGACTGCTCCCGAGTTCTTGGTAGCGGTGGGCCTCGGTCCTTGTGAAGCCATTCACCCGTCTGGATTTTAACTGGAGAAGTCCCATGGGATGATGGTCAAGGGAAAGCGGGACCAAGAGGACGGACGGATAGGTGGCCTGCGAAGATAGATTGCAGATTTGGAATTTGATCAGAGGATCTTCTTTCTTTGGATGGGGTCGAGTGTCCTCGGTACGACCCAGTAGGAGATTCCGGCAGAGATCAAAGAGGTGTGGATCATCCTCTGGACCAGGCATCAGGCGGCCCTGGCCATCCTGCAGTACAGGTGAAATGTCGAGAGATGAGGGCTGATCTGCAAGGTGCTCTGTTTGACAGCGGAAATACTTTTCGTGCTCCCTCACCCACAACTCGACGGCATCACATCCCGAGAAGTCCAAGATCATCTTCGAGACAGCCCGTTGGAACTCTGACTCTTAGTATCCCTCGGTTGGCATATTGAAGGATCTGGCGGGCGAGGGTTCGAAAGGCCTCCATCGGTTTGGACGACGGAACGGATGGATGCTGTTCGATTCACATGGGCCATGTCCTTAGGCTCCGATCAATCGAAGAACAACTTCATTTTAGGCTCTGGGGTCGCTGATTTCAAGGGGACGACACGAGGCGTGAGCCTATCCACGAGTACGGCCGTGAGTGTTTGCCGCGAAGAGGAGAGCCCTCAGGAGTCTCTTTGCACCCTCTCACGGACATGTCGGCTGGATGCCCCGCATGGCCTGCCTGCCCCATCCCCGGACGGGACCGGAGGCGGCAGACAAGGGCGTGGAGCTTCACTTCGGGTCAGAAGAGTTCGCGGGTTGCCCTCCTTGGAGATAAATCTCAATCAGCGTCAAACAGAGGGAGGCGATCAGGGGACCGGTGATAATGCCAATCATGCCAAAGGCCTGTAAACCACCGATGACCGTAAAGAAAAGAAGGAGGGGATGGATGTGTGTCTTGACTCCTACGACCAGAGGCCTGAGTAAGTTATCCACAGAACTGATGATGAAGACTCCGATGGCCAAAAGAATGATCCCTTTGGCCACGGCTCCCTGAATGATTAGGAGGAGCGCTGCCGGAATCCAGATCAAGGCTGTACCGCCTAAAGGAATGAAGGAAAAGAGGGCCATCGCAGTTCCCCAGAGAAGAGGAGACGCAATACCCAAGGCCCAGAATGCCAACCCACCCAGCACACCCTGGATCAGGGCGATGAGGAGTCCCCCAAAGATGGTGGCGTTCACCATGTCTCGGAAGCGATCGATGAGAAGATCTCGCTCTCGAGGAGGAATGGGGAGAATGCCCTTCAGGTCCATCAAAAAGGCGTTCTCCGTCCTTAAAGAGATAGTAGAGGGAAAGGAGTGTGAAAAGGAAGGCAATGAGAAAGCCGGACACCCCCTTAAGAATTTTAGACGATTGACTGAGCAAGACCGCGCTGATCTGCCGAAGGTTCTTGAGAATGAAATCGATCGGATCCAAGGACGAAAGGTTAAACGTCTGATCGAGACGACTCAAGATCTGTTTGAGACCGGGAAGTTCTTTGATCTGCTCGAGGGTGGCCTGGAGACGGCCTGTTTGAATCATCTCTTCGAAGGCATGGTAGGCGTCCCCTGCCTCCTTACCCAAGGAAACCATCAGGAGGCTGAACGGTAAGACGATCACCAGGGTGACCAGCACCGTCATCACCATGGCAGGAAGAAATCCCCCTCTTCTTAATAGGCGCTGAAGTTTTCTGTGGGTAGGAAACAAAACCAAGGCAAGGAAGACAGCCCACAGGAGAGGTTGGAGAAAGGGGAGAAGGATTTGATAGAAGAGATAGAAGCAGAGAAAAGCGAGGGCAAGGACGATGATGAGCGAAATAAGTTCCCTTTTCATAGCATGTTCCCCAAAGAAAGTGCAGGAGCCACAAAGGAAAAAATCATTTCGGATGAGCTAAGGGTGTGCCCCGTCCCGCCTAGGCAATAGGCAGGTGCGAGAAGTCTTCACAGCGAAACTTATCACCACAGGAAACAACTCCTGGGAGGGCAGCGAACCTCTCGGTTCTCTGGCCTGAAGGCTGGGGCTTGGTCAGGGTGAACGAAGGAGCAGGTCGCAAAAGGTTTTCATCGTTTTGAGCGCAGAAGGAGAATGGGGGCTTCTGCGCGAGTAAGGACCCTTAAGGCGACGCTGCCAACGAACCACCGTGTAAACCCAGACCGACCATGGCTACTCATTACGATCAGATCCACCCCCTTCTCCTTGGCAACGTCGAGGATTTCGGCAGGGACCTGCTGGCCGGTTTTGACCGTGAACGTAGCCCTGAATCCTTTTTGCTTCAAATTCTCGACCAAGGACGCGAGATAGCGATGGGCCGCCTCCTTCTGTTTCTCATCGATGATCAGAGGCGTCACGAGTTCAGGCGACCCGTAGATGGGCATGAATGGGACGACTTGAACTAACAGAAGTTCGGAATCGAATATCTTCGCGAGTTTCTCCGCCTCTTCCAAGGCCTTTTGGGCCACCTCGGATCCATCTAAAGGAACGAGAATCTTTTTGTACATGACTCCACCTCCTTCCAAACCTCACACTCACTTTATAACAATTTTGCCCCACCAAGGCAACAAGAATTCGCCCGCTCAATCGTACGAGGTCCGGCCTTTGGATTGGGGAACTGCGGGGGTGACTCATCCATACTATCGAGATCGCTATCCATTTCGTAAACAAGGTATTGGGAAAACCTATTTGACCCCTGGCCGTCATCGGATTAAAATATGACAATGAAGGAGAGACGAATGAAAGAAATCGATTGCCGAGGAAAAGCCTGTCCTCATCCGGTGCTCATGACCAAACAGGCACTGGAGGGATTGACAGAAGGGGAAGTGGTTCTTATCGTGGACAATTCCGCTGCCTGCGAGAATGTGGAACGGTTCGCCAAGAGCCAGGGGTGTCCAGTGACGGTGGAGAAGAAGGGATCGGACTTTCACCTTCGGATTCAGAAGGGAAAATCAGGAGAGGGCCATGAGACCGTCCCTGAGAAAAAAGATCGAGGAAATATCGTGATCTATCTCAACTCCCGTTTTCTTGGGACTGGAGATGAGGCCCTGGGATCCATCTTGATGAGGAGTTTTCTGAAGACCCTTCTCGAGCTCGAAACGAAACCGAATGGTTTAATCCTGATCAACAGCGGTGTCTGGTTGTCATCAGAAGGGTCAGACGTTTTGGACACCTTAAGGACACTGTCAGAGAGAGGCGTGGAAATTCTCTCTTGTGGAACGTGTCTCGACTTTTATGGACTCAAGGAGAAATTGAAGGTGGGAAAGGTCTCTAATATGTACACGATTGCACAGACCTTGCTTGAGGCAGAGCGAGTCGTTAGGCCATGACGTGTATCCTGCTCTTCCAATCGGTACATCAAGTCATGAAGGCTGAGAAGGCTCTCAAAGAGCGAGGGATGGCTGTCGATTTGATTCCTGTACCGAGAGAAATCAGTTCAGACTGTGGGGTAGCCATTCAAGTTCCCTTGGAAGTGAGTGAAGAGGCTCTCTGTTTCATCGGGGAGCGGGGTCTTTCCTGTGTAGAGTGTTATCAGAGAGGGGACGGCGGTCGATTCGAGAAGAAAGAATGAGCAAAGGAAACGAGGGTGAAGAAGAACGAATCCGTCCGATTGACTGAAAAAGTCCGAGCAGCGGGGTGAGCCTCTAAGGTCGGTCCAGAGGATCTGGATCACATCTTAAGGGAACTTCCCCTGCGTAAAGATCCAAACCTGTTGGTGGGACTGGAGACCTCCGACGACGCAGGGGTCTATCAACTGACTCCTGATCTCGCCCTTGTCCAATCGGTAGATTTTTTCACTCCCATCGTGGACGATCCTTTCACGTTTGGCCAGATTGCCGTGGCCAATGCCCTGAGTGATGTGTATGCCATGGGAGGGAGACCTCTCACGGCGATGAATCTGGTGGCCTTTCCCGTAAAAACCCTTCCATCCTCTGTGCTGAAGGATATCCTTTTGGGTGGACTTTCAAAAATGGAGGAGGCAGGGGTGACGCTGGTGGGTGGCCATACGGTGGAGGATTCAGAAATCAAGTACGGTCTCTCCGTCACAGGTCTGATCCACCCGAAGAAGATCTTAAGCAATGCCAAAGCCATTCCAGGCGACCTGTTAGTTCTCACCAAACCCATTGGCACAGGGATCATTGCCACGGCGCTCAAGGGAGGAATGGCCTCGGAAAAAGCGGTTCGTCAAATGGTCGAGAGCATGACGGCCCTGAATCGTAAGGCCTCAGAAAAGATGCAGGCGCTGGGTGCCCACGCCTGCACTGACATCACAGGTTTTGGTCTTATTGGACATGGTTTAGAAATGGCAAAGGCCAGTCATGTGGGGCTGAGGATTTGGGCCAACAAGGTCCCGGTATTTCCGGAGGCCATGGAGTATGCGAGGATCGGTTTGATCCCTGCAGGGGCCTACTCGAACCGCCAGTTCTTCTCGTGCCGGATGGATATTCATTCCAGTGTCTCCACCGTCTTGAGTGACCTCTTCTATGATCCTCAGACCTCTGGAGGGCTTTTGATCTCGTTGCCTCATGGCGAAGCTGAGGAACTCGTGAGTGCACTCAGAGAAGGCGGAGATCACGATGCCGCGATCGTGGGAGAAGTGGTGAAGGAGCCAGAGGGTAGAATGGAAATTGTGTAGTCTGGGCTGTCCTTGAAGAGAAGCCGCGTTTTGAAATAATAATTAGGTTATGAAGAAAGTGACAGGAGTAATGAAATCTCGTTCTGGGTTGGGTTCTATGGAAATTGAAGTCAAACTGTTTGCGACGTTGAGAGATTACCTTCCTAAAGGAAGTGACCGGTTTTCCTGCAAGATGAGCATCGATGGCCACACGCGCATCCAGGATATCCTCTCCAGACTCAACATCCCCGAAGAAATGCCAAAGATCATTTTGGTGAATGGGATTCACGGAAAGAATGATCAAGTGTTGAAGGAAGGGGATGTGGTGAGTATTTTCCCGCCGGTAGCAGGTGGCTAAATTCAATCACCAAGCTCCCAAGCACCAATCTTCAACTGATACAAACGCATTAAACAAATTGACGATTTTAAACTCTTGTGAGCCATCGTCCTATCGCTTCACAGCCTCCGCAGTGAAGCTCCGCCACGGGGGGCTTCGTTCAGGTTCGCAGGCGGGGAATTCCTTTCCCCTTCCAGCCTCTAAAGGGCTGGCTTTCCCCTTCCTGCTCACCTGAATGGGTGACCCCACTGCTCCCGGCCAGTTTCGCTCCAGGACAACGGTTCACAATGTAAGAAAATTTCTTGGGTTTGTATTAATAATCCAAATTCCAATGACAGAAAAGTCATGCGAGCATCGACTGGAGACAGTTTCGGAGATAGGCTATTGAAAGATTGGATTTTATTTGGAGGTTGGAGTTTGGTGGTTGAAATTTCCCTGGTTATTTCTTTTTGTTCTTCAGTTCTTCAATTTTGTTCTTCAATCGGTCTGCTTGATCCGGTTTGGGATCCAGGGTCAACGCTCTCTCGTATAGTTCAAGCGCCTTGTCCAGGCGGTTTAACTTCGCATGACTGTCAGCAAGATGCTCGGTGATCGTGGAATCCTCGGGAGTCAACTGACTCGCCTTTTCCAGCTCAGCCACCGCTCTTTCATAGTCGCCCAGTTTGAAGTAAACCCACCCCAGGCTGTCCGTGATATACCCCATGTTCGGCTTCAAGGTCATGGCCCGCTGAACCATTTGAAGGGCCTCTTGAAGGTGAACCCCCTTTTCTGCAT
>CAVOIK010000038.1:0-30752 GCA_963695895.1 uncultured delta proteobacterium
CCGGAGAAACCTTCGAGGCGCTGAAGAGACTCGATTTCCTGGCGGTCTCCGAGATTTTCATGACCCCCACCGCACAGCTGGCCGACATCGTGTTGCCGGCAGCCACCTATTTCGAGTTCGACGACATCGGCCATCTGGGACTGCCGCAAGGTTTCGTCCTGGCCAGGCCCAAGATCGTCGAGCCTCCAGGACAGTGCTGGCCCGATTCGAAGATCCTCAACGAACTGGGAAAGAGATTCGGCTATGCAGCCGATCTTCTGGAATGATGTGAGGGAATGCCTCGACGACATCCTCCGTCCTGCGGGGATGACCTATGACGATTTCAAGCGGGTTGGGATGGTTAAGGGGACTTGGGAATACAGGAGCTACAAAGAGAGGGATTTCTACACCCTCCGGAAAGTTCGAAATCTATTCGGAGCAGTTGAAGGCATGGGGATATGATCCCCTTCCCGATTACAGGGAGCTGCCGGAATCTCCCGTGAGCACGCCGGAGCTCGTCGAAGAATTTCCTCTCATCTTCACCTCAGCCAAGGACCCTTATTACTTCCATTCTTCCGGGCGGAACCTGCCCTCCCTTCGCAAACTCTCTTCCGAGCCGATCGTTTTGATCCACCCCCAGACGGCCTCTCGTTTCAACATCGGCGAAGGCGACTGGGTCTCTGTCGAAACGAAGCGCGGAACGATCCGCCAAAAGGCAAGGTTCGCAGAGGAGATCGACCCCAGGGTCGTCATTCTCAGTTTCGGGTGGTGGTTCCCCGAACGAAGAGATCTTGACCTCTCCGGATGGAAGGAATCAAACCTCAACATCCTGACCAACAGCGACCCTCCTTATGACCCGGCGATCGGCTCCACACCGCTTAAAGGAGTGCTCTGCCGCATCTCCAAGGCGCAGGGTTATTTGAGGGATATTTCAGATGCCGTTTGACAGACGGGACGGGATATGGTATCGATATCTTAAAGGAATGGGAACACCTCTTCTTAAATACATCATTCTCTGTCTTATCGGAATTTCTTTCGTCCTCGTCCACCCCTCACCGGATGGACGGCGAAGATTACGGATGTTCGGTTCTGGTCAGCGCCTGATCACACGCGGGTCGTATTTGATCTGACCGAACCGATCCAGTACGAGCAACCCTTCCGAAGAGAATGCTCCTCAGACACAGTTGGAGCTGAAGGGAGGCCTCCCTTCAAACGAAGACGAAGGAGTTGGAGGTCAACGACCCCTTTGTCAAGAAATTCACCCTGACCGATTTAGGAAAGGGAGGGTCACGCTCGTTTTTTATCAGAAGAAACCGTTGACGGTGGCATGTCTTCCCTTTGAAGCCCTATCTGGACAAACCCCACCGGCTCGTGATCGACCTGATCGAGTCCGCGCAGGAAAAGAAGGAACAGGAAGAGAGGCGGAAACTCAAAGAAACGAGACCGAAAGGGACCAAGATCGTCGTCATCGATCCCGGCCACGGAGGCGAGGACCCGGGGGCCATCGGTCCTTCCAGGACAATGGAGAAAGATATCGTCTTCAGGATCGGGAAGAGGGTGATTCCAATGCTCAGCCAGATCAACGACTTCAAGGTCTTTCTCACGAGAAAGGGAGACTATTTTGTTCCTTTGGAGGAAAGGGTCAAGATCGCCAGGGAGGTCGGGGCCGATCTCTTTGTGAGTCTTCACGCGGACGCAAGCTTCAACCCGCAAGCAAGAGGCACCTCGGTTTACTGCCTCTCCCTTTCCGGAGCCACGGACGAAGCGGCTAAGATTCTGGCCGACAAGGAGAACATGTCAAATCATCTTGGGAGGGGCCTTTGCCAGACCCGCTTCTCTCAACAAAGATCCCAACCTCAACCAGATTCTCCTGGATCTCATGCAGAACAATTCGATGAAGGAGAGTATTCGGTTTGCTGAATTTCTGCTTGACTGAAATCAAGGAGTCAATCGTCTCAAGTACTCGTCGTATCGCCAGGCCAACTTCGTCGTTTTGAGATCTGCGGACATCCCATCGACGCTCGTCGAGATGGCCTATATTACGAACGCGGATGACGAACGCCTCCTCAATCAAGATAGCTTTCAAGAAAAAATAGCTCAATCCGTCGCTGTCACAATAAAGAAATTCTTCCAAGACCACCCTTGACTAATATTGGTATTGACAAACTCAACCGTTCTTGCTTAAATAACTACTAAGCCACGAAGGCCGCGCATTCATCGAAGCGAAGCCCCGAGTGGCTTTTTTGGTGGTCTGGCGAAGCTCCCCGCCCTGAAGGGCGGGGCTTCCGGGAAGGGTAGTTTCTTTGATAGGGTGCCCCTCGACCCCAAGGGCGGGCTCGAGGGGCACGTGCGGGATGGAGAAACGAAGAAAAACCATTGCTGTGATTGACGGCCAGGGTGGCGGAATCGGGAACCTCATCATCAAGCGACTCCGGGAAGTTCTCGGTGAGGAAGTGGAAATCGTCGGGTTGGGAACCAATGCGATGGCTACTGGAGCCCTTCTGAAAGCCGGTGCGAACAAGGGGGCTTCGGGTGAAAACGCCATTATCCAAACCGTGAGAAAGGTTGATCTGATCACTGGGACGTTGAGCATCATCATGCCTCATTCAATGATGGGAGAACTCACTCCCAGGATGGCAGAAGCCATTTCATCTGCAGGAGCGATGAAATGCCTGCTCCCTCTTAAAATACAAGAAATGGAAGTCATAGGGGTCTCGAAGGAACCCCTCCCCCACTTGGTGGAACAGCTCGTGAAACGGATTCAGGAACTTCTCATGTCCTGATGGGAGGAAGCTATGTGTGAAGCCAATGCCTATTTGCTCAAAGAAGGGAAGGAAGAATTGATTTTTGAGGACCTGATGATTCTGCGACCAGAACAGGAGGACATCTATCTCCAGAATATCTTCGGCGAACAGAAGAGGATCAAAGCACGCATCAAAGAGATGAACCTGGTTGAACACCGGGTCATCTTGGAAGAAACAAAATAGATCTATTGTAAATTTCAAGAACCATTTGAATTTGTTAGGTGAGCCACGAAGGTCTTCACTCCCCTCCAGAAGGAGGCAGTAACTTCGTGGCTTTTTTTGTTCCTAACACAATCTACACCATTCTTTGAATAGAAAGGAGGCCCCATGCACATTCCTGACGGATTTCTAAGTAATGGGCTAAATGCGGCCACTTTTGTCGTCTCAGCCGGAGCCTGCGCCTACGGAGTCAAGAAGGTCAACCAGAAGTTTGGCGAGAAAGAAGTTCCCTTAATGGGAGTAACGGCCGCCTTTGTCTTTGCTGCCCAGATGCTCAATTTCCCCGTGGCGGGGGGTACGAGCGGCCACTTCCTCGGAGCGGTCTTCTCCTCAGTGCTCCTTGGTCCGTGGGCAGCGCTCATCATCATGACCCTCGTCCTTGTCGTCCAGTGTTTGGGATTTGCGGATGGAGGACTGACCGCTCTCGGATCGAATATCTTCAACATGGGGGTCGTCGGCGCCTTAGGCGGGTACATCATCTTCTGGTTCCTCTACAGACTCTCTCGGAGGAGTCAGAAGGGGTTTTTTGTTGCCCTGGCTGTTGCTTCTTGGTTTTCTGTCGTTTTGGGCGCAACAGCCGCGGCCCTTGAATTGGCTATCTCGGGAACATCACCGCTTGTGATTGCGCTCCCTGCTATGGCTGGAATTCATGCCATTATCGGAGTTGGCGAGGCCATCATCACCACAACGGCGGTCTCGCTCATCCTCAAGACAAGGCCAGACCTGGTGTCTTGTTTTCATAAACGGACCGTTCCCAGCGGGCTTGCCTGAAAAAGGGGTGTCACATGAAGAACCAGTTAAAAGGATTCCTTTGGATCGGACTCGGGCTCTCTCTTCTCCTTGCCCTTTTTCTCTCTCCTTTTGCGTCACCCTCTCCTGACGGACTTGAAAAAGTAGCAGAGCAACACGGATTTGAAGAGAGAGGAAAAAGTTGGACTCTGTGGCGGTATGCGCCCTTCAGAGACTACACCCTGCCTTGGATCGAGAATAAAAAACTCTCTACAGCTATTGCTGGGGCAACAGGGGTCTTCGCCATCTTCCTCATCGCTGTCGGGTTCGCAACATGTCTTAAGAAGGGCAAAGTCCGTTAGGATGTCAGTGGAAAGCCTCGAGAGGGTAGCCCAAACCAGAGGACCGAAGGACTGGTTCTAGTGTGCGTTTCTTTCGCCAGCTCGAATCTCAATATCAAACATATTTTCTTTTGGCGGAAGAATACACACCAGTTGGTCGTTATAGGCGCATATCGGGAAATAGGCCGTGTTGAAGTCCAAAATCATCCTATATCCTGGAAGGATTTCCGCATCGATATATCTCCCTCCCTCGTACGTCCCGTTTCCATTCGTCTTGTCTTTGAAGGGGATGAACAGAGCGTCGCTCAAAAGGGATTTGTACACCTCGATCGCCAACTCTTTCCCATCCATCTGGAAATGAAATTTCCCATATCGGATGTAGCGTTTGTTCGTCCCTTTGTTCGTTAAGAACGTGGCATAGTACTTTGGATCGTTGTGGTCGAAAACATCCCGTTCAATTTCTCCCACGAAAATGTATTTCGGATCGAAAGGATAATAGTGCAGGCATTGGAACTTTTTCTTCCCCTCAGGCGTGAGAGGAGATCTCTGGTGGGTCTTGAAGAATTCATCTCGTTCTTGCCTCCATTGGGAAACATATTTCTCCCTCTCCACGACAAGGGTCTGATCTGTTTCGGCACCCAAAGACGAAAAACCGCCGAAAAGAAGCAGAACAGCACAAACTCCAAGAATAGACTTCCTAACCCACTGAGTCATAAGGTGTCTTAGCTCGTATTTTGGCCCTATTCTATCCAATCTCATTCATCAATGCAAATCATCACTCGTTCCGGAGGTGCGGTTGGTAGGTCCTTGACCCGTTCAGCCAATCCGCCTCGAATTGAGCCGTCTGTTGACAGAGATCCGAAACGAATTTGACCTACCGGTGCTCTTTGTCACCCACGATATCTTCGAAGACTATGCTCTTCCAGACAAAATCATTGTCTATTCAGGAGGAAGGATCATTCAGGTAGGTTCGCCGAACGACGTGTTTGATCACCCGTGCGATGCAGAGGTTGAACGGTTGACAAGATTCCATCACGGCGTGAGTCCCTCCCGCCGATAAAAGCCCCTATCGTGGGCATCCACGGAAGACGGGACAGGCATTCCGGTCCATTCCAGCAGAGGCCCAACACATTGATCTCCCTGAATGCGACTTTCCCCATTCAATCTGCAAGCAGAAAAACCCTCCTGACCCGTCCGATCAGGAAGATGTCTCGTTCGCGTCTTCGATTGAGATTTCAATCCTCTTCGGAGCTTCGCATCCTTTCAACGAAGAAACCATCCCCTGTACGGTCCTTTGAAGGAACTTTCCAACAAAAGGCGTTAAGGGAGTCGGTTTGCCATTCACTCTGAGCGAGACCCCGGTTCTCGGTTGGGACTTGAGGAACTTTGCTTCGATGAAATCACTCAGACCTTTCATATCATCAAGACCGAAACACGGGACATCCACCTGGAAGGTCTTATCTGAGACAATAGCCACCAGATTGTCTTCTCTTGTGCAGAGAAGTTCCTTGTGCTTCTCCTTACGAAAGACCTCAATTTTGGGCTGAACGTCTTTCTTGTATCCTTCGGAAAGAATGAGATCGACATCCTGGATGAACTTGGCTCGAAGTTCTTCCAGGGTCATATCCTTCTCCACGTCTCGTATGAGTGCCACCTTCTGGGAAGAAGAGATCATAACTGTGTGGGCTCCTGCTTTCTTGTGTCTCCAACTGTCTTTCCCCTCCCGGTCCACTTCAAAGCCGTGAACATCGTGCTTTACTGTGGCTATGCGATAACCCCGATGGACCAGCTCGGGCAACAGTTTTTCAATCAGCGTCGTCTTGCCGCTGTCAGACTTTCCAACGATCGAGATGATAGGAATCATCAGGAAACCTCCAAGAGAATCTTGGAGTATTGGAGTAATGGAGTATTGGAATAATGGGCCCTTCAAACAACTTTCCCTTAAAGACCATGTTTTCTTTTTCCATCACTCCATCACTCTCCATCACTCCATTCCTTCTAAAAACTTCGATCCAGCAATTGAACCTGCACCTTCTCTCCAGCCCTGACCGCCCCTTGACTTTCGGGAATGATGATCAACCCATTGGCCTTCACCATGGACCACAGGATTCCTGACCCCTGGTCTCCGGTAGTCGAAACAAAATAACGGTCGCTCTCAAAAGAGACAAGGGCCCGCATGAAATGGCGCATCCCAGGCTCCTTGTGGATGTCCTCTTTTAAGATCGCCTCGATGATGGGACGGAAGAGTCTCCGATGGCCCATCATTTTCAAAAGCGAAGGCCTCACAAATTGCTCAAAAGAAACCATGGAGGAGACAGGGTTTCCAGGCAGACCGAAGACAGGTTTGGCTCCGATCGTTCCAAAAGCTAGCGGCCTTCCCGGCTTCATGGCCACCTTCCAGAAGACCATCTCCATTCCCAAATCTCTCAAGACATCTTTTACAAAATCATAGTCCCCCACAGAAACTCCTGCTGACGAAATCAAGACATCTGCCCGTAATCCTTGGCGAAGCTTTGAGGTAATCTCTTCTTTTCGATCTTTCGCGATCCCGAGCTGGATCGGAATGGCGCCACAATCCTTGACCTGAGCCGCCAACGTATAGGAGTTGCTGGAGACGATGCGGACCTCACTCAATTCTTCATCCACATCAACAAGCTCTTCTCCCGTGCACAGGATCGCCACCAGAGGCCTTTGAACCACGAGGATGGACGATCGACTCACCGAAGCCAACATCCCGATTTCCGAGGGACGGATGACATCTCCTGACGAAATGACGCAATCCCCCTTTTTTGCACCCTCGCCGGCTTTCCGAATGCAATCGCCTGGGACCGTGGACTTGAAGATGACCGCCTCGCTCCCTTCTTTCGCCGTCTCCTCTACAGGGATTACTGCGTCCGATCCCTTTGGAATGGGAGCTCCTGTCATGATCCGAATCGCCTGCCTCTTTTGGAGCACCTTCTTGGAGACAAATCCGGCGGGTAAATCCTCGACGACTTCTAAACGGATGGGATGATCTCGCGTTGCCTGAGCAACGTCCACCGATCGGACCGCATAGCCATCCATCCCGGAGTTATCAAGAGGCGGGATGTCTCGCTTCGTATAGACGTCCTCGGCAATGACTCGGCCCAGAGCATCGGGAAGGGATATTTTTTCTGTGCCCAAGGGTCGGATGTGAGAAAAGATTTTTTCTAAAGCTTCTTCGAAGCTAATCATGACCTGTAATATAACACAAATTGATGTGGTGGTAAGGGGGATTTCATATAATTTTAAAGGCAAAGTTTCCCATCTTTCAAGAAACCGAAAGTTCGTGCTATGATTCAGGTTATGAAAAAGCAAGCGTGCGAGAAGTTTTTCAGTGAGGCTTCTTACCTTGACAAGAGCATTGTGGTCGCGAGATCACTGAGACTTCTGCCTTATGTTATCCCTTCCATCGAAGAATGGAAAAGAAGCCTTCTGAAGGAAAAAGATCCAACAGATTTTGTAGCGGCGGATATCTAATCTCAACATAGGAACAGCTTTCGGAAAATAACCTTATTTAAAAAAATGAGAAATTGCAATGGAGGGAAGGAAAGATGCTGTCGAAAATACCTTTGGATCTAAAGAAAATAGCTAAGGGAGATCTTGACAAAGAAATACTGAGGGCTGGCATCATCGCCGAACTGGACGCCATCAACCTTTATGAACAGATGGCCGCCTTAACGGAAAACAAAAACATACGGAAAATTCTCCTGGATATCGCCAGAGAGGAAAAGACCCACGTAGGAGAGTTCCAGACCCTTCTGTTGAAAGAAGATAAAGAACTGGAAAAAGAGCTGGAAGAAGGTAAAAAAGAAGTTGAAGAAGAAATGGGGAAGTAAATAGCCTGAACCACGTGCAATGGAGCCCCACGGGCTTCTGCATACGCGGATGAAACTCTCCCCTCTGTCTTCCATAGGCAGGTACAGGGCTCCACGGGCACCCTGTGGTTGCCGGGGACCATGCGTATGTCTTCGTGTGCGCACCGGCCCTCAGAGAAAACTTCGACAAGCGAACTGACGATGTATTACCATACATGTAAGTCGCTCTGTCAATCACTGGGCATTGTGTCATGGGGGAATATCGGAAATACTGCTATTGGTTGGATCCTCACTCTCTGAATAAAGTCAGAAACCTTCTTGAACAGGAAGGCATTCGACCCGAGGAGGAAGCCCGTATCCCTTGCCGCGTCCTGCGTCCGTCTCTTGACATAAGGGTTTTGACTTCTACCGCGTGGAACGGATTCTGTAAGAGGAAGACCTCCTGGTACTGGAAATCGGACAAGGCCAAGAAGTTATTGATCGTCAGCAGCACGCCCCTCCAATATTCCGGCTTAGACAGACCCATTATCATCCACGAGTCGAATTTCCAGCCCCATCGATTTCCCCTTCCAGAAGACGTGACACAGCTTGTCCAATCGAAGGAATTCGAGAAGAATAAACCCCGGTTGTGGGACAAGGTGACCATCGCTGAGAAGGACACTTATCAGAGATGGCTGAAGCGCTTTCACGTACAAGAGTCTTTTGATTTCGATCGCATCTTCATGATCCAGTCAGCCAATCATGCCAATTTCCTCGATCCGAGGTTCTTCACCGTGGTCGGAGAAGCTGTGACCCCCTACTCCATCGCTAAGAGCGCCTACGTCTGTTCGTCTTGCCTTGAGTTTTTCAATATTCTCGGAGCCCAGTGGCGCGTGAAATATGTTGTTCCATGCCTGGGTGCTGTCCAGTTCGCTCGTGTCCCTCAAGACAAGTATTTTAGGATTGAAAGCTGACCCAAATCTGATCATTTAAGGGAGATGACCCAATGAACACAAGAATCACCGTCCTCTGTGAAAACAGTGTGGGCCGAGTCATTGGAACGGGTGAACACGGTTTTTCTGCGTTTATTGAGACCGACCATGGTAATGCCCTCTTCGATACGGGAAACGGACACGGAATCGTATCGAATAGCCTCGCTTTGAATAAAGATCTGAGAACCGTGCGGAAGATCTTCTTAAGTCATGGCCACAATGATCACACCGGAGGTTTGCCAGAGGTGCTTAAATTGACGGGCAAAGTGGATGTTCATGCTCACCCCCATATTTTCCTGGACCGGATCGCGGTACGCAAAGTGGAGGGAAGAGAGACGAGGCGTTTTGCTGGCCTCATCTACAAAAAGACTTACCTCGAATTTCTGGGAGCCAATTTCGTTTTGAATCAGGATTTTAGCGAGGTCGGAAAGGGACTATTCCTCACGGGGGAAGTCCCCAGACGCACCTCCTTTGAAAAAAATGATCCAAGCCTGTTTGTCGAAATCGACGGGAAGAGGGCCCAGGATACCCTTATGGATGATCAATCTCTGGTGCTGGATACAGGGAAAGGTCTCATTCTCGTCTTAGGTTGTGCCCACTCTGGGATGATGAATATTATCCACCACGTGATGACCAAGACCGGTAAGCAAAAGTTCAATGCAATCCTGGGAGGAACTCATCTCGATTTCTTGACCCCTGAGCAACTCGAGGAATCCATCAGGGCTCTGAAGCAAATGGAGATTGAAAAGATCGGTGTCTCCCACTGCACAGGAATGAGGGCAGCTTCTCGACTTCACCAGGAGTTTGGCGACCGATTTGTTTATGGTTGCGTCGGGACTGTTTTTGACTTTTAGAGAAAGAAACAACACCATTCTTATCATATGTTACATGGTCATCTCTCAACCAAAACATGAAGAAATCTTTCCGGTTCTCCTGGACGGCTTCTCACTAAGAAAGATTTCGTAGCTATCCTCCCGAGGTTGACAGAACTTACCACCGATGATTATATTTTTGGCTGTAAATAAAAAGAAAAGGAGGAACATGTTATGGCCGATCTCAAAATGCCCCATCCGTCTCATGAGGAACACCTTTGCTTGCTGCAGAACGTTGGGTATCTAAAGTCCAACCTGGAGGAGTATAAGAACCTGGTGAAGGACCCCAAGTATATCTGCAAGGGTTGTGGCAGGGTTGCGGCGAGCGACAAAAATCTTTGTACGCCAGAAAAGTTGTAGAATTTGATCAGAGAGCGAGAGAGCTTTTGAGAGGGACCCGTTTTAGTTACCCGGGTCCTTTTGGTTTTTTAGGAAATTGTTGCATTCACGTCTCGCTTATGCTAAAAAGGTCTATGCTTCGTACCGTCTTCATTCTTTTTTGTCTCATCTGTCTTATTTCCCCTGTCGGAACGTCCCTCGGTTTTGAGACCAAAGGCCAAGACTGTTCCAAATGTCACACCCTAAACCAAACAGAGGCAACCGATCTCCTCAAAAATCTCTTTCCCGACATTAAAGTCTTGAACATCTCCATGAGTCCCTCCAAGGGGCTATGGGAAGTCTATGGCCAATCAGGAGGCAGAAAGGGCATTTTCTACGTCGACTTTGCCAAGAAACACACCTTCCTTGGATCAATGATCTCTATTGCTGAGAAGAAGAATCTATCTCAGGAGAGGCTATCCGAACTAAATAAGATTGACGTTTCCCAAATTCCTCTTCAAGACGCCCTCGTCATGGGAAACCCCAACGCCAAATTTAAGGTGATTGTTTTTGATGATCCCGACTGACCGTTCTGTGCAAAACTTCATCAGGAGATGAAGAAGACCATCGAAGAGAGAAAAGACATTGCTTTTTATGTCAAGCTGTATCCGTTGAAGATCCACCCGGAAGCGTACGAGAAGTCCAAAGCCATCGTCTGCGAAAAATCGCTTGCTCTCCTTGAGGCGGCTTACGAGAAGAAACCGCTGCCCAAATCTTCGTGTGAGACAACGGTCATTGATGAGAATATCAAGCTTGCCGAAAAGCTAGGGATCACCAGCCTCCCCTCGATTGTTTTACCCGACGGAAGGGTCTACCCAGGATATCGAGATGCCAAGTCTCTCATAGAACTCATAGGCAACTAATTTCCTTTTTTCACTCCCCGATCATCAACTCCTTGAGACGACTCATCGGCATGGGCGACACGGTAAGGGAGCGATACGAATCTTCCGAACCCTTCCAGTAAAGGACTTCCACATGTTCTAGGTCTTTCGCCTTGCCGTACCGCGCTGTAATGGCACCTGCCCTTTCAATCTCCTCCGGAGGCGTCTTCTCCTCGCAAAAGCGAAAGGGGACCCGGGTGATGAGCCGCCCTGGACAACACATCTTCCTCGTGAGCAAAGGCTTCTAACTTCTTGTTGTCTTCCTCATTTCTCCCCACGACGAGCTTCAGCTTTGGAGAAAGACGAAAATGCCTTCCTATCTTTAGCAGATGAACGTCACTCAAGGGAAACCCTGGATCATGGGCCATCAAGTCCCTGATCCTTCTCGCAAACCCAGGATCGGTGAGAAGGCAGCCTCCAGCGGGACAGGGATAATCGCGAATTCCATAGTGCTCAGCCAGCTGGATCTGCGGTTTTCTCGACCTGCCCGAAATATTGAGCAGCTTTTCCCGGTTAATCCAACCCTTCTGTTCCGGAATTGAGGCAGGTAGGAACTTGGCTGAGAGGGGACGAAGAATGAATCCCTCCAGGTCGGATTCTTTTTCAATCAACCGCATGGCATCTCGGCGCTGGGACATGGGTCTCTGACCCAACACTTCTCCCGTGATGATAAAAGAAGCCCCCGAAGATTCCATATAGTCTTTGGCCTTCTTCAACATGAAAATCCGACAGTCGATGCATGGATTCATGTTTCGGCCGTACCCGTGTTTGGGATGCTTCACCACAGTCAGGTACTCTTCGGAGACGTTAAAGACTTTCAAAGGAATGCCCAAACCCTCCACGGCCTTCTTCGAGGCCAAACAGGTTTCTCCACGGTGCGTGCAGTTGCAAAAAACGGTCAGGAAATTGAGTGCCTCCAATTCAATCCCCTCTTCTATCACGACCCTCGCTGCAAGGGTACTGTCAAGCCCCCCCGAAAGGAGGGCAATGGCCTTCATCATAGCACCTCATTCATCGATCCGGATCGAAATCCTTGCAGATCGAGCGTGACATATTGGTAACCCATCTTTTTTAGCTGACTCACCACTGCATCTCTTAGTGGACTGTCGATTAAACGTCCCATCTCTTCTTTGAGAAGTTCGATTCTCGCCAGAGGTCCGTAGTGCCGAACCCGAACCTGCTTAAATCCTAGACTGAAGAGAAAGTCCTCTGCCTCCCCTACCCTCCTCAAAGCCTCCGGTGTGATTTCTTCTCCATAGGGGAATCGCGAGGCCAGACAGGCAAAGGAAGGTTTGTCCCACGTTGGAAGTCCCAAGGCTCTGGACAGTTCCCTTATTTCCACCTTCGTAAATCCGACCTCTTTCAAGGGACTCCTAATCCCGAGTTCTTGGACTGCGAGCCTTCCAGGTCGATGGTCTTTTTCATCATCTACCGTCGATCCCTCGACGACAAAAGGGATTCCTTCTTTCTTCGCCAGAGCGCACAGTTTCTTGAATAGCTCTCGCTTGCAGAAATAACAGCGGTTGGGGGGGTTCTTTGAAAATCCGTCAATTTCGAGTTCATTCGATTCGATGAGAACATGTCTCACGCCGAGACTCTCAGCAATCCTCTTAGACCCCGTCACCTCTCTTTCCGGATAGAGAGGTGACACAGCCGTAGCGGCCAGGGTATTCTCGGATCCCAGACTGTCCTGGGCCACTTTTAGGAGAAGGGTACTGTCCACTCCTCCTGAATACGCCACGAGAACTCTTCCCATGGAGCGGAATATCTCCGCTAATCGACGATGTCTTTCCCCGATCCGTGGATCCATGCTCTCTGCTCAGTGTAACGTGTTATTGACTTACTAGGTTATTGAGTTATTGGGTCATCCGAACTGCTTGCTCAATCCATCCACCGCCGATCACCCTTTCTTTATCGTAAAACACCGCGGCCTGTCCTGGCGTGATCGCCTTCTGCGGTACGTTGAATTTCACTTCCACCTCGTCTTCTTCTTTCGAGGTAATCACAGCCTCTGACCCTGGATGATTGTACCGGATCTTCACCTGAGCGGAGAACGTCTTTTCCTGTGGAATAATCCAATTCAATACTCGAACGGTGAATGTATCTGCGAGAACGTCCTCCTTGTTTCCAACAATGACAGCATTTTTTTGCGAGTCGATCCCGATCACGTAAAGGGGGACACCCTTGGCCAGGCCGAGACCTCTCCGCTGACCGATGGTGTAAAATGGGATCCCCTTGTGCATTCCCATGACGTGCCCAGTCCTGTCCATGATGGGGCCGGGCATGATCGATCCTTTCAGCCTTGCTGCAAGAAAAGGATGATAGGAGTTGTCCTCGATAAAACAGACTTCCTGACTTTCAGCCTTATCATGGACTCGGAGACCGAGTTGTTGTGCCTTTTTTCTAACATCTTCCTTGCGATATTCTCCTAAAGGGAAGAGAGACCGTTGAAATTGACTCTGGCTCAAGGAGAAGAGAACGTAGGACTGGTCCTTTGACTTATCCACCCCTTTCTTTAGAATACTGCGTCCTGTTCGCTCATCCAATTCAAGGCGGGCATAGTGCCCCGTGGCTAAATAATCTGCTCCAAGTTCCCTAGTTTTTTCCAAAAGGACTCCGAACTTAATCTTTCTGTTGCAGAGAACACAAGGGTTGGGCGTCCTTCCTGTTCCATACTCCCTGCAAAAATACTGGACGATCTCTTTCTCAAACTCTTCTTCCAGATGGAAAACCTGAAATGGAATTCCAAACTGCTGGGCAACCTGCTGGGCCTCTTCCACATGAGAGGAAGCAGAACACCCTGGGGAATTTTCCTGCCCCTTCCCCCTCCAAA
Organism: uncultured delta proteobacterium; assembly: GCA_963695895.1. GTDB lineage: Bacteria > Desulfobacterota > BSN033 > BSN033 > UBA1163 > CAVOIK01. Next base: position 13,844 of record CAVOIK010000038.1, read on the forward strand.
GACTCATGGTTGCGCCGATGACATCGTAACCTTGTTCCTTGAGCAGAAAGGCCGTCAAACTCGAATCGACGCCCCCGCTCATGGCTACGACAACTTTCTCCTTCACTCCCACTATCCTTTTCCGGTATCTTTCCGACCTAGACTCCCACCCTATTCTTCGTCAAGGGGTGCTGTTTGCTCCTGGGCCTGAGCTTGCAAGGGCTGGCGACAGGCAAACCGAATCGAAGGACCCCTTTAGAACAGAATCTCCATCGCGTGATAAGGACAAACCGGTACGCACGCTTCACAGGCAATACACTTGTCTCGTTGGAACGATACCTCCATGTGCTTTCTGTCGACATCCAGCGCCTTGGTTGGGCAGATGGAGATACAGGCCGTGCACTGCGTGCAACGGTCTTCATGCCACTTTACATCCTGTGCAAGAGGCTCAATCCCAACTCCAATTTCCTTGACATAACTGATCCCAGCATCCAGCCCGGGTCTCTTCCCTGTAACTTCTATTACCATCCTCCCACCCCTAGGGCTTACATCTGCTCTCAGGATATTCACCGTGAGATCAAAATCCCTAACCAGCTTCGTAATAATCGGATGGTCCACCAAATGAGGAGGGTAACTGAACACCACTCTCTTTTTTTGCATAGGAACCTCCTTTCAGAGATAAATCCCAAATCGCAAACAACCCACAATAACCAATAACCAGCGTCTGGTGATTGGAATTTATTTGGCGTTTGGGACACCGACATTTGAGATGTGATTCTTCCTATTTCTTCTTGATGGGTCTTTCTTTCAACGGTTTGAAAACGACTCCTGAATCGACCGAGGGCAGAAGTTCTACGGGCTCGGTAAGGAGGAATTTCCCCGCTTTAATCCACTCCTTTAAGGTGTGAGCAAGCTCTCTCGCCCTTGCATAGCTGGAAAGGCCCGCGGTCGGTATTTCCTTCCCTTGGACAGTGATCTTGCCACTTCTCAGTTGTTTGTAATTCACTTCTCCCAAGCTCCCGGGAATACATTGGGGATACGACTCGCTGTAATCCACAACCTGGGCCCAGATCTCCTCATCCCGTACTCTCGTGTATTCAAGAATCTCCTCATTCAAAATCGGAATGGGGATCCCGAGACCCACGGTGAGGGTCACCCCATATCCTGCAAACGACGTTCCTCGTAACCACTTGGCGCTCATCTGCTTGAGATTTCCGGTTACACACAGCGTCCCGGCTCCCATCTTCGGAACACCCTTCTCCGTCCTCTTTACTCCAGGATTATGCTGGGTCCCACTGCCGGTCACGTATCCAATGCCGCCGCCCAAAAAGATCCGTGTACCGATCCCGATGGTCTTGTAGTAGGGATCATTGAGCAGAGGGCTCAATTGCCCAGCACTGCAATAGTTTGCATTAGCGATTTTGGGTTGGAGCACCCCCATATACGTGTAGATTATTCGATCTGAAGGATTAACCGCCACATTATAGTTCTGATAGGCATTTCTCACATTGAAGAGGACTGCCTCATTCATGTCCTCTAGCGAGATGAGTGTCTCGAGCATCTTTCTGGGGTAACAATCCGTCCCATATGCAGTGGCGGTCAGCCTGACATCTTCCCCCGCAACTAACTCCTCAATGACATGAGCTCCGCCGTAGGAAAACTTACCCGGATAGATCTTGTTCTTCGGATCATCATCCGGCATGGCTGTCGCCCCGAGGAAAATATCCACGGCGGCATACCCTGTATACACGGGAACATCGTTTAGAAAGGCCTTTCCTCCACCCAATTTGATTCGCGGCTTTGTATGCCCTACATTGAAGTATGCTCCGGAAGAACACATGGGGCCAAAGGTCCCTGTGGTAACCACGTCGACTTCCTGCGCAGCCGCCTTAGCACCTTTCTCAGCAGCATAATCAATAATCTCTTCAGCCGTAAAAACGACGGCTTTTCCCTTTTTTATCTTCTCATTTATCTCTGCAATGGTCTTTGCCATCTTCTCCTCCATCGGATAGAAGCAGCTAAGTTTTCAGCCATTAGCTGTCAGTTTTTGTCGCATATTCATCGTTCCGAATTCCCGACTTCGATCTCTTCAACCTCATCCCCTTTTCGGGGCTATGCATGATCCATAACATAGCATCACCCCTTTGTCCTGCTCGCAAATCAAAACAAATTTCCCAGTGGAGCCCCGCCCTAGGGCGGGGCTTCCGGGAATCCGCCTTTTCGGGGCTACGGCATGATCCATAACATAGCATCACTCCTTTGCCCTGCTCCGCGGATCAATGACGAATTTTCAACCGAAATTGAGTTAATGGAATATCTGAATAATGGATGAGGTACAAGAGACTTTACTTGGCCTCTCTGCTAAGTGATTTTTTATGCGCAATAGACCCATTATTCGATCAGTTCACAACACGCATTATTCCAGAGGTTGCTTCATATCTGATACATGGGTGGAGCGGTTCCCTCTCTCTGTATTCTCCGATTGACCATCTCTTCAAGAGTGACCGAACCAAAAACCCGGTTAATTGCGTCTGTCGCTTCGTTCCAGATCTCTCTTGTCACGCAGGACTGAATTTTTCGGCAGATCTTGGGATCGGCAAGACAATCAACCAATCGGATGGGACCTTCGAGGACCTCAATGACATCTTTCAGTGAGATCTCAGAAGGTGATTTGGCCAACGAGTAGCCTCCTTTGGAACCACGAACTGACTTCACAAGGCCAGCTGTTCTCAAAGGGATGATGACCTGTTCAAGATATTTCGGTGAAATGTTCTCCTTTTTCGCAATCTCCTTGAGTTCAATCGCTCCCTCGCCGTAGTGCGAGGCAAGTTCTACCATCGCTCTGGATCCATATCTAATTTTAGTTGACAATTTCATAAGTTAGCAATTCATACTGTTTCCATAGGAATTTGAAGATTCTTAACCCATACACCCTTCCTTGTCAAGAACGACTGGCCACGCTTTGGAAAAAGCCGAATTACCCAGCCCTTGAATCTTTTCCGCTTCGAATATGAGTTATTCGTAACGAAGTGCATCAATCGGATTGAGAAGCGAAGCTTTTCTCGCAGGATAGAATCCGAAGAATACCCCCACGGAACCTGAGAATAGAAACGCAAGGAGAATTGCAGTGGTCGAGAAAAGGATGGGCCACTGGGTAAAGCTCGAAAGGATGATCGTTCCTACCATTCCGAGTCCCGATCCCCAATATTCCACCCATCAGACTCAGGATCAGTGATTCGATAAGGAATTGGAGTAGGATGTCCCGGGCCTTGGCACCGACGGCGATTCGAATACCGATTTCTCTTGTCCGCTCAGTCACAGAGACGAGCATGATATTCATGATCCCGATTCCCCCTACAATCAGGGAGATGGAGGCAATCGATCCCAGAAGGAGAGACATCACATTGGCCGACTCCTCCCTACTCGACATCATTTCCGTCAGGTTCCTCACAGAAAAATCATCCTCCTGGTTTGGCTGGATGTGGTGTCTCTGTCGAAGGAGTTCGTTGATCTGCGTTTCTACCTGTTTCACCTCATCCGGTCCCCACGCCTGGACCGCGATGTTCCTTACCATGCCTGGAAAGGCCTGTCCGAACAGTTGCCTCTGCGCTGTGGTCAGCGGTACAAAGATGAGATCGTCCTGATCCTGCCCCCACGTTGTCTGGCCCTTGGGTGTAAGGACCCCCACGACCGTAAAGGGAATTTTCTTGATACGGACGATCTGGCCGACTGGATCGATCCCTCCGAACAGGTTATCTGCCACTGTCTTTCCCAGCACACAGACCTTCACAGCCCCATCGAGCTCCTGTTCTGTAAATGGGCGACCTGAGGAGAGGGACCACCCTCTGATTTCGATCATTTCAGGACTTGTTCCGGTGATACCGGTAGACCAATTCTGATTTCCATAAACCACTTGGGCCACCCCGCGGAGTGCTCGGTGCGACATACTTAACCCCCGGGATTTCTGTCTCGATCGCCTTTGCATCGCCAACGGTCAACGTTGCAGTAGTCCCTGCCCCCATTCGGGATCCTCCGCTCGTCGAACTCCCTGACTCGATCATGAGGAGGTTAGACCCCATGCTGGCGATCTGCTCTTCAATCCGTTGCTTTGCCCCTGATCCGACAGCAATCATGGCAATGACCGCACCGACGCCGATGATGATTCCCAGCATGGTCGAGGCCCGAGCGCATTTTATTGACCACCAGTGCTCTTAAGGCAATGTGAAGGCTGGCTATAAGACGTGTCATGCTCGACCTCCCTCCGCTGCGGTCAAACGGGACGAGTTCTCCCGATCATCGACCACCACACCGTCTTTGAAATGGATATTTCGTTTGGCATATAAGGCGATGTCGGGTTCATGAGTAATCATGATGATCGTGATTCCTAGGTCTCGGTTCAGCCGTTGAAAGATTCCCATGATCTCAATGCTGGTCTTAGAGTCGAGATTGCCTGTCGGTTCATCCGCCAGAATGATGGAAGGTTGGTTGACCAGGGCACGCGCGATGGCCACCCGCTGTTGTTCCCCTCCGGAGAGTTGACTGGGATGATGATGTTCTCTCCCGGCAAGGCCAACCTCGGAGAGGGCCTTTATGCGCCATCTCTTTCCGTTTGAGGGTTGAAGTCCTAGCATAGATCATGGGAAGTTGAACATTCTCCAAGGCCGATGTCCTGGCAAGGAGATTAAACCCCTGGAAGACGAAACCGATCTTCCGATTCCGGATCTCTGCCAGTTCATCCCTTGAGAGACGTTCCCCACTGATCCCTTCCAAAAGATATTGGCCATGTGTGGGCTGGTCCAGAAAGCCCAGGATGTTCATAAAGGTTGATTTGCCGGAGCCGGAGGGTCCCATGATGGCCAAGAATTCGCCCCGCTGAATCGATAGGGAGACGCCACGAAGTGCATGAACCTCTACCTCGCCAAACCGGTAGACCTTGGTTAAGTCTTGAACCTGAATGATAGTATTATTCGTCGTTGCTAGAGTTTCCATCGATGTCCTGTACGCTTTCCGCTGAGCTATCCCGCTTTATTTGCGCAGTCCACCGCCCGTAAGAGGTGAAGGAGTGCTCCGGTTCTGCGTGTTGCCTCCTGTCATCTCTCCGACGATCACCTCGGTCCCCTCTTTGAGATCCCCTGAAATAACCTCACTGAACGTTCCGTTCGTAATCCCTAAGACCACAGAGACAGGGACAGGTTTTCCTTCCGGAGACAACGTCCAGACTCTGCCTGACGTTCCTTTCTTCTCCTGCGAGGATGAGTCCATTCTCATAAGTTCTTTCCTCTGCTTCTCTGAAGCACCCGCAGTCTGACGCACCTCCCTCTTAGGCTCTCCCCTCCTCATCCCCTCTTCTGCATTTTCTCCACTTGCCCCCACGGGTCTGAACCTCAATGCGGCATTGGAAACCTTAAGAGTGCCGTCCCGATGAGCGACCAAGATGGTGACGTTGGCCGTCATGCCTGGTTTAAGCTTCAAGTCAGGGTTTGCAACCATAATCACGACATCATAGGTCACCACATTCTGAATCGTCTGGGGGGCATTGCGAATCTCTGAAACCTTTCCCAGGAAAGTAATCTCCGGGTAAGCATCTACTGTAAACGTGGCCTCCTGACCCGTTTCAATTCGGCCTATATCAGCTTCACTAAAGTTTGTATCGACCTGCATCTCTCTCAGATCCTTCGCAATGGTGAAGAGAGTTGGAGCTTGAAGGCTGGCTGCCACAGTCTGACCTACATCCACATTCCTTGAGATCACAATTCCATTAACCGGGGATCGAATGGTGGTGTACCTCAAGTTCGTCTCAGCCATTCTCAAGGCAGCCTTGTCATGTTCGACCTGGGCCTTTGCAGATTCGATCTGCGCTTTGGCCACTTCGAACTGAGCCTTGTTAGCCTCTCTCTGGGCCACTGCGGAATCATAGTTTGCCTGGGCCGTGTCCAGGGCCGACTGGGCAATCGCGCTCATCTTCATCAGTTGCACGTTTCGGTCGAGGGTCCTCTTTGTATCGGAAACGGCCACCTCGGCTTTTACCAGATTGGCCTGGAGACTCTGCAGATTTGCCTGGGCGTTCGCCAGATTGGCCTGAGCGGTCGCCACACTCGCCTTGGCCTCATCCACCTGGGCTTGAAAGATAGCCGGGTCGATCTGAGCGATGGTATCCCCTTCCTTAACCCGGGAGTTAAAGTCAGCATAGAGGGCTTTGATCGTTCCGGAAACCTGACTTCCTACCAACACGGTGACCACCGGGTTAATCGTTCCCGTGGCTGTCACCGTGGAGCTAATCTCTCCTCGTTCCACCCTCACCAGCCGATATCGTTGGTTGGACCCATCCTGCTCAATCCATCCCCGAAAATAGAACGCACCTGCTCCGAGGAGGAGAAGAATCAAAACCACATAGAACCATTTTCTCTTCGATTTCTCTCTGCTCACCGTTGTTTCGCCTTCTTTCTGAAGAGGAACCGGATCGGTACCCCCTCGAATCCAAACTGGCCTCGCATCTTGTTTAACAAGTAGCGCTCGTAGGAGAAATGGATGCTCTGCGGATAATTCGTAGAGATAACAAAGGTCGGAGGAGCGGTGGAAACCTGGGTAATGTAATTCATTTTTACCGCACGGTTCCTGTAAAGGGGGGGTGACACGTCTGTCACCCATTGGCCAAAATGCTTGTTCAGTTCTGATGTGGCAATTCTCTTTTTTGTCTGTTCAGCCACTCGGTCTACCGTTTCCAAGACCTTCCAAATCCTTTGTCCTGTCATGGCTGATATGAAGACACTGGGGGCATAACGGAGATATTTAAGACTCTCCTTCACCCTTTCTTCGAACTCGACCATCGTGTGGGTATCTTTTTCGACAAGATCCCATTTGTTCATGACCAGAACGCACCCTTTTCCCTTCTCGTGGATGAATCCACCGATCCGGGCGTCCTGGTCTGTCACCTCTTCTCTTGAATCCAAGATAAGAATGGCCACATCGCAGCGGTCGATCGTCCGAAGGGCTTCGACAATGCTATATTGCTCCAGCCGCAGACCGATCCGGCTCTTCCTCCGAATGCCGGCCGTATCAATCAGAACGTACCGTTTCCCGTTCCTCTCGAGCATCGTATCAATGGCATCTCGCGTGGTTCCTGGGGCCTCGTCAACGATCACCCTTTTGTATCCAAGGAATCGGTTGATGAGTGAAGATTTTCCGACATTCGGTCTCCCCACGACGGCCACTTTCGTTGCCTCTTGGTCTGACGGCTCTTCCGTCGCTTTCGGCAAAACCTTAATGACGTCGTCCATGAGGTCACCCACGCCATACCGTTCTTCCGCCGAAACCGAGTAGAGGGGATCCACGCCAAGCCCATAGAAGTCGAAGGTCCTATCCTCATGTTTGGGACCATCGATCTTGTTGACGACATAAAAAACCGGCTTTCTTTGTCGACGCAAGATGTCGGCAATGTCTCTGTCGGAAGGGGAGAGACCCTCCTTCCCATCCATGACAAAGAGGATGACATCGGCTTCATCCATGGCCAATTGGACCTGCTCCCGCATCTGGACAAAGAGGCGATCTTTTGACACAGGTTCGAACCCACCCGTATCAATCAGGGTGAAGGAGTGATCTTCCCACTCGACATCTGCGTAATTCCGGTCCCGAGTGACTCCAGGCTCGTTTTCTACAATCGCCTTCTTTCCCCCGGCAATCCGGTTAAAGAGGGTCGATTTCCCCACGTTGGGCCTGCCGACAATAGCGATGATGGGCTTCATAGTCCTCCGTCGAACGAATTCCACAACTATTATAAGACAGCCACGATTTCGCCTCAATGAACCGTCTATATCTTTAGACGAATGATTTCAGGGAATTATTCTGAAAACGATGGATTGCGATCTTATGTTATAATTCATTCAATGGACAAATTTATCGAAATCGTCAAAGCAAAATCTCACAACCTTAAAAACATCACCTGCCGCATCCCTAGAGGAAAGATGACGGTGATCACGGGTGTTTCTGGGTCCGGCAAATCGACCCTGGCGTTCGATACGCTTTTCGCTGAAGGGCAGAGACGCTACATCGAGTCTCTCTCCACGTATGCGAGACAGTTCCTGGAGAAGATGGACCGGCCCGATGTCGAAGCGATCCATGGGATTCCTCCTGCGATCGCCATCGAACAGAAAAACACCGTCAAGAATGCCCGTTCCACGGTCGGGACAGCCTCGGAAATCTATGACTATGTGAGACTCTTGTTTGCAAAGATCGGAGAGGTCTTCTGCCCCCATTGTCAGATCAACGTCTCCGGAGATACGGTTGAAAGTATCCTTGAGCAGATCTTGGAGGCCTATCGAAACAAGAGAACCTTTATTCTCAGCCCTGTTTCTCTCGGCAAAAGCGAGGAGAAGGAATCGAAGTTAAAGGACTTGATCCAAAACGGTTATTATCGAATTTGGGAAGGAGGGGAAATCCTTGACCTGACCCGCCTTTCACTGGACCGATTCCAGAAATCGTACCATCACTCTCTCTGCTCATCGACCGACTCGTTCCAGACGATAGGAATCGGGCCAGGCTCTCTGAGGCCATTCAGCGAGGCTTCCAACTGGGGAATGGAAAAGTTGAGGTGATCTCGGAAGAAGGTAAGAAGATGGATTTCAGTCGCAGCTTCTCCTGCAATCGATGCGGTAGAATCTATTCTGAACCTGAGCCACTCCTCTTCTCCTTCAACAGCCCCATCGGTGCCTGCGCCACTTGTCAGGGTTTTGGAAGGATTATTGGAATCGACTGGGAAAAGGTGATTCCGGACCCGAAAAAGACTCTCAAGGAGAAACCCTTTGCTCCTTGGAACACACCCGCCTATGAGGAACTCTACGAATACCTGTGGGAGGCTTGCCGGAAATACCAGATCCCCAGTCCAGAAACCCTTTGAAGACCTCCGCTCAGATCAGAAAGAGATTCTTCTTCATGGAAAAGGAGAATTCATCGGTCTGAAAGGGTTCTTCGATTGGATGGAAGGGAAACGATACAAGGTCCACTACCGTGTCTTTCTGAGCAAGTACCGTGCCTACACTCCCTGCCCTGCCTGCCACAACACCCGACTTAAAGAAGAAGCGCTGAATGTCCGTCTAGCCGGAAAGCATATTGCTGACATCTGTCAGATGAGTATTTGGGAACTACAGGACTTTTTCGAGAACCTGCCGATCCAAGACTTTCAAAAGAAAGTGGGAGAACGTTTACTCAAAGAGATCCATGACCGGATCGGATTCATGGTCGATGCAGGGCTGGGGTACCTCACTTTGGCTCGTCAAACACGCACTCTTTCCAGCGGAGAATACCAGCGGATCACGCTGGCGAGGGCTTTAGGATCTGCCCTGACAGAAACGCTCTACGTCCTCGACGAACCCAGCATTGGCCTTCATGCACGGGACACGGATCGTCTCCTCCGAATCCTTGGGCACCTCAAGGAGAGAAGAAATACAGTGGTCGTCGTTGAACACGACCTCGACGTCATCCGATCGGCAGATCGCATCATTGATTTGGGTCCAGGCGCTGGAAGTCATGGGGGACAGATTGTATTCCAGGGAGATGTCCAATCGTTACTCGAGCACCCAGACTCTGTGACAGCCAGATGTTTGAAGAATGGGATGTCCCTGGTGATGACCCCTCAGCGAAAGACGAAGGGATGGATTACCATTTGCAATGCTCGGGAACACAATCTCAAGGGAATCACTGTCAATATTCCTTTGGGACTGATGGTGTGTATCACGGGCGTGTCCGGCGCAGGCAAAACGACCCTTGTCCACAACATCCTTTATGCCGGAGCCAAGGGGAACGGAAATTCCGAATTCGAAAGAGGAGCCTTTGACTCCATCGAGGGCCTCAAACAGATCGATGATCTCATCTTAGTCGATCAGTCGCCTATTGGAAGGAGTCTCCGTTCCAACCCGGCCACCTATATCAAGGTCTTCAGCGATATTCGCGATCTCTTTGCTCATACGCGCGAAGCCAAGAGATATGGATTGAAACCACGCCATTTCTCCTTTAACATGGAAGGCGGTCGATGCGAAGCCTGCCAGGGGGCGGGACTTCAAACGCTCGATATGCAATTCCTTGAAGATGTCGTGATGACGTGTGACGTCTGTGAAGGGAAACGGTTCAAACCCGAAGTTCTAAAGATTCAGTACCACGGGAAGGATATCTCAGAAATCCTGAACATGACAATCGATGAAGCTCATCCTTTCTTTAAGGACCGTGATCGGATCCAGTCCAAACTCCAGACGCTAAGAGACGTGGGGTTGGGGTACATCACTCTGGGTCAGTCAACGAATACCTTGAGCGGTGGCGAGTCTCAACGTCTGAAACTTGCAGAACACATTGGACAGAATCCCAAAGGGAAAGCGCTTTTCATCTTCGACGAACCCACCACCGGACTCCATCTGGCAGATGTCGAGGTGCTTCTCGCCACTTTCCAAAAACTTCTCTCCCAGGGCCACTCGCTCATCGTCATCGAGCACAACTTGGATCTTATTCGACATGCTGACTACATCATCGACTTGGGTCCAGAGGGGGGCGACCAAGGAGGGAGCATTGTGGCGGAAGGCACCCTCGAGGCGATCATGAAATCACCCCAATCCCACACGGGTCAGTTCTTGAAGAAAAGGTTGGCTGCCGGCTAAACAAGAACTCCTTCACCAGTCGCAGAAAAATTCACGTTTTACAGGTTGCTCAAAAAGGGCCAGGTGCAAGGCTCCCGAAATCCTGAGGAGTGAGGCGTACTTTGATGTACGCCGCAACGACGAAAGATGAGGGAAACGCAGCAGATGACCGTTTTTCAGCAAACTGCTAAACTTCACTTCGTTGTTTGATACACTTTAGCATCTGCTCGAGGCGAGTGCGGTCAAAGCCTACCATGACCTCTTTGCACGCTGAAATGACCGGCACACTTCGTGCACCAGAGATCTTTACCATCTCATCGAGCGCTGCCCGGTCTTTCGTCACATCATATTCCGTGAACTCGTAACCTTTCTGCGAAAGAAACTCTTTCGCCATCGTGCAGTAGGGTCAAGTAGGGGTTGAGTAGATTTTGATATCCTCTGCTGCCATAGTCTCTTCTCCTTTCTGTTTTGAAATATCTGAGCAAGAACCCATCGGCCAGTTGTGCTATTTTGCGCCTACAACCTTTTCCCACTCTTTAAAGGTTTTGAATTTGGAAGTCAACCTTTGAACTCCCGGCGAACGAGTCAATTCAAAACCTCGGCCCGGGTCACGGGCAAGTCGGCTTGATGCCCCGTCCCGCCTTAGCGGGACAGGCGGGGAGGAAAGCCGACCGTGTAATCATTTCGACGTTACCCGGAAGTCCCGCCCTGTGCCTGCCTGCGCGAAGCCGCTTCGGCGAAGGCAGGGGCGGGGAGCTTCACTCGACCTCTGGGTAATCCGGCCTGCCACTTCCCTCCTTGACCAGGATCCAGCCTGTAATTTCCCCCGGATCGATTGTCATCTCTCCATCTTTATTGCGAGGCCAGAAGCCTCTGCCACGGTCGAAATGGGAGCTCGAATCCCCTGCGGATTGCCTCGACTCTTCGAGGATCTCCCTGAAACGCTCCTTCCAGCGGGTGAGGTTGCCACGCCGAAGATCGATCCACTCCCGTGACGCCCACCGGTCGACGGTCTGAGGATTCATCATCCAATGTTCTCCCTCCCATCCCTTATCCGCGTGAGGTCGTTTGGCGAAGAGGAGCGTCTTTCCATCAGGGAGAAGAATGGGAATCCCGAGTGAGATAGCCGTCCTGCGGATCATCTGATCTTTCCCAATTTCTCTCTCTACACATTTGCACATGTTTCTGAGTGGAGTTCGGACCACACATTCCAACGTGTCATAACACGTCTTCAGGAGATGACTCTCAAAAATGAGTTTAGCAATTCGTGGTCCGAGAAGACCGTAAGCGACCCCTCCCGCGTTCAGACGCTCCACATCTCTCATTACCTCGTGCCTCATGAAACCTGCGCGGTACGTGGACCCCAGGGCAGCTCCTGCCATTGCCCCAAGAACGTCTCCTGAAGTGTTCACGCCCTGAATTTCAAGCAAGGCGACATGTGCGATCTCTTCCGGAGTAATGTATTGCATGAGCCCCAGGGCAGTCACGACCTTGAATTCATCTAATGAAAAGAGGCCATTCTCCCCTGTATCCACATAGGCCCCTTCCACAGCTTTCCCTTCGAGTCGTCTTCCAACGTCCGATTCTTGGACCTTAAACCGTTTCCCCCGAACCAATCGGAACCCTTCGCTTGGAAGACAGTCGTAGAGTGGGATCGGGTGTCCACCCCTTGTGATTTTTCCGCGGCCAATCCCCTTCCAGCCGATGAGTGCTGCAGGTTTGAGTTCTTTTACTATGGGGCCTCCATGAGTCCTACTGATCAGGAAGAGCAGAAGGGTGTGAGCCCCTGCAACCGCCGCCTTTGACAGGAGAAGCCGGGACGGTTGCTCCTCGCCATGGGTAAAGGGAATATTCAATCCCATCCCCCCTGTTCCCGTCGTCCCGATCTTCAGATAGAGAAGGGTCTTCTTCCTTTTCATGGCCTCGTAAAGAATCTGAACATGACGAATGAGGGGGGGAACTTGAAGGGTGGAGAGAAGTCGATAGATCCCGCGTGTGAGACCGTCACCCTCTTGCGGGTTTTGGAGGGCTTCAGAAATCTCTCTGTAACTCTGATAGACGTTCTGGTATGCAAGGGCTGTCGCCGTGTTTATGCAATCCAAAATGATTTCTGGGGCCTGTTCAGAAATGACCCGATACAGGGTCGAAGCGGTCAGAATATTCTCGCTCAATTCTTCAAGGGCATCTTCTGCAAGCCATTGTTGATACTGCGGTGTTGATAGGATCTCTTCCTTCGAAGCATGTTTCATTGACCAACGGACAAACAGGTTTCCGTGAATGGGAGTTAACTTTACTGATCTAGGAGCCTCCTTTCTGAGTCTTTCCACTGCCATCGAGGTTTCTTCCTTTCTCAGAGACGTCACAACCAATTCCTTTGGGTAGTGATGGAGCAGCTCTCGACAGATCGCAAACCCCACTTCCCCAAATCCCCCGAGAACCATGATCTTTTTTCCTCTGATGTCCATCTCGCCCCCCCTTTCGTATGCTCGCGAGCTCGGCGAGAGCAAAACATGCACACGAAAAATCAGTCCATGGCTGAAATCCGAAAACATTATACGTCAGATTGACAAACGTGGCAAACCGAATACCTTGTGAGCGTGATCCCCCAATTACGCTCGGGTGCGATAGGTCCAGAGGGCGGGCGTAACCTTAGACTTAATGATGGCGTGGACTGATTCTCTGGGGTTTTTCTCCCCAGGGAATTGGGCTATAATTCAACACATGGGATCTGAGATACGAAAAACAAGATCGGACGATGCGTTAAAAAGTCCGCAGCTCCACGAGGCCGCGATCGATTTCCGATATCTCCTCAACCGAGCCTATCCGCGCAAGGCTTCGTTGGAGTTGGTTGGGAATCGCTATCAACTCACTTTTGATGAGCGTCACCTTCTCCACAGAGGAGTTTTCTCAGACGACGATGCAGGGAAACGACTGAAAAAGAAGGTCTCTTTGCAGAAGATTTGGGGCCAGGAGCTGGCTATTGACGGGTACAACGTGGTCATAACCATCGAGGCTGCCCTTTCAGGTCGGCCTCTTATTTTTGGAGACGATGGGTTCCTGAGAGATATTTCAGGACTCTCAGGCAATTTCAGAAGGACAAGAAAGACCGAAGAATCCCTTCGGCTCATCTACGCTCTCCTGAAAGAGAGGAAGCCTCGCCGAACGATGTTCCTCCTCGATGCGCCCATCAGCAAGAGTGGAAGATTGGCTCAGGAAGTAAGGAGACATTTACAGGAAATGGATATCCCAGGCGATGCGGAGGCCGTCAGAGTTCCCGAAGACATTCTCATCGGCTTTCCAGGAATCGTCGCAACCAGCGATACCGCTATCATTGATCAATCTGCAAAAATCGTCGATCTCGCCGGCTTCCTCATCAGACAGAGAGTTCCATCTGCCCCTATCCTGCAATTCAAGAAGAGAGGGTTTCGTCCGTTAGGGAGTGAAGCTTCCCGCCCCTGCCTTCGCCGAAGCGGCTTCGCGCAGGCAGGCACAGGGCGGGGTTTCCAGGATTACAGGGTCGGCTTTGACTCCAGTCATGGAGTCCGTTTCCGCCTTCCTCGCGGGGTATCCAGCCGACCTGTCCGTGAACGCCCTTGCAACTGTTTTCAAATGAAGCTCTCCGCCCCAAAGGGCGGGGCTTCCCGGTAAGGTAGTTTCTTTCATATTGTGCCCCTTCCTGCCTGCCGGCAGGCAGGGACCCCGCCCTAAGAGACTGTGTCGTAATGGGTAGGGCGAGGGGCGAAAATAAGCTAAGTTTGATCTAAGCTCGATACAAGACGTTCTTTGATAACTGAATAGAGATAGACGGCCATCATAGCAGCCCCGTTGACAAGGTTTCTCTTCTTTCAAACCCTTTACCGCTCCCTCTATCGGGATATTATCCCGATAGAGGGACTCTAAAGGCCATCAGCCTTTCGATTAACCCCGAGACGCCAAAAATCGTGATCATTCGCGCCAGGTTGAAGCACGTGCCGAGCAAGGAAGTTTCTGCGTTGACCCCGCTCTGCCCCCGGATCAAAAACCCATCCGTCTTGAGGTTCCTTTTGATGTGTCCAAAAGGATGCTCCACCCGGGCTTTCCGCCTGGCATAGATCTCCTGAGAGGAGGCTTCCTCGTATTGAGCTTCAAATCTCTCTTTAACCTCCTCAAGAGGAAAACGAATGACTTTTCGACCTCTCTTAGCCTTGGTACATTCCCCATAATGGACACACCTCTGGCAAATCTTGCTATCGGTGATCAGATAACGCCTCCTCCCCCTGTCCTTCTCTGTCCCCGCATAGCTCAACCGATGCCCCTCCGGACACCAGTAGCAATCCTGCTCCTGGTCATATCGAAAGTGGCTTTTGCTAAAGGGACCCTCCTCATCGTGCAACGCCTGCCGCTGAGAGGGAACCACCACTTTGATCCCTTTCACATCAATCTTTTGAAGCTCTTCCGTGTCTGCATAACCTGCGTCCGCGCAGGCTACCTCGCAGGGCTTCTCCAAAACCTCATGGGCTTGATCGATCTGCTGGGCAAACTGATTGACGTCACTGGTCTCACTGACCGCCTCCGCATGCACGATCAGTCCATGCTTGTCATCCACCACGCTTTGTACGTTATAGCTCGCATGGGAGCCCTGAATACTGCGCATGATCGCACAGTCCGGATCGGTCAGATTGATCTTTTCTCGCCCCGTCTCTTTCGTGGTCTTTAGAGCCTCTTGAATCCTCTCTTTCAATTGTTGCTTCTGGGTCAGTTCATGCTCCATCTCTATCCACGATTTCTGACCCTCTTGCATCTCATCGATCTTCTCACATTCCTCCACAAGCTGCTCAATCCGGCGGTCTATCTCTGACAGATGTTGCTCATAATAGGCTTGATCGTGTGTCTGGGCCCGTGCAGCATTGGCTCGGATCTTGGTCCCATCCACAAACAACACATTGCCCGCAATCAAGTCGAGCTTCAAACACATTCGGGCGCATTGCCTCAAGACCTTCTTGAGCGTTCCCTTGTTCTTGCGCCTAAACTCAGCAATGGTCTTGTGGTCCGGTTTTAAGCCACCCATGAGCCAGATGAAGGAAAGATTGTGATGAACTTCTCGCTCCAGTTTTCGGGATGTCTTGGTCCCATAGGAGTAACCATAAACAAACAGCTTCAACATCGCCTTGGGGTCATATTCGGAGTTGCCCACTTGATTGGGATCAATCTCGATCCCTAAGGCGTTAAAGTCTAGGGCTTCCACAAAGGCATCGTAGGCTCTGACTGGGTCGTTGGCAGCCACATAGTCTTCGATGCTTTGTGGAAATAATCCGAATTGATAGCGGTTCCCATATCGATATGCCATAGCCCTCCCCTTTCGTTGGGCTGCATTGTATCATATCGATGTGAGGTTTTGAGTAAGATATTTCATGTTCATGCTAAAATTTTTTCCCCATCCCTAATTGCGACACAGTCTCCAAGGGCGGGGCTTGCGGGGCACTTGCCGGTCACAGGAATACTCAAGAGACTTGACAAGTTGGAAACCCTTTCATATATAAATGGAGAATTGGGATATTCAAAAAAACAGCGACCCAGGAGTATTCAATGGAAACTGTGTTTGAGGGCATTCCGGTCACCAAGAGAAAACCCCTGCGAGAAGAAGTTTACCAGTCCTTGCGAAAATCGATTCTCCACGGAAAGCTCAAACCGGGACAGCGTTTGATCGAGGAAAAGTTTGCTCATCAGGCTGGGATCAGCAGGACACCCGTCCGGGAAGCCTTCTATGAGTTGGAGAGAGATGATTGGGTGGCCCGTCGAACCAAAGGCGGTTTTGTGGTAAGACAATTCACCAGAGAAGATGTGGAAGAGATTCTCGGCATTCGCTGTACCCTCGAAAGTTACGCCGCTTATCTCGCTACTCCCCTTATGACGTCTGATCGAATGGCTGCCTTGGAAAAAAAGGTGGCCGAGTCGGAAAAAGCATTCAAAGGGAAAGACCTGGATAAGCTGATTCAACTGCACACCGAGTTTCACAATCTCCTTTACAAATCCGCCAAGAGCAAGAAATTACTGCAAATGATCAATGATTACAGTGATTATTTCTACCGTTACCGGGTGCGCCCTTACTCCGGGGACATCGGAATATGGAGTATGTCCCTGAGGACCATCGGCGGATGCTGAAGGCCATGAAGAAGAAATCGCCTCGCGTGGTGGAAGACTCGTCCGGAATCATCTGGAAAAGACAAAACAGATCTTACTCAAGTCCATTGATGAGGGTAAAATCATCCCATAGGTGCTGAACACTCAACTCGTGAGAACCCGACGGCAGGAGGTGCGTAATGGCATTCACA